>CAYUJD010000153.1:0-1718 GCA_964444975.1 uncultured Chitinophaga sp. | reverse complement strand
TAGTAAAAGAGTTTAATGATTACCGCAGCTGCATGAATGAAGTCATTCTTGCCAAAAACAACCTGGTCAGGAAACGCCTCTGGAACCTGGACACCAACACATACGAAGACGGGGCGCTTGATAAAAAGACAAAGGAAATGCTGAGCCTGGTAGCCAGTATGGTGCTGCGCTGCGACGATTGTATCAAATATCATTTAGGCAAATGCCACGAACTTGGTGTAAGCACTGCACAGATGTACGAGATATTCGCAGTAGCAAATATTGTGGGCGGCACTATAGTAATCCCCCGCACCCGCCGGGCGGCGGAGTACTGGGAAGAGCTGGCTGTAAATGCTCAATGATCAATGATCAATGCTCAATGTTCAATTTCCAGGTTGTCGGATTCTAATAATTGAATAGTGAAAATTGAACATTGAACATTCCTTCGTCTCGTGTAAATTTGCACTCAATGCCTGTTTTTTATGAGTGAACCCACAACAGCCCCCGTTCTGACGCCGAAAGATTTTACTACCGACCAGGAAGTTCGCTGGTGCCCGGGCTGCGGCGATTATTCCATTCTGGCACAGGTGCAGAAAGTGATGCCTACGCTGGGTATTCCAAAAGAAAACATTGTGATTATTTCGGGTATCGGCTGCAGCAGCCGGTTTCCGTATTATATGAATACCTACGGCATGCATTCCATTCATGGCAGGGCTACTGCCGTAGCCAGCGGATTGAAAGCTGCAAGACCCGACCTGAGTGTGTGGGTTGTAACCGGCGATGGGGATGGCCTCAGTATTGGCGGCAATCACACCATTCATTTGCTGCGCCGAAATTTTGATGTCAACATTCTTTTGTTCAACAACCAGATTTACGGGCTCACCAAAGGACAATATTCTCCCACATCGGAAGAAAACAAGATTACCAAATCAACTCCCTTTGGCAGCATTGATCATCCGTTCAATCCGCTTGCATTAGCCCTTGGCGCCGACGCCACTTTTGTGGCAAGAACCATGGACCGTGATCCCAAACACCTGCAGGCCATGCTGCTGCGGGCCAATGCGCATAAGGGAGCCTCTTTTCTTGAAATATACCAGAACTGCAACATCTTTAACGACGGCACATTTGAAGTGTTTACTGAAAAAGCAACCAAGGCCGAAGAAACTATTTTTCTTGAACAGGGCAAACCACTCATCTTTGGGGCAGGCAGAGATAAGGGTATCAGGCTCGATGGGTTTACTCCACGGGTAGTAAGTCTCACGGATGGGTACAGCCCCGACGATCTGTGGATTCATGATGAGCAGGATATATACAAAGCACAGATACTGGTCCGCATTTTTGATAACCCGTCTGCAGAGGGTCATTTGCCAAGGCCTTTTGGTGTTTTCTACCAGTCACAGCGCCGCTGCTACGAGGATGCCATGGAGCAGCAAATAACTGCAGCGAAAGAAAAAAAGCCTGCCGATCTTGACAAACTGTTAAGGGGAAATGAGGTTTGGACAATTAATTGATTACAAAAGTAATTGTTTTGAAACCGGCTGGATTTGATTCAGGCGGTTTTTTTATTGAATTAAAATACCACGAAGCGGGTATTGACTGTGGTATTATTATAAATTATTTTGTAACAAATTTTTACATATGAGATTAAATAAACTTTTTCTCTTTTTCTTTTTTATTTCTGGACTCACAAGCGTTTCGATATTAGTCAAAGATATTCAACTGAATATGATTTAGCTCTT
>CAYUJD010000152.1:0-1740 GCA_964444975.1 uncultured Chitinophaga sp. | reverse complement strand
CCGACAGTGAGGGCAACCTGCTGGGCTTGTGGGAAGATATCAAAAAGAACTGAACGGGATTACACTCTTTCAATCCTGCAGATAAAACAACCCGCTTCGGCATTGCGGGCATGCAGGTATTCCACTTCGGTATGTTCAGCAAATATCAGCGGTATCATTTCATCCACATCGCTATCTCCAACGAGGCGGGTAAATACCATGCGCTGGTCGTTGCTGTAGCCGATAAGCGTTAACGGAAAATTTTTTTTGTCTGCTTTTATTTCCGGTGGAAAGCGGTGAATGTCGCTGTAAGCTTCCACTTTTTCCTTATGAATAAACACCGGCCCCGGCTGGTTGAATGCATTGCTGGTTTCAAACGGGCTGTGACTGAATAAAAGCCGCACATCTTTGCCTGGTTCAAATGGTTTTAAAGAAACCCGGCAGGGTCCATAGCCCATTGCCACCTGCTCCATTACTTCATGCCCGAAATCGTCTTTCCCGGTACGTCGGATTCTGTCGGCATATTCTTCACTTAGCGGAACGATTTTAAACTTCTTCATGCACTGAAAATTTTACACCACAAATTTGAAACAGGAATGAAATGATAACAACCCGGAAATTGCTGACTTAACTTCTACATGAACGCTGATGACGCGGATTAAGCTGACAAGCGCTGATAAGGGGCGTTAATCCTGTTAATCAGTATCACCTGCCTCCAGGTCTGTGTTCCAGTTGCAATATTCTCAGAGTTTCTTTTACGCGGCAGAAACTTTTGCCGCTTCCCAGCCGAGGATGGCTGTTTTGCGAATGCTGCCCCAATGATATCCGCCGGTAAGCCCGGTTGATTTTATCACCCGGTGACAGGGAATCAGGTAAGCAACCGGGTTATCGCCAACTGCCGTGCCTACCGCTCTTGCTGCTTCTGGATTTTGTATTTGTGCAGCAATGGAATGATAAGTGGATACCCCGCCAAAAGGAATATGCAGCAGCGCATTCCACACTTTTACCTGGAAAGGAGTTGCCTTCAGGTGCAGCTTGATTTTTTCCAGGTTGCTCCAGTCGCCGGTAAAAAACTTCAACGCTTTCTGCTGCAGCAAATCCGTTTTCTGCTGCATGTTTGCTTTGGGAAATAAATGCTGAAGTGATTCAATACCCTGCTGCTGTTTTTCCACAAACGATAAATGACAGATGCCCTTGGGTGTAGAAGCTATGATGATATCGCCAAACGGTGTTTCGGCAAAGCTGTAATTAATCTGCAACTCAGTGCCGCCGTTTTTATATTCACCGGGTGTCATGCCTTCGATGGTGATAAACAAATCGTGCAGCCGCCCGGTGCCGGACAGGCCTGTTTCGAAACTTGCATCCGCCAATGAAAAATTCAGCTTCAACAAACCTTTGGCATATTCAAGACTGATAAACTGGAGAAATTTTTTCGGGCTCACTCCGGCCCAATCCTTAAACAGCCGCTGAAAATGAAACGGGCTCAGGTACACCTGCCGGGCCACTTCCTCCAGTTCCGGCTGTTGTTTGAAATTTTCTTTCAGGTAATGAATGGCTTTTTCTATTCTTTCATAATCGGTCATGATATTACAAAAGTAATACAGGTGAAAAACCCATGAAACCCGAAACTTGCGGAGAATGAAAAAGAGCAGCCATATTATTTCTTCACGGCCGGCAGCTATTGGCCCTTCACCGGCACATTATCTTTCCACCGCCACAGGTACATGCAGGCATAGGTGCGGTAAGGCGCCCACTGACCGG
>CAYUJD010000151.1:0-1760 GCA_964444975.1 uncultured Chitinophaga sp. | reverse complement strand
TTACAACTATTACTATTATCATTGACGCTGTTACAAAAATCCATTCTTTAAAGGGTGATAAGATGGCAGAAACAAACCCGCCTGATGCTGATGAAATAAAAAACCTCAGCATAAAATTTAACTGAACAATCAAATCATCCACCCATAGATTTTTGGGAGCATCGCTGCCAGAAAATAAATGAAAGAAATTGTCAAAAATGATTCTGACAATCGGATACAGAATTAGTGCCATTATAAACGCAGCCCCTGCACCAGCAATTACAGATAAACCAAATTTTAAATTATTTTTTTTTGATGACTTTTCCATCATTCAAATATCAGGCATTTACTTCAATCAGCTACCTTTGCCCAAATCTAAAATCTGCAATCTAAAATTTAAAATCAAACCATGGCTGCCCGCACCGACCTTTTTCAAAGCCCGGATTATTATTTGGTAGATGAGCTGCTCACCGAAGAACACAAACACATTCGTGATGCGGTACGTAATTACGTGAAGAAAGAAATTTCTCCCATCATTGAAGATTATGCCCAGCGGGCCGAGTTTCCTGAGCAGATTGTAAAACAGCTTGGCGACCTGGGTTGCTTCGGCCCCACCATTCCGGCAGAGTACGGTGGCGGCGGCATGGACTATATCAGCTACGGCCTGATGATGCAGGAACTGGAACGAGGCGACAGCGGCGTACGCTCCACCGCATCGGTGCAGGGTTCACTGGTTATGTTTCCCATTTACCAGTACGGCAGCGAAGCCCAGCGCCGGAAATATTTACCCAAACTGGCCAGCGGTGAATGGCTTGGCTGTTTCGGGTTGACGGAGCCCAACCATGGCAGCGACCCATCGGGCATGCTCAGCAATTTTAAAGATGCCGGCAATTTTGTGATACTGAACGGCGCCAAAATGTGGATCAGCAATGCGCCGTATGCCCAGGTAGCAGTGGTGTGGGCAAAAGATGAACAAGGCGAGATTCACGGTCTGATAGTGGAAAGAGGAATGGAAGGATTCACTACACCCACCACGCATGGCAAGTGGAGCCTGCGTGCCTCCGCCACCGGCGAGCTGGTTTTTGACAATGTGAAAGTGCCGAAAGAAAATATTTTTCCGAATATAAAAGGATTGAAGGGCCCGCTGGGATGCCTCACAAAAGCCCGTTACGGCATTGCCTGGGGTGTGATTGGCGCAGCGATGGATTGTTATGATACCGCCCTGCGCTATTCAAAAGAAAGAATTCAGTTTGGTAAACCCATCGCTTCATTCCAGTTGCAGCAAAAGAAACTTGCTGAGATGATAACGGAAATCACCAAAGCGCAGCTGCTCAACTGGCGGCTTGGCGTACTGATGAACGAAGGCAAGGCCACACCGCAGCAGGTGAGCATGGCCAAACGCAATGCCTGCGAAGTGGCCGGCAATATTTGCCGTGATGCAAGGCAGATACTCGGCGGCATGGGCATCACCGGCGAATACCCGGTAATGCGCCACATGATGAACCTGGAAAGTGTGATTACCTACGAAGGCACCCACGACATTCACCTGCTGATAACCGGTATGGATGTGACGGGGATTAATGCGTTTAAGTAATAACCTACCCCCTGCCCCCCAAAGGGGGAACTTAGGTCGGGCATTCTTTGATTCTTTGATAAGCCGTCATATGCAGTGGATGAAGTTTATGTAACCAGCTGAGGATCCCTGATTGGGCTTGTGTTGCGTCGCACACTTCAACTGTAACAATTCTATTGAGCCTGGAGAAATATGGGTATTAATTTAA
>CAYUJD010000150.1:0-1852 GCA_964444975.1 uncultured Chitinophaga sp. | reverse complement strand
TAAATTTAAAAGAATTTTTTAATTTTCCGTTTGCCGGCTGTAGTTTTTTGTTTATGCCGCATTACGGCCGGGGGATATTGGTAACCGTTTAATCATTACAGCTATGAACCCAGCCAAAATACAATTAAGCCTGACCTGCGAAGAACTGGAGCAGCTTACCCGAATGATTTACCTGGCTCAATACGTTATTGACAGCTCTGCCGACGTTTATGAGCATAATGCGGCAATGAAAACCCTGATGGAAAAAGTATTTCAACTTGGATATGAACATATCCCTGTATCCGGCTTATGCCAAAAATCGCTGGACGACGAGCCGGATGACCTCTATTCTCATACCATAAAAATGGAGGAAGAAGCGGAGCCGGTACTGCAGGCTTTCTGCGACGATGTTTTTTATGAATGCATAAGTAATGAACTGGCCTGGCGTGACTTTAAGGAAAAATACGGCTATGTGTCATCCAATACACTGTGGGATAATCCTGCCCTGAATGATTACCTGGAATCGCTGAAAGATTTTTATTTAACCGAACTGGCAGAAAATGGTTTGTTGAGGATGAGAGTGACAGTATGATTTTTTGTGCTCACCGAAGTGTTCACGCAAATTTCATCCGCCATGTTGCCCCGTTCGCACAACCACCTTCCCGAACAGCCTATTTACCTATCTTTGCGCCGCATTATTTCCAATTATAATCTTAATAATAATCCCCATTAGGGGTTTGAGGTTTATGCACCGTATTTACTTTGATAATGCTGCCACCACAGCCCTTGATAAAGAAGTGCTGGAGGCCATGATGCCGTATATGACCACGCATTTCGGCAATCCTTCTTCCATTTATTCTTACGGCAGGGAAACCCGGCTGGCTATTGAAACAGCCCGCAAAACCGTGGCCAAGCTGCTGAATGCCCATCCCGGTGAAATATTTTTTACCAGCGGCGGCACCGAAAGCAACAATACCGCTATTCTCGCCGCCATTCGGGATTTGGGTTGCCGGCATATCATCACTTCACCTGTCGAGCATCATGCCGTGCTGCACACGGTGGAACACTACAATCATGATTTCAATGTGACCAGCAGCTATGTAAAGCTTTTACCCGACGGCCATGTTGACCTGGATGATCTGGAAAAACAACTGGCTTCACACAAAGAACGCTGCCTGGTGACGCTGATGCATGCCAACAATGAAATCGGTAACCTGCTCGATCTGCATGCGGCGGGCACCATCTGTAAAAAATACAACGCCATCTTTCATTCCGACTGTGTGCAAACCGTGGGTCATTACCCCCTTGATTTGAGAAATACACCCGTGCATTTTATTTCCGGCTCGGGTCACAAATTTCATGGGCCCAAGGGTTGCGGCATTTTATACATCAACGACAACATCAAAATTCATCCTTTCATTTTCGGCGGCGGCCAGGAAAGAAACATGCGGGCCGGCACCGAAAATCTTTATGGCATCATCGGCTTTGCCAAAGCACTGGAGCTGGCGATGGAGCATTTTGAAAAAGACAGCAGTTACATCCGGCGGCTTAAAACATACATGATAGAGCAGCTGCGCAAAAATTTTCCGGCAGTTCAGTTCAATGGCGATGCAGAGGGCAGGAGCCTTTACACGGTGCTGAACGTTTCATTTCCCAAATCGGAGCGAAGTGAAATGATTTTATTTAATCTTGACATGAACAATATCTGCGCATCGGGCGGCAGCGCCTGCACCAGCGGCGCCAACCAGGGCTCGCATGTCATCCGGGCCATCAACAACAATCCCAACCTGGTGGCCGTAAGGTTTTCCTTCAGCAAGTATAATACGAAAGAGGAAGTGGATATTGTGGTAGAAAAGCTGAAGGAGATTATTTA
>CAYUJD010000149.1:0-2245 GCA_964444975.1 uncultured Chitinophaga sp. | reverse complement strand
CTGTTTGAGCGGGCTGGTTGTTTATAGAAATATCTGTTGATACGGGTTCAGGCTGCTTGATTTCAGTTTTGGCTAAATCCTGCTGTGGTTTTTTCTCCGGCTGCTTTTGTTCAGTCACAGCCGCGGTTTTCTTTTCTGTTTGAGCGGGCTGGTTGTTTATAGAAATATCTGTTGATACGGGTTCAGGCTGTTTGATTTCAGTTTTGGCTAAATCCTGCTGTGGTTTTTTCTCCGGCTGTTTTTGTTCCGTTACGGCTACAGCTTTCTTTTCTGTTTGGGCAGGCTGGTTGTTTGCAAAAGCATCTGTTGATACGGGCTCAGGCAGCCTGGTTTCGGTTTTGGTAAAATCCTGTTGCTGTTTTAAGTCAACCCGGGTTTGTTCAGCTACACCCACATCTTTTTTCTTTTCTACTGTTACATTCTTTTTAGCTATAGCATCCGTAACAGTTTTTGTTTTACTGGTTTTCTTATCATCAGCCGGTTTATTAAAAGCAAGAGTTTGCTGCAGGTTCAGGTCGCCGAGGTGTTCATACAGTTTTGACTTGCTGATGTCCTTTTCTTCTTTTGTTTCCACTTTGCCGGAAATGGCATAATATCTTTTTGTGGAATTTGTTTTCCAGTTGCCATCGAGTGTCCATGTGCTGTCGGTGCTGTTTCTTCTTAAAGTGTAAGTGACATAAACGCCTTTTTCAGGTTTTTGCGGAAAATTATGCGAGACGACATCATCATCTTCCACCTCGCAAATATCGCCTTCCACTTTTCCCTTTACTCTTTTTACAATGTAATAAAGTGTATCGTTTACAATAAAAGTAGAGTAGGCATATCCATACACCCTGCCGCGGTATTCGGTCAGGGCCATTTCAAAACTCTGGTCTTTGCGGATGGTTGTACTGTCGTTGCTGAGCACACCGGTCCAGATTCCATTCAATGCTTGTGCAAATCCAATAAAAGGGAAAAAAAGGATAAGCAGCAGGCATTTAAGGATTTTCATAAGTGACAGGCTGTTGGACCAGTTTATTGGCATTTTCGGGAGTTACGGATTCACAGGTTATCGTATGTAATAACGCATTTAAACCCTCCCGATTGTGCAGCGCCCGGGTGTACCATTTATCGTAATAGTTCAGAAGAATACGGAAACTTTCGATGATATTGTCCTGTTTAAGCAGCTCAGCAGCTCTATTGGCTTCCAGCCCGCCGAGGCGTTCGCGGATGCGGCCGATGGCATCAATCATCCGTTGTTTGTCCAGGCCGCCATATTCCTCTGCAAGATGCTTTAGTCTTTCCTCAAAAGGAATATGGAGGAAATACACCGGTGAGCGGCGCATGGTATGCCACAGGTCGTTGGGAATATTCACCAGGCCGATACGCTGGCTTTCGTCTTCGAGCCAAGCCCCCCTGCCTCCTAAAGGGGGGATTTCAGGGACTTTCCTTAATTCAATACTTAAAATATTTTCAAACATCTCCTGCGTTGGCTGAGGAGGCATGCCGATATTTCCAAAAGCAGAGCCTTTGTGCCTGGCAATTGCTTCAAGGTCAATTACGGTCTCTCCCATTTTTTTCAGCTCTTTCAGCACTTCGGTTTTTCCGGAGCCGGTGTAGCCACCAAGAATATTGAAGTGAAAAGGAAGTTTGAATGTGTCGAGTACATAGCGACGGAATTTTTTATAGCCCCCGATAAGCGTATAGACTTTGAAGCCGTACACATCCATCAGCCAGGCCACGGCCCCGCTGCGCATGCCCCCGCGCCAGCAGTAGATTAAAAGGATTTTCGATTGCAGATTGGCGATTGCAGATTGGTTGCTCAAATCTGAACTATGCTCCCGATAATTATCGGAACATAAATCTAAAATTCTCTCCACATCCTCTACCATCTTCTTCATCTTTGGCCCGAAGAAACCAAGGCCATGCTTGATGGCCTGTTCGCGGCTTTCCTGTTTGTAAGCGGTTCCCACTACGGCTCTTTCCACATCAGTAAAAAGGGGCAAACTGTATGCGCCAGGGATATGGGCATGTTTATATTCTGCCGGGCTGCGCACATCAATTACCGGGTGGCGTTTTGCCAGTTCAAGAAACTGTTCAATATTTATTTTTTCAACCGCCATTGTGCAAAAATAAATAAGCCGATGCATGCACTGCCGTACAAGTGTGCGACGCAACGGCTGACGAACAGAATTACTTCTGTTGACTAAATAATCATATTAACCATTCATGGAAGCCAGAAACTCATAATTATCCTTTGTACCCC
>CAYUJD010000148.1:0-2515 GCA_964444975.1 uncultured Chitinophaga sp. | reverse complement strand
GGAGTAATCCCGGGAATGTGCCATAAGCCCCGACGGGAGTAGGACTAAAAGCATAAGTACCGGCACCGGCACCTCCGGGGCCGCTGGTCCAGTCACCACGGGCATCCTGGCGTTCCACAAAACCATTAATAGCAAAATTTCCTGTGGGAGGGACAACAGGCGCCGTTCCTGCTTGTCCAAAAGTGATGGTACCAATAAAGCTGGTACAGATAAGTAAAAAACAAGACCCCAGTAAATTTAATTTACCGGCAGTCGGGTCCGTTTGTTTTTTCATAAACAGGTAGTAGTTTAATAGAATTAATAAAGACGAACTAACATGCTAATCAGAAACCGGGAGGCTTTCAGGGGATTTTGAAGAATTGTTTCCGGCAGGGGAGGATAATAAAAAAGTCTTCAATGAGTGGAGAAAAATGAGAGGTCTTTTAACAGGAAATTGGTAAGAATACACTTGATACTGGCTACTAAGATAAACGGAAGAATAAATACCAACAACTTATTTGCAATAATTTTTTATCGGGAGGGTAGATTTTTTTTTATCGTCTACCATGCACGAGGGCAATCACTTTTTTTTTTGCTATAAAACGCTTGATGGAACTGCATTCTGTTTGATTAAAAGATTTGAAAAATCGATTTTAAGCTACATCGTATAATTACGAGTCTCTTTATCAATTTAATATTCATAGTATAAACACCAATGTGTATTCTTCTTTTTGACATTGTAATAATGAGAAAATGCCAATTGCTGTAATAATTTTTTTATGCATCGTAAGAAGTAATATCTCACATGACAGGCTACGTTAAAAAGTAAAGAATTCCGGAAGCACTATTTTTTTATAGAGGAACTTTAAAAGTTCTTCCAAAGATGATGTTGTTTTTATGAAAATTTTGTTGATTGTGTTTCAATTTTCAGTTACAAAAATCAATATCCTGAATTTACCAGGTACGCACAAAAAAAGTCCCGCGGGGTAAATGCGGGACTTGAAATCCGGTTTTCCTTTCAATATTAATTCGGGCTCAGCACAATGCCTCTTGTATAGTATGTACCCACGGCAACCGTATACACAATTCTTGTTCTGTAAACGGCCGGTACCTTGAATGGTATCCACGCATCGGTGTTGGCAACAACATCCCGTTTCATTTCGCCGATTTTAATTCCGTCAATTGTATAGAAGCCGATCTGTGCTTCACCGCTTACGGGAGAATTTACTTTCAGTGAAAAATTCTCTTCGTAAGGATTGGGGTAGGCCGCTACTTTCAGTTCTTCAGTTGCGTTTATTACTGTACCTGCAATTCTAGGGCTGGGGTTAGTGGGAGGACATGGCGCAACATCCCATCCAATAAACTGCTTGCATTTATCAAATCCTCTGTTGATGGTATTCAAGGCCTCAGTTATTTGACCTAATGTTGCTCCGTTTTCTGATCCAACAACTCCATCCGTATCAGCAAGAGCATCGTTTGCCAGGTTATATAATCCATTTACCGTTGGAGCACCAACTATGGCTGCTATTACATTTGCATGAATAGTACCATAGGTGTATTCGTTTATAACATCAATCAGGTTAAATGGATCCAATGGATTATAAACACATTCACGGATTTCGGCCGTATTGGAACCACAATCACCGACCAGGTCTTGCGTAGCTAATACACCAGCCTGCAGCGGGAAGCCGCTAAGCGGTGACGGATTAGTGATTCCAAGATTCAATCCAAGTGTAATTGTCTGACCGAGCAGTACATTCTTGATCTTGCCTCCGGCAAGGAGTGATGCAGGCAAACTGCATATATTAAAGTCTCCTGCCGGCAGTTCTTTTGGAGTGCTGACAGCCGGTAGCTGCGCAATGATGCAGGCAATATCCGCACCTGCATTATTCATAATAACCGAATGACCGGGTCTGCCTACTGTTAACGTACCGCCCCAATTGCCCAATGACTGGCCAATGAGACCGGCCGTAGTGATGCCTCCTGTTGTACCATCGCAAGCTGTGCCACCCGGGGTACCATAGAAGCCCATCGTGTATGTACAGAGTGCATTGCAGCATCTTACCCTGATGGTTTGAGAGCAGGTGGATGTATTGCCACAGGCATCCGTCGCCATCCATGAACGAGTGACTATTCTGCCAAAACCGGTTGAACAATCTGCTGTATTATCAGTACTACCTGTTGATGTCACAGTTGGAGTGCCGCATGCATCAGTAGCATCAGGTGTTGTAGCTGATGGTATCGGCGCATTGCAATCTATATCAGCATCAGCAGGGCAATTTACAAATACCGGTGCTGTCAGGTCACTTACACCGGTTACTGTACGTGAAATAGTAGCTGTATTGCCGCAAGCATCGGTTGCAATAAATGTCCTTGTTTTTGATCGTAAGCATCCATTACTTATAACATCGCCATCGCTAAAGTTTATTGTTGGGGTGCCACAAGCATCCGTTGCAGTAGCTCCGTCAAGTGCAGCATCCACGTCAGAAGGCGATGGGTTACAGCCAACATCCACAGTGGCATAGCTGCCGGTGAA
>CAYUJD010000147.1:0-2518 GCA_964444975.1 uncultured Chitinophaga sp. | reverse complement strand
GAACCGGTTTGAAAATGAAATACGGATTCGGTGTATGGTATTCCATTTACCCGAACCGGCAAACGATACCATCATTAATTATTATCTTGTCGCAAATAATTTTCATGTCCTTTTACAAATGGTTAAGCCTGCCGGTGCTGTTTTTTTTAGTCACCGCCTTTTCAGCAGCAGCACAAAGAAAAAAACTGCCCAAGGTGGAAATTGTGCATTCCGGAATCAATACAAGTCTCCGTGGATTATCAGTTGTAAACAATAATGTAGTATGGGTAAGCGGCAGCAACGGTATGGTGGGCAAAAGCACCAACGGCGGAAAGAACTGGAAATGGATGACGGTGAAAGGATTTGAGAAAAATGATTTCCGCGATATAGAAGCTTTTGATGCCAGTACCGCTATTATCATGGCCATTGCCGAACCGGCGTATATTTTACGAACGACCGACGGCGGTGATACCTGGAAAGTGGTGTATGAAAATAAAACCAAAGGAATGTTTCTCGACGCCATGGAGTTTCGGGATGTACGCAACGGCATCGTCATCGGCGACCCGGTGGATGGAAGATTTTTTATTGCCGAAACAAATGACGGCGGACAAACATGGAAAGAATTTCCGGCAGAGCAGCGGCCTGTGGCCGACAGCGGTGAAGCTTTTTTTGCTGCCAGCGGCACCAATATCCGGTACCTGTATAATAAGTCTGTGGTGTTTGCAAGTGGCGGTAAAAACTCAAGACTTTTTTATTATTATACTTCGCTTGATATCCCAATGACTAAGGGAAAAGAAACCGCCGGGACAAACTCAGTAGCGGTATATGATAACTATAAAAAAAGCAAGGCTAACAGAATAATTGTGGTTGGTGGGGATTTTACGGCCGATTCTTCCAATGAAAATAATTGTTTTATTTCCATCAACGGGGGCAAAAGCTGGAACAGGCCCAAAACCCCGCCCCGCGGTTATCGCAGTTGTGTTGAATTTCTTGACCGAGAAACCATTGTTACTTGCGGGCTGAACGGCGTGGACTATTCTTATGATGGTGGAAAAAATTTCTTTCTCATCAGTACAGAAGGATTTAATGTATGCCGGTTTGCCCGGTTCGGCAATACCGTGTACCTCGCCGGCACCAATGGAAAAATAGGGAAGCTTGTCTGGCCGGAATAAAATTATTTTAACTGTTCCAGTATCTCCTGCACGGATGCCCGTTTCTTATAATCGGGTTCAAAATAGCGGTAAACTATCGTGCCTTCTTTACTTATAATATATACAGCCGGTACCGGAAGGTATGCTTTATCCTTCTGACCGTTGGCTGCCAACAGGTCAATGTCAGCATTCCTGTATCTTGTCACGGTGCGTTCGTCCACTTCGTAAGCCACTTCATACGCTTTCATAATTTTCAAATCCTTATCATACAGTACAGAATAACCCGCCCCGGTTTTTTCAATAATCTTTGAAATATTCTCAGGTTTTTCCGGGGTCACCGCTATCAGTTTGGCTCCCCTATCCTTTATCAGCTGAAGCGAATCTTCCAGCTTTTTCAGATGTTTATTGCAATAAGGGCACCACTGGCCGCGGTAAAACACAAGCACCACAAGGCTGTCTTTCAGAATATCCTTCAACCTGACCGTGTTTCCGTACTGATCATCGGCTTTAAAATCCGGTGCCTTTGAATTAATAAAAAGCCCTTCCGGTTTTTCCTGGGCGTTTGCAATGAGTGAGAAAAAAGTTATAGCAAGCAAAAAACAAAGTCGCTTCATAAGTAATTATTTCGCAATTTATAAGGACTGAATGTCTGTAAAGTCATAAATATGACGGTTAACAAAAATTTATTGATTCATTTTTATGTGTCGAGCCACCAGCTTTTATTTCAGCATCATCTTGCTAATTAATTGCAGTGAAGTGTAAACTTTGATTTTATTAAATGAAACCATTTCTGGTTTAAGCTACCCCTAAAAAGCTTAATTCAAATTAGTTGAAATAGTAAAACTACGATACTGATATAAATCTTTTTTTAAAAATGCTGTAAAAAATTATAGAATTTCAACTCAAAGCGCTTAACTTAGATAGGAGTTTACATTTAGTTCAACCCGACCCCTTCGTACAAAATTTTTTTTTCTCCCCCTGAAGACTGCTAATCACTCTCTGAGAAATTGAAATTAATATTCCATTTACCCTCCCGAAAACTTGAAATATTCCGCTGAAAAGCTTTTGCTTCTGATTAGTAGTTATTAAAAATAATTTAAACAACTAATTGTTTATGAAAAAACAAACGAACCTGCCTGCAGGTAAACTTCATTTACTCAGGCAAATTTTTATTTTGATGTGTACCAGTCTTTTTGGTACTGTATCTTTTGGACAAGCCGGAACGGTGCCTGTTGTACCGCCAACCGGCAATTTTGCTATTAATGGTTTTGTTGAACGCCAGGATGCCCGTGGTGACTGGACAAGCGGCCCCGGAGGTGCCGGTGCCGGTACGTATGCTTTTAGTCCTACTCCCGTCGGGGCTTATGGCACATTCCCGGGATTACTCC
>CAYUJD010000146.1:0-2841 GCA_964444975.1 uncultured Chitinophaga sp. | reverse complement strand
CTTTTTGAATGAAGAAAAAGCATTGAGACCCTATGAAACTTTTAGAGGAATTACCAACCGGGGAAAGAAGCAACGCAAGTACAGTTTAATCGGAGCGTTGCAGCCGGCTCAATAAAAATTATTACGGCCTTTCGAGCAGTGAATTGATGAGGGCATAACCAATAAGCTCATCGGCACGGCCGCCGAAAGGCCGGTAATAAACCAGCACCATGTAAGCATTTTCAGTGCTTGCATAATTACCCTCGGTATTTTCGAAGCTCACCGGCTCGCCGGCTTTTTTCACAGGCAGTGTAACGTAAGAATAATTATAAAACCCCTGTTTGAGAAAAAGCGTTTTTTCATAAGCCCCTTTTTCCTCGTTGAATTCCATCCGGGCATTACTATCGGTAGCATAATTGGTGAACTCGCCGTAGAGATAAACATCCCGTTCGGGATAGGGCTTGTTGCCCGGCGGGAAAAATCTGAAGTGCACGTAAGCATAATCCGATTGCCAGAAGGGATTGATGTTGTCCGTTGTTTCGATGGTGTAAAAACCATTCAGGTCGCGGTAATAAAAATAGATCTGCGAACGACGTTCCCCATCGGGTTTTACATACACATCGGTGCGGGTGGGCTGCTTGTCAATACGGGTCATCCGCTCACTCATCAGGCGCAGGCTGCGCAGGTCAATCCAGCGCCATTCCTTGCCGGCAGCAAATGAAGTTTGCGACTCATCGTTGTATTCAAAATAATTTCCGCGGAAAATATTTGGCCGCTGCAGATAAGCCGCCGTGGGCCATGCAAAATTCTGCAACAACACCACTTTTACATCCTGCTGGTTGAAAACGTTGATAGTCGTATTCAGATTTACAGCTACCTGCAGTTTTTGATGTGTTCTGAATAATGAACCGCTGAAGGGCTGTTGCACCTGGGCAGCAACTGTTGCTTTTACTTCTACTACCAGAAAGCGTTTGGTAAAAACAAGTTTGGAAGTGTCGCCATCCAAAAAAACTTTCAGCAGGTAATTGCCCGAGCGGGAAGGCGAACAGTTGCGGTCGGGCAGGCGTGCATAATAATTGGTGTAGCGGGTAAAGGCTATGGACGATGTGCGGTAGGAGGTGATGCGGTTGCTCTGAAATCCACGGATGAAATCAAAAGGATTCAGACCGGCAGGCGACCAGTCGGCATTGCAGAGCTGGAAGCTGTAATAATAATTCTTCACGCCGCCATCGAGGTCATCGAAATACAGATCCAGGTCATCCACACTGCCCAGCCTGATGATGGGATAGCTGTAGGGGTCGCCGGGTTTGTGCAGTTTGATGGAACGGATGTTGGTTTTGTAAATATGGTCGGGCAGCTGGCTATGGGCAACTGTGCTGAGAAATACTATTGCAAGTAAAAACTGATATTTCATTATCGGGTCATCTTAAAACTTATATCCGGTGTTTATATTGTGAAATTACGGGGAAAAAGAGGATAAATCTTTTCAGCATGTTACTTTTGACAGACAAATAAATTGATTTGAACGTTGCAAGTTTCATAGCCAACCGGATTGCTTTCAACCAGCAGAAATCATTTTCCCGGTTTATCATCCGGCTTTCTGTTGCGGCTACGGTGATCAGCGTAGCGGTGATGATAGTTACCCTTTCGCTGGTAAATGGTTTCCAGGAAACCGTCAGTGGAAAGGTGTTTAGCTTTTCCGGTCATATCAGGGTGCAGTTTAAGCAGGCATTCCGTGGCCCGGTAGCTGAAGAAACGCCGATTGAAATGAATGCACAGGTGGAAAAAGTGATAAAAAATTACCCGGGAGTAGTGAGTATGCATCCCTACGCCACCCGCTATGCCATTCTGAAAACGAAAGAATCAATGGAAGGTGTGCTGATGAAAGGGCTTGACAGGGGTTTTGATTTTCGTCACTTGCAAAGTTTTTTGAAAGAAGGCCGCTGGCTGCAGTTCAACGACAGCAGCTACACAAGAGAAATCATTGTTTCAGCTCATACGGCAAGGCAACTTGAACTGAACTTGCACGACCGCATCCTGATTTATTTTATCCGGCCCGATGGCAGCATGCGGCCTGACAGGCTCGAAGTGACCGGCATTTATAAAACCGGCATTGATGAGTACGATAAAAACTTTGCCATCGGCGATCTGAAACTGATTCAACGACTGAACGAGTGGAAGCCGGGGGAAATCGGCGGCTATGAAATTTTTCTGAACGACTTTAACCGGATGCAAAAAGCAAGCGAGGATTTGTATGCCCTGCCTGAATTTCCTGAAACATGGGACACACAACCCATCCGCCATATTTACCCCAACATCTTCGACTGGCTGAACCTGCAAAACATTACCCGCAATGTACTGATCGGCTTTATGATACTGGTGGCAGTTATCAATCTTATTACCTGTCTCATTATTCTTGTGCTTGAACGCCTGCGCATGATAGGTGTGCTTAAAGCGCTGGGTGCCACCGACTGGACAGTGCAGAAAATTTTTCTTCGCCATTCGCTGCTCATCACCACACTGGGTATCATTATCGGTCTTGCTTTTGGGCTGGGCCTGCTTTACCTGCAGCAATACACCGGTTTTTTCAAGCTGAAAGAAGAAGCTTATTACATGAGTGAAGCGGCGGTAAAAATAGTGTGGTGGCAAATAGCCGCTGTATGTGCGGGCACATTACTGGTGAGTTTTCTCGTACTCACTATTCCAAGCTACATTGTAAGAAGGGTGAGACCTGTAAAGGCGATACATTTCCGATAAGGGATGTTCAATTTTCAATGTTCCATATTCCATGTTAAACAAAAGATTATCTTCGGGTCTTCCTGTAAATTCTAAGAGGGCCATTTGAGTTAAAAATCCAGATGA
>CAYUJD010000145.1:0-3037 GCA_964444975.1 uncultured Chitinophaga sp. | reverse complement strand
TACGCTCTTTTTTGTTGCTAAAATTCCCGCTTGTGGGAAGTGGTATATCGTAGCCGAGTAAACGGGTAAAAACCGGCTCCGGCTTTTTGCCAGGTACATCTTTGTGCTGTCAACCGGAAATGAGGATGGTTGATTGAGCTAATAAATTTTTAACCGTTCCGGCCTGAATACGGGGACACAAATTTTAAAATTATGTACGCATTAAAAAACAAAGTTCAGCTGATTGGCAACCTGGGTGGAAAACCCGAAGTAAAGAACACCGAAGGCGGAAAAAAGCTGGCGCAGTTCAGCATCGCCACCAGCGAAAGCTACCGCAATGCAAAAGGTGAAAAAGTAACCGAAACCCAATGGCACCGTGTGGTGGCCTGGGGCAAGCTGGCGGAGATTGCCGAAAAGTACCTGGACAAAGGCAAAGAAGTGGCAATCGAAGGTAAGCTTGTAAACCGCAGCTATAACGATAAGGATGGCAACAAAAAGTACATCACCGAAATTCAGCTGAATGAGCTGCTGATGCTGGGTGCAAAGCCTGCCGGTGAATAGTTTATTTATTCAGCTGCAGATGACACAAAGCTGTGTGTCTTCTGCAGCTTTTATTTTTATAGATTGTCTGCTGATTGTATTTTAGAATATGATTTATGATAATGAAAATGAAATGTTCCAACTTGCTGACGGCCTGGTAAATCAAAGCTCCCGCAATATTTTCATTACCGGCAAGGCGGGAACCGGGAAAACAACATTCCTTAAATACATAAAAGAGAACTGCCCCAAGCAGCTGGCTGTAGTGGCGCCTACCGGTGTGGCGGCTATTAATGCAGGCGGTGTCACCATGCATTCATTTTTTCAGCTGCCTTTGTCGCCATTCATTCCTGCCGAGGGGGGTATCCGGAATCAACATGATGAAGCTGCCAACAGAATCAGTCTGCTCAGCCGGTTGAAGATGACAACGGAAAAGAAAAAAGTATTACAGGAGCTCGAGCTTCTTATCATTGATGAAATAAGTATGGTGCGTTGTGATATACTGGATGCAGTGGATACCGTGCTGCGGCATATCCGCCAGCAGCATCACGAAATATTCGGCGGCGTACAGGTGTTGTTTATCGGCGATATGTTTCAACTGCCACCGGTAATAAAAGAGGAAGAATGGCGCATATTGAAAGAATATTATAACAGTCCCTATTTTTTCGAAAGTCATGTAATATATAAAGAGCCGCCGGTATTGATTGAGTTTGATAAAATTTACCGGCAGAGCGAAGAAAAGTTTATATCGGTGCTCAACCAGGTGCGCAACAATGAGCTTGATGATGAAGGGCGGCAGCTGCTGGAAAGCAGGTACAATCCCTCCTTTAAATATGGCCGTGATGATGGCTACATCATTTTAACCACGCACAATGAAAAGGCAAGAATAAAAAATGAAAATGAGCTGAATAAACTGAACAGGCCCGTTATTAGTTTCAAAGCAGAAGTAAAAGGTGATTTTCCTGAAAACGCATACCCTGCTGATGAAACGCTTCAGCTGAAAGCCGGCGCACAGGTAATGTTTATTAAAAATGATACGGAAAAAGTGAGGCGGTACTTCAATGGTAAAATCGGCATAGTGACAGAAATAAGCAGCGAAAAAATAATGGTTCACTGCAACGATGAACCGGAAGCAATTGAAGTGAAAAAAGAAACATGGGAAAACATCCGCTACACGGTTAATAAAAGCACCCGCAAGCTTGATGAAGAAGTGCTGGGCTCATTTACCCAGTATCCTTTACGGCTGGCCTGGGCTATCACCATTCACAAAAGCCAGGGACTCACTTTTGACAAGGTGATTATTGATGCAGGCGAAGCATTTGCGCCGGGGCAGGTGTACGTGGCGCTAAGCCGCTGCACCAGGCTTGACGGTATTGTATTACAAAACAGAATCAGATCTGCGGGACTGTTTACTGATGAAAGAATAGTTCGCTTTTTACAAAATAATATTTCTACCAGTGCTTTAGCAAATGAGCTGCAGCAGGCAAAGAAAAATTACCTGCTAAAATTTATTTTGTCGTTGTTTGATTACAGCGGTATAACAGGAGAAATAAAGGGGCTCAGAAAATACCTGAAGGAAAATAAAAATTCATTCAATGAAGAAGCACAGCTGTGGGTGGAAGAAATGAATGCGGAAATCAATGCGCTGCAAAATACGGCCGTAAAATTTCACATGCAGATAGAGCGGTTATTTCAACAGGGCGAAAATCCCGTATTAAATGAACAGCTGAATGAGCGGTTGAATGCAGGTGCAGAATATTTTGCCAATGCACAAAACAGGGTGAGTGGTTTTTTGCAAACAACTCCTTTGTTAACAGACAGTAGACAGCACGCAAAAGAGATGAATGAATTGCTCAGGGAAATTTTTGTTCAGCTTTCATTAAAACAGCATTTGCTCACCGGATTTTCGGGCAGGGTTGAAATAGAATCTTTTTATAAAAGAAAAATAAGCTTTGTGGTGCCGCCATTTTCAGTAAATACTTATGCAGGGGTGGCAAAAGAAAAAACGGAAAGTCCTCATTCCGTTTTGCATCAACGGCTCAGAAAACTACGGGATGCCATCTGTGCGAAATCTGATTTGCCGATTTATATAGTGGCAGGCAGCAACACATTGGATGAAATGGCCCGTTATCTGCCACAATCGTTGACGGAGCTTAGAAAAATCAGCGGTTTTGGCAACGCCAAGATTGAAAAATACGGCCAGCGGTTTCTGGATATTATTTTGGAATATTGCCATGACAAAAACCTCGCTTCACTGATTCATGAAAAGATTCCCAAGCGGGAAAGGAGATCAAGAGGCAGTGACAAGAAAGTAAAAGGAGAAACAAAACTTGAGTCATTTCGGTTATTTAAGCAGGGGAAAACCATAGATGAAATAGCTCAAGAAAGAAATCTTACCAGGGGTACCATCGAAAGTCACCTGGCCTATTATGTCCTTACAGGTAACATTAATATTAGCGAATTGGTAAGTATCCCTTCGTCCAAGTACATCTTTGAAGTAAAGCCATAAGCTATTATAGCA
>CAYUJD010000144.1:0-3064 GCA_964444975.1 uncultured Chitinophaga sp. | reverse complement strand
AGTTGTGATTTGCTTTCAAATTCAGTTCTGACGATCTTTGATAACAACAGTTTATGCCAAAAAGCTTGTCAGGCAAGGGTTTTCAAAGATTTTGTCCTCAAAAAAACTGAAAGAATATGCTCCGGAAAAGTCGTTTCGGGGCATTTTTTTTACCCTTACTGAAAATTAAGAAGCTGTTCATTACTCCCCTTTAGGGGTTGGGGGCTTAAAAAAGTTCCAACTGCTGGGGCACTTCGGCGGTGGGGGCAGCCTCTTTTCCCTGGAAAACTTCGATCATTCCGAATTGCTTATCGGTGATGGTCATTATTACCACATGCCCCTTTTCAGGCAGGTTTTGTTTTACCCTTTTTATATGAACCTGGGCGTTTTCGGCGCTGGCGCAATGGCGGAGATAGATGGAATACTGGAACATGCCAAAGCCGTCGTTCATCAATTTTTTTCTGAACCGGGCATATATTTTCCGGTCTTTGGCCGTTTCGGTAGGCAGGTCAAAAAATACAAGTACCCACATGATGCGGTAGGCATTTAGTCTTTCATGCATAGTCATTGCGTAGCTTCACAAGAAAGTTTCATTGTATCTTAATTTTTAATGTTGCTGAAGAAATCATCCCAGTTCTGGGTACAATACTTTCTTTTCCTCTCCCAAAAAGCATCTTGCCAGCGATGCGGCAGTACGCTGCACAGCCACGAACAAAGGGCTTTTCTCACCGTCAAGTTCTACATCCAGCGTTGGCAGCTTCAGCAGTTGAACTTTTAATTCCTGTGTCAAAACTTCCACATGAGAGGTTTTGTCAACAATGTTCCGGACAATGGCATCCACAAAAGGCCGGTAGGGTTCCATGATGTCGTCAGCAAGGCAATAGGCATTGTAGCGGTTGCGGTGATGGATGCCAAGGGTGGGCAGCAGGCCGGAGCCAACCAGCGCCCGGGCCACGCAGGCCCGCAGAATGGCATAACCATAGTTCAGCAGGTTGTTTGGCGGCGCTCCGTCTCTTTTCCGGTAAAACAGCCATGCCGGCGGAAAAAAATTTTTCCAGTAATAGGCCGCTGCCTTTGCTTCATTGTTTTCCGCATCACCGCTGCGCACGGTCTGGCTGTAGGTCTTCAGAATTTCAGCAGGCACATTGTATTTGTGCAGCAGGGCAGCCTGGTTGGCTATCTTGGCTTTTACGGTTTGCTGCCACAGTTGTTTCTTCAGCGGTTCAGCAGCCTCAACCTGGGCCCTGAACCGTTCACTCTGCACCGTATTGCCGTCAAGGTTTAAAAGCAGGCCCGACGGGTGATGGGTGGCATTGCAGGTCACTAGGGCTGCATTGTTTTGCAGCAGGCGGTCCAGCAGGTAATGGGAAATGGTGATTTGCTGATGTTCCAGGATGATAATCCCGATATCTTCTATCGGGGCAGTTTTTTCTGGTATATCTTCCATACCCTTGATGCCGCTGAAACTTACCACAAGCTGGTCATTGCGGCATTTCAGGTGGGCGGGGTTCTCAATGCAGATGGTCCGCTTTATCATGGGATATTGGTTTCACCATGATAAAACGGCCTGAATTGCGGAATTATTATTCAGCCTAAAACAGGCTTGTACTAAAACGCCTTGTAAAATGATTGAAAAAGAATGGCTCAAATAATGTAATGAAACAGGAACATGTTACAAAAAAGCAGACCCTGTCAGTTAATGCCCGCTGCCGGCAGAACAGGCATTCCTCGATTCCTGCAGCACATAGCTGTTGCAGTAGCTTTTCACCGGCAATCACCGGTTACGCATTTTTTTTGCCTTGCTGATAACGGTATTAAGCAGCTCGCCGGCGGTTGCTGTATCCACACCTGCCTGTTCGGCCAGCGCTTCAATGTCGGGTTCTTTGCCGGCATTTATTGAGGGCAAGGCCAGTGCAAGAAATTTATTGAGCCTGTTCAGTTCTTCCTGCTTTTTTGCTTCCGGCTCTTCTTCAAAAAGTTGAGCATACCTGTCGGGCATAATCTTCTTTTTCAAAATATCCTCTGCCACAGCCAGCATGGCCAAATTGACCCGGATGTCGGCTTCGCTGCTGATGGCATAGCCCATTTGTTTCAAGGTCTGGGTTAAAGCGGCAAAACCGCGGTCAGTTGAGCTGGTGAGTAGCAGCCGCTTTGCTGGTTCATCATAATAAGCTATGGCAAAATGAGGATGATGGCTCCACCGTTTCAGTTTGTGCTGCGAAACAGTTCCTTCCTTTCTTGTTGTAAAATGAGCGCCTGCGGTATGGAACCGGTCAACCTGGTATTCGGCGGTTAGCAGCACCCTTTGATCATTATTTGTGAACACAAGAGGTATCCCGCATCCTGAAAAAAGCATGGAATAGGGTATATGATTTTGTTCAATGTCTTGTATAATGTCTTCCTCCGTCTCCAATCCGGGGTTCAATTCCGTAGCAAAGAAGAAAATATCATCAGGCTCAAAGCCCCTGAAATAAGCAATGGGACCGAACGTCTGCCAGCAGGCGCCGTTAAATGCCAAAAGGTTAAACCATAACAATGGCTTTTGAGTTTGATAAATGTCAGCAACACCGGGTGAATATAACAGAAACGTTTCACCGGAAAGAATGTCTTCCATATTGAAGAAACCCCTTGCCGGATTTCCGGTGATCAAACTGAAGCTGAACCGCCAGGAATAATGCAGTTGCTCCAAAAGAAAATGCATTTGTTCAGTATCCGGTTTTTTCAATGCGCTGTGGCGCAAATATTTTTTGAGCAGCCCGTCTTTTTTAAAAATGCGGTGGGCGATATATTGCGATTTTAACGTATTGACCCAGCTTTTAGGCATCTTCTTCGTAATATGCCTGTACCGCAAAAGAAGCTTGTCAGCTTCTTTGTCCAGTTTGTCCTGTGCGGCGGCATAATAAATCAGGAAACCATCAATTACTGCTGAGGAGATCCTGGAATTTTTTTCACATATCGAACGGAGATGATTGAAATCAGTCATAGGAAAAATAATTGCTGAACGGCAAAAGTAAGGGCATTTTTTTTAGGCATCGTAACCGGCAGAGGAGTGAAATCTTTAAAACCGAAAATGCGGGGCTTTTTA
>CAYUJD010000143.1:0-3146 GCA_964444975.1 uncultured Chitinophaga sp. | reverse complement strand
ACCCTATGTTAATCTCGTACCAGGGATTCGGACCCGCGGCCATCTTGCTGATGGCGCTTTGCCTGGCAGTGTCGGAAATTATCAAGTATTATAAAAGAAGGCAGCATCACTGAACAGCGAAAAGCTCCGCCGCTATTCCATCTGCAAACAGTTTTCCTTCTCTTGTCAGTACCAGGCTGCCGTTTTGCATAATCATTTTTCCTGTATCAATAAATTTTCTGCATGCTGTCATCAACCTGCTGCGTTCAGTTTCAGGAATTTTTTCCAGGCACAATCCTTCTATCGTTCGCAGCGATGTCATGATGTATTCGTTCAGCTTTTGTGACGGAGTAAGCATTTCTTTTTCAAAAGGAATTTTATTTTCTGAAAGAAACTGTATGTAGATGTTGTTGTTGGACACATTCCATTGCCTGCTTTTTCCGTCAAACGAATGGGCCGACGGCCCGAGACCCAGGTATTTTTTCCCCTGCCAGTAAGAAGAGTTGTGACGGCTTCGCCGGCCGGGTTTTGCAAAATTGGAAATTTCATAATGCTCGTAGCCGGCTGCTTCCAGCAGATCAACCAGCATCAAAAATTGTTCAGCTTGTTTCTCCGGCTGAATGTCTTCTTTCTTTTTTTTCTTTATCATTTTATACAGCGGAGTCTTTGGCTCCACCGTAAGGGCATAGCAGGAAATATGCGGCGTGTTCAATGCAATCACCTTTTCAATGTTCTGTTTCCATTTTTCATTGGTCAGCAGCGGGTGTCCGTAAATAAGGTCAATGGTAATATTGTCAAAATACTGCATGGCCCGTTGCAAAATGACTATTGCCTGCTGAGCCTTATGAGCCCGGTTCATCCATTTTAAATCTTCTTCAAAAAAACTCTGCACACCGATGCTCAGCCGGTTGATGCCGGTTGTTTTCCACCCGGCAAGTTTTTCTTTTGTAATGTCGTCAGGATTTGCTTCCAAAGTAACTTCGGCATCTTCTGCTACCGGAAAAACTTCTCTGAGCTTTTCAATCAGCAATCTTACTTCTTCAATCTGCAATAACGAAGGCGTGCCGCCGCCGAAGTAAATCGTTTCCACCCGTTCACCGTCCAGGTAATTCTTTTGCAGTTCCGTTTCTTTCAATAAAGCCGCCAGCAATTCGTTTTTATACCGCAGCGATGTGATGAAATGAAAATTGCAGTAGTGACATGCCTGCTTGCAGAAGGGAATATGGATATAAATGCCTGCCAATTATTAAAAATTATACTGTTTAAGTTCCGGCAGGCAAACCTGCCGGCCGAAGGGAGTATGGATATAAATCCCAACCAAATAAAATACCTTTGAATATCCTTTGAATGACTGCATCTGCAAAAATACGAATGCTGATCCCGGCAATAATGCTGTTTTGCATCTCCCTCTTTTATTCAAAAACATCTTCATCACAGAATATATATCTGCTGCATGCCGTACCGGTTGACAGGGATTCGGCTTATTTAATCAGCGATGTTGGTTTGCAGACCCTGTTTGCATCGCGGCTCGCCTGTATCGACTATGTAAACAAGTTGCCAGCACTGCTCCAGTCAAAAGGATTTGTTACAGCTTCGCTTGACAGTGTGGCTTTTGATTCCGCTGCTGCCACCCTTATTATTTATCTCGGCAAAAAGTACCGATGGGCACATTTAAATACTGCTTATGCCGATGCGCAGGTGCTTTCGGCAGCCGGCTGGAATGAAAAGTTATTTGCTGGCAAGCCAGTGGATTTTGAGCAAATAAAAAATTATCAGCAGCGGACACTGGACTACCTGGAAAATAACGGCTACCCATTTGGAAAAATTTTTCTTGACAGCCTGCAAATGCATGAAGACAGCGTGATGGCCGTATTGAAAATTGACAAAGGGCCACTGTATAAAATTGACAGCATCCGGGTGTTTGGCAATGCAAAAATTTCCAACCTTTTCTTACAACGGTATCTTGAAATTCCGAATGGCAGCATTTACAACAGACAGAAGCTCCTTCGAATTTCACAAAAAATCCGGGAGTTGAGTTTTGTGCAGGAAGAGCAGCCTTCCAATATGAATCTGCTCGGCACGGGCTCGGTGCTGAATCTTTACCTGAAGCAGCGCCGCAGCAGCCAGGTAAACGGGCTGATAGGTTTTTTGCCAAACAATGACCCGCTTTCATCAAAAAAACTGCTCATTACCGGCGAGGCCAATATTCTTTTGCGCAATGCATTTGGCGGCGGCGAAGCGCTGGGCCTCAACTGGCAACAGCTGCAGATAAAATCGCCGCGGCTGAATATTTTTTACCGGCATCCCTACCTGTTCAGGTCACCTTTCGGAATTGATTTTGCTTTCGACATGCTGCGCAAAGACAGCAGCTACCTTAACATCAACCTGGAGCTTGGCGGCAGCTATGTGCTTTCCGAATCGCAGTCGGGAAAAATTTTTTTCCGCAACTTCCAGACCATCATCAGCCAGGGCGGCATCAACGAGGCACAGGTGATAGCCACCCGGCGGCTGCCCGATATTGCCGATGTGAGCTCATTGGCTCTGGGCGTGGAGCTGGAAAAAATTTCTACCAATTACCGCTTCAATCCCCGCAGTGGCCACGAGTACCGGCTGGGCGGCTCGGCGGGTACAAAAAAAATAAAAAAGAATAACGAAGTGCTGGAACTGAAAGATCCTTCCGATCCGGGTTTTGATTTTGCTGCATTGTATGATACGGTAAAACTGAAAAGCTACCAGCTTAGAATAGCCGGTACTGCAGCAAAATATTTTCCGTTAGGCAGGCAGGGCACACTAAAAACGGCAATTTATGGGGGCGCCTTTTTCAGCGAACATATTTTCCGCAATGAGCTTTTCCAGATTGGCGGTTATAAAATGCTACGCGGCTTTGATGAAGAAAGCCAGTATGTGTCGCAATATGCATTGGCCACACTGGAATACCGTTATCTTATCGGGTTGAATTCTTTCTTCTTTATTTTTACTGACGGTGGCTGGGCCCGGAACAACAGCCGCATTTCACAATACAGCCACACGTACTTCGGCACAGGCCTTGGCCTGGCGCTGGAAACAAAGCCCGGTATTTTCAATCTTGCCTGGGCAGTGGGCACAAGAGATGACACGCCATTCAACCTGCGGCAATCGAAAATTCATTTCGGGTTTGTGAATTATTT
>CAYUJD010000142.1:0-3246 GCA_964444975.1 uncultured Chitinophaga sp. | reverse complement strand
CTTTTTGAATGAAGAAAAAGCATTGAGACCCTATGAAACTTTTAGAGGAATTACTAAAACCACATAAGTCCTCCCTTTAGGGAGGATTTAGAAAGGTTCATGCCTTTATTCGATTTCAATAAAACCCTTTCACAATCCGCCGATGCTATTAAAAGTTTATCGGCGCTGAATCCATTAACCATCCGTAAAAAAGGAACAAGAGCGAAAGCGATTTTTGCACTCAGCATGGTGTGTTTTCTCTGGGGCACCACCTGGCTGGCCAGCAAGCAGGGTGTACAATATATTCCCGATGCGCTGCAGCTGGCCGGCATCCGCCAGTTTCTCGGCGGCATTATTTATGTCGGATTTTTTCTTTACAAACGGGCAGCGTTGCCAAAAGGAAAAGATTGGATCCCGATTATCATTCTCAGCTTTCTGAACTTTATGCTGAGCAACGGTCTCAGTACCCTGGCTTTACAGTATAAAATTTCTGCCGGGCTGGGCGCCATCATCGGCGCCATCTTCCCGCTGTGGCTGGTGGTTATCGGGTTGTTTGCTTCAAAAGGAAAAATGCCGGCCATGGCTATCACAGGTTTACTGCTCGGCTTCGGAGGTGTATGCATTATTTTTTATGATCACCTTCACGAATTTCTTGACCCGCAGTTTCGCTGGGGAATTTTATTTTCTGTAATCGCCACCTGGACATGGGCCACGGCCACCCTGTACACCAAGCGGCAGGCTGTGCATTTCAATCCTTACTTTAGCCTGGGCCTGCAGATGGTTATCAGCAGTATTGCAGTGTATGGTTTTTCTGTTGCCACCGGCAGGGCGGTGCCGCTCAGTGCCATTCCGTGGCAGTCGTGGGCAGCCATCGCATATCTTGTCCTCTTCGGTTCGCTCATCGCTTTCATTTGTTATTTATATGCCTTGCAAAATCTTCCTACTGAACAGGCATCCATTTATGCATATATCAACCCGATAGTTGCCGTGGTGCTTGGCGCCATTGTGTTTGATGAACGTCTCACTGTTTATCTCGCCATCGGCGGAGCTGTTACTTTGTTTGGTGTGTACCTCGTAAACAAAGCGTATAAAATCTCTACACCCGAACAACCGGAAACGGAGGGAGTGTGATAAGCTAATGAGTAAGCATTCAAGATTCCGTTCTATGCGCTTGTCCCAAACTTTTATTGCATAAAACTCCGGTAATTTTTCTGAAGTGGATTGCTGAAGTTTATGTAAGAATGTGAGTATAGGTTTATTATTTTTCATCAACTCAACTTTATGGCTGAGTTTGAAAAAAAATCCAGGTTATTTTCGTTCCGTAGAAACGTTGGGTGCTCTGGTAACAAACACCCGGCGTTCCGATGGAACGCATGAATGGTTCCTTGAACATATACTACCCACTCCCGGTTGTGACCGGGATCCCTACGGGACAAAAAAAGTATTAATATATTACCGGAGTATTAATTGCAGGCAGTTTATAAAAAATCACAAAACAATATTCTGCACCAGTTCACTCTTGCCCGGGTAGTCGGTATTGTAGTGCAGTCCGCGGCTTTCTTTGCGGAAACCGGCGCCTTTCACAACCAGGTAGCCCACCGTAATCATATTGCGAAGCTCAAGCAATTGCGGCGACAGTGTGCTTGTTTCATACAGTTGTTCGGTTTCTTCCCACAACAAATCAAGACGGCGTGAGGCACGATGCAGGCGGATGTCGTTGCGTACAATGCCGACATAATCACTCATCACCAGCTGCAGTTCTTTCAGGCTTTGGGTGATAAGAATCATTTCTTTCGGCTGGCTGGTGCCTTCGGCGCTCCAGTTGGGAATATCCGAGCGGAATGAAATACTGTTAATCTTTTCTGCTGCATCCACGGCACAGCGGTGAGCAAACACTAATCCTTCGAGCAGCGAATTGCTGGCAAGCCGGTTGGCGCCATGCAAACCCGTAGAAGCACACTCACCGCAGGCATACAGATTTTTAATGCTGCTCCGCCCCCACTCGTCTGTTTTAATACCACCGCAGCTGTAATGTGCTGCCGGCGCCACGGGTATCATGTCTTTTGAAATATCAATCCCGATAGACAGACATTTTTTATAAATATTCGGAAAATGCTCTGTGAATTTTTCTTTGCTAATATGACGACAGTCGAGCCACACAAACTCGGTACCCGATTTTTTCATCTCGCTGTCTATGGCTCTTGCCACAATATCCCGCGGCGCCAGGTCTTTTCGCTCATCATATTTTTCCATAAAAGCTTCCCCTTTATGATTCCGCAGAATGCCGCCATCGCCCCGCACTGCTTCTGTAATTAAGAATGCCTGCCCGCGGACACCCGGTTCATATAATGCCGTCGGGTGAAACTGGATGAACTCCATGTTTTCAATCCGCCCTTTTGCCCGGTACAGCATGGCCACACCATCGCCGGTGGCAATGGATGGATTGGTGGTGGTGCGGTACACCTGCCCGTTGCCGCCGGTTGCCATCAGCGTAATCTTTGCAAGAATTTTTTCCACCTGGTTTGTCTGCAGGTTCAGCACATACACGCCGAAGCATTCAATGTCGGGAGTGGATTTGGTGACAAGAAAACCAAGGTGGTGCTGCGTGATTATGTCAATGACAAAGCAATGCTTTATCATCTCGATGTTTTTTTGTTTGCTCACTGCTTCCAGCAGTGCCCGTTCCATTTCCATTCCGGTCACATCTTTGTAGTGCAGCACCCGTGATTCGGAGTGCCCGCCTTCTTTCCCTTTTTTAAAATCGCCGTCATCATCCCGGTCGAACCGGGCCCCCCATTCAATCAGTTCTTTCACCCGTTCGGGTCCTTCTTTCACTACCAGCTCTACCACTTGTTCGTTGCACAAACCGTCGCCGGCAATCAACGTATCTTCAATATGCTTTTCAAAACTGTCCTCTTCCGGCTCGTACACTACAGCAATGCCGCCCTGCGCATACTTGGTGTTGGTTTCATCCGCAGCGGCCTTGGTTATCACCTGCACTTTTTTATCAGGAAAGCGCTGCGCCACCTTCAATGCATACGTTAATCCTGCAATACCCGAACCAATAACGAGAAAGTCTGTTTGTTGCATAAGCCCCCTGTCCCCCTAAAGGGGAACTTAGATTGATTCCGTCTTCAGAATACAATCATTTTAGAATTTTAAAAAACGTTTTTTGTCACCAGCATTTGTTCCCTGATTAAATTTCCCTTGCGCCTGTCCTCCGAAGCTTCAGCGCTGGAGGGACGCTCCGTTCATCTACAGTATTTC
>CAYUJD010000141.1:0-3352 GCA_964444975.1 uncultured Chitinophaga sp. | reverse complement strand
AAAAGAGAGAAAAAGAAAAGAAGTCAGATTGATAGTTTCTTCATATACGCTGCACAAGCTTCTGCCGCTTTCAAAGGGGTAGTTCCATCATATCGCTCCTGCTCTACGATGTAATATTGCATCCCGTTTTTTCTTGCCGTTTTCAGAATTTTTGCATAATCAATGCTGCCCGTGCCGACATCGCAGCTGGCATCTTTATCCGTGGGCTTTGCATCTTTCTTACGGTCTTTTACATGGCACAACCGGAAGCGGTTGGGATATTTCTTCAGCCAGGTTTCAATATCCTGGCCGCCGGTAACCACCCAATACATATCCAGCTCAAAATCCACCAGCGCCGGGTCGGTGTTTTTCATCATCACATCCTGCCCCATTTCGCCATTGAAAGGCACAAAGGAGTAATCGTGGTTGTGGTAGGCAAACCGGATTCCGTTTTTTTTGCATATCTCGCCTTTCTGGTTAAACTCATCGGCGAATTTTTTAAATGCATCAATATCTTTCTGCGGGCCTTTGTAAGGACAAATAAGATACTTCATTCCTATTTCCGCCGCTTCGGCAGCCTTCCTTTCAAAATCTTTGCTAATGTCGCAGTGGCTTGATACGATTGTCATGCCCAGCTCATCGAGGTAGGCTTTGAATTCTTTGTTTGTCATTCCCCAGAACATGCCTTTGGGGCCTTCAAAACTTTCCACCTGCTTATAGCCAAAGCCGGCCACCTGTTTCAGCACCCCTTTCGGGTCTTTGGGAAAATCGGAACGGAGCGTATAGAGCTGCAAGCCGAATGCTTTCAGTTTTTTTGCTTCTTCAGATTCAGTCAGTAAGCCAAATGACGACTTTGATGCCAGACCTGCCAGTGCCAGCCCGCCGCTTATTTTCAAAAACTCTTTTCTTTTCATGATTGAAAGTTTTATTTTATTATACAAACAGTTTATCTCCTTTTTTATACGGCACGGCGCCATCATAGTGCCCGGGCACAGCCTGGTAATTGAAACACTGCTCCAGCGCCGGCTTTGATGTAAAGAAGCCCAGCAAGGTAAGTTGCTTCATCAATGTAAAATAGTGACTGTGGTCATCCGGTTTTTTATTTTTATTGTACTCCGCGGCTTCCTTATCCAGCGCAGTCAGCAGCTCTTTGCGGTGCATAGCATCGGCTTTCATAAAACCATGGCCATGCCTTTTTATGCAGGTGTCGTCCAGCATCTTCATGCCTTCATGAAATATTTTCTGGTCGGCCTCTTCATAACAGTCATTCACCATTACAGTCATGAACCTGCCAACTTCAGCATCTTTAGCGCCGGGTGTTGTGGTTTTTGGAATAATGGTTTCGGCCACTTCATCAAGAAACGTTATATCCACTTCTGAAAAAGCCATGCCCGGACCGGCATCTTTGTTTTTGCAGCCGGCAAGAAAAAATTCGCTGCCGATGACTACACTGCCTGTAGCAAGGGCAACCATTTTCAGGAGTTCTCTTCTGTCCATATTTAACCCTCCAAACCTCCCTAAAGGAGGCTTATTGCTTTTAGTTAAATTTGAAGTTTTGATACCAATTTTCTACTCCAACTTTCAATTTGACATACTAATTCTATTTGTTCGCCATTGTTTTCTTTAGATGCTGCCCCCAAAATTCCCTTAAAGGAGGATTTAGGGGGTTAAAGATTTCCTTTTTTCAATTCACTCACTGCAAAATCTGCCGCTCTTGCTGTAAGCGCCATATAGGTCACCGACGGGTTCTGGCAGGCCGATGACGTCATGCAGGCGCCATCGGTGTTGAACACGTTTTTCACATCGTGTAGCTGGTTCCATTTGTTCAGCACCGATGTTTTCGGGTCATGCCCCATGCGGGCTGTGCCCATTTCATGAATGCAAAGTCCGGGGTATGCCTTTTCATCATTAAAAGTAGTAATGTCTTTCAGGCCGGCGGCCTGCAGCATTTCGGCAGCGCTGTTCATCATGTCATTGCGCATGGCCAGCTCGTTTTCTTTCCATTCACAATCCAGTTCAAGCAAAGGCAATCCCCAATTATCTTTTTCTGTTCTGCTTAAAGTAACACGGTTATCAGAATGTGGCAACTGTTCGCCCCAGCCTCCAAGCCAGAAACTCCATTCATCCGGTTCGGTTATTTGTTCTTTCAATTCGACGCCGATGCCTCCGGCATTCCTGTTGATGCCGCGGGAAGCGCCGCCCTGGTAACCAAATCCGCGCAGATAATCTTTACGCTCTGTTTTTTTATCAATGTTTCTGAATCGGGCTACATAAATACCGTTTGGCCTGCGGCCAAAAATCACTTTGTCTTTCAACCCGTCGTACCGGCCGCTGGCGCCTACATGATAATGATGATCCATCAGGTTGCGGCCCAACTGGTCGCTTGTGTTGCCCATGCCATTGGGAAATACATCCGATTTTGAATTCAGCAGTATGGCGGTGGAGCCCAGGGTGGATGCATTTAAAAAAATTACTCTTGCATAATATTCTATTACTTCTTTGGTAAGCTCATCCGTTATCCGCACACCGCTGGCTCTGCGTTTTTGTTTGTCATACATTATTTCCATCACAATGGAATGCGGTCGCAGCGTCAGGTTGCCGGTGCTGGCTGCTACGGGCAGTGTGGCTGAGTTGCTGCTGAAGTATCCGCCGAAGGGACAACCCCTGTCGCACAGGTTACGGTAGCGGCAGGGGCCGCGGCCATTCCATCCTTTGGTCAGGTTGGCTACACGGCCGATAATCATTCTGCGGCCATCAGAAAATTTTTCCTTTATGCTTTGCGATACATGCTGCTCCAGTGCATTCATCATCATCGGCGGCAGAAAATCGCCATCGGGCAATTGCGGCAATCCTTCCCTGCTGCCGCTAATGCCGACAAACTGTTCAACATAGGTGTACCACGGCGCAATGTCTTTGTACCGGATGGGCCAGTCCACGCCATGACCGTCTTTTGCATTGGCTTCAAAATCCAGATCGCTCCAGCGGTAACATTGCCGGCCCCACATGAGGCTGCGGCCGCCGACATGATAACCCCGTATCCAGTCATACGGTTTCTTTTGAACGTAGGGATGCTCTTTATCGTTTACAAAAAAATGGCTGTTGCTTTCATTGCAAAACCCGCGGATCTGTATGTGCTGGTACTGCTTCATCTGTTTGGTGATGCGGTTGCGGTGAAGCAGCTCCCACGGCGCAAGATTGGCAGTGGAATAATCCTTGATATGTTCAACCTGCCGGCCTCGTTCCAGCACAATTGTTTTCAATCCTTTTTTGCACAGTTCCATTGCGGCCCATCCGCCGCTGATACCGGAGCCGACTACAATTGCATCGAAGGTATTTTTTGCCATAAAAAAATAATTAATAATTATTAATCAAT
>CAYUJD010000140.1:0-3422 GCA_964444975.1 uncultured Chitinophaga sp. | reverse complement strand
CTATTTAGCTTCCGTTGCGTCGCACTCTTGTACGCCTGGTAATTCTACTCAGCAAAAATGAAAATAGTAATCAAAGATTAAACTGATTTGAAAAATCGAATCCGTGTAAATCTGTCTTATCTGCGTCATCCGTATTCCCGTTAATCACCTGTAAATCCCCGCCTCCCTCCTCCCCTCACTCGTCCATACGCCACGGTACATTCCCTCTGAATTAAAAATCAATGCAACATTCCCCTCTGTATCCACGCCAATCATTCCGCCTTCGCCATCCAGCTTCTTCAGTTTATCCATCACCACTGTGTTCATCGCTTCTTCAAGCGACAAACCTTTGTACTCCACCAGGCAGCTTACATCATAAGCAGCTACGGCTCTTATAAACGGCTCGCCGTGCCCGGTGCAGCTGATGGCGCAGGTCTTGTTATTGGCATACGTGCCAATACCGATAATAGGGCTGTCGCCAATACGGCCGAATTGTTTGTTCGTCATGCCGCCGGTGCTGGTAGCTGCGGCAAGATTTCCACCAGCATCGCAAGCCACTGCGCCAACGGTTCCGAATTTCTTTTCCTTCATTTCGGGAATGATATTATGATCCAGCGCCGTATCATCCGAATCCTTAATTGCCTGCCATTGCCGGTAGCGGAATTCAGAAAAGAAATATTCATCCGGTTCAAAAGCGATTCCGTTTTGCCTGGCAAATTCTTCCGCCCCCGCGCCGCTCAGGAAAACATGTTCACTGTTTTTCATCACGGAATAAGCAAGCTCAACCGGGTTACGGACATTGCTCACTGCCGCCACTGCACCTGCTGACAGATTCCTGCCGTCCATAATAGATGCATCCATTTCGTGTGTGCCGGTTTTTGTAAACACTGAACCCATGCCTGCATTGAAGAGAATATTATTCTCCAGTGAAATCACTGCGGCCTTTACCGCATCCAACGCATCACCGTTTTTTTCCAGAATAGAATACCCCGCCTGCAATGCATCTTTCAAACCCTGCAGGTAAGCCGTTTCCAGTTCCGCAGTCATGCTTTCTTTCAGTATCGTTCCCGAACCACCGTGTACAGCTATTGTGAATTTTGCCATAGCTGCGAATTTAATTATTTTACTGCCTGAATGACCACATGGAAAGACATCCGCAAAACCAAACTAACTCAAAGCGACTGGTCACTTATCACCGCCAATTTACTGCCCGTTGCAGGTGTCTGGTTCTTTCACTGGAGCGCCAAAGAAGTTTTCCTGGTGTATTGCCTTGAAACCATCATTATCGGTTTCTTCGCTTTGGTAAAAATGCTCATCACCGGGCTCATCAAAAAGAAAGACGACTGGCAAAACCGCGGCGCCGTGACCAAACAGCCTTTCTGGTTTTTCATGCTTTTCTTCCTGGTGCATTACGGCCTGTTTGTCGCCATACAAATGGGTTTGTTCTTTGCCGTTTCGGGGCTCGGCGATGCGTATGGCATTACTTTTTTCAATTTCTTTTCCAAATGGCCGGAGCTGCTTACCGGCCAAACCTATATCATGCTCGCTGTATTTATACTCAGCTATGGCATTCGTGTGACAACCGATTTCATTCTCACCAGCGAATACCGCACAGCCTCACTCGGCTATCTCATGTTTCAGCCCTACGGCAGAATTTTTATCCAGCAGGTGACGGTCATCGTGGGCAGCATTTTTCTCAGCTTTGGTGCAGGAAAAGTATTCATCCTTGTTTTTGCCCTGGTAAAAATTTTCTTTGAAGTGTATGTAAATTTTGATTTAATCATTCGCAAAGCGGCCAAAGGAGAATTGAAACCGGCGGATGAGGAATGAAATTCTATTGTACATATTTCAAGCTTAGTTCTGAATCAAATTAAGGAGATCGTTGCGACCTGCGGGCTTTGTGCAGATGCTAAACCCCCGTTAAGGTGATTGGGGGTAAGCTTTACGACAGCAGCAATTCACATTCTCTCAGCAGTTTCTCCCTGTCAATAGCCACTGTTCCCACTACCTCACACACCATGCCGCCGGCAATATTGGCAACTTCGGCGGCGAGATGCGCATTTTTTGTAACCGCAAATACCAGCGAAGCCACGGCAATCACCGTATCGCCGGCGCCGGATACATCGGCCACATTGCGCAGGTGACTTGGAATGATGGCCGCCTGGTTATCCTGCTGGTAAAAAATCCCCTTTTCGGATAAAGTAATCAAAGAAACATTGTGTTGCAGCTGCTGCTGCAGTTTTTGATGAATGTCCCGCAGCCCGTAAAGATCAGGCCATTCAAACAGCATATTCAAAGCATCCCTAACTTCTTTCAGGTTGGGTTTGAAAATGTCAACTCTTTTATATGCAAAAAAATTTTTCCGCTTGGGGTCAACGGCAGTGATTACACCCGAAGCCCGGCACAAAGCGATGGCCTCGGTTATCACTTTTTCTGTCAGCACACCTTTATTATAATCTTCAAAAATCAGGATGTCCGGGTCTTCCTGCCCGATGAAGTCGGCGAGTTGTTTCAGCAAAGCCTGCTCATCGGCGTTGCCGATGTCTTCAGTCAGTTCGCTGTCCAGCCGCATCATTTGCTGGTTGCGGCTGATGATGCGTGTCTTGTTGGTGGTGATGCGCTTCTTGCTTTTCACCAGCCCGGTGGTATCTACCAGGTTTTCTTTTAAAAGTTTTTCCAGTATCCATCCGTCATCATCATCGCCTGTAATGCCTAATAAAAAAACCTTTGCGCCGAGGCTGCTGCAGTTGAGCGCCACATTGCCCGCACCGCCGATGCGTTGCTCCCTGTGATGCAGCGATACCACCGGCACCGGCGCTTCCGGCGAAATCCGTTCCACCTTTCCCCAGATGTAGGTGTCGAGCATCACATCGCCGATAACGCCAATCTTGAGCGACCTGAATGAATCAAACAATTCAGTACAGTTCATTTAGTGCTGCTTAAAATAATCCACGGTTAATAAATCATACATTTGCCTGCAAAGGATAAAGATATTATGAACGCCGCTTTTATTGCAGAAAAAATTTTAACCCGCCAGCAGGCGGCAGAAAAAGTAAAAGCATGGAAACAACAGGGAAAAAAAATTGTTTTTACCAATGGCGTTTTTGACTTGCTGCACAAAGGACACATTTATTCTCTTACCCAGGCAGCAAAGGAAGGCGATGTGCTCGTGGTGGGATTGAATTCCGATTCATCTGTGAAAATACTCAAAGGCAACAGCCGCCCCATCAATAACGAAGAGGGAAGAGCGCTGGTGCTTGCTGCACTGGCCATGGTGGATGCAGTGGTACTGTTTGAAGAAGAAACTCCGCTCAACCTTATTTTGTCCCTCATGCCCGACGTGCTTGTAAAAGGCGGCGATTATACGGTGGAGCAGATTGCCGGTGCAAAGGAAGTGATCGCCAATGGCGGCAAAGTGGTAATCAATCCCGTACTGGAAGGCT
>CAYUJD010000139.1:0-3536 GCA_964444975.1 uncultured Chitinophaga sp. | reverse complement strand
CATTTGTAAAATATTCAGCCCGCCTATGAACGCTTCTTCTACTTTTGTAATCATAATAATTATTTTATGAAATCATTTGCCCTGGCTTTATTGGCTTTTATTTTCTTTTTACACACTGCTGCGCAACCGGACATCAGGCAGGATACAAGCTGGAAAAAAATTTACCGGGAAACGCCGGCCAAAATCAACAATCTTGTTCATACCAAACTGGATTTAAAACCTGATTTCACTAAATCCTATTTATATGGTAAAGCATGGATAACCCTGCGGCCGCATTTTTATCCTACCGATTCGCTGAACCTGGATGCAAAAGGAATGGAATTTAAAACCGTGGCAGTACTTAAAGCCGGCAAACAAGTGCCGTTGAAATATGAATACGACGACTGGAACCTGCGTATTATACTGGACAAAACTTACCGCGCCAATGAATCTTACACCATCTTTATTGATTACATCGCCAAACCGGATGAATTTGAAGAAAAATATAATGAAGGGGCGTTGCTGGGAATAAAGGGCATGTATTTTATCAACCCCAAAGGCGAAGAAAAAGACAAGCCCACGCAAATATGGACACAGGGCGAAACGGAATCCAGCTCTGCTTGGTTTCCCACGATTGACAAAACCAATCAAAAAACGACGCAGGAACTTTCCGTGACAGTTGACAATAAATATGTAACCCTTTCGAACGGGAAGCTGGTGAGCCAGAAAAAAAATACCGACGGCACACGTACCGATTACTGGAAAATGGATTTACCCCATTCGCCCTACCTGTTTTTTCTCGGTATGGGAAATTATGCCGTGGTAAAAGACAACTGGAGAGGCAAAGAGGTAAATTATTATGTGGAGCCTGAATATGCTGCAGTGGCAAAGAAAATTTTTGGCAACACACCGGAAATGATGACCTTCTTTTCAAAAATCACCGGTGTGGATTATCCCTGGGTAAAATATTCTCAAATAACCGGCCGCGATTATGTGGCCGGCGCCATGGAAAACACCACGGCTACGCTGCATGCCGATGCGGCGCAGCAGGATGCCAGAGAACTGGTGGATGGCAACGGCTGGGAGTCGGTGATTGCGCATGAACTTTTTCACCAGTGGTTTGGCGATTATGTAACCACCGAAAGCTGGAGCAACCTGACCCTGAACGAATCATTTGCCGACTACAGCCAGACACTGTGGGATGAATACAAATACGGCAAAGATGCCGGCGATGCTGAAAACTACCAGGGAATGCAGGGTTATTTGCAAAGCGGAAGTGATAAGAAAGACCTGGTACGCTTTCATTATGCCGATAAGGAAGAAATGTTTGATGCCGTAAGCTACCAGAAAGGCGGACGTATACTGCATATGCTGCGCCATTTTGTCGGCGACAGCGCATTTTTTAAATCCATTAATCTTTACCTGGCCAGCAATAAATTTAAATCGGCCGAAGCACATCAACTACGTCTGGCTTTTGAAGAAGTAACCGGCCGCGACCTGAACTGGTTTTTCAATCAGTGGTATTTTGGCAGCAATCATCCCATCGTTACCATTGATTATTTATACAACGACAACGAAGGCAAGGTGGATGTGGTGATAAAGCAAACGCAGCAGAACGGAAAAATTTTTACCCTGCCGCTTGCCATAGATGTATACAACGGCGCCACCAACGTGCGACACAACGTGTGGGTTAAAAATGCAGCAGACACTTTTACTTTTACCTATACCCAACGCCCCAGCCTGGTGAATGTGGATGGCGATAAAATAATCCTGTGGTCGAAAACCGATAACAAGACGCCTGACAATTACCTACATCAATATAAATATGCCGGCAACTATGTAGACAGGCGTGAGGCAATTGCCTTTGCAGCTAAAAATCAAAAAGACCCGAAAGCACAGGAACTGCTGAAACTGGCGCTGAAAGATAAATACCATGGCCTGCGCAATTATGCACTTGCTGGTATTGACATAAAAAATGAAACGGTAAAAAAAGATTTTGAGCCCCTGCTTTTCGATATGGCGAAAAATGATCTTAAAAGAACGGTACGGGCCAATGCAATCGGAAAACTTGGCGCCTATAAAAAGCCCGAGTATGCTGAATTTTTCAAAGCAGCCACCAAAGACTCATCTTACTCCGTAGCCGGCCAGGCGCTTGAAGCGTTGCGTGAAGTGGATGAAGCTGCCGCCCTTGCCATTGCAAAAGATTTATCGAAGCAAAAATCAAAAGGCATTCTGAAAGAAGCCATCACTACCATCATCGCAGGCACGGGTGATGAAAGCATGGCGGAAGAAATCATCGGGGGTTTTGAAAAAATGCCGCTGGGCCAGGAAAAATTCCAGCAGCTCAATTCGCTGGCTGCATACCTGGGCGCAGTAAAAAATACAGCGCTGGTAAAACGCGGCGTGGATGAAATTGTAAAATTCCGCGATGCCGTTCCGGAACAGTTCAGGGGACAGACCGATCCGTATATCAACGGCGTCATCCTGCAGCAGCTTATTGATAAAAAAGAAGAAGTGCTGAAAGCAGACGAAAACAATACGGCATTAAAAGAGCTGGTGGAATATATAAAAGGGAAAGTGCCGGGAGAGAAAAAAGGGTTTGAACCCCGGCCCTGAAGCAGCATGCAGAAATATTTTTTTGAAACCAGAAATCATTTCGGTATTGCTTTTAAGCAGTACGATGACATTAATGTTTTCATGCCAGAAAACAATTGAACCGCCGGGCTGGCAGCAAGAAACGGAACCGGCAGGCGGCTTCCAAAAAAATTCAGAAAATGTACTTTCTCTTCCCCCAACCAATTTCTCCCGTGCATTCAGCATTAATAATTCAGGCGCCATTGCAGGGTCTGTACGCAATGCAGAAAACAAAGTAGTTGTCTTTAAGCTGAAGAATAACAGCGTTTGGTATTCGGATGAAGAAGTGCTACCCAACGGACTTCCCGAAATAAAATTCTCAATCAATGATCCCGGTAGTGTAGCCGGCTCTAAAGTCAGCGGGGCAGATTTAATTCCTATGCTATGGCGGCATGATCAATCTTATGCATTGCAAAAATTACCGGGCTTTCAGTTTGGCGAGGTATATGATATCAATAATGCAGGCATGATGGTGGGAGAATGCTGGAACGGAACATTTGCTTCCGCAACTTCTGCAAGAGCTGTTGTCTTTTCACTGAGCGGTCTTCCTACAGACCTCGGTACATTGGGTGGAGCCAGCGCTGCAGCGATCGGTGTGAATGAGGATGGAGATATCGTTGGTGCTTCAGGACTGGCCAATGGCCAGTCACATGCTTTTTTATATAAAGTAAGGTGTGATGTATGACCTGGGTACTTTGGGCGGAACCATCTCCAATGCCAATGCTATAAATAATGATGCGAAATAGTCGGTCGTTCGACATTGGCTAACGGAGCCATCCGGGCTTTTCATTACAAAGATGGCGTAATGACTGACCTGGGAACATTGGGAGGGGCAGCTTCAGTTGCTTTCGATATAAATGATAAAGGTGAAATTGTCGGATTTTCCAGGATAAGCAATGGCCAGGCCCGCGCCTTTTTGTATA
>CAYUJD010000138.1:0-3553 GCA_964444975.1 uncultured Chitinophaga sp. | reverse complement strand
CGCTAATGCAGCGTTAAGAGCAAACAGTTGTCATATATAAGACACACCATTAACATCATTACAGCCTAAATTCATCGTATGAAAGCTATTCTGCCCTTAGCCGTGTTTGTCATTTCGGTTCTCACAATTTCATTTTCATATAAAAAAGTAAAAAAGCAGCAGCAAGCGGGTTCGCAGGGTTTTGCTCTTGTGGAGCTTTTTACTTCCGAAGGTTGCTCCAGTTGCCCGCCGGCCGATAAGGCTATGGAAGAAATCCGGGATAAATATGCTGATAAAAATGTGCTGGTACTGGGTTATCATGTTGATTACTGGGACCGCCTGGGATGGAAAGATGTTTTCAGCGATGCGGCCTACACAGCCCGCCAGAACTATTATGCCAATGTTTTTGATTTGAATTCCATTTATACACCTCAAGCTATTGTAAATGGCAAATCACAATTCGTTGGTTCCAACAAAGGCAAACTAATAAGCAGTATTGACGAACAGCTGAAAGTAAAATCAACTGCCGCATTGCGGTTGAAAGCCGCACAAATCAGCAGCGGTAAGATTGAAGTTGCTTTTTCAGCCGAAGGTAGCGCAGCCCAGGATGAAAAAATTACCATAGCACTGGTGCAGAAAATGGCAACCAATAGAATTCAACGAGGCGAAAATGAGGGAAGAACCCTACACCATATCAATATAGTAAGAAAGCTCAGTGAGTTTCCGGCATTACCGCAAGAGCAAAAAACCGCATTTGAAATTCCGGCAGGTTTGAAGAAAGAAGATGTGTTTGCAGCAGCCTTTGTACAAAACAAAAAGACGGGTAAAATTTCAGCCATGCAATCAGCGCAGCCGGAATAAAAATCAATTCAAAATTTTTACACCGGTCACTATTGTACCGCGAATACTCCAGCGGTTGCCGTCGGGTTGCCAGGTAAAATGCCACCATTCCACATTCGACTGGTCTGTGTGAATTTCTGCCGGCACCCTGACAAAACGATTGAACAAGGCCTCTCCATCCTGCATTACCTGGAATCCGTTGCTGCCGGTAAATTCATAATAATAAACATCAATAGGCACAGCATCCTGTGTGGCGTGTTTCTGATAAATGCAGTTATAGATTTTATTATTAAATAATATACTATACCGGCTATTAATTTTCTTTTCTATTTCCACTTCAGCCTGCACAATACTTTCATAGCCGGGTTTTACCGTACCGGCAATTACATCATTCCACAAATTATTATTTAGCGGGTAAGCCTGCGAAAAATTTCCGTTTTGAACGGCTATTTGCCGGTTGGCGGTGAGTTCCTTTTTTATATTGCCGGCGGTTATCTGCATTTTACCTTCTTTTAATAATACAATGTCTGCCTTTGTAATTTCATCATGGTGCAGTAGGAACTCGGTCCCCTCCGGTTCGATAATAACAGTTGGCGTAACAACACGGGGAAGTTTTCTTAATAATGCCTGGTTTCTTTTATGGTAATACTTCATCAGTCCTTTGAATAAATTTATTACGGGTGAAAATAAGCCGCCTTCATCAGTCATACTGAAAATGGTATGACTGCCCAGTTCTACAAGCTCTTCTTCGCCGGTATTGTTTACAATTACTATTGTACATTTTGCATCACTCCGGGTGGCCACTTTCTGGCCGGCATAAATAAAAGCTTCTGTACCGTTGACGTGGTGAATCCATTGCTGCCGTACGGGATCAAATATTTCAATAAAACCATCTGTCTTTATCAGTTTACCTTTTACCGCTCTGCCCATGTTATTATTTCTTTGAATCTCGTCCTGAACCAACCCGGGACAAGGTAAGGCTCTTGGTTCCGTTTCTTTTATTAGATTCAGGGCAATGGTGGCAAGTTCTTTTCTATGATCTTCGTTTGCCCAGCCAATAATGGATGCCCTGGCCTGTTTGGTGGCGCTGCTGAAAGTGGCCGGCGAAGTGAAAGGATAACAGGTCATTTCCAATATGGCTCTTCCGGTGAGCTGAGGCGCTTGTTCCACCCAATTGAGTTGTACGCCGGATTTCATCCAGGTAGGGTCTGCTTCATAATGGCAGGCCATAGAACCAATCTTCACACCATCTTTTTCGGTATAGGTTATTTTACCGCTGGGTTTGGCGTCAGTTATTACCAGCCTGTAATGCTGGCCCAGGGTGGCGGGGCAGGTTTGTGCCGGTGCAAATTGATTTAAGATAAGCGCTAACCAAAGAAAAATCAATATTCTTTCATATTGAATACGATTGTTATCCATAATCTGAAATTTGTCTTGCAAACAAATTATTGAAGAAGTTGCACCTTCACATTTGCTGTGCTCCTTGCTTCCCATCTACCGCCAGCATATATCCAGTAAACGTGTGTCCATTTAGCCAAAGACTGATCGGGATGATCGGATGAGGGAATGCGGACAAACCGGTTAAACAACAGCTTTCCATCCTGTTGCATCTGTTGTCCATCCTGTCCGTATAGTTCATAATAATACACATCAATCGGTACGCCTTCATACATTTGTTCTTTTTCAAGGAAAGTATAGTAAATTTTTCCATCGTATAAGATTTTTGTCCGAGTCAGGTTCACAGTATCAGTTTGAATTTCGGTTGGGCTGGCACCCGGACATAACGCCGCAAAGGGTTCCACCTGGTGAATGAAGTTTTCTCCGAGAGATTTTCCGAGCTGATAAAGGTCAGCCTCACCATCCACTTCACAAAATGCCGTCACAATTTTATTAGCGCTTTTTGAGTGGTACCTGTATTGCGCAGTATTAAAAATATTACAGTTAAAATGCGACCGCAACTCTTTTATCCACCATACAGAAACGGTTACACGGTGCCGGGCCCCGGTGGCATGTTTTCCATACCTGCAGATAAATGTACCTGCCGTTCCCAGCGAAGTCTCTTCATATTTTGGCTCTTTGCTGCTGTATTCTTTTGAAAGCTGTGCATTACCGAGAAAGGGCGGGCAATGGCAATTCTGAGCCCGGGTGTTATCCATAGTCAGAAAAAAGACAGCTGCCATTAATGAAATAGTTTTCTTATTACTCATAACTTGCAGTTTGAAGATTGAAAATCAAAATCTGGTTACAAATACCAGGCTGCGGATTGGGGTTATCAACAGGGAGGTAAAACAGCTTGCCGACATGAAGTTAGTAAAATCCAAAACCTCCTCATAAATTTTTGTCTTGGCGATTAAAAACATCAACGATCAGGTATAAAGAAAGGGTAGAAGAGACTTTTGGTCAAAATAATGTAACCGCAGAGAACATGAGTAATCCCGATAGCTATCGGGAGAGATAACGCGGAGACACTCTGCGGTAACTTTGCGTTCTCCTTTCTCTGCGGTAAACCTAAAACGTTAACTCCGGGTGCTAAAAGCAATTATCATAGATGATGAACCCTATTGCTGCGAAATACTAGCCGCCATGCTGGAGTCTGATTGCCCGGATGTGGAAGTGAAAAGAATTTGCCATAGCGCATGAGAGGGATTAAATGCCATCAAACAAAATTCAATTGACCTGGTTTTTCTCGATGTGGAAATGCCCAAAATGAATGGCTTTGAATTGCTGGAGCAAT
>CAYUJD010000137.1:0-3759 GCA_964444975.1 uncultured Chitinophaga sp. | reverse complement strand
TTCCTCGCGTATCATCGAATTAAACCACATGCTCCACCGCTTGTGCGGACCCCCGCCAATTCCTTTGAGTTTCAACCTTGCGGTCGTACTTCCCAGGTGGATCACTTAATGCTTTTGCTCAGACACCAACAGTGTATCGCTGATGTCGAGTGATCATCGTTTAGGGCGTGGACTACCAGGGTATCTAATCCTGTTTGATCCCCACGCTTTCGTGCCTCAGCGTCAATAGTCCCGTAGTGAGCTGCCTTCGCAATGGGTGTTCTATGTCATATCTAAGCATTTCACCGCTACATGACATATTCCGCTCACCTCCAGGGTATTCAAGACAGATAGTATCAATGGCAGTTTCCGGGTTAAGCCCGGAGATTTCACCACTGACTTACCTGCCCACCTACGCACCCTTTAAACCCAGTGAATCCGGATAACGCTTGCACCCTCCGTATTACCGCGGCTGCTGGCACGGAGTTAGCCGGTGCTTATTCATCTGGTACCGTCAACCATAGTAGAAACCATGGATTTCTTCCCAGATAAAAGAAGTTTACAATCCAGAGGACCTTCATCCTCCACGCGGCATGGCTGGTTCAGACTTGCGTCCATTGACCAATATTCCTTACTGCTGCCTCCCGTAGGAGTCGGGCCCGTGTCTCAGTGCCCGTGTGACTGGTCGTGCTCTCACACCAGTTACTGATCGTAGGCTTGGTGGGCCGTTACCTCACCAACTACCTAATCAGCCGCACTGCCATCTTCAAGCGCATTACTGCTTTAATATAAAAGCGATGCCGCTCCTATATGTTATGGGGTATTAATCCAAATTTCTCTGGGCTATGCCCCACTTAAAGGAAGGTTCAGTACGTGTTCCGCACCCGTTTGCCGGTCGCCAGCTCCCGTATTGCTACGGAACTGCTGCCCCACGACTTGCATGTATTAAGCCTGCCGCTAGCGTTCATCCTGAGCCAGGATCAAACTCTCCATTGTAAATGTTGTTTGATTCTGACATTATAATTCTCAAGAATTAACGTGTCAAATCGAATGTATTTCGCTTTGACTTACCTTGATCCTCCCGCCTTTGGCGAGAGAATGCTGTTGCTTCCCAACTTTCAAAGATCTTTTGGCCGTTCATTGCCACCCCTTTTTTTAAAGGGAGTGCAAAGGTAAGGGCCGTATTATTTCTACCCAAATATTTGTCCCGAAAAATTCGGGACTTTTGGTGTGACTTTCAAACTCTATTGTGAAGAACTATCCCTCAATTTTTGGGACGGACGGCAAAAATACGATGACTGTTTTTTCCAGCAAATTTTTATTGCTGTTTTTCTTCACATTTCATCCTTGTTATTGTTCACAAATTAAGAACTGCCGTATGGAAAACGGCCGGCAAAGATAGGAGCAGTTTAATACCAGCCAAATGTTTTTGTAAACGGGCAAATGATTTTTGCCGGATAGCTTTGTGTTGTGGGTATTGCAAGAAAAAAATTATACGCCAAAATAATTTTCAGGGAATAATACTTCCACAAGGAATAATCCATGTGCCGGTACAGCAAAGCTTGCCTGCCTGCAATCTTTTGCCTCAATTATTTTTCTAAATTCATTTACAGCTATTTTTTTTCTGCCGACCATCAGCATTGTTGCAGTTAAAGCCCTGACCATTCCACGTAAAAAACGGTTTGCCTTTACCTGGTAGACCAGACAATCATTATCCGGCATCCATCGGCTTTCCATAATAATGCAGTTAAACGATTTGACCTGGGTTTTTCTTTTTGAAAAGGAAGTAAAATCAGTGTATTCTTTGATGATTTCGGCCGCTTCTTTCATCAATTTAAGTTCGACCTGGTAAGGAAAATAAAATGCCCGGTCTTTAAAAAAGGGGTTTTTTTTATTGTAAATAAAATATTTATACTCCCTGCCTACGGCATCAAACCGGCAATGGGAATCATCCTTTACCTGCAAAAGATTTTTTACGGCAATATCATCAGGCAGGATGGCATTAAGATTATAAATAAGTTCCGGCGCCAGTTCGCTGTGACTGTCGAAATGAAAGTAATTCTGCAGGGCATGCACGCCTGCATCGGTACGTGAAGACCCGGTGAGCTCAATATGCTGCCGGCAAAGAATGTGAAAAGCTTTTTCTATTTCGGCCTGGATAGTATTGGCGTTTTTTTGCGACTGAAAACCGCTGTATGCCGTGCCTTTGTATGAAACTTCGAGAAAATAACGTGGCATATCAGTGGGTGATTTTCAGTGGCGGCTGACAACTGCAGTTAATAACGCAGCATGGCTTTAAAGCGGTTGATAAAATATTCTTCTTTCAATTCTGACTGAAGCGAGGGAAAGTTGCCGGCATCGTTTACAAAGTTGTAGGCCGCATCAAAAAACTTATACCGCCCCTCGTCTGTGAGAAACAAAGCGCCCAGGTTTCTTATTTGCTGCGTAGAGAAACATTTTGTCCGGAAAACTTTTTTAGCCTCTGCAATCATGTTCTCATCCCCGTTTTCTCCGGCCATCTTTTTCCTGAGCTTAAAAAAATCATCTTCGGTAGCTGCCTGTGTGCAATTGTTTGTCACAACTGCCGGCATTGCTGTTTCCAGTTTTACCGAATCAGCCGGAATGATGTCCAGGAATTTTTTCTCTTCAGCTTTTGTTTCAGCAGGCACCATTTTTTTTGCTCCTTTAGGAATCAGAATTTTTATGGTATCGGTTTTACCATTTCCGTAATCATCCAGGAAAGTAAGACCGATTCCTTCGGTAGTTGAGCTTTCTGAATGAAGCCTGACAATTGATTTCTTGTAAACTTCTTCGGCTTGCCCCGGTTCTAATTTGCCGGAAGTGATTGAATCTTGTTTTTTTCCGGGTAATGCCGCTATTTCCTTCACCCCTGGCTGTTTGTTGCCGGCAATTGTATCAGCTTTCACTACGACATTCTTTTCCGGCGGAATGATTTCTTTTATTTCTGTTTTAATAATCTCCGGTTCCTTTTTAAATTCCGTTAATGTGTCTGCCGGCTTTTCTTCTTTCTTTCCTGAAGGATTGACTCCCATTTTTTCTTCACTGATATTTTCCTTCACCCCTGTTTTCACTGTATCGGCAATGTCTCCTTTCGCTGTTAATGAATCGGGCTTTGCTTCTTCAGTTTTCACCGCTGTTCTGGCAGCCTCTTCAACCTTTTTTTCTTCCGTTTTTACTATCACCGGCCGCTCTTTAATGGTGGAGTCATCCGATGCTTTGGCAAGCAGATCGGTGAACGCATTGCTTTCTCTTTTTTCCATTTTTACCTGCTGCATTCCCGATGGCGGCGCTTCCAATGGCATCAGCACTGCCATACTCTGTAAATTGAAAAGCCCCCAGCCCTTTTCTCCAAAATTTTTTAAAAGGTATCCCTGGTCTTTCCTGTTTACGGTAATCATAAAGGGCTGATCGGGTGCCTGGCTGCCCTGCAAACCGATGTGTATGGTATAGGTGCTGTCCCTGAGATTGGATATAATGAGATACCCGGCGGGTGATGAGTTGTAAATTTTTTCACCCATACGTGCATAAAAGCCCTGCTGGTTTTCTGATTGCAGGTAGACGAAATATACCTTCTGCGCCTTTGCTGATGCAAAAAACAGGAAGAGCAAGAAAAACAATGTAACTTTTTTCATCCGGGGTGCGTCAATTAGATGCGGTCAAAGTTAATGCAAATAAAGCGTACAGCTCTTGCGGAATTAACTTGCCATTTGTAAAATATTCAGCCCGCCTATGAACGCTTCTTCTACTTTTGTAATCATA
>CAYUJD010000136.1:0-3878 GCA_964444975.1 uncultured Chitinophaga sp. | reverse complement strand
TTTTACTTTTATTCGCCTGTCTGTATCTTGCGATTCATATCACTTCTATTCAGCAATTATCGAACTTGTCCCCTTGCCCCGTTAGGAGCAATTGGTGGGTAGCATCAATATCGATAGAATTCCAATACGTCCCATCGGGACGCTCCTTTCTTGTAAATATGCCTCTTTGTCCCATAGGGACATCGGGTGGGTAGCTCAATAACGATTATATTTCAAATCGTCCCGTAGGAACGTATGGTGCTTTTGAAATTCCAAACGATAAACCCCTGCGGTCTTACGAAACGCCGAAAACAATATGAATCATTTTTCTACCTACCATACGTCCCTACGGGACGTTAAAACATTTTGTGTATTAAAAACCAAGAACCAAAACCAGGATGCCCATCATAAGAATGAAACCTTCCTGGAAGAATACGTTCGCATGCTGGAAGCTTTTGAAATTGAATATGATGAGCATTATATTTTTAAGGAGTCGGCGTAATGAAATGAGACAAGTTCTCAGGTTTTACTATAAGCTATCTCAAAAGTCACTTTAACCCCAATTAACCACTGATTACACAGATATTATTTCACTGATTTCTCAGATTTTAGAATAAAAGCGGTGCAATCTGTTTGCTTATCCTGTGCAATCTGTGGTCTGAAAATACATTTGAGATGACTTGTAGAATTCAGCAAAACATTTGACACCACAATTTACCTTTACCAAAACATCCCCATGCAATTCCTCTCCCTTCAGCCATTTGTACCATCAGGCAGCGACTTTGAAAAGGCCAAACAGTTTTTTCAGCAATTGGGTTTTAATATCAGCTGGGATGCCGGCGATTATACCGGCTTCGAAAAAGATAGTTGCAAATTCATTCTGCAAAGGTTCAACAACAAAGAATTCGCAGAAAACTTTATGCTCACCGTTGGGGTAAGTAATGTTGCAGAATTCAGGCAGCAGGTGCTTGACAAACAGCTGCCACAGACCTTCGGCATCCGCATCGGTGAAATCACACAACAACCCTACGGTAAAGAAGTAAACATTATTGACATCGCAGGTGTCTGCTGGCACTTTGTAGAGGGATGATGCGATCCCGGGAGACTTTTCTTCAGAGGTTAATTCATAATTTAGTTTACCAAATTCACCCTTCCGGAAGGTTATGAAAAAACATTCCCTTGCCATATTGATTTACGGGGAGCCCGGCTCAACACGCAATGCATTTACGGAAGAAAAATATAAAATGCTCGCCTCCTGTCTCGTTATGCAAGGATTTGCTGTTGATTCTGTTCTTTACCACGATTCCGTTGCAGGCAGACTGGAAACCGGCCTGGCGAAATACAACGCCATTCTTGTTTGGGTAAACCCGGTGGAACAAGGGCATGACCGGAAAATACTGGACGCAATGCTGACCAAACTCGCAGCGCAAGGCTGCTTTATATCGGCTCATCCTGATGTCATTTTAAAAATGGGAACCAAAAAAATATTGTATGATGTAAGAAAAACCGAGTTTGGCGGGGATGTAAAGCTTTATGCGTCTTTTGAAGATTTTAAAGAATGCTTTCTGCAGGCCGGCGAAGCCACAGGCATTCGCATTCTGAAACAGTACCGCGGCAACGGCGGCAACGGTGTGTTTAAAATTGATACCGCTGATTTCAATAAAAACAGCATAGCGGTAACCCATGCTACCGCCGGTGATAAAGAAGAACTGATGAGCACCGTAGAATTTTTTGAGGCGTTTGAAATTTATTTTCAAAACAACGGCATGCTGATTGACCAGGCATGGAATGCCAACATCATCAACGGCATGGTGCGCTGTTACCTGTGCGGTGCAAAAGTGGCCGGCTTCGGCTACCAGGAAATAAATGCCCTTTATCCCAAAATAAACGGCGTTTATAAAAAACCCGGCCGGCGATTCAATTACAGCGAAGAGTGCGGCCTTTTCCGCGACCTGCGGGAAATAATGGAAAACCGCTGGGTGCCCCAGTTGCAGCAAATCACCGGCATTGAAACCGGTATGCTTCCCGTCATTTGGGATGCCGATTTTTTTATCAACAATATAAATACTGACAAGGCAGCCGGAAAATATTCGCTGTGCGAAATAAATGCAAGCAGCGTATCGCCTTTTCCCGAAAGTGCCATTCCTTACATAGCGGCCGAAGTAGAGCATCGGTTAACGCTTCATTCCTGATTCAATCCCCGGTTTCGTCCTCCCAATCTTCCTTTTTGTATAACGTTTTTCTCCACCGCGGTGAAGCCACATAGGTTTACGCCCTAAAACCAAAATATTTTTTATGAAAATGATTTTATCCTTCTTTGTTGCAGCGCTGTTTATAACTGCACAGCTTCATGCACAAACAGAACCATCTGCCGGCAACTGGAAAACATGGTTTATCTCTTCCGGTAAAGATTACCGCCTGCCGGCGCCACCAGCCTATCAAAATGAAATAGCTGAAGTGATTTCAAGGCAAAAACAAATGGATGAAAAGGCGCTGCAGCAAATCATCTATTGGAATGCCGGCGCACCCGGTTATCGCTGGCAGACGATGATGAATAAATTATGGACAGTAGATACCGGCCGCTATGGCGCACTGGCCAACCTGCTGCTTGGCGCCGCAACGTACGACGCTACCATTGCAGCATGGTATACAAAGTATGCATACAATCGTCCCCGGCCTTTTGCAGCAGACAAGCGAATAAAAATTTTCATACCCAAACCGGAAAGCCCGGCTTACCCCTGTGAGTATTCTGTTGCAGCAGGTGTGGCTGTAGCTATTTTCTCAAAGTTTTATCCGGCCATGACCGATTCAGTCAATCGTATGGCTCAGCAGCTGATGGCTTCCCGTGTGGCAGCAGGAGTTGCATTTCCTTCTGACACCCGTGCAGGATTTGAATTAGGAAAACAGCTTGCCGAAAAAGAAATTGAATACACTAAAGATTTTATAAACACGGATGCGTGGGATGGGAAAGTACCCGAAGGTTCGCACTACTGGCGGGGAAAATATGCCCTGCTACCCATGGCAGGCAAAAACAAAACTGTTGTTCTCAGCAGCAGCAGTGAATTCCGTCCCGCTCCGCCGCCCGATTTTGCAAAAGAAATGGCCGAGCTGAAAAACTACAAACAGAATTTCCGCTCATTGTCCAATGCTTTTTACTGGGCAAACCACTCTTTCTTCTCTGACCAGCTCCCAATTAAAATATTTGAACATAACCTTCATCTTAATCCTCCCCGTGCTGCACGCATACAGGCTATCATAAACGTGGCAATGTACGATGGTTTTGTTGCCTGCTGGGATGCCAAATATGCCTACTGGGGTATACGGCCCAATCAGTACGATACCACATTCCGCCCTGCAATATTCATTACCCCTCCTTTTCCCGGTTATCCGTCCGGCCATGCAGCTTTGTCTTCTGTAATGGCTGAGTTGTTATGTTATTTTTTCCCTGAAGAAAAAGAACTGTACCGGCAAAAAGCAAAGGAATGTGCCGAGTCAAGATTCCAGGCGGGCATTCATTTCCGCAGCGATAATGAAGTGGCGCTTGAGCTGGGTAAAAATGTGGCCGCGAAAGTAATTGAGAAGGTGAAAACGGATGGCGCTGATGATGCCTCCGTGATGTCATTGCCAAAAAAGAAAAACCAGAATACTTACTGACATTTGCAAAATCCTGCTAAAAAATAAAACCCAACTACCATGGAAGTAAATCTGGTTTCACTGAAAAAAACAGCAAGGCTTACCGGCCTGCTGTACTTCCTTTTTGCGCTTGTGGCCATCTACAGCTATATGTACGTGGGGCAAAAAATATTTGTATCGGGGGATATTGACGCTACTGCAAAAAATATGCTGGCCAATGAATTTTTATTCCGCACCAGTCTTGCTGCCGATATCATCACCAATAT
>CAYUJD010000135.1:0-4006 GCA_964444975.1 uncultured Chitinophaga sp. | reverse complement strand
TAATTAACTCGCCTCTGTGCCTAAGTGTTTCGAAGCCATTTTTTATAAATCACCCTCGTGCAAAATTTTCTCTGTATATAAAATTATCTCCCCGGCTTGCAGCGGCGAAAACCATTTTATTTCCTTGTTTTTCCTGAACCAGGTCATCTGCCGTTTGGCATACCGGCGGGTGTTTTTCTTTATTTCTTCAATGGCCGCAGGCAGGGAAATGCTGCCGTCGAGGTATTGAAAGATTTCTGAATATCCGACCGTTTGCAATGCATTTAATTGGCGATACTGTTGCAGGCTTTTCACCTCCTGTACCAGGCCCTGCTCCATCATTTTATCCACCCGTGCATCAATGTTCCGGTACAGTTCTTCTTTCGGAAGCAGCAAGCCGATTTTTACAATATTAAAATCTCTTTTTCTTTTTTTACGGGTGTGAAAAGATAATAGGGAATGGCCGGTTGAAAGTTTTACTTCCAGTGCCCGCATCATCCGCTGCGGGTTTTGCATTTCACCTTTCATAAAAAACAGCGGGTCGTGTTTCTCCACCTGTGCCCTCAGCCATTCAATGCCGCCGTTATTATAATTTGTCACTATGGTTTTTCTAACCTCGGGATTTATTTCCGGAACATCATCAAGGCCTTCACAAAAGGCTTTGATGTAAAGGCCCGTGCCGCCCGCCATAATCACCACATCATGCTTTATGAAAAGTTCATTCACTTTTTGCAATGCATACTTCCCGAAAAACGCAGCATGGATATTTTCAGCAACGGGTCCGGTAGCTACCGGGTGCGAAGCGATAAAATGATGCGGAACTTCTTTCAGTTCTTTTTCAGATGGCCTGGCTACGCCGATGTTCAGTTCTTTGTAACATTGCCGGCTGTCAGCCGAAATGATTTCGGTATGAAAATGCTTTGCCAGCGAGATGGCTACAGGTGTTTTACCCACAGCAGTGGGGCCGCAGATAATGATGACAGCCTTTTTTACCGGGAACTTCAAGAAATACTCAATTTTCAATATTCAATTTACAATGCCCAGGTGGCAAGAGACGCTCCCAATTAATATAACTGAACATTGAGCGATGATAATTGAGCATTGAATATTTATACTTCCTCGTCCTCCCCCGCTCCATCATCGCCAAACGCCATATCTTCTCCTTCTTCGTCTTTTTCAGCAAAACCTTCCGCTCCCTGGGTGAGGTCATATTTTTCTTCCACGTCGGCAAATTTTTCACCCAGCAGCCCTTTGGTGCCGTACTGGCTGGGTGCAATACCTTCGGTGCGGATGGTGGCCGGATAAATGAGTTTGGGATTTTCTTCTTTTGTCACGCTGATAAGCTCCACCAGGAAGTTCCAGTTTTTATTGAAGTCATAATTGTAAATAAATTTCTGGCCGGGATTCCTGATTTCGCTGCCCACCGAAGTGTCTTTCATCAGCAGCGGCGGCGCTTTATAATCTTTTTCGTAATGTTCAAGGGAAATCTCCCGGCCCCGCTGCCAGTGGTCATTGCTGCGGAAAAAAGTCGCCTTGTGCTTGTTGTCAAATTCGTAAGCCCGCAAAATGGCTTCGTGCAGTTCGAAAAAAGTTTGCGTATGCCGGATGGCCACATCGCGGTAAATGCTGTCATCGTCTTCAAAATAAACCCTGAACTTTAAAATTGCCATAACCAAAATTACAACTTTCGGATAATGTAAAACAGGCTCAAAATTATTTTACCGGGGTTTTTGATTGCACAGGCTCCAGGTTCAGCTCTTTTGCTTTAGCCAGCATGAATTCATACGCATCGTCATAATTATTGGGAATCACTCCGTCGAGAATTGCATCTTTTATTGCATCTTTTATAATGCCGACAGGTTTTGAAGGTCTTAATCCGAATATTTCCATAATCATTTCGCCATTGATGGGCGGCTGCCAGTTGCGTATGCGGTCTTTTTCCTCCACTTCGCGGCAGCGCCGGCGCACCAGTTTGAAATTCTCCATGTACTTCTTCACCTTCCATTTGTTTTTGGATGTGATGTCTGCTTCGCACAGCAGCATCAGTGCATCAAAATCTTCGCCGGCATCAAACAGCAGGCGGCGGATGGCAGAGTCCGTAATGTTTTCTTTGGTGAGGCTGATGGGCCGCAGGTGCAGCTCTACCAGCTTGCGGACAAATTTCATTTTTTCATTCTGCGGCAGTTTCAGTTTGGCAAAAATTTTCGGCACCATGCGTCCGCCCACCACTTCATGGCCATGAAATGTCCATCCATGACCCGTTTCAAATTTTTTTGTCACCGGTTTTGCTATGTCGTGGAGTACGGCCGCCCAGCGAATCCATGTGTCATCCGTTTTTTCAGCCACATTGTCCAGCACCCTGAGGGTATGGTAAAAATTGTCTTTGTGCCCCACGCCGTCTTTATACTCGGCGCCGGCAAGATCCACCATTTGCGGAAAAATAATGTGCAGCAGGCCCGACTGATAGAGCTGGTCGAAACCGATGGAAGGTTTGGTACTGTCAACAATTTTCACCAGTTCATCCGTAATTCTCTCCTGCGAAACGATGGTAAGGCGGTCCGCGCCGTCTTTGATAGCCCGGAAAGTTTTTTCTTCAATATGAAATCCAAGCTGCGCAGCAAAGCGGATAGCCCGCATCATGCGCAGCGGGTCATCGCTGAAGGTTTGCAGCGGGTCGAGCGGGGTGCGGATGATTTTCTTTTTTATGTCTTTGATGCCGCCAAACGGATCCACCAGTTTTCCGAAGTCAGGCGGATTCAAACTTATGGCAAGTGCATTGATGGTAAAGTCGCGGCGCTCCTGGTCGTCTTTCAATGTACCGGTGGTCACTTCCGGTTTGCGGCTATGATAGCGGTAGCTTTCTTTGCGGGCGCCTACAAATTCCAAATCAAAGGAGGCCTCTTCTAAATCTCCTCCGCCAATTGGCGGAGAGACTTTTGAAGATTCAGTATTCCTGTGAAAATAAATTCTCAGGTGCGCCGTGCCAAAGTTTTTGAAATAATTCACCCGCGGCTCGGGCTTAAAACGTTTGGCTACCGCTTTTGCCAGGGCAATGCCATCGCCTACGCAAACAATATCGGCATCTTTTGTTTCGCGGCCGATGATTTTATCCCGCACAAAACCACCAATCAAATACGTTTCAACACCCAGTTCTTCAGCAGTATGAGCAATTTTTTTCAGAATAAATAATTCCCTTTCAGTGCATTTAATATCCATCGAAGCAAAGGTAAAAGATAAGCGTTACTTGTTGCTGGTTGCCGGTTTTGCATGTAATCAACTAAAACCTGTTTCAAAAGTAAAAAATCAAAACACAGTGGCACAGAGTTAAGGAGTTACACTGAGAGTTTTCCTCAGAAACAGCATCTCTGTGCAGCACAGTTTCTCATAATCGCTGTGTTGAAATTATTTTTGAGACGGGTACTGATATCTATTTACGAAGTATTGTTATTTCACCATTGTGCCATTTTATTAGTGCAGATGGCTGGGCCGGGGTTTCATCCTGTTGCCTGTATTGCACTATATAATCAACACCGTTTTTTATATTATCACTTATTGCTTTAAAATTTTGCGGCGCCGGTGTGCCGGAAATATTGGCCGAAGTAGAAACGATGGGTTTGCGAAATCTTTTCAGCAGTGGCCGGCAGAATTCATCATGGCACAGGCGGATGGCAATAGAACCATCTTTTCCAACCAGGTTTTCAGCAAATCCAATGGCGCCGTCATAAACCACCGTGGTGGGTTTCGTTGTTGTTTTCAAATAATCAAATACGGCAAGATCGGGAGCCGCCACATGCTGCAACACATCTTTTTCATCGGCCAGCAGCACAATCATCGCTTTTTCGTCGCTGCGTTTTTTCAGCCGGTAAATTTTGTCCACTGCTTTTGCATCCGTGGCATCGCAGCCAATGCCCCACAGCGTGTCGGTAGGGTAAAGAATGAGACCGCCACTCTTTAATACCTGCAGGCAATTCACTATGTCCTTTTCAAAATCCATCATCTTGAAATAAAAATCACAAAAAGCAAATTC
>CAYUJD010000134.1:0-4374 GCA_964444975.1 uncultured Chitinophaga sp. | reverse complement strand
AACGCTTCTTATGAAAACATTGCTTCGTATCTTAGGTTTTTAGAGATGCCCTTAATTAAAAAGGCTTTCCTGATTTTATCAGCTTCAGCATATTCCTCGCATGCTGCCCGGTATTTCCGTTGGGGTCCAGCTCGATGGCTTTGTTATAGTACTCGATGGCTTTATCTGTTTTATTCGCTTTCCAGTAAGCCTCTGCAAGGCTATCCCACACATTGGCAGATTTCGGAAACAGTTTGGTGTTAAGCTGAAAAACAAAAATGGCTGATTCCACCTGGCCGGAGTTCAGCAATTCATAACCGCCATCGTTTATCTTCTGCTCAAATTTGACATAGCGATACCTTGGATCGGTTACCATTCTTTTGGCTTCTGCTTCCACCTGGTCCAGCTTCCCGTCAACAAACAACTCCCTTAAATGCTTCATGGGGTCCAGCACAAAATCCTTATCTGAAAATTTCAGGCAGGCTTCCAACACAGGATCCCGATTGCTGCGGTAATCATCAAAGCTCGTTTCAACTACCAGTTGCGGCGCCAGCCAGTCATCGTTTTCCCATTGCGGCTTATCCTGCCACCAGGCAAATGAAAGAAACACCGGCAATTTGCTTTTTGGCAATACAATTCTTCTTGTGTCACCGTAAAAGTTGATATTCTCAGCCGTTGGTTCACCCACAAAAACTGCATTAGTGTAATTGTGTAGTTCGTTCACCAGGTTCTGGCAGGCCGAAAAAGTATTCCGGCCGATGATGACAAAAAATTTTCCTGGTTTATTAATCTTCTTACTTTCAATTACACCGGTAACGACAGGTTTATTCTTATAATTATTTCCGCCGCCGTTCAGCCGCACATCCAGCACCAGCCTCTCCACATCATTCTTTTCAATAAAATCAAAAACTCTTTTGTAAAAAGCCGGGATGGCTTCGTCCTTGTCATCCTGGATCTGGCTGTGCCGGACATACAGCGCTTTATCTTCCGGCAGGTATTCGAAATAATAAATTTTATCAAGGTTTTTCAGGTAATTGGGGGTCACATCCTGGTTTCTTGCACTTATCCAATCACCCCCGTTTTTTACAAAACCATATTCTCTCGGAAAACGAAATGCCGCTACAGCTGTAAATGTCTGCTCAAAAGTTTTTCCATCTTTTTCCAGCGTATAGGTAACGGTTGTCTTCAGTTCTTTTGTTACCCGCTGGGCATGTAATGCTTCCGGAATGGTGAGCAGGTCGAGTGAGTAAGATTTAAAGAATTGCTCATTCTCCGCAGGCACAAGCGGCCGTACTGCATTCAAAGCTTCCATTACCGGAACGCCTTCCACGTTTACCAGCCGGGCGCCGACAGCCTGGGCATATTTTTTATCAGCGCCTTCAATGTATACTCCGTCGCTGAACCAGTAAAAATTTACCGGCGTCATGTGGTATTTCACCGGCGATTCCCGCCAACTCAAATTGGTATGCCCGTACTGAAATAAACAGATAATACGTCCAAAGCCGGCGAGTATTTCATGCCCCTTCATTGCCGGAATTTCCTTGTGCAGTTTTTTCACTGCCGAATCAAATTTTTCAGTTGTCACTTTCTTAAAAAGAAAAGGATAATCCTTATGCACCGTTTGCTGAAGAAATTTTAAATCGGATTGCCAGTCGGCAGGCGTAAGACCGGTTTGGGAATAAGAGGCAATCGAAATGATGCCGCCCAGCAGCAGCACTAATTTCTTTTCCATGGCAGTTTGTTTCCTTCAAATTACGTAACCTGCCAGCACCCGGTTTTAATTTTTGACAAGCGGCTTATTTTAATTTCAAATCCACCTGATTTGAGGGAGAACCTTTAATAATTTACTTTTGCCTGCCAATAATTTAAAAGGTTAAGACCCATTATTTCAAAGGAATAACATGTCAAAAATTAAAGTAGGCCTGGTGCAGATGAGCTGCACAAACAATAAAGAAGCCAACCTGCAGAAGGCGATGGAAAAAACAAGAGAAGCCGCAGTCAAAGGTGCAAAGGTTGTTTGCCTGCAGGAACTGTTCACTTCGCTTTATTTCTGCGATGTGGAAGATTATGAAAACTTCAGACTGGCAGAACCTGTGCCCGGACCGTCCACTGAACTATTGGGCAAACTGGCAAAAGAACTGAACGTGGTCATCATCGCTTCACTGTTTGAAAAACGTACCCAGGGCATTTATCACAATACAACGGCAGTGTTGGATGCCGACGGCGCTTGCCTGGGCAAATACCGCAAGATGCACATACCCGATGACCCCGCCTACTATGAAAAATTTTACTTCACTCCCGGCGACCTGGGTTATAAAGTTTTCAAAACAAAATACGCCAGCCTCGGTGTGCTCATCTGCTGGGATCAGTGGTACCCTGAAGCAGCAAGAATCACGGCGCTGATGGGTGCCGAAATTTTATTTTACCCTACGGCCATCGGCTGGGCCACCTCGCAGGATGAACCCACCAACACCGAACAATACAATGCATGGCAAACCATCCAGCGCAGCCATGCCGTGGCCAACGGTGTGCATGTGGTGAGTGTAAACCGTGTAGGGCTGGAGCAAAACGGCGCCATGAAATTCTGGGGCGGTTCGTTTGTCAGCAATCCGTTTGGCAGCATCATCTACAGAGCGCCGCATGACAAAGAAGAAGTGGCTGTGGTGGAAATTGATACGGCAAAAACCGATTTCTTCAGAACACACTGGCCGTTTCTCAGAGACAGAAGAATTGATTCTTACCAGCCGATTACACAAAGATTTATTGATGATGCCCCTAACCCCTAAAGGGGAATTAAGTAGCCCTGACTCCTCAAAAAAATTTAACAAGCCAGAATGAATGAAAATATGTTTTATAGAGCCAACCCATTAATATTTAAAATAGCGGAACAATTGCGTAATCATCCGACCTATGCTGAGGATTTGTTGTGGAATTATTTTAGGCAAAGCCCAAAAGGAGTTAAGTTTAAAAGACATCACCCTGCATCAATTTACGTTTTGGATTTTTATGCGCACAAGATAAAATTAGCAATAGAAATTGATGGCAGCATTCATTCGAATGAGAAAGTAAAGAAGAATGATCTAATAAGACAGACGCACTTAGAGAATTTGAATATCAGGTTCCTTCGCTTTACAAACGAGCAGGTAGAAAAACAAATGGAATCTGTATTAATCACAATTGAAAATAAAATTGATGAACTATTACCGGACACTACATCAGGTGCCGGGGGCAATTTCTCCCCTTTAGGTATCAGGAGTACACCTGCCCAATTAGAAGTCGGAAGCACCTACTCCCCTTTAGGGGTTGGGGGCAGCCCTAAAGATCTCGGCTACTACTTTCCCGCCGAATTTGCTCCGCATGTTGCCACCTGGCTCAGCTGGCCGCACAAGGAAGCTTCCTGGCCGGGAAAGATTCATACGATATATCCTTATTACAGCCGCTTTGTAAAATACCTGGCGCAGAGTGAAAAGGTAAACATTAATGTCAATGATGAAGCGATGAAAGCTTTTGCGGTACATTGTCTGCAAAAAGAAGGAGTGGATTTATCGCAGGTGGAATTTTTCTTTCATCCCACCAACGATGCCTGGTGTCGCGACCACGGGCCGGCATTTTTAATCAATCCCAAAGCAGCGATTAAAAAAATAATCGTTGACTGGGATTACAATGCATGGGGCGGCAAATACCTGCCCTGCGATTTGGATGATGTGATTCCGACAAAGATTGCGCAGCATTACAACATCCCGGTGTATCATCCCGGCATCATCATGGAAGGCGGTTCGGTGGATTTTAACGGCAAAGGCACACTTATCACTTCCTCTCTTTGTTTATTGAATAAAAACCGTAACCCGCATCTCAATCAACAGCAGATAGAAGATTACCTGTACAATTTTTATGGAGTAGAGCAGGTGCTTTGGGTAGATGAAGGCATTGTTGGCGATGATACCGACGGGCATATTGACGACACGGTGCGGTTTGTAAACGAAGACACTGTGCTGGCGGTGGTGGAAGAAAATGTGCATGATGAAAATCACGCCCTGCTGGAAAAAAATTTAAACCAACTAAAAAAAATGCGCCTGCTGAACGGCAAACAACTAAACATTGTGGAACTGCCCATGCCCGATTACCTGGAATACGAAGGCCAGCGATTGCCCTGCAGCTACGCTAATTTTTATATCTGCAATAAATATGTCATCGTTCCCGTTTTTAACTGCGCCAAAGATGATAAGGCTTTACAGATAATCGCCCAATGTTTTCCCGGCAGGGAAACCATCGGCATTGACTCCACCGAAATTATCTGGGGGCTCGGAAGTTTTCACTGCCTGAGCCAGCAGGAACCGGATGTATAGTTATTTCCGCAACACTTCAGGATTTACAATATACGGAATGGTATTATTC
>CAYUJD010000133.1:0-4485 GCA_964444975.1 uncultured Chitinophaga sp. | reverse complement strand
CCTGTTGGGATCGAACCAACGACCCCCTGATTATGAGTCAGGTGCTCTAACCGTCTGAGCTAAGGATCCTGAGCTATTTGCCCAAAGAAGCGCAAAAGTAAAAATAAATTCAGAAGATTTCCTCTTAACCTTTCATTAACCCAAAGAAAAAATATATTTGCGCCTCAACTTGGTTTATGAAGAAATTCTTACTGCTTTTCATAAGCATTGGCATCGCATTTTGTCTGCCTGCCCAGGAAACTCAACCAACCAAAAAGAAAAAAGACTGGAGCAAGGTAAAACTTACCGGCCGCGCCAACGATCACCTGATGCTTCAACTGGGCGTTACCAACTGGTCGGGCAAACCGGACAGCATAAAAACCACCGGCATTTCCCGCAGCTTCAATATGTATTTTCTTATTGATTTTCCTTTCAAAACCGATCCGCGGTTCAGCGTGGCCCTGGGCCCGGGCTTCGGCACCGATCATATCTTTTTTGACAAAACCAACATCACCCATACCAACCACCAGAACCCGCTGCAGTTTCAGAACCTTGCAGACACCAATCACTTTGATAAATACAAACTGGTGAATGCTTTCCTTGAGTTGCCCGTGGAGCTGCGCTTCTGCCTGAACCCCGAAAACACAAATAAAAGTTTTAAAGTGGCCCTTGGCGCCAAGGTTGGCGTGCAGGTATCGGCGCATACCAAAGGCAAACGCTGGGTGGATAAAGACGGTGACCTGGTAGCCGGCTTCGATGATAAATATGTACAGAAAAACAAAGACAAATATTTCTTCAACGGCAACCGCCTGGTGGGCATGCTGCGCATTGGTTACGGCGTTTTATCGCTTTATGGCAGCTACCAGCTGGGCAGCCTGGTAAAAGAAGGCCTCGGCCCGCAGGTGAAACCCTACAGCATCGGGCTTACCATCAGCGGGCTGTAAGTAATTTTTTTAAATAAGATTTTCAGCCCCGGCCATAAGCGTTGGGGCTTTTTTATTTTTGCATCAATAAATAAGGGTGCATCTCAAATTTTCGCATTTGCCCCTAACCCCTGAAGGGGAATATCAAACTTTCGGATTCCACTCCCCTTTAGGGGTTGGGGGCTGTTGCGGTTTGGGATGCGAAAATTTGAGATGCACCCATAAATAATGTATTACATTAATGCTTGAAAAGACAAACAGTATCGGTAAAGAAGAAAGAGCTGTGCTGGTGGGGCTGGTGCATAAAGAACAGACAGAAGCACAGGTGCAGGAGTACCTCGATGAGCTGGCATTTCTTGCCGAAACGGCCGGCGCCGTAGCGGTGAAAAGATTTACACAAAAAATGATTCACCCTGACAGCCGCACACTCATCGGTAAAGGGAAACTGGAAGAAATAAAAAACTTTTGCCGCGATAAAAACATCCGCATCCTGGTATTTGACGACGAGCTGAGCGGCGCACAAATCAACAACATCGAAAAAGCCACCGACGTAAAAACGATTGACCGCAGCGACCTGATTCTCGACATTTTTGCCCGCCGGGCAAAAACGGCACAGGCCAAAGCGCAGGTGGAGCTGGCGCAATACCAGTACATACTGCCGCGCCTGCGTGGTATGTGGAAACATCTCGAACGCCTCGGTGGAGGCATCGGTACAAGAGGCCCCGGCGAAACGGAAATAGAAACCGACCGCCGGATTGTGAGAAATAAAATTTCGCTGCTGCGCAAACGGCTGGCCGAAATAGACAAGCAGGCACATACCCAACGCAAAGACCGCGGCGAATTCATCCGCGTGGCGCTGGTGGGCTATACCAATGTGGGCAAATCAACCCTGATGACGCTGCTGAGCAAAAGTGATGTGTTTGCCGAAAATAAATTGTTTGCAACACTTGACACCACCACACGCAAAGTGGTGTTTGAGCATACACCGTTCCTGCTGAGCGATACGGTGGGCTTCATACGCAAGCTGCCGCACCACCTCGTGGAAAGTTTTAAAAGCACACTGGACGAAGTGCGGGAAGCAGACATCCTGCTGCACATAGTTGATATTTCACACCCGGCTTATGAGGAGCAGATAGGAGTGGTAAATAAAACGCTGCAGGAAATAAAAGCTTTTGACAAACCGGTTCTCACTGTTTTCAATAAAATGGACTTGTACGAGAAAAACACATTTGACGAATGGCTTGACAAAAATGTAAAAAAAGAATTGCTCGAAGACCTGCATGAACGCTGGCAAAGGGAAACCGATGGGAATGCCGTGTTTATTTCCGCCACGGAGAAGCGAAACATCCCGGAGCTGCGAAAAAAAATTCTTGCAAAAGTGAGAGACATGTACCGGTTCAGGTACCCGTATAAAACAGAATTCCTCGTTTAGGGTTTAAAAGGTTTAACGGGTTTCAGAAGTTCCAATAGTTCAACTTCCACCCAACCCCTTGAACCTATTAAACCTATTAAACCTTTTAAACCCCTTATACACGCCTGTGAGTGAAAAGCAATACACCTGGCATAAAGTTGCTGATAACCTGGATGAGGTTGAATTTGCTGACAATAATATTACCGTGGTGAAACTGAACGGCCGCACTATTTGTCTTGGAAAATTTCAGGATGCCTTTTTTGCCTTTGCCTTCAAATGCCCACATGCCGGCGGCCTGCTTGCCGAAGGATATATTGATGCGCTGGGCAATGTGGTTTGCCCCATACATCGCTATAAATACAATATGGCCAACGGCCGCAACACAAGCGGCGAAGGCTATTACCTGAAACACTGGCCGGTGCAGGTACGGGAAGATGGAGTGTATGTGGGTGCAGAAGAAACAGGAGGATTGTTCGGGTGGCTGAAATAAGTTTTTCTTAGGGAAGAATGTGATGAATGCAGGTAATACTGCTGATGTCATAATACAGCGGGATCGTCCCGGAAGTATTCGGAACAGACCCCGCTGAGATGTTAATATTTTTTGTGAATTTCTTATGCCGAGGGGTCGCCCTTCGCACTTTGGCCACGCTGGCAGACCCCTCGGAGACAGCCTTCCTTTTATGCGATGATAAGCAGGACACCCTGATGGAACTGAAATTCGCCTCCTCCTTCTTTATTCGCTACAAATGAAAAGGCGTTAACCTGTTTTCCACTGGCATCAGTAGAAGCTGTATTTGTAAACTTAAATTCATTTTTACTGGTAACTAACTCAGAGAGCAATGCGTTGACATTGGAAGCTTCAGATATCTTATTTAGTGTCCGAAAGACTTTATTGACAAAGGCATCTTTACCTTTGAACTTCTTACCGTTTTCATCATATAATTTTCCATTCCTGTATTGTACCTTCTGATTGTCTCCATAATAAATCCAGATTTCGCGGCCATCAATATCACCAAATAGTATCGGAGAACTATTTGCATATCCATACGGAGAATAACCATCATATTTTTCACTTAATGGATCAATAACATACCACCTCCCTATCTGCGCATCGTACATCCGTGCTCCGTAATCCAACCATTCAAGTCCCGAACCGTCTGTAAACTCTTTTCGTTGTTCTTCCTTGCCATTGTATTTGAATTTGTTTTCATTGCCTCCGAAGTTCATTGCTTTGGAACTTATCCCCGCCATGATCAACCCAAACGGATAATAATGCGTTTCCTCCAGTAATGGCCCTCTTATATGCGTTACCTGCAGGTTGTCAAAGAACACGTCTATGTTAGGTGTTTCGTTGCTAACATATACATAAAGATAACCACTTTTGTTAATCACTACATCATTTCGTAAGTGAGTAGTAAATGTATTAGTGGCTCCCACCTGCTCAAAACCACCACTGTAATACTTAAACTGCTCATCCAAAAATATCCAGTTCACAAAAGCCTTTGGTCTTGCGCTGTTGTAAGTCTGGCTGTTTAAAAAACCAGTGGCTGCTGCATTGCTTGCTCCTGTACTGGTAAGTTCTGCGACCGTAGCCTTTCCGCCACTTACTCCCGCTACATTATTGCTCAGGGCATTTACCAGGTCGTTTAACGGGCTTACCGGTGTACCGGGTGTGGCGCCGCTGTTCCACCAGCTGTTTACAGTTAAATTAAACTTATCTCCCGCCATTACTTTTAATATGATGGCCGGGCCTATTTTATTTCCATTGCCATTTACCTTGGTAACTTTTGCATTGCCGGGTGGCGTTTTGGCCGGGTAGCCGCTTGTTAAAGTAGTACGATGAGAAAACTATTCACTAAAATATATTGATTTAAATTTCAGTAGTGCATACTGTTTATAATTCATAACATTCGATTTTTTAATAAATTTCCAATTGTCATTATTCGTACGTCTATATACCCTAACAATAGTTGGGAAGTCAACATTTAACGCATGAGGATCCTTTTGTTTATCGGGATCACGCATCGGATATACAAAGACGAAGCAATTAAAATTTTTAAAATAATTGCTACACCCGGTATTAAATTCTTTACTTAGTAATTCATAGGCCTCATCAGTTCTGAAGGCTCCCCCAAAGTTCGGCCACTTCAGTTTAGAGTTAATAATCGATTT
>CAYUJD010000132.1:0-4487 GCA_964444975.1 uncultured Chitinophaga sp. | reverse complement strand
TATGAACAAAGAAACCCAATCCATCATCAGGAACTTAGAGAACACATTAAGCGGCCAGCCCTGGTTTGGCCGGGCGGTATTTGAAATTCTGAACGAAGTGGACGAATCAAAAGTGAACATCAAACCCAACGGCACAGAACATTCCCTGCTCGAACTGCTCTGGCACATGAATACCTGGGCAGAATTTGTGCTGGCCAGTCTTGAAAACCGCCCTGCTGCCGAAATGAAAGCAATTGAAGAACTCGACTGGCGCACTCCCGACCCTGCCATTCATACATGGAAAAATGGAATCGATGCATTGCAATCAACCCATAAAAAAATAACAGAGCTGCTATCTGCCAAAGACGACAGCCTGTTGGGCGAAATGGTGCCCACCCGAAAATTCAATTACCGCTTTATGCTCAACGGCCTCATCCATCACAATATCTATCACCTCGGGCAGGTGGCGTATGTGAAGAAGTTGCTTGCCGGAAGTTGACAAGTGAAAGGTGAAAGGTCAAACAGATTATTTCCAGTTTATCTTTTGTCTCCCCCTCTCCCTGCGGGAGGGGGGGTTGGGGGGTGAGGATACCCGCAAAGTGGTATTGAAATCCCAAGCCGGCTTTCCTATCTTTTCATCATGTCGTTGCCGGTTGTTCATACATGGAAAAAAGCGCCGTTTATCCGATTGCTCATGCCGCTGATGGCAGGCATCATCATCCAGTGGCATGTGCAGGCAGAGTTAGAAGTCATTCTGCCGGTACTCGTGGTAGCGCTTTTCCCGGTTCTTGCGCTTTTCTTTTTACCGATTTTGAAAAGATACCGGCTGGCACCAGTTCATGGATTCCTTTTTGTTTTTCTTTTTGCAGCACTCGGTGCCCTGCTTGCCTGGATAAAAGATATCCGTCATCAGCCAGGCTGGTTTGGCCATTTTTATAAAAATGAAAATGCCCTTGTTGTCACCCTTACCGAAGCGCCGGTTGAAAAAACAAAATCGTACAAAGCCAATGCATTGGTAAATCATGTTTTGCAAAATGACTCTTCATTCAAAACCACCGGCACTATTATTCTCTATTTCAAAAAAGACAGCAGCATTACCAACCTGGGTTACGGCACGCAGCTCCTCATCAAAAAACCATTGCAGGAAATAAAAAACTCGGGCAATCCGGGCGGGTTTGATTACAAACGTTTCTCACTATTCCAGGGCATCACTCACCAGGTTTACCTGCGTGGGGCTGACACACGGGGAAAAGAAAAAGATTTTATCGTGCTGACCGGTGAAAATAAAAAGTGGTTCCGCAGTTTTATTCTCTCCACCCGTGAAAAAATACTAAACATCCTCCGCAAGTACATCCGCGGAGAAAAAGAACAGGGGCTGGCTGAAGCGCTGCTGATTGGCTATAAAGACGACCTGGATAAAACACTGGTGCAGTCGTATACCAATACCGGCGTTGTACATGTTATTGCCATCTCGGGTCTCCATCTCGGTCTTATTTACTGGTTGCTGCTTTGGCTGGTAAGACCGGTGCCGAAAAACCTCCGGTGGCTGCGGCCTGTATTTATGCTTGCCGGCTTATGGCTCTTCAGCTTACTGGCCGGCGCACAGCCGTCAGTCATCCGTTCGGCGGTCATGTTTACCTGCATCGTGCTGGGCGATTCATTCGATAGAAAAACTTCCATCTTCAATACACTGGCTCTTTCCGCATTCATTTTACTTTGTTACAATCCTTACTGGCTCTGGGATGTCGGCTTCCAGCTTTCGTATGCGGCTGTGCTCAGCATTGTTGTTTTCATGCAGCCCATTTACAACTGGTTTTACATAAAAAACAAGGCGCTTGATTTTTTGTGGAAGCTGAATGCCATTACCATTGCGGCGCAAATTCTCACCTTGCCGGTAAGCATTTATCATTTCCACCAGTTTCCCAATTATTTTCTGCTCACAAATTTTATAGCCGTTCCGCTTTCAAGCCTGGTGCTTTTGGGCGAAATTTTTCTTTGTGCTGTTTCATTTGCTCCGGCAGTGGCCGCCATTTTTGGAAACATTTTATCCTGGCTGATCTGGCTTATGAACAGTTATGTGGAAAGAATTGAGCTGCTGCCTTTTTCGCTGTGGGATGGTTTGCAGATTTCCATGGTCCAGGCAGTTTTACTGGCAGCCACTGCAGCCGGCTTTGGCTACTGGCTGATGGAAAAAAACAAAGCCGGGTTAAAATGGGGAACAGCAGCCTTGCTTGCATTTATCACATTGCGGACGGTTTCATTTATTCAGGCCGGTAACCGGCAGCAGGTTATTGTGTACAATGTGCCACAAAAGCAGGCGATAGATTTTATCGAGGGCAGGAAATATTTATTTATGGGCGACAACGATCTGCTGGCCGATGATTTTACCCGGAACTTTCATATCAAGCCTTCCCGTATTTTTCACCGCATAGAACCTGCCATAGCGCCGGTAAATTTTATAAGTGCTAATAACTTTTTTTTGTTTAATGATAAAAAAATAATGCTGCTTGATACTGCTATTAATTTTAATCCATCATTGTCCAAAACAGCCGTGGACCTCCTGGTGATTTCCAAAAACCCAAGACTTTATTTTAAAAAACTGACGGAAACTTTTGCAATTAAAGAGATCGTATTCGATGGTTCCTGCCCTGCCTGGAAAACCCGGTACTGGAAAAAAGACTGCGATTCACTTGGTATTCCATATCATGATGTGAGTGAGAAAGGAGCTTTTGTGATGAAGGTTAATTAAGTTAGCTTTGCGCCCTTCATTGCCATAGTTTTAATTCGTGGCGCCATTATTCAATCACCGGCAACATGAACAAAAAAATTCAATCCGCCCTCATCTCTGTTTTTTACAAAGATGGGCTTGAACCTGTTGTAAAACTGCTTTCTGAACATGGCATCAGCCTCTATTCCACCGGCGGCACACAGTCGTTTATTGAAAAGCTGGGAGTAAAAGTGGTACCCGTTGAACAACTCACTTCTTATCCCTCCATTCTCGGCGGCCGGGTGAAGACACTGCACCCATCCGTATTCGGCGGTATACTGGGCAAAAGAGATGATGCCACCCACCTGGCCGAAATGAAACAGTACAACATACCGGAAATAGATTTAGTGATTGTTGATCTCTACCCGTTTGAAGAAACAGTCGAACAGGAAATGCTTAAAGCCTCCTCCACCGGAGGAGGTTTGGAGGAGGCCGCCATCATTGAAAAAATTGATATCGGCGGACCTTCCCTAATCCGCGCCGCTGCCAAGAACCATCAGGATGTGCTGGTGGTTGCAAACAAAAAAGATTATGCCCTGCTGGAAAAAATTCTGAAAGAACAGAACGCCGAAACCACCCTGGCACAAAGAAGAATGTTTGCCATAAAAGCATTCGATGTGTGTACCGCATACGATACGGCTATCTCCAATTATTTTCACAAGCTGTCGGTTGCCACTCCTTTTAATAAAGAAGAAAAGGCAATGCGCTATGGCGAAAATCCTCACCAGCAAGCTGCATTTTTTGGCAACCTCGATGAAATTTTTGACCAGCTTCATGGCAAAGAACTTTCTTACAACAACCTGGTGGATGTGGATGCGGCCATCCAGCTTATCGCGGAGTTCGGCCCTCCCCCTCTCCTCACGGAGAGGGGGCCGGGGGATGAGGCTACTTTCGCCATTATCAAACACACCAATGTTTGCGGCGTGGCGCAACGGCCAACCGTAAAAGAAAGCTGGGATACTGCACTGGCCGGTGACCCGGAATCAGCTTTTGGTGGCGTGCTGGTTTGCAACGGCGCTATTGATAAAGCAACCGCTGATGCCATTAACGAAATATTTTTTGAGGTGCTGATTGCACCCGCATTTGATGACGATGCATTGGCAGTGCTGAAGTCAAAAAAGAACAGAATCCTGTTAAGGCACAAATCATTTGTTAAGACAGGGCATGCCCTGTCCCCCGGCAAGGAACAAGGCCCAAGACACAATGCTGAAATGCATCGTTCGTTGCTGAATGGGGTATTGATTCAGCAAACCGATGTAGGAAATTATGCCGATTGGAAAGAAGCGGGCGGCAGAGAAACAACAGCGGCAGAAAAAGAAGATCTGAAATTTGCCAATCTCATCTGCAAGCATCTGAAATCAAATGCCATTGCGCTGGTAAAAAACAAACAGCTGGTGGGCAAGGGCTGCGGTCAAACCAGCCGAATTGATGCGCTGCGGCAGGCCATTGAAAAAGCCAGGCAGTTTAATTTTGATTTGCATGGCGCCGTGCTGGCCAGCGATGCCTTTTTCCCTTTCAATGATTGTGTGAAGCTGGGAAATGAAGCAGGCATTACTGCTTTCATTCAGCCCGGTGGCTCGCTCCGCGACAAAGATTCCATTGACTATTGCATGGAAAACAAACTGGCGATGGTGATGACGGGGATGAGGCATTTTAAACATTGAGGCCCAACCCCCAAACCCCCTAAAGGGGGTTTAATTGCTGATTGCATAGATGAGCTCATGTTCAAATTTTCAACAGA
>CAYUJD010000131.1:0-4586 GCA_964444975.1 uncultured Chitinophaga sp. | reverse complement strand
CCCTTTAAAGAATGGATTTTTGTAACAGCGTCAATGATAATAGTAATAGTTGTAATAACAATTATTACCGACGCTTCTGTTTTTATTGATGGTGCAGATGCCTGGTTTATTATGATGATGATTCCTGCCGGATTCTTTACTGGTTTATGGGTTGAGAAAAAATGGAAGGCCAGGAAAGCAAAAAATAAAATCAATACATCGGATACTCAAGATTCCTCAATTAATCCTGATGTACTATAACACCACTTTCTCAGGAGATGCCAGGTTTTGATATTATTTCAATGTTCACTCCAGCGCTTTGCTGTTACTCACAAACGCCACCCGCTTGCTGTCCGGGCTCCACGACGGTGTATTGATGGTACCCTGCCCGCCAAAGAGGTAAGCAATCACTTGTGGCGCACCGCCGCCTGCCGGCATCAGCCGCAGCATTACTTTTTTATAAAGCGGGTGATCGTCCGGCGCCACGCCGGGTAAAAAAGAAAGAAAAACAATCCATTTGCCATCCGGTGAAATATGCGGGAACCAATTGTTGTAATCATCAAAAGTTATCTGCTCTTTGCCGCTGCCATCGGGTTTCATCCGCCAGAGCTGCATGGTACCGCTTTCGCTGGCATTGTAATAAATATATTTTCCGTCGGGAGAAAATTCGGGCCCGTCCACATGGGTGCGGGTATTAAAAGTCAATTGCACTTCCGGCCCGCCGGTAATTGTTTTTTTATAAAGATTGTAAACCGGGCTTTTACTTAACCGCTGCGCCACATACACCAATTCTTTGTTGTTCGGGCTCCAGCCGTGCAGGTAGGAAGGAGTGCTGTCCGTAACAAGTACAGGTTCGCCGCCAGTGATGGGTAAATAATAAATAGTGCTGCCGCCCCCCGGCAAACCCTCACGATGATGACTGATGGCAAGCAGTTTGCCATCAAATGAAATCACATGATCGTTATTATTGCGGTTGGCAAAACCGGTGTTCAGTTTTTCCGGCTGTCCTCCTTCAATGGGTATGGTGTAAAGTAAGCCGCCCTGGTTGAATAAAATTTTTTTTCCGTCGGGCATCCAGTTAGGCGCTTCAAAACGGTCTTTATTTTCATAAATGATTTTTCGCCGGCCGTTAAATACATCGAGCAGTTCAAGCCGGCTGGCAAGTGCGCCGTCGCGGTAGCCGTTATAGCTTTCTGGCACGGTCAGTTCAATCCGCACATTCCAGGCCAGCGCCTCTTCCTGCACATCTGCATTATGACTGCACAGAAAAATCCCGGCCAGCACTTCATCGGGCATATCGGTGCTGCTGCAGGTGCCGACCAGTTGCAGTGGTTCACCGGGATTGGCTGCACGCATATAATAAGTTTTTCCGCTGCGCTCCAGCTGAATGATACGTGGTGATTTTTTTGAAAACCTGATTTCATCTTCCGGGTCACGCATATAAGCGCCACGCAGCCGCCACCACTGCAGGGTAGTCAGGCCGTCGCTGTGCACCGCAGCGCTTACATGCGCCGCATCATCCTGCTCTGATGCCCTTACCATCCAGCCAAGCTTTCGATGCGGGTCTTTGCCTTCACCTGCAAACTGCATATCGGCAGTCAGAATAAAATCGCCTTTGAGTTTGCGGTAAGCAAAATGAAATTCATCCCGGTTGAACCAGATATTGTATCCCCCGGCTTTCATGCGGTAGGATTGTTCATTTGTATCGTAAATAACATCGCCCTTGATTTTAGGATTGCCAATATCAGCATGACGGGTAAAAATTCCCACGGGAGTCATTTGTGCCGACACAAAAATGCTGGCGGTGAAAACTATTGGTGTTAAAATCTTTTTCATAAAAAAAATTTTACCAGCTTACCAGTGAGAACTAAAGATGGTTCTTGTTAAGATATAAATTCTTTTGGAAGATAGCTGCGCATTTCGGTGCAGTATTGTTCAGCTGCACTTCTTGCCTTACCTGCAAAATCTTTTTCCGTCGATGCATAGATAATGGCCCGGCTTACATTTACCAGCAGGCCACAGTCTTTAATCATCGCTTTTTCTGAAATGTCTTTCAGGCTGCCGCCCTGGGCACCTACACCGGGAACAAGATAAAAATGCCCGGGAGTTAATTTCCTGATGCTGATAAATTCATCAGCCTGTGTTGCGCCGATGACAAACATCAAATTATCGGGAGTGCCCCAGGCTGAAACGGTTTTTAAAACTTTTTCATAAAGAAACTCATTGCCGCGGTGGCTCGTGTCTTCACAAGCTATTTTCTGCAGTTCAAAATCTCCGGCGCCTTTATTGGAAGTAAGCCCAAGCACAATGGCCCATTTACCGTGGTGATTTAGAAATGGCTTCACGCTGTCTTCGCCCATGTACGGCGAAACAGTGATGGCATCGAAAGGAAGTGTTTCAAAAAAAGCTTTGGCATACTGTGCTGATGTGTTGCCGATGTCGCCCCGCTTGGCATCGGCTATTTTGAAATGCTCGTCGCCAATGTACTGAACCGTTTTTTCCATCGCCTGCCAGCCTTTCGTTCCCAGGGCTTCATAAAAGGCCGTATTGATTTTATAAGCCACGCATAAATCTTTTGTGGCATCAATGATAGCTTTATTAAATGCAAAAACCGGGTCGGATTCGGATAAAAGATGTTTTGGAATTTTTGAAATATCGGTGTCAAGACCCATGCAGAGATAAGATTGTTTTTTAAAAATCTGTTCAACAAGTTGGCGGCGGGTCATGCAGCGAAGTTAATGAACCGGTATTTACCGGCTATGAATGATTTTGCAATGCCTGGTAAGCTGAATCAAGAAATGCTGTCCGTTATTTTTTTTAATTTACCGGCAAACAGCCACACTTCCTCAAACGTATTATACAGGGGCACCGGTGCCAGGCGGATGACATCCGGTTCTCTCCAGTCAGTAAAAATTCCTTCCCGCATCAGTTCGTTGTAGATTTCTTTTCCTTTCTGCGGCAGCAGCAGCGATACCTGGCAGGCTCTTTCTGTTTCCTTGCGGGGGGTGATTATTTCAAAATGTTTTTTACCGGGGGAACTGTTCACTTCATCAAGCAAAAACCATAAATAACCTGTGAGTAATTTTTGCTTGGTTAAAATTTTTTCCCACCCGGCCTGTTCAAAAATTTCGAGGGCGGCGCGGTGGGCAGCATATAAAAACAGGGATGGGGTGCTCAGTTGCCAGCCTTCGGCGCCCGGCATGGCTTTAAACCCTTTTTCCATTTTAAATCTTTCGGGTTTATCATACCCCCACCAGCCGGCAAACCGCGGTCGCTTTTTGTCATGATTTTTTTCGTGAATGAAAGCGCCGCCCACAGCGCCGGGACCCGAGTTCAGATACTTATACGAGCACCAGCAGGCAAAATCAATATCCCAGTCATGCAAATGCAGCTCCGCGTTTCCGGCGGCATGCGCCAGGTCGAAGCCGGCCCATGCGCCGGCAGCATGGGCGGTTGCAGTTATTTTTTCCATGTCAAAAAGCTGCCCGGTGTAATAATTGATGCCTCCGAAAAACACCAAGGCTGTTTGCTGCCCGTGTTGTTCAATTACGGAAAGGATATCTTCTGTACGCAAACATTTTTCACCCTGTCTCGGCGCCACTTCTACAATGGCTGTTGCCGGATCGAAACCGTAATGCCTGACATGTGTTTCAAATGCATACTGGTCGCTGGGAAATGCTTTGGCTTCGCAAATTATTTTAAACCGGCTGGCCACAGGCCTGTAAAAACTTACCAGCATTAAATGAAGATTAACGGTAAGCTGGTTCATCACCACTACTTCATGCGGCCATGCGCCTACAATCTTTGCCAACGGCTGCACCAGTTTATCATGATAATCCATCCAGGGTTCCTGAGCATGGAAAAAAGATTCCACACCCAGCGCTGCCCAGTCAGCCAGTATTTGCTGCAGGTATTGTTTTGTTGTTTTGGGCTGCAGACCGAGTGAGTTGCCTAAAAAATAAACCAGCTGTTTACCGCCCGATTCAGGAATAAGGAATTGCTGCCTGCAATGTTTTAACGGGTCGGCGGCATCAAGCTGCCGGGCAAAAGATAAATTGTTTTCAAACTGCATCATCCGGAATTCATTGTTGTATTATCGCCGGGCCGGTCATGGCCTGCATCAATGCCTGCATTCCTTGCGGCATGAGAATGGTTCATGAAGTCAAACCTAAGGAAATTGCTGTAATTTTCTGCTACGATCATAAGGTTAATACTCCGGTAATATATTACAAGTCATCTCAAAAGTATTTTCAGACCACAGATTGCACAGGATAAGCAAACAGATTGCACCGCCTTTATTTTAAAATCTGAGAAATCAGTGAAATAATATCCGTGTAATCAGTGGTTAATTGGGGTTAAAGTGACTTTTGAGATAGCTTATAATACTTTTTTTGTCCCGTAGGGATCCCGGTCACAACCGGGAGTGGGTAGTATATGTTCTAGGAATCATTGATGCGTTCCATCGGAACGCAAGGTGTTTGTTGCCAAAGCACCAATCGTTGCTACGGAACGCCAAAAAAAATCTTCGATTTATTCTATCCACCTTTCGTTCCTACGGAACGAAAATAACCTGGATTTTTTTTCAAACTCAGCCATAAAGTTGAGTT
>CAYUJD010000130.1:0-4751 GCA_964444975.1 uncultured Chitinophaga sp. | reverse complement strand
TTTTTTTATTTTTAGTTAATCATGCTGCTGCGGCATTTACCATTTTTAAAAGCTGTATTTCTTTATAGTGTTACTGCTTTTGGCGGGCCGCAGGCACATATCGGCATGATGTTAAGAACTTTTGCCAGGAAAAGGCCTTATGTAACCGAGCAGGAGCTTATAGAGTATAATGCATTTTGCCAGTTGCTCCCGGGAGCTTCATCTACACAAACGATAACACTTATCGGTTATAAAAGAGGTGGTGTGCTGCTTGCTGTGTTCACGCTTATTATTTGGATTTTACCTGCCAGCACGCTGATGGGCGCCTTGTCATTTTTGCTTCATTATATAGATAAAAAGGCCCTGCATGTTGATATTTTCAAATTCATACCGCCGATGGCGGTAGGTTTCCTGGTTTATGCTACAGTTATTGCATTTCAATTCACCATCAGGAATACAATCACATGGGTGATTATGGGTGTTTGTGCAGTGGTTACTTATCTTTTATTTAAGCAGCCCTGGGTATTTCCTATGCTGATTGTTATGGGGGGCGTGACTACTAACCTGAGTCGTAAACGTATTCCGCAGATAGAGCAAAAGCCAAAAAAAATAAAATGGTGGAACTTTTGGTTATTTGGTATAATATTTATTACAGCGGGATTTTTTAGTCAGACAGCTAAAAAAAATGATTGGCCCAACCGTGCGCCGGTAAACCTTTTTGAGAATACGTACCGTATGGGTAGTCTTGTTTTTGGCGGGGGGCAGGTATTAATGCCAATGATGTATGAACAATTTTCCGTTCGCCCCTATGCTATAGAAGAAAAGGACCCGGAGGTGATAAGGATAAATAAAGATGATATGTACACGGGAATGGGCATAGTAAGGGCAATGCCTGGACCTGTTTTTGCAATTGCTTCTTTTACCGGGGGCATGGCAATGAAGGACTATGGAAAAACAACGGAAGAAAGAACGATTATGCAGGTTGTGGGTTGCATAATAGGGACTGTTGCGATTTTTCTTCCGAGTGCATTGCTGGTTTTGTTTTTCTTCCCAATATGGCACAATCTGAAAAAGTATGCTGCAGTTTACCGATCGCTTGAAGGGATAAATGCTGTGGTAGTCGGCATTATGGTAGCTTCAACACTTTACCTGATGAAAGATATTTCGCTGCTCGATATACGCCTGGGGAGTTTAATAAATGCTATTGTTATTGCCGGCACATTTACACTGCTACAATACACAAAGATCCCACCTCCTCTTATAGTGGTAGGATGCCTGTTGCTTGGTTGTGTTTTCTAATGTCTATTTTTTATAAAATTTCCTGGTTTCTATTTCTTCTCTCACTGCTTCGGGCACCATGTATCGGATAGATTTACCTTTCTTGATATACTCTCTTATCTGTGAAGCGGAGATTTGAATAAGCGGCGCATCAAGAACATGCAGATTAAGCCCCTGTTTCTTTTTTATTTCAAAACCGGGTCTTGTGTAAACATAAATTGGATAGTTGGTTAATATGTAATCATGGTTTTTCCATTTTTTTATGTTCTGAAAACTATCGCTTCCCATGATGATGGAAAACCTGTGATGCGGATATTTCTCTGATAAATATGCCATGGTGTTTGAAGTATATGACGGCTTAGAAAGTTTGAACTCAATGTCGGAGACTTTTATTCTTGTGTCATCTTGCGTTGCGAGTCTTGCCAGATGAAGGCGATCGAATTCATTGAGCAGGCTGATGTATTGTTTAAATGGATTCTGAGGCGATACTATTAACCAAATTTTTTCAAGTTCTGTTTCGTTCAAAATGTAATTGGCAATTATCAAATGACCGATATGAATAGGATTGAAAGAGCCAAAATACAGCCCGATTTTCATTTAAAATATTGATATTCAGTTAATTAAATCTACTTCTATATGTTCAGCCTCATTTAATCTTAGGCTTAGAGAGTATCCGGAAACATTTACTGAGATTGGGTCACCTAAAGGAGCAATTTTTTCAAGAAATATTCTTTCACCAGGTACACATCCCATTTCCATAAGCTTGAGGAAAATCTCATTATTGTCAAACTGGCTGATTATTGCTTCCTGGCCTGGCTTAAGTTCTGACAGTTTCATAAAAAATTGAATACAAAGCTAAATTCGTTGAATTACATTTTATTACGAATTTTGAAATTATGCCATTCAGGTCAAATCCTAAAGTTTATTTTTTTTCAGATGGAATAAAAATTCATTTGAAGAACAGAAATAAATTAAAAGACTTTATTGTTGAGATTTTCAAGAATCAAAATAAGCAGCTTGAAACCATCAATTTTATATTCACAACAGACAAATATCTACTTAAAATAAATAAGCAATTCCTGAAGCATAACTTTCTGACAGATATAATAACATTTGAATTATCGGAGCCCAAGCTTCCTGTTATTGCAGATGTTTATATCAGTATTGACAGGATAAAAGAAAACTCATTGAATTTAAAATCCGGCTTTACAACCGAACTTTTACGGGTTATTTTTCATGGAGTACTTCATTTATGTGGTTATTCAGATAAAACTATAGTGAAAAAGAAGATTATGACAAAAAGAGAAAATTTTTACTTATCTCGTTATTTCAATAGTGTTTCACGTGACACAAAATAAATTTTGATGTAACGGCCTAAGATGAATAAAGCTTGATTAACTATTTCTGAAAAAATACCTTTGCAGGCTCACATGTTTCCGAAATATGATATAGTAGTGGTAGGCGCCGGTCATGCCGGCTGTGAAGCAGCCGCTGCAGCGTCCAACCTTGGCTCTAAGGTATTGCTAATCACAATGAACATGCAAACCATAGCTCAGATGAGCTGTAATCCGGCTATGGGTGGAATAGCCAAAGGACAGATAGTTAGGGAGATCGATGCACTGGGCGGGTATTCCGGAATTGTAACAGATGAAACGATGATACATTTCCGCATGCTGAACAAATCGAAAGGACCTGCTATGTGGAGCCCAAGAGCTCAGAATGACCGGATGCTGTTTTCCTGGAAGTGGAGAGAAAAGTTGGAGCAAATAAACGGTCTCGATTTTTACCAAGATATGGTTAAGGGGCTATTAGTAAAAGACAACAGAGTAGTGGGTATAAAGACAGGCTTGGGACATGAAATCTTATCTAAAGCTGTGGTGCTTACAAATGGCACATTTCTGAACGGCTTGGTTCATATTGGAGAAAAAAACTTTGGTGGAGGTAGAATATCAGAAAAAGCGGCAACCGGTATCACTGAACAACTTGTATATCTTGGATTTGAAAGTGACAGACTAAAAACCGGAACGCCGCCAAGGCTTGATGGAAGAAGTCTCGACTATAGTAAAATGGAAGAGCAACCGGGTGACATAGAAATAGCTGGATTTTCCTTTTTACCAACCAAAAAACCTGAAAAACAAAAAAGCTGCTGGATAACGTATACAAATCAAAAAGTTCATGAAATTCTTAAAACCGGATTCGACAGAAGTCCCATGTTTACGGGTAGAATTGAAGGGATTGGACCAAGATACTGTCCAAGCATTGAGGACAAAATCAACAAGTTTGCTGATCGGGAAAGGCACCAACTTTTTGTTGAACCTGAAGGCTTAAGTACCATAGAAGTTTATTTAAACGGATTTTCTACGTCGTTACCTGAAGAAATTCAATACGAAGCTATTCGTAATATACCAGGGTTTGAGTATGCAAAAATGTTTCGCCCCGGATATGCAATAGAATATGATTATTTTCCTCCAACGCAACTTAAAAACACACTTGAAACAAAACTTATTGGAAACCTGTTTTTTGCCGGTCAAATAAATGGTACCACTGGGTATGAAGAAGCCGCATGCCAAGGCTTAATGGCAGGAATAAATGCACATCAAAAAATCAGGAATCTAGAACCCCTAATACTTAAAAGAAGCGAAGCCTATATTGGGGTGCTCATTGATGACTTAATCAGTAAAGGAACCGAGGAGCCCTACCGGATGTTTACATCGAGGGCGGAATTCAGAACCCTGCTTAGACAAGATAATGCCGATCTGCGGCTGACCGAATTTAGTTATCGGCTCGGCCTTGCCTCGCAGGAAAGAATGAACAAGGTAAGGGAAAAAAGGGAAGGAGTGGGGCAAATTATTTCTTTACTGAATGAAATGACAGTTATGCCGGAAGAAATAAATCCTTTCCTTGAAAAATTTTCTTCTTCCACGGTTACAGAAAAACAAAAACTGTCAAAAATATTGCTTCGCCCAGGTATTGAACTGAAAGACCTTGCTGCTCATTTGACCACTTTACAAAATCAATTGAAAATGTACTCATCTGAATTTACAGAGCAGGCTGCCATTCAAATCAAGTACGAAGTATATATCGCTAAAGAAAAGGAATTGGTGGAAAGAATGTCACAACTGGAAGATTTGAAAATTCCTGAATCATTTGACTACAAAAAAATCCAGGCCCTGGGAAGCGAAGCAAGAGAAAAACTTTTGAAAATTAAACCCGCAACGCTTGGGCAGGCCAGCCGTATTTCGGGCATTAATCCAAGCGATGTTCAGATACTGATGGTCTATATGGGCCGTTGATCATTTTTTCTATCCAGCCAGGCCATTACGAGCCGTATTTCACCATAGCTAACAACATCGCCGAGTTTCTCTTTCACTGCTGTGATTGATTTACCTGAAAGATTACAGATTTCAGGCCCTATCAAGGTTATTTTTTCCGGACTTACCAATGTATCCCTCCGGCCAACTGCATCTTGCCTGCCATACTTAGCTCCGATATTT
>CAYUJD010000129.1:0-4926 GCA_964444975.1 uncultured Chitinophaga sp. | reverse complement strand
AAATCGATTATTAACTCTAAACTGAAGTGGCCGAACTTTGGGGGAGCCTTCAGAATCGTTAACGGCATTTAATGCAGGCGATACGGCAAGGGAGTTTTTTGCTGCTGATAGTTCTGATAAAGCAATTCAGTTTGGCCAATTCCGGGGCAAAGTCATTTTTATTGATTTATGGGCTACCTGGTGCGGTCCTTGTTTGAAGGAAATGCCTTATTTGGATACACTCAGGAGGCGCTATGGCAACAACCCTGAAATTGTTTTTCTTTCGGTGTCAATTGACGAAAACAAAGAATTGTGGAAAAATTTTCTTCAAAAGAGAAAACCCAACGGCCTCCAGCTCATTTCCAGCAGAGGCGCCCTGAAAGACTACAACGTACTTGGAATACCAAGGACAATTATTATTGACAGAAATTTTGTAGTAGCTGCTATGAATGGACCTTTACCGTCTTCTCTGGATGAAACGACTGTTTTATTGGATAATTTATTAGTGAAATAAGGTTGAAAATACCGAACACGGTCTTCATTACAAAGATTCTGTATACGTGAAATACGTCCGGTTACTTCATCCTCCGCCCGTCATAATTCAGTCATCCGGCAGGGCTTTTCTCCTATTTTTGCGCCATGTTTAAAAGAAGCATTTGGTTTTTGCCACTCATTGTTTCAAGCCTGGCCGCCCCGGCACAGGATAAATGGGACCTCCGCCGCTGCGTGGAATATGCCATTGCAAACAATATTTCGGTAAAGCAAAACGATTTGCAGGTGCGCTTTTCTGAACTTACTTACAAAGAAAGCCGGTTGGCGCAACTGCCATCGCTCAACCTGCAGGCCAGCACCGGCTACCGCTTCGGCCGCTCCGAAAACCCCACCACCGGTGTGCTGGAGGATAATAACTTTTTAAGCGCCGGTTTCAGCCTGCAAAGCGGCGTCACGCTGTTCAACTGGTTCAGCCAGAAAAACACCATCGAAGCCAACCGCCTGACCATTGAAGCCGACAAGGCGCTGGTAAGAAAAGTGCAGGACGACATTGCCCTTACTGTGGCGGTGGCTTACCTGCAGGTGTTGCTTACAAGAGAGCAGGCCAATCTTGCAAAAATTCAGATTGCTACAACCATCGAACTGCTTGCCCATACAAGAAAAAAAGTGGATGCCGGCATTTTGCCTGAACTGAATGCTGCGGAACTGGAAGCGCAACTAAGCCGCGACAGCTCCAACCTGATTTCGGCCGAAGCTACCCATCAGCAGTTTATTCTGCAACTGAAAGCCGCCCTGAACCTGGACGCCGGTGTTCCCTTTGAAGTGGTAACGCCGCCCGTGGAGAAAATTCCGGTGGATAATCTTGCCGACCTGCAGCCCGAAGCGGTATATGCTTTGGCATTGGCCAACTTGCCGCTAACCAAAGTGATTGACTATCGCCTGCAGGCTGCCCGCAAATCAGTGGAAGCCGCAAAAGGATTTTTGTACCCGCGGTTCTCCGCCTTTGGTGGCATGGGCAGCAATTATGTAAATATAAAACTACCCCAATACCAGGTGGGAGCACCCAAAGCAACCGGTGCATTTGTAACGGTTGGCAGCAATACCTATGATGTTTTTGCGCCGTCGTTTGTGCAGGTGGGAGAGAAAGCGGTCCCTTTCGGCAGGCAGATTAATAACAACTTCAGCCAGAATATCGGCATTGCATTGAGTATTCCTGTTTTCAACGGCGGCTCGGCACGCAGCAACTGGGAGCGAAGCAAACTGATAGTAAAGCAATGGGAGCTGAACAAAGAACAGGACAACCAAACCCTGAAGCAGGATATTTACAAAGCCTATAATGATGCCACGGCAGCGCTGCAGAAATTTTATGCCGATAAAAAAAGCGTGGAAACGTCGGCCAAGTCGAATGAGTTTGCACAAAAAAGGTACGACCTGAACCTGCTGTCAACATATGATTTGCTCAGCAGCCAGAATAATTACCTGCGGGCAAAAATCCAGGCCTTGTATTCGCAGTACGATTATGTGTTTAAGATGAAATTGCTGGAATATTATAAGGGGCAGGGTATAAAGTTATGAGACGGAAGTCGGAGGTTGGAGGTTGGAGGTTGGAGGTTGGGATAAGGAAGAGCAATTAAGGTAAAACAAAACTTTCTCGCTTTCGCCATTGACGAGAAGTTTAATCGGAGTTGCTGCAGATGAACGGAGCGTCGCAACGAAAGCTTAATAGGAATTCAAAAGCTAAGTAAATAAAAAACTTTTTTTTCATCAAAACTCTCCGCCTTTGGCGGAAGGGGGGTTTATCATGAGTAAATCAGTTAAATGGATACTGTTTAGTTTACTGGGGTTGATTGTTTTGCTGGTGGGGTATAAAATGATTGCCGGCAATGATGATACCGGCATCAAAGTGTCAGCCGAAAAAGCGGCCAGGCGGACCATCATCGAAACGGTGACTGCCAGCGGTAAAATTTACCCGGAAGTGGAAGTGAAAATCAGCCCTGATATTTCAGGCGAAGTGGTGGAGCTGAACGTGGAAGAAGGCGACAGCGTGAAGCGGGGGCAGGTGCTGGCCCGCATCTTTGCCGATATTTATGCATTGCAAAGAGATGAAGCGGCTTCAAGGGTGAATCAGAGCGAGGCCATAGTGGCCAACAGCCAGGCCAGCCTTGAAGCGCTGAAGGCAACACTTGACCAGGCCAAACAAACCTACGACCGAAATAAAAAGCTTTATGATGAAAAAGTAATTTCTCGTGCCGAGCTGGAAAACTATGAAACATCTTACAAGTCGGCGCAGGCCAATTACAATGCTGCACTGCAAAATATAAAAAGCCTGCAGGCGGGAGTGCAAACGGCACAGACAGGGTTGAGCTCTGCCAATAAAAACCTGGGCCGCACCACGCTGGTGGCGCCGATGAGCGGTGTGATTTCATCGCTGTCAATAAAGAAAGGCGAGCGGGTGGCCGGCAATGCATTCAGCCTGGGCACCGAAATGATGCGGGTGGCTGACATGAGTGTGCTTGAAGTGCGGGTGGATGTGGGTGAAAACGATGTGGTGAAGGTGAACCTGGGCGACAGCGCCGATATAGAAGTGGATGCATACAACAATAGAAAATTTAAGGGTGTGGTGACACAAATTGCGGCAAGTACCAAGGGCGGCACAGGAGTACAGTCGCTGACAAGTACGGATGTGACGCAGTACGAAGTGAGGATACGGCTGGATAAAGAATCGTACAAAGACCTGGTTGACCCGGCGAGGCCTAAGCGTTTTCCTTTCCGCCCGGGCATGAATGCCAGCGCTGACATTAAGACCAAACGGCATGAAAATGTGCTGGCCGTTCCCATCAATGCCGTAACAACCCGGGTGAAGGGCAGCGATAAAACCGTTGCCGATGTAAAGAAGGAAGAAAAGAAAAAGCAGGATGCCGCCGGCGAAACGGAAGAGAATGTAACCGTGGACAGTGACGAACTGGAAGAAATAGTTTTTGTAGTGCAGAAAGACGGCAAAGTGAAAAAGCTGGTGGTGAAAACCGACATCCAGGACATCAACTACATTGAAATAAAGGAAGGCTTAAAAGAGGATGATGAAGTGGTGACGGGCCCATTCAATGCCATCAGCAAAACCTTGAAAGACGGCTCGGCTGTGAAGGTGGTGCCGAAGGATAAGCTGTTTGAGAATTAATGATGGTAAGATGGTTGAATTGTTGCCTTGCTGAATTATTGAACAGCCATTTGAAAAAGATAAAGTTTACAGATGTATACCCATCAAACAAAATAACCATCAAGCCATCTTTCTTTCTACTTTCGCTGTTAAAGACCCTACATGCAATTCGGCATCATCGGCAGCGGAAGCTGGGCTACGGCGCAGGCAAAAATTCTTACGGATAAAGATCATGCGGTTAACTGGCTTGTGCGCTCAGAAGCGGTGGCTGATTTCATCAGCCGGCGGCGGCACAATCCCAATTATCTCAGCTCAATAATTTTTAATACTTCTTTGCTTCATCTCAGCACCGATGTGTCAAAAGTGGCAGCGGCATCTGATCATATCATTATTGCAGTGCCGTCGGCATTTGTAGCGGATGTATTAAAGCCTCTTTCAAAAAATGCATTTGCAGGAAAAAAAGTGATTTCGGCAGTGAAGGGCATTATTCCGCAGGAAAATATCCTGCTCAATGATTATCTCGCCAGGGAATTTGATGTGGAGCTGAAAAATTATTTTACCATCATGGGGCCTTGTCATGCCGAGGAAGTGGCTGCAGAAAAATTATCCTACCTCACTTTTTCCGGCGCCGATGAAGAATATGCCGCTGAAATTGCATCGCATTTCAAAACCGAATACCTGAACACCGTAGTGAATGACGATGTGTACGGCGTGCAGTTTGCCGCCATCCTGAAAAATATTTATGCCCTTGGCGCCGGTATCGCCCACGGGCTGGAATACGGCGATAATTTTTTAAGCGTACTCATTGCTAACAGCGCTGATGAAATGGCGGGCTTCCTGCGGCAGGTGGGCATTCACCGCATTGAAGTGGGTGTGCACGAAGGTGAAGACCCGGTGACGCATAAGAAAAGAGCCAACTACGCCGCTTCGGTGTATCTCGGCGATCTGCTGGTAACCTGTTATTCGCTGTACAGCCGCAACCGCACTTTCGGCAATATGATTGGCAAGGGTTATTCAGTAAAATCGGCTCAACTGGAGCTGAACATGGTGGCGGAAGGATATAATGCTTCCAAATGCATTTATTTAATCAATCAGAATGTTAAAGCAGAGATGCCGGTAGCCGAAACCATTTATAAAATTCTCTGGGAGCAGCTTTCGCCGGCAGCAGGGTTTAAACAAATTGAAGAAACGCTGGTCTGAATATTGTTTCGGTTTATCGTTTCCCGAAGCGTATCCCCTGACGGCACAAACGATAAACGAAAAACAATAAACTATAAACAAAAAGTTTTCACCCTATGTTA
>CAYUJD010000128.1:0-5502 GCA_964444975.1 uncultured Chitinophaga sp. | reverse complement strand
GAAGCAATATCAATCACAAACCGGTACTTTACATCACTCTTCAGCATCCGTTCATAGGCTTCATTAATTTTTTGAATGGGTATCACTTCTATATCCGAAACAATATTATGTGCTGCGCAGAAATTCAGCATCTCCTGTGTTTCAGCAATACCACCGATAAGTGATCCGGCAATACATTTACGGGTGAAGACAATATTAAATGCAGGGACAGTCATCGGTTCCACAGGTAAGCCTACATAATAAAGTACCATCTGCTTTCATCATGCTTAAATAAAGATTGCAATCCCTCATAATAAAGCATAGCCGCTTTGCGGATGGCTTCCATTTCGTTGATTGAAGTTGTCATGATTGGTTATTTTAAAATGATATAATCACTGAACCCCTTTTTGCCTTCTTCCTTTATAACTTCCGCCAGTTTATTAAACTCAGAATTATATTTAGTGAAGTAATCTTTCACCATCCTCTCAGCTTCGGGAGTTCTTTTTATCTGCATCCCGTTTTCCGCCCCTTCTGTGGGAGCATAAAAATTTCTGGTTGTTTTGGAATCAAATTCATAAAAGAGCAGATAGCTACCAGGATCATCACCCCGTTCGCCTAAGCCATAATAAAGTTTTACGCCGGGTAAAACGCCAAATTCATTATGGGCAACACGAATGGCAAACTTTTCAAATGCGTCTGCGCTTACTCCTTCTTTTAATTTTATTTTCCTGACAGCTAATACCGGGTTGGCATCCGGGTTTGAATCGGAGTTCTTGTTTATGGTGTTGTCTGTCCAGCTGATGATAGCTGTAAAAAGGATGCCTGCAAGGAAGGCGGGAGTGTGATAGTGTTTTTTCATGTTTTTGATTTTAATGTTGAATAATCAGTTTTTCCCTGAATTGTTTTTTTCGGTTATCGGTTACAAGAATAAAGTATAGGCCATTAATAATCGCTTCAGTGTTGATAGTTAGTACCTGTCCCTTACCGGTATAAACCTGGTCAGTCTGTTTCACCACTCTTCCATTCAAATCAATAATGCGGATATTGATTTTACCGGTGGCGACACTTTCATTAAGTTTCAGATTCACTTGGTTGTTGGCGGGGTTGGGTAAGAGGGTGGGGGTTGCTTTATTATTATTCTTGTTTATTTTTTGCTGAATAAACGGACTTTTGTTTAATTCAATTTTGTCAGGAATCTCCAGCTGAAGTATAGATGGATTTGTCCTTAATGAGTTTTCCGTAATAATTACAATAGCATTTCCATCGACAATTGATGCATTAACTGGTTTATTAAGTGTTATAAAGAAATCTTCATCACTCTCTGCTACGGCATCTTGTATAACCGGTACGCTGATGTATTGTATAACCTGTCCGGATAAAAATGTGAGGGTTCCGGATGTTGAGGAATAATCTTTTGGGTGTCTTGCCATCCCATTTATGGTTTTATATTTAACTGAAATGGTGACTAACGAAGCTCCATTTAAGGAAACTGGTATTACCGCCTGACCAGTCGATTCTAAAACTGTTACATCCGCAACACTTATTGTAAATGTAGTAGGGCAGCTTTCATTAATTTGACCATTACAGTTATCATCAATAAGATTGGTACAGATTTCTGTAGCCCCGGGATGAACGGATGCGTTATTATCATTGCAATCGGTATTATTGGCTACATAGCCGGCAGGGGCGGAACATGCCTGTGTAGTTACGGATGGATTTCCGTAAGTATCCCCGTCAAAGTCACGGTAAAATGTTAATAGAACGCCTTCATCAATTAGCCCGTCACAATCATCGTCAATGCCATTGCAGACTTCCGTAGCACCGGGATGAATGGCAGCGTTATTATCATTGCAATCGGTATTATTGGCTACATAGCCGGCAGGGGCGGAACATGCCTGTGTAGTTATGGATGGATTACCGTAAGTATCCCCGTCCAGGTCACGGTAAAATGTTGACAGAACACCTTCATCAACCTGCCCGTCACAATCATCATCAATGCCATTGCAGACTTCCGTAGCACCGGGATAGACGGCAGCATTAGCATCATTGCAATCTGTATTATTTGCAACATATCCTGTCGGAGCAGAGCAGGCTTGTGTTGTCAGTGAAGGATTTCCAAAACCATCGCCATCTGCATCACGATAGAAAGTTGAAAGGCCATTTTCGTCAATATCTCCATCACAATCATTATCCAATCCATCACAGATTTCAATAGCGCCGGGATAAACCGTATTGCGTGTATCATCACAATCGTCATAATTATTTACATAACCAGTCGGTGCAGAGCAAGCCTGTGTTGTTACAGCCAGGTTGCCAAATCCATCACCATCCGCATCACTGTAGAAAATCAGTAATACACCTTCATCAATTTGTCCATCACAATCATCATCCACTCCGTTGCAGACTTCTGTTGCACCGGGATAGATGGCTGCGTTATTATCATTGCAGTCAGTATTATTGGCTACATAGCCAGCAGGAGCTGAGCAAGCCTGTGTAGTCACGGATGGATTTCCATAAGTATCACCGTCGCCATCAAAATAGAAAGTTGTAGAACCGCTTTCATCTACTAGCCCGTCACAATCATCATCAATGCCATTGCAGACTTCCGTAGCACCGGGATGAATGGCTGCGTTATTATCATTGCAGTCTCCTCCACCAGACCCGGGGCTTGTGTTCCAGCCGACACCTGGTGAAGATGCTGACTGAGTTGTATTGGAATAATATCCATCATTATCTGCATCGAGGTACCAAGTTGAAGCAGTTATTCCCAGTGTTAGTGTAGCAGAGACTTCGCAACCACTTGTTACATTATAATAATATTGGCCTGCAGGAAGATCACTTATATTCAAACTGGTAGTAGCAAGATAAGGGGTTGGCGGTATGAAGGGATCGCTTTGGAATACTCCGGGGATTGAACTGTATAATTCACCGTTTCGATATAATTGAATAGTGAACGATTGACCAATCAACTGATAACAATAAGTCATATGTACATTCAGGATACCATCTGTTGCTGTATTTGATGACACGTTTTGTACAATAGAAAAACCAGGATATGCACAAATGGGATCAATTCCCGGCATGCATTGTGCTGAACTTTTTACTGAAAACAGAATACAAGGAAAAAACAACAGGAAGACATACTTACGTATAAGCATTATTAAAAGTGACATAGACTTATTTTTAATGGTTAACTAAACTTGAATTGCCGAACTTGTAAATCATATTTTTCAATACCTGATCCATCCATTCTGCCAAAACGAAGCATCCTGCTGGTTTTGCGGGTTGAAGTAACCATTGACGGTAACCTGGCCGGTGGCGCCGGCAAATTTTCCGGTGCCGCCAACTATGTTATTCGTTCCGGTAAAATTTACTCTTGTCGGGCTTACGGGCATGGTCTGTGTGCCGGCAGACTGAAACCAAACAGAATTGCCCTTATCATCAAAAACAATAGTACTTACATTGGACGGCACACTAAAGGAGGCTAATTGTGCAGCAAAAAACATTGTAACCGGTGCAGCGGAGCTTGTTAACCCTGTTGGTCCGAAAGAGGCGTACTGATTAAAATAAGAGGATGCAATTCCAAAATGGGTGGCATTACCATCGCCGCCGCCGGGATACCATGCCGGCGCCGGGTTAGGGGGTGTCCATCCGCCGGCAATATCAGGGACAAACTGGTACCAGGTATCAAAACTGTCTCGATAAGCTCGGGTGACAGGGCCATTATTTGCCGCTGTTGCAATTTCTTCATTTAATCCATTAATAGCAGTTGTTTCTTTTTGACAGGAAGAAACGGTGATGATAAGTAGTAATGGCAAAACAATGCCTGCCACAGTGGTGGTAATTTTTTTCATAAAAGTTTTTTTTAGTTTGTTTAAAAATAGCGGCTAATCAGAAACGAGGAAATTGGAAAGGTACGTTGGCTTAATTTTCAGATTCAAACTTAACGATGACGATGAGGCTGAACAATCCCATAAACTTGGCATTTTTTTGCTTGCTTGTTAGTAGTAATACCACAAAAGGAATAACCAATTTGGTATAAAAAGAAAAAAGCCAACGTTAGCTGGCTTAAAATATTAATCAAGATGCTTATGGCTCAGACCGCTTTCAGCGTTCCGATCCATTATCCCAATTCCGGATACAAGGGAAACTGTTTCATAAACTCTTTCACTTCTGCTTTTACTGATGCAATTACTTTTTCGTCTTCGGGCTTCATCAGCACCCTGTCAAGCATGTTTACAATTATTTCCATGTGCTCTTCTTTCATACCGCGTGTGGTGACAGCAGGTACGCCTACCCGAATACCGGAAGTGATGAAGGGTGATTTATCATCGAAGGGCACTGCGTTCCGGTTGAGTGTGATGTGGGCTTTGTCGAGCGTTTCCTGTGCTTTTTTACCGGTAATATTTTTATTGCGCAGGTCAATCAGCATAAGGTGATTGTCGGTGCCGCCGCTGATGAGATTGTATCCGCGGCTTACAAATGCTTTTGCCATGGCCTGTGCATTGCGGATGATTTGTTGCCCGTATGCTTTGAAATCTTCCGAAAGAATTTCACCAAAGGCTACCGCTTTGGCGGCAATGATATGCTCCAGCGGGCCGCCCTGCGAGCCGGGGAATACAGCAAGATCAAGCAACTGGCTCATGGTTCGCAGGTTTCCTTTCGGATCTTTAACGCCCCAGGGGTTTTCGAAGTCGTGGCGCAACATAATGATACCGCCGCGGGGTCCACGCAGTGTTTTGTGTGTGGTGGAAGAAACAATATGGCAATGCTCAAACGGGTCGTTCAGTAAACCGGTTGCTATCAAGCCAGCCGGATGGGCAATATCAGCAAAAACAATAGCGCCGATTTTGTTAGCAATTTCGCGGATGCGTTTATAATCCCAGTCGCGGCTATAGGCCGATGCGCCGCAGATTATCATCTTTGGTTTTTCAGTCATTGCTTTTTCTTCCACCTGGTCATAATCCACGAAACCCTCTTTTGTTACTCCGTAATGAATGGCATGGTAAGTCTTACCGCTGAAATTGGCCGGGCTGCCGTGTGTAAGATGTCCGCCCATATTCAGGTCAAGCCCCAAAAATTTTTCTCCCGGTTTTAATACGGAAAGAAACACGGCATTGTTGGCCTGAGCGCCGGCATGCGGCTGCACATTGGCCCAGGTGCAGTTGAAAATCTTTATCAGGCGTTCAATGGCCAGCGATTCAATTTCATCTATCACTTCGCAACCGCCATAATAACGCCGGCCGGGATAACCTTCCGCATATTTATTTGTGGGAACAGTGCCCATGGCCTGCAATACCTGCAACGAAGTAAAATTTTCCGAAGCAATCAGTTCAATACCGTGGCGCTGGCGTTCCAGTTCTTTACGCAGTAAATCGAAAACGAGTGTGTCCATTTTACCCCCATCTCCGCAAGGCGGAGAATATTGAAACTCTCCTGGTAAAAGGAGGAATTTCAGTTTTAATTGGTGAATAGAAGTGATATGAATCGCAAGATACAGACAGGCGAATAAAAGTAAAAAAG
>CAYUJD010000127.1:2927-5794 GCA_964444975.1 uncultured Chitinophaga sp. | reverse complement strand
AATGAACATCGGTATTTACATCGGTAATATGGATCCCACGCTGGGGGGTGGCTATACTTTCCAGGAATCATTGCTAACCCAATTAAACAATGTTAACAGCTCACACCAGTTTACTGTTTTTTACAAAGGCAGGCTGCCTGCAACCCTTCTGAATGTAAAACTGAAAACAATTGCCGTAGATGAAATGTACCGCGGGTTGCTCTTCCGCCGCAAACTGAATTATTACTGGCGCAGCTTTATTAACAAATTCAGGCTTCATAAAAAAAACCTCACCCGCTTTTCCGACCTCGAGCTGGCGGCCATGCAGGAAAAGATTGAACTGATCTGGCTGCCTTCGCAGGATTATATTCCCATCAGCAATATTCCGTATTTCTTTACCGTATGGGATTTGCAGCATCGCCTGCAACCGTATTTTCCTGAAGTAAGCCGGGATCACATCTGGCAGCAGCGGGAAACCATGTTCAGCAATGCCATCCGCAAGGCCAGTTATGTGATTACCGGAACCGAAGCCGGCAAACATGAAATCACCCGGTTTTACGATGTGCCGGAAGAAAGAATCTGTCACGGGCTGTTGCATCCCACTCCTTCTTTTGCACTCCATTGCAGCCGGCAATACCCGTTACCTGCTGGTATAATGCAGCCCTATGTTTTTTACCCGGCACAGTTCTGGTCGCATAAAAATCATATTTGCATTTTGCTGGCTTTAAAAAGGCTGAAAGAAAAAGAAGGTATATCAATTAATGCAGTATTTGTCGGACGGGATTTCGGTAACAGGGCCTATATTGAAAAACAAGTTGAGCAGCTTGGATTATCCGGGCAGGTAAAACTGTTCGGGTTTGTGGAAAGGGAAACACTCATTGGGCTGTACCAGCATAGTCTTGCGCTGGTTTATCCTTCATTCTTCGGGCCCGAAAACCTTCCACCGCTTGAAGCTATGGCGCTCGGTGTGCCGGTGATTGCCGCCAATATGCCGGGTGTGAATGAGCAATTGGGCAATCATGCCCTGCTCTTTAACCCGGCAGATGAAAACGAAATGGCAAAACATATTCACACTATTTATTCGGATGCAACTCTGCGAAATGAAATGATACAGCGGGGCCATCGGCGCAGCCGGGCATTTACCATTGAGCATTACATGGATGAAATGATGAAATTGTTTGACCGGTTTGAAAAAATAAGACGCTGCTGGGAGTTTTGATTATTGAAATCCGGCTACCTTTTTTTGAAACATGCTTAAAAAAATCCGTTACAGGCTGATGATGTTTTTCCGCAGGCTGCGGTATTATTTTTCAAAAATCATCTTCCGCCTGTTTCCTCCACGTGTGGTTTGCAATATCTGCGGGTGGAAAGATTACCAGTTCAACAGCGACAGCTGGCATCCTTACACTATCTGTCCCCACTGTTATACGCAGGTGCGGCACCGGCTTTTCTGGGCTATACTCGGCAGGCATGAGAAATACAATGCCGGAAACCTGCTGAATAATAAAACCGTTCTGCATTTTGCACCCGAAAAAGAATTGCGCAGCCGGGTGAAAAACCTGTGCAAAGAATATAAAACAGCGGATTATTTTGCCGAAGGCTATCACTACGAGGGTATTGATTTCAATACAGATATTTCCGACATGAAAAACATCGGCAACGAAAAGTTTGATTGCGTCATCGCCTTTGATGTGCTGGAGCATGTGGCTGATGATACGAAGGCTATAAGGGAAATCAACAGGGTTTTAAAACCCGGCGGGTTGGCGGTTTTCACTGTTCCGCAAAAGGATAATTTGAAAATCACATACGAGGATGCCTCCATCACGGACCCGCAGGAAAGGGAAAAGGCCTTTGGTCAGTACGACCATTTAAGAATCTACGGCGAAGATTTTTCTGACAGGGTTGCTTCGCAGGGGTTTTGTGTTGAATTTATTGATGAAAAAATTTTTGATGCTGCTTTCATCCGGAAACATGTTTTGTTTCCGCCAGTGCTTTCCGCACACCCGCTGGCCACCAATCACCGGAAAGTTTATTTCGCAGTAAAACAAAACTGATTTACCTGTTTTTAAAAAATATTTTTTTCAGCAGGCACACACACACTACCTTTTTAGCTCCTCCCGGAATTACTGCTGCAGAAGCGTTCAGATTTTTTGTAACTTGTAACCGGAAATCCAATGTATGAAAATCATCTTCTTCGAGCTGAACGAGGTTCCGCTTAAAATTATTCAACATTTTACCCGCCTCTACCCCGAGTCGTGGCTGGCAAAAGTATATGCCAACAGCCGCCGCTACGAAACAATTGCCGAAGACCAGGGTCACCTTTCGCCGTGGGTTACCTGGCCCACAGTGCATCGCGGCGTCAGCAATGAGAAACATTTCATCTCTGACTTCGGGCAAGACCTGAATGACCAGGAAAAACAGTTCCCTGCTATCTGGAACTTACTTGCACAAAACGGGATAAAAGTGGGTCTGTTCGGATCGCTGCACACCTATCCCATGCCCTCCCGTACGGAGAATTTTTCATTTTATGTTCCCGACACATTTGCCGCTGGCAGCGAGTGTTTCCCCAAAAAGCTGGAAGCGTTTCAAAAGTTTAACCTGCAGATGGCAAGAGAAAACAGCCGCGTGGTGAACCGGAAAATTCCCGGCCGTGAAGCGATTCAATTTTTGCTGAAATTACCCGATATGGGCTTCCGGTTTAAAACGGCAACCGATATCGCTGCACAACTGGTGGATGAAAGAATCAACAAATGGAAAGTAGTGCGCCGCCGTACATACCAGTCGGTCATTGGCTTTGATATTTTTTTCAAACAACTGCAAACACACAAACCTGATTTTGCCACCTTCTTCACCAATCATGTGGCTTCTTCGCAGCATCGCTACTGGGC
>CAYUJD010000127.1:0-2827 GCA_964444975.1 uncultured Chitinophaga sp. | reverse complement strand
TTCATGGACAATTTCGGTCTCGGCGCAGGCAGTTACGAATTGAGACCTTCCATGGTTCCCCAGTTCAATGTGCAGGTGCATGTGGACAAAAGAAAAGAGTTTGAGGAAAAACTGGCTACGCTTCGCATCAACGGGCAAACCATTCACTGCCGCCAGAAGTCGGAGGGTTTTTACAGCCTTGATATCGGTTTTGCCAACCTGGATGAAAGCAAAATCACAATTGAACTGATGGGGCAAAATATTCCGCTGGAACATTCCGGCTTGGAGAATGTAAAAATACAAGACCGCTGCGGAGCCACGGCTTATCATATTCCGCAGGGCTCGCTGCTTATTTATTCGCCGGCAAGCGGTAAAGGAAACAAAGACACGGCGGCTGTTTCCACAACGGATATTGCACCAGCGCTGCTGCGAAATTTCAATGTGCCGGTGCCGGCATACATGACCTGCGGTATTGCTGTCTGATTTTTACAACTAAAAATTATTGACAGCATCATGTAGCAACTTTCCCTGTTGTTTATTTATCACCTGTAGTTTCATCCACTCAGTTTGTTTCTTTCACTTCAATGAATATTCCAACAATCAGCATTGTCGTTCCTTCTTATAACCAGGGCCGGTATCTGGAAGAAACACTGCGGTCAATTATTGACCAGCAATACCCGGCGCTGGAATTGCTGGTGGCCGATGGCGGCAGCACGGATAACAGTGTTGACATTATTAATAAATATGAAAACCACATCAGCTGGTGGGTGAGTGAAAAAGACAACGGCCAAAGCGATGCGATAAATAAAGGATTCAGCAAAGCAACGGGAGAAATAATAAACTGGATTTGCAGTGACGACAAGCTGGCTCCGGGCGCCTTGTTCACTGTTGCGGAATTGTTCAATTCTTCTCGGGCAGGTACCGGTGTCATTTACGGCAATATTGATTATATCAACGAGAAATCAGTGGTTTTAAAAAATCCTTTTGATGATGTAAAAAACAGGGTGCGCAGCCGGATTGATTTTTTTAAAGGAATGGCCTTTGCCCAGCCGGCCGCTTTTTTCAGGCGTAGCCTGCTGGAAAAAACCGGCTACCTCGATACCAGCCTTCATTACGGAATGGATTATGACCTGTTTGCAAAACTTGCGTTGATTACAGATTTCCGTCACACAAAAGAGCTGATTGCTTATTACCGGCTTCACACTGAAAGTAAATCTGTAAAACAAAAAAAAGATTTCAGCCACGACTGGCTGCAGATATGCGGCCGGGTATATATAACACTGTTTGAAGCAGAATTCAACGACCTGGTGCTTGCATTACACAAGGAAGGTTTTGATTACGGACTTGTATATTCTCCCTATCGTTTCAGTTTTGACCGCGGCCGGATCAATGATGTTGAGGCAAAAGAAATGGGCAGGGAGTTTCTGTACCTGCTGTTTGAATACCAATTGGCATTTGAGAAATTTGAAGATGCATACCGGCTGCTGAAATACACCCGGAAACAAATGCCTGCACTGTTTGCCGGTGTAAAACAATTTGGAAAACATTATTCCCGCTTCCGGCTGCTGGGTGTAGGCGGTTACCGCAGGCTGAAGAAATGGAAAGAAAAATAATTAACTGCACCGAATTTTTTACTGCACAACTGTAAATGAGTTTGCATATCCTGTTTTACACGCCGTTTAACTCCCGCTCGAGAGATACCGAAACACTGATGCTGGATTTTACCAGCCAGGGGCATAAGGTTTTTTTACTCACACAGGCAGCGGAGGGTCCTTATCACCAGTTTGTAAAGCAGCATGGTGTTGACGCGTTTTCTGCCGGCATCCCGCTGAGTTTTGCCCCCTTATTTTATTTACGTCAGCTGTGGTTTCTGATCCGGTTTATAAAAAAATATAAGATCAGGCTGGTGTATGCCCATCTTGAACCCACGGCGCTGGTGGCATCCTTTGCCCGGTTCATTATGCCATCCGTTGTTTTTTTTGCCTGCCGGCATTCAGTGGATGAGCCCTACCTGTCAGGTAATAAAAATTTTATCCGTGTAAATAAATGGTGTTACCGGCTGGCAAAATATGTAATCGTTGTTTCTGAACGGGCAAAACAGTTTATGATTGAAAAGGAAAAAATCAGGGCGGAAAAAATCAGGGTTATAAATCTTGCGTATGATTTTTCTATTTACCCGCCTGTGGCGGCAGATGCCGTAAAAGCCATCAGAGAAAAATATGCCGGCGATGTGCTGCTGCTGACTGCCTGCAGGCTGGTGGAATCAAAAAGACCGGAAATCAGCATCCGGGTAATGGAGCAACTGGTTAAAGAAAAAGGTATTGCCAATGCCCGGCTGCTTATTTGCGGCGAGGGGCCGTTGAAAAAATCGCTGGAAGAGCTGATAAAAAATAAAGGGCTTGAAAAAAATATATTTCTCACAGGCCAGGTAAGCAACATGCTCGAGTATCTTTCAGCAGCCGATATGTTGCTGCATCCTTCTGTTCTCGACAGCAGTTCCGTTATTATCAAGGAAGCAGGATTGTGTAAAAAAGCTGTTATCACCTGCCGTGATGTGGGTGATGTAAACGACTACCTTATTCACGATGAAAATGCCCTGCTGGTGCAAAGAGATGACCCGGCAGATGAAATGACAGGGCAGGTGATGAGGTTTTTGCAAAACAAGAGCAGCATGACCAGCCGGCTTGGTGAAAACCTGCATGCTCTTGTGAAAAAACGATTTCATATCGGCGAAATAAGCCCTGTGTACCGGCAGATGCACAAACGAATTGAAGCCGGCCAGCCCCCCTTTTAATCATGATTTTTTTTTCCGTCATCATACCCACTTACAACCGGGCTCACCTGGTTG
>CAYUJD010000126.1:0-5935 GCA_964444975.1 uncultured Chitinophaga sp. | reverse complement strand
GGGCATACGGCATGGCGCCACTGTCGAACCACACATCAATCAGGTCGGGAACCCGATAGTAAATTGTTTTACCATCTGGGGCAATAAATATTACTTTATCAATCCAATGCCTATGTAAATCTGCTTCTGCAATTGAATTTTCATCAATCAAGGATGAATAATGTTTTGCTAAATCAAAATTGACATCATAATAATTAATCAACTCAGCTACTTCTAATTCTTGTGATTTTGCATATTTAACAAGTTCATTAAAATTTAATTGCAAGGTTGATCTTACATAAGTATCATCACCTTCCTCAATGAATTGAACATCTTTATTAACCAAATATTCTTGATTAATTTTATCAATAATTAATCGCAATCTCTCACTTTCATTAATTAAATCATTTTTTAATTTATTTGTATCGAAATAAAAACCTCCAATTAGCTCGTTAATAGAACCAATTATTTTTGGACGAACAGGCTCAGTCGGTTCATAAAGTCCCTTTTGATTTACTTTCTCGAAAGTTGTTCTCCATACCGGCAATGGTGTACCCCAGAATCTCGAGCGGCTCAGGTTCCAGTCCACCATATTCTCCAGCCAGTTGCCAAATCTTCCTTCGCCGGTTGATTTGGGTTTCCAGTTAATGGTTTTATTCAATTCAACCATTCTATCCCTGATAGCCGTGGTTTTAATAAACCATGCATCCAGCGGGTAATAAAGCACCGGCTTATCGGTACGCCAGCAATGCGGATAGCTGTGTTCGTACTTCTCAACTTTAAAAGCCCGGTTTTCTTTTTTCAGCTTCACTGCGATGTCCACATTTACATCCACATAATCTTTTTCGTCTTTATAATTTTTTACATAGCGGTTGCTGAATTCACCGAGACCGTCCACAAACTTTCCTTCACGGTCCACCATCGTGAGGATGCCGATATTATATTTTTTGCCTGTTTTAAAGTCATCTGCTCCAAAGGCAGGAGCAGTGTGAACAATTCCCGTGCCTTCATCGGTTGTAACAAAATCGCCCAATAAAACTCTGAAAGGATCACCTCCTGCTTTGTCAGGGCTATTTGCTTCAAATGAAAGCAATTGCTCATACCTGCAACCTGCTATGTCTGCGCCTTTGAATTCCTTTACAACAGACCAGGGAATTGTTTTTATCTTCTCATTGTAACCGGCAAAATCGCCATCCCTGCCCTCCTCTTTAAAATATTTTCCTATCAATGCTTTTGCCAGGATAACATTATTTGGCAAATGAGTATAGGGATTAAATGTTTTTACAAGTACATAATCTATACCGGCTCCCACCGTCAACCCAAGGTTGGAAGGAAGTGTCCACGGAGTGGTGGTCCATGCCAGGAAGAAAACTTCAGCGCCATGTACTGCATCGTGAAGAAATGTACTTTTCTCGTCCTGCACGGCCCGAAACATGGCCACACAGCTGGTGTCTTTTACATCTTTGTAAGTTCCGGGCTGGTTCAGTTCGTGTGAACTTAACCCCGTACCTGCGGCGGGTGAGTAAGGTTGAATACTGACGCTTTCGTACAACAACCCTTTTTCATACAGCTGCTTCAGCAGCCACCAAAGTGTTTCGATGTATTCATTTTTGAAAGTGATGTAGGGGTCATCCAGGTCCACCCAGTAGCCCATCTTGCGGGTCAGGTCGTCCCATTTGTCTTTGTAGCGCAGCACCGCTTCGCGGCATTTGTTATTGTACTCTTCAACAGTAATTTTTTTACCAATATCCTCTTTGGTGATGCCGAGTTCTTTCTCCACGCCTAATTCAATCGGTAAGCCATGGGTATCCCAGCCGCCTTTGCGTTTTACCTGGTAGCCTTTCATGGTTTTGTAGCGGCACACCAGGTCTTTCAGCGTACGGGAAATAACATGATGAATACCGGGCATGCCGTTGGCACTGGGCGGGCCTTCATAAAATACAAACGGGGAGGCGCCATCGCGGAGGGAAACGCTTTTTTCAAATGCCCGATTTTCTGTCCATTTGGCCAATATTTCCTGCTCAATTGCCGGTAAATTCAGTTGCTGGTATTCACGGTATTTCTGCGTCATAAATCCTTTCTGAAAATGTCTGCAAAGGTATGGTATTCCGCAAGCTATTTTCAGCATTGGCCAGATAAAAAAATAAAATCTGTGGTTACTCCTTTGATTAAAATCAGCCCCGCAGCCGACAGCTATCAGGTATCAGCTGCCGGCTGCTCTTCATTTTTGTACAATGAATTCCAATATTGACCAGCTTGTAGTAAAATACAACCGGCCGGTGCCCCGGTACACCAGTTATCCCACGGTGCCGGTGTGGAAGAATGGATTAGATATCAACCTGTGGAGTGAATTATTTCAACAGCAATTTTCCATTCATAATAGCCGGGAAGGTATCAGTCTTTACATTCACCTCCCCTTTTGCGAGTCCCTGTGCACTTATTGCGGATGCAATAAAAAAATTACCACTAATCACGGCGTGGAGGACGAATACCTCCAAATGGTGGAAAAAGAATTTCAGCTCTACCTGAAACTGCTGAATGAAACACCCGTTATCAGGGAAATACATTTGGGAGGCGGCACTCCTACATTTTTTTCGCCACGAAACCTGGAGCGGCTTATCCGGTTTATCAAACAACGCTGCGTAGTGCACCCGCTACATGAATTCAGCATCGAGGGTCACCCAAACAATACAACCCGCGGGCATTTGCTGGCGCTGTATAAGTATGGCTTTCGCCGCATCAGCTATGGCGTGCAGGACAATGATCCCGAAGTGCAGCGAATCATCAACCGCATGCAGCCATTGGAAAATGTAAAAAAAGCCACCGAAGAAGCAAGGGCGATAGGTTTTAAGTCGGTGAACTTTGATATGATTTACGGGCTGCCAAAACAAACCCTGCAAAGCATTACGAAAACTTTTGAGCAGGTGCTGGAGCTGAAACCCGACCGCATTGCTTTTTACAGCTATGCCCATGTGCCGTGGACCAGCCGCGGCCAGCGCCTGTTTGATGAAAACGATTTGCCATCGCCGGCAGAAAAACTGCAACTGTACCTGAAAGGAAAAGAGATACTGACCCGTGCGGGATACACCGACATTGGCATGGACCATTTTGCCTTACCCACTGACCCGCTTTATACTGCATGGACTGAAGGCACGCTGCACCGAAATTTTATGGGTTACACTACGCAGCAAACCACCCTGCTGCTTGGGCTGGGTGTATCGGCCATCAGCGATACCGGCGTGGCATTTGCCCAAAACAAAAAATCGCTGCATGAATATTATGAGTGCATTGGCAAAAACACACAGCCTGTTTTCAGGGGATATTTTTTGAATGACGAAGACCTCGCATTCAGAAAATATATTCTTGATATCAGTTGCCGGGGTAAAACCACATTCCATGCAGCGCATCTTGAATTATTAAAACAATTCACTTTTCCCGAACTGGAAAAATTGGACGCAGACAAGCTGATACAATGGAACGAAACCGGGCTGACCGTAACATCCTTAGGCCGTCATTTCATCAGAAATATCTGCAGTGCCTTTGATTTGCATTTGCATCGGAACACAGAAGTGGAAATGCTGCCAAGGTTCAGCAAGGCGATTTGATGAGTGATGAATGATGAATGATAAGTGATGCGTAATGACGCGATAGCTATGGGGTGATGAATGGCAAATATTTTAACCTTGCAAACAGCAAAGAAAACCACAATTGTCACGACACTCATCACGGATAACTCATCACTCATCTCCTGAGCATCTTATAAATCCTTACAGCACTCATCAGCACAATTATAAAAAGTAACAGGCCCACAATTCCCCACAGGGCACTGATATATTGCCGTACCACCACCAGCATCACTATAGCAACAAGAAAAATTGTAGCCACCTCGTTCCAGATGCGGAGCTGCTGCGAGCTGTAGGTGAAAATGCCTTTTGCCTGCTGGTTGTAAATTTTCTGCAATGAAAAATGGTAGAGAAAAAGAAAGAATACAAAAATCAGCTTGATTAGCATCCACCGGCCGGCTGGCTGAAAAAGAATACCGGCCCAGGGGCTTTCGAAAAAAACCCATAAACCAAAAATAAGTGTGAGCACTGCCGACGGCCAGGTAATGCCGTACCAGAGACGCTTCATCATGATGCCAAACTGCTTTTGTAAAATGCTTTTCTCCGGTTCGGGTTTGTTGTTGGCCTCGGTATTGTAAATAAGCAGCCGCGGAAAATAGAAGAGACCTGCGAACCAGGTAACGATGAAGATGATATGGAGTGATTTTAAGTAGAGATACATGAAATGAGTGATGAGTGATGAGTGAGGGTGATTCAATTCAGGAACGCTCATTTCCTGATATCATACCAGTCAATTGTTTAAATGTATTAATAAGATAATCACCTAATGTTTTTAAAATTTTTTTTGACAAATACTTTAAATCGCCGGCTATAGCCAGGGCAGTACCTATTTCAATTACCGAACCCCTGGCTGCTTCATAAAATCTCCTTCTTTCGGCCTGTGATTTTCTTGAACAGCCTTCCGCGATATTCAAATGCACAGACAATGCAGCTATTCGTATCTGTTGAGACATGGCATATCTCTCCTCCACGGGCAACAATTTTGATATCCCTTAGCATTCCGAAGTGAAACATTTTGAAGCTTTAAAAATATCCAACTTAGTACGGGCAAGTTGCAAAAACATAAGTTTTGGTTTTAAAGGTTTATTAATGAAATGAAATTACAAAACATCCCGCCAACTCATCACTCATTCCGCCAATACCATTTCATTATCTCCACCGGCAACCTTCCGCACATAACCTGCAATCGTCTTCACCCAAAGCGGATGGACATTCAGGCAGGGAATCATGGTAAAGCTTTCGCCTCCGGCGTGGAGAAATATTTCTTTGCCCTCTTCTGCAATTTCTTCAAGTGTTTCGAGACAATCGCTGACAAAGGCCGGGCAGGCCACCAGCAAATTTTTTATTCCTTCTTTTGGCATTTCTTTAAAACGCAATGCCGTATAAGGCTTCAGCCATTCATCCCGCCCCAGGCGGGACTGAAAAGAAAAACTGTATTTCTTCTCTGGTAACTGTAATTTTTCAGCTACCAGTTTGGTTGTAACCAAACACTGATGCCGGTAACACCGGGCATGAGCCGGTGAGTTCACTTCGCAGCAGTTGGTCACTTTCAGACAATGCCCGCCGGTGACATCTCCTTTATAAATATGCCGCTCCGGCACACCGTGATAACTAAAAAGAATATGGTCGTAATCCTGTTGTAAATATGGCTGGATACTTTCGGCCAATGCCGCCAGGTAATTTTCTTCATTATAATACGGCTTGATAAAGCTTAGGCGGAAAGGATATTTTTTTTTCCGGTGATTTTTTTTTGCATACGCCACTGCTGTTTCATAGCTGCTCATGGCATAATGCGGATAGAGCGGCACTACTATCACTTCTTCCAGTCCCGGATTTTTTTTCATCAGCCTGTCATAAGCATCGGCGGGTGATGGATTGCCGTAGCGCATGGCAATTTCCACCGGCTCTTCCACCTGCTGCTGCAGGGCATGCTGTAATTGTTTTGTCAAAACAATCAGCGGAGAGCCTTCAGCGGTCCAGATGGAACGGTAGGCTGCTGCCGACTTCGGCGCCCGGAAGGGAACAATGATAGCTTTCACCAGCATCAGACGGCCCAGATAGGGCATATCAATTACCCTTTCATCCATTAAAAATTCATTAAGGTAGCGGCGTACATCTTTTACTCCGGTGGAATCCGGCGAGCCGAGATTCATCAGTACAATTCCTTTTTTGGCTGCAGTCATGAAGATCGAAATGTGTGCAAATGTAAGTGGTGACTGGTGAATGATCAATTGTGAATGTGAGCTTGCTTATTGACTATTTACGCAAAAGCTGAATAGAATTACCGGATGATGTCCCGATACCTATCGGGAGGAGCGTCGCAAGGGGACATT
>CAYUJD010000125.1:0-6076 GCA_964444975.1 uncultured Chitinophaga sp. | reverse complement strand
CGTCCCGAAGTGCATATGGTAAGCGAGGAAGGATTGAATGCTTATGGCGCCGTTACCTGGGGGCAGTTTTTTATTTACCAGGGCTTTAATGAACACTGCGGGTGGATGCATACATCCAGCGCAGTAGATGCGGCCGATACCTACATTGAAAAAATTTCTAAGAAAGATAATGGCTGGCAGTATGAGTATGAAGGCAAGCAAAAACCTGTTTTACAAAAACGAATTTCTATTGCCGCCAAAAAAGGAAATGGATTTGAAACGACCAATTTCAATGCTTTGTTTACGCATCATGGTCCCATCATGGCAAAGCGGGATGGGAAATGGCTGAGTGTAAGAGCCGACAACCGCCTGATGAACGGACTGATTCAATGCTGGCAAAGAACAAAAGCCCGGGGGCTGGAAGATTTTAAAAAGACACTGGACCTGAAAGGAAATATTTCCAACAACACCGTATATGCCGATGCACAAGGCAATATTGCGTACTGGCACGGTAACCGTATTCCTGCAAGAGATACAAAATATGACTGGAATAAACCGGTGGATGGAAGTATAACGGCTACGGAATGGAAAGGCTATCACAACATCAATGAAACTGTTTTAAGTATCAACCCCGCTAATGGCTGGCTGCAGAATTGTAACTCTACACCTTATACCGTTGCAGGTATTAACAGTCCGAAAAAAGAAAATTTTCCAAACTACATGGCGCCGGATGGAGAAAACTTCCGCGGCATAAATGCAGTAAGAACATTAAGCGAAACAAACAGCTACACTATTGATAAAGTAATTAAAGCCGGCTATGATAAAAGATTAGCCGCTTTTGAAATATTGGTACCTGCATTGATAAAAGCATTTGAAAGCAATGTGAGTTATGATGATTCGCTGTATGCTTACTTCGCAGGGCCTGTAGCTGTACTGAAGGGTTGGGATTATCGCTGTGGTGAAAACTCCATTGCAACAACATTGGCAATAGAGTGGGGGCAAAAAATTTTACCCGCTATTTTCAGAGCAAAGGTTGTGGATGATGAAGAAGCCGACCAGGTGGAGAAAGCTGCCTGGTTTGCAAAAAATGCAATGGCAAAAGAACTGCTGAACCCCTTGCTGGAAACGGTGAAAGAACTGGAAAAAAAATTTGGCCGCTGGCAAATACCCTGGGGCGAAGTAAACCGCTTTCAAAGAATTTCATCAGACATTGATAATAAGTTTGACGACAGCAAACCCAGCATTCCTGTAGGTTTTGTTTCTTCCACATGGGGCATGCTGCCTTCCTATACCAGCCGTACTTATCCCGGCACTAAAAAAAGATATGGTGTAAACGGAAACAGTTTTATCTGTGCTGTAGAATTCGGCAAGCGGATAAAAGCTAAATCTTTACTGGCCGGCGGCAACAGTGGCAATGAAAATTCAAAACACTTTTTTGACCAGGGAGAAATGTACAGCAAAGGAATTTTTAAAGACGTATTGTTTTATAAAGAAGATGTGATGAAGCATGTAGAGAGAAGCTATCATCCAGGAGAATAAAAAATTAACTCAATAACAGCTTATGAAAAAAACCCTGTTCATTTCGGCACTAATTTTATCAGTGGCTTGTTGTGCGCAAAAAAGAAATCCGGCGAATAAAGCAATTTATCTTGAAGACATCAGCTGGACAACAGCAAGGGATCTGCTTGATGAAAACGATGTGGTGGTGATTCCATTGGGTGCAGGAGCAAAAGAACATGGACCGCATTTACCCTTGTCAACAGATTTTATACAAGCAGAAGGATTGGCAAAAATGGTGGCGCTGCAAAGAAATGTGATCATCACACCGGTTGTCAACTATGGTTTTTATCCTTTCTTTTTAAAATATCCCGGCTCAACCAGTACCAATTTCAGAACAGCAACGGATATGGTGGTGCAGGTGGTAAGAAGTCTGGCGGCCTATGGCCCGAAGCGGTTTTATATTATCAATGTCGGCGTAAGCACTACCCCAACTTTGGAAACGGCAGCCAAAACTTTAGCAGAAGAGGGAATACTGTTATACTACAGCCGGTATGATCGCCCCGCTTTTGATAAAGCAGAAGCAATGATCAGAACAAAAGAATACGGTGGTCATGCAAATGAAATGGAAACATCACATATACTTTATTTACGTGGCGACTTAACGGATATGAGTAAAGCTGTAAATGATTCCAGCATGAAAGATAAAACAGGGAATATGGCTCCTGTTCCTGTGGAAGGCGGCAACCTGAATACCAGCGGCATTATTGGGTATGCAAAACTGGCCACCAAAGAAAAAGGTGAAAAGGGTTTAAAAGCTTTTGCCAATGAACTGGTAAAAGAAATAGACAGTGTTACCAGTTGTGCATTGCCGGTAGCAAAAGACAGAACTGTTGAATACAGTTTGCTGGAAGGCAGCTATACTGATGCGGCAGGAAAAAAATTAGTTATCATGCAAAAAAACAATATTCTGTATTTTGTATGGGATGGCCGTGATACCCGCAACTTTTTTCATTTGTATAAAGATGCGCCGGATTATTTTTCATCAATGTATATGAACATATTGTTTGTAAAAAATGATAAAGGCATAACTGAAAAAGCCTGGTGCCAGTTGCGCGGAGAAAGTTTTTGGTTAACAAAAGATAATTAATAGAAAGTTGTGTGCTTATAACCTATAACTTAAAACTTATAACAAAACAATGGAAGTACATGCTCACTCACATACAGCCAGAAAAAAATGGACCCATTATTTCTGGGAGTTTCTTATGTTGTTCCTCGCTGTGTTCTGTGGTTTTCTGGCAGAGTATCAACTGGAACATATGATAGAACATCAGCGGGAGAAACAATATGTCCGGTCATTTCTTGAAGACCTTAAAGGAGATATCAGCCAGCTTGATAGCCTCATAAATAGTCGTAGTTTGCGTAAATCCTCCATTGATTCATTAAATAAATTGCTGGATGCTCCCGATCCGGATGTTTTTGGTAAAGAGATCTATTATTTGACAAGGTTGCTTACCGTAACTCCCATTTTTTTTAATAATGATCGTACCATACAGCAATTGAAAAACGGCGGTAACCTGCGATTGATACGAAAGCAACGTGTATCAGATGCTATTATGACGTACGATAACCAGGTACGTTGGAATGGAATTATTATTGACAGGGAGCAGCATTTTGTCAGGGAATATATAAAACTCATTGAAGAGATTTTCGATAGCCGTGTGTTTAATGAAATGGCCACTGGTGTTTTTGGGTTCAGAATCCCGGAAAACAATCCTAAGTTGCTTAAAAAGGATAAAGCTACTATCCAGCTATTCTTAAATAAGCTTCATTTTATTAACTCTGTCAATTCGTATATGCTGATGACAAATAACAGCCTGCTGGAAAAAGCAAATCAGACAAGAACAATTATTGAAAAGGAGTATCATCTGAAATAAATATTTTATGGAAGTACACCACCATGCACACACCGCCAGAAAGAAATGGACTCACTATTTCTGGGAATTTCTCATGTTGTTCCTCGCTGTGTTCTGCGGGTTTTTGGCAGAGTATCAGCTGGAACATAAGATTGAGAAGGACCGTGAAAAGCAATTCATGAAAAGCTTGTTGGAAGATTTGAAAAAAGACAGCACCGATCTTGCATTTAATAAAGAAAAAGGCCCCCTAATAGTTAAATACAGTGACTCGCTGATTAATCAATTAAAACAACTGCCATTGCAGGGAAAAGAAAAAAAATTATATCATTTCTATTCGCTTATCAGCGATGGAATCACTATTCGCTATCACGACCGCACCGTTTCCCAACTGAGGAACTCCGGTGGTTTCAGGCTGCTTTCCCGTGAGCATGTATCGAATGCTATTCTTGATTACGATGTGCTGATGCGTGAGGCACATAGCTATGGTTCCTCCATAGAAAGCTGGAGTTTTGTTCAGCCCGCTCTAACCAAGTCGGCGGCCATCTTTGATATCAGCCTGGTGTTTGCTATTTATGATGATGCCAGGAGATATATCCATCATACTGACAGTATTCATTTCCCGGAAGAAGTAAAACTGATCACCTATAATGAAGCAACGATTAAAGAATACAGGAGCCTGCAGCGCTTTGCCCAACTTACCGACCAGGTGAAACTTTATTATTCAAAACAGGCTTTGGATAAGAACCAGGAACTTGATTCTCTGATCAGGAAAGAATATAAAATAAAATGATACGTATGAAAACATTTCTCTCTCCGAAGTGTACCGGGAATAATACAACTTTTGTAAGCAAAAATGAGTGCTATTTAAAAGTGAAACAATTCCTGTTATTTCTTTTTTTGTCTCAATTAATTTTCGCCCAGCAATACGATGTGCTGATTTTAAATGGTAAAATAATTGACGGCACCGGCAACAGCTGGTACTATGCAGATCTTGCAATAAGAAACGGAAAGATTGCAGCCATTGGAAAATTCAACAACATCACAGCGCCGAAAGTGATTGATGCCAAAGGACTGATTGTGGCGCCGGGCTTTATTGATGTGCATGCCCATATCGAGGGCGGCATTTTTGAAAACCCGGCCGCCGGCAATTATATATATGATGGGGTTACTACTGTCATCACCGGCAACTGCGGCGGCTCGGCCGACAACATTCAGCTATTTTTTTACCGGATTGACAGCATGAAAACTTCCATCAACATTGCCACACTCATCGGGCACAACACGGTACGCAGACTGGCCATGGGGCTTGGCAATCGCCTGGCTTCAGCTGAGGAACAAAAGAAAATGGAAGAGCTGGTGGCGCAGGCTATGAAAGAAGGAGCAGTGGGTATATCCACCGGTCTCATTTATCTGCCCGGTATGTACAGCAACACAGAAGAAGTAATTGGTTTGGCAAAAGCGGCAGTAAAATATAATGGCATTTATGCTTCCCATATCCGAAACGAAGAAACGAAAGTGGTGGATGCCATCAATGAAGCCATCAACATCGGCAGGCAGGCAGGTATTCCCGTGCAGATTTCGCATTTCAAGGTGAGCCACCGTGCCAACTGGGGCCGCAGTAAAGAAACGCTTTCACTGATAGAAGCAGCACGAATTGATGGTTATGATGTGACGATTGACCAGTATCCCTACACTGCCAGCAGCACCAACCTGGGAGTACGGTTGCCCGACTGGGCCCTTGCCGGCGGGCAGGATTCGCTGAAAGCAAGAATTGCAAACCCGGATCTGCACAAACGGATCATAAAAGATATGCTGGCCCAGTTGAAAGAATACAAATACAAAAACTACAGCTATGCCGTGGTGGCCAGTCATGCAACCGACACCACGCTGAACGGCAAAAGCATTTCAGAAATAAATAAGCTGAAAGGAAGAAAACCCAAAGCAAAAGAGGAAGCCGAAACCATACTGGATATGATGATGGCCGGCGGTGCGCAGATGGTGTATCATGGCATGCACGAAGATGATGTACGCTATTTTATAAAGTATCCTTTTAACATGGTTGGCGCTGATGCCGGTGTGCCGGTGCCGGGCCGCGGTATGCCGCACCCGCGGGCTTACGGCACCAATGCACGGATACTTGCAAAATATGTGCGGGAAGAAAAACTGGTTGCGCTGGAGGAAATGATACGCCGTATGACCTCGCTGGCAGCGCAGAAATTTCAATTGAAAGACCGCGGGCTCTTAAAGGAAGGAATGGCTGCCGATATTGTAATCTTTGATTTTAATGAAGTAACCGATAAAGCCACATTTGAGAATCCTCACCAGTACTCCGCCGGTTTTAAATATGTGCTGGTAAACGGCCAGCTCGTGTTGGAAAACGGAGTACACAACGGCACCCGCAGCGGCCGCACATTAAAAGGCCCGGGTTCGGAAGAGCTATAAAGCTTTTGTTTCCTTAACTTAGGTACCAAATCATTTTTTATGAGCCCTGAAACCAAAGGACGGGTCATCCGTCTTGTGATTTATATGATTGTTTTATTTGCAGCCGCTTTCCTTTACAGCTATTTTAAAAAAGATTAAGATGGAAGTCCATCATCACCCGACTGAAATCGGGTCACATACGGCCCGCAAAAAATGGACCCATTATTTCTGGGAGTTTCTCATGTTGTTCCTTGCTGTGTTCT
>CAYUJD010000124.1:0-6103 GCA_964444975.1 uncultured Chitinophaga sp. | reverse complement strand
CGTTGGGGGGGCAGGGTAATTGGGTAAGGTTATTTACGCAATTGAGTAAGGGCCTATCGCAGATTGGTGAGTAAAGTTGTGTTTTTAAAGCAAAATATTGAAATGACTAACAAGATAAAAGGTATTCCCGATAATTCATCTCGCATTATTCCGGGGCTGGTATGCACTGACGGTGCCGCTGAAATTGATTTCTGCGTTGGGGCATTCGATGCGGTTATCGTACAGCCACAAAAGCAATTTTGGGGTGTTCGGATTGCTTGGATAATGGATCCGGCCGGCCATGTCTGGACAATTGCTACTCGCATTGAAGAGACCACCGCCGAAAAACGTTCGGAGCGGCGGGATGCAATTGTGAAGAAGAAAGATGCGTGAGTGTTGCGGCGTAAACCGGCTGAACGAATCAACTTTGCCCTTACACCTTCCCTATGAGAATTGTAGTAGATGGGATTTCGCAATAAGATATAACAACTTAAGGAAGCCCGACTACTACCAACAGCGCATCCTATGTATATAGGAATCCAAAGAAGGATCATATCATTCAATCATATTTTCTTTTTTGGCAAAGCCACCCCTTTGGGAAAAGCAAGAGATAAGAGAAAGTTTTGGTTTCGCTTACCTCCCGCCTTCTCAGGATATTTCTTTGTTCATGGCTATCCTTCTCTTTGCCTTTGCTTTTGAAATGAATTATCTTTTCTTAAATTTTGCATGGGCTATTGGAATATAAAGTCTTTTTAAACAAGAAATTTTTTTATGTATAAAAATTTTACTGGAGGATTAATTGCTTTTCTGATTCTTTCATGCAATCAAGGCAAGCAACCGGAAAAACCGGCTGCGGTAAATTTTGATACCACGTACCAGCCCGCTGTATTTACCGATGCGACCCGCACTGAAAAAATAAACATGGCTTTTCCGGTAATAGATACAATTTTTAAGGACTTTGCCGATATACATCATTTGCCCGGCGTGGCCTATGGCCTGGTGGTGGATGGCAAACTGGTTTATAAAGGAAATATCGGATACACCGATATTGATAAAAAAATTCCGGTAACGTCTTCTTCTTTGTTCCGCATTGCCAGTATGAGTAAAAGTTTTGCCTGCATGGCCATTTTAAAATTGCGGGATGAAGGAAAACTTAATCTCGACGATCCTGCTTATAAATATATACCCGAACTAAAGAATTTAAAATATCCAACCGCTGATGCACCGCATATTACAATAAGACATTTAATGACACATGGCGCCGGTTTCCCGGAAGACAATCCCTGGGGCGATCGCCAGTTGGCAGATACGGATAAAGATTTGATGGAGTTAATCGGCAAGCAACTTTCATTTTCCAATCCGCCCGGCATTGCCTTTGAATACAGCAATCTGGGGTTTGCCTTGCAGGGAAAAATCATCACCGTTGTATCCGGTATGCAGTACCAGGAATACATTAAGAAAAATATTCTTGAGCCGTTGGGCATGAAAACTACAACCTATGAATATGCAGATGTTGCCCCTGATAAGCTTGCACATGGCTACCGCTGGCTGAATGAAAAATGGAATGAAGAAGAATTGCTGCATGATACCAAAGATGGAAGCTGGGGCGCTATGGGTGCGATGATAAGCTCAATAGATGAATTTGGAAATTATATGGCTTTTCATCTTTCGGCATGGCCGCCAAACAATGCACCGGATAACGGGCCCATCAAAAGAAGTTCAGTAAGAGAGATGCATCATCCCTGGCGATGGAATGGTTTTAACCCGAATTATAAATATCCTGATGGAAGAAGTTGTGCCGTCAGCACCGCCTATTGCTATGGATTAGGATGGATGAAAGACTGCGATGGTAAGGCTTATATTGCTCACAGCGGCGGACTGCCGGGCTTCGGCAGCCAGTGGCGCATCATGCCGGAGTATGGCATCGGCATAGTATCCTTTGCCAACCGCACCTATGCGCCGATGGGTTTTGTAAATCTGAAAATACTGGACACACTTATTAAAATTGCACAACTGCAACCCATGCAGTTGCCCCCTTCAAAAATCCTGGAGCAACGGAAAAATGAGCTGGTAAAAATTTTACCTGGCTGGAATAATGCAGAGCAAAGCGGATTATTTGCTGAGAATTTTTTTCCTGATTTTCCTATCGACAGCCTGAAGAAAGAAGCAGCGCTTTTATTTGAAAAAGCCGGGAAAATCATTTCGGTAAAAGCAATGAAACCAGAAAATCAGCTGCGGGGTTCTTTTATTATTGAAGGAGAAAAAACGGATATTGAAATCTATTTTACCCTGTCACCCGAAAACCCGCCGCTGATCCAGGAGTATTATATCCGGGGGATACCGAAGCAATAATTTTTTCACCGCAGAGAACATGAGAACGCTGAGACAGCGCAGAGAGCTGCTGCGATAATTCTGCGCTTTTTCCTATTCTGCAGCATTTCTTTGGGAACCGCTGTAACTTTAGTTTATCAAAATTGAATTGTGATAACCGGGCTCAGTAAATATCTGCTCCTCCTGCCTGTTATCGTATTATTGCTTTGCAGTCACTCAGCCGTTGAAAAAAAATCCGGCAAAGAGAAATTTTCTTCAACTCAAAATTTACCTGTCATGAAAATCGAGAGTTCCGCTTTCAGACAAGGTGAAAGCATTCCTTCGAAATACACCTGCAAAGGCGCCGACATCAATCCGCCGCTGCATATTGCCAATGTGCCTGCCGATGCAAAATCGCTTGCACTCATCGTGGATGACCCCGATGCACCGGTGGGCACCTGGATGCACTGGCTGCTATGGAATGTAGCGCCGCAAACCACGGAGATAAAAGAAAACAGTGTACCCGCGGGCGCCGTGCAGGGTAAAAACTCATGGGGCCGTTCCGCATACGGAGGGCCTTGCCCGCCATCGGGCACGCATCGTTATTTTTTCAAACTGTATGCGCTGGATGCATTGCTTTCACTTTCTTCTTCCGCCGATAAAGCGCAGCTGGAAAAAGCAATGAAGGGGCATATACTGGCGCAGGGTGAGCTGATGGGCACGTTTAAAAAATAAGAACGCCGCTTATACAGAAGAAACGGATTTTATCCGCACAATTCAGCGTCATCAGCGTTATCCGCGTTGCCATTAACGAAACCACGAAAGAGTTTTCGCTCATCAAATTCCCTGGATAATTGTTGCCATGGCCTGTTCATCCATGGCGGGCATGGTTACCGTTCGCACATTGCCCTGCATGCCGGTTTGAAGCATGATGCGGTAAGCCGTATCGCTGTCCGGCGCTTCAAAAATCACTACCACATCATAAGGCCCGATGGTCCAGTAGATATCGGTGATTTTGCCGCCAACGGATTGGAAGGCTTTACGAGCTGCATTGGCCCGGTTGATGGTGTCTTTGGCATTGCGGATGCCCTGGTCGGTCCAGCTAAGGAGCGCTACATACTTTGGCATAAAAAAGGTTTTTGGTTTTGGAAAAAATATTCAGGGGTGCGGTGATGAGGGTTAGTAAAGGCGGGATTAATATAACGGCAAACTGAAGGTATTACATAATTTTGATTGCTGATTCAAACTGGCGGAGGAGTGCACCAAAATTTTCATGTGCATTATTATTCAAAACTATTATTGTTTTCTTTTTATCAAGGTAGCGGATGATTTGGGTTTTATAACCCGGGTTGTCGCCGGTGTGGTAAACTATTTTTCCCAGCACAGAATCGGTTCGCAGCATCCAGCCGAAACCGTAATTGGATAAGCTGCCGCTGTTCAGCCTCATCGGGGTAAAAGCTTCCTGCAGAGCAGATTGCCTTACCAGCTTTTCTGTGTATAAGGCGTTATCCCATTTCAGCAAATCGGCAGCCGTGGCGCTGATGCGGCCGGGACCTTTTCGATTGCCCAGCCAGATGGTGTAGTCCGATGAAGGAAATGAATCGGTCCGCACAAATTTCTCCCGATCCTTTACATAAATATGCCCGATGGCAAAATTTTTTGTTGCTTTCTTTTGTTCAAGTGTTCTTATATCAGTACTTTTCATTTTCAGTTTTCTGAAAATCCATTTACGGCAGAGTTTAATAAAATCACTGCCACTGGCTTTTTCCGCAATACTGGCCAATAACAAATAACCCGTGTTGCTGTACTCAAATTTTTCACCGGGTTCAAAATGTTTGGACGGAGCATATTTGTTTAAATACTCAATGCAATCTGAATTGCCCGCCACTTTTGATTTATCCCAGTATTTATCCATAATGTCCTGGTAATCGGGCAGGCCGCTGGTATGAGTAAGCAAATGCCGGATGGTAATGCTCTTGTAGGGTATGTCAAGATATTTTTCTACAAGATCATCATAACCAAGTTTCCCTTTTTCTTTCAGCATCATGATGATCATGGCGGTAAACTGTTTGGATACGGATGCCAGTTCGAAAATATTAGATGTTTGTAAAGGAGTTTGATTTGCAAATTCACGGTAGCCGAAAGCTTTGTGATAAACCGGTTTGCCGCTTTCGGCAACCAAAACAACGCCGCTGAAGTTTGGGTTTGAGTTAAATAATGAATCGAAATTGTTTTTCTGTCCAGTTACATTTAAGCTGAAGGAAAAAAATATTAGCAGGAAAATTTTATTCCACATGATATTCTTTTTTAAGAAATTCAATCAGGCTTATTGCTTTTGCTTTTTGTTGCTTTGCAAAATTTTCCGAATAAAGCATTACGGAAATCAGGTAATGAACACGGGTGATGAAATCGTTAATCACGGCTTTATCTTCTGTTATCAGCGCCGGGCCACTTTCCGGCACACTGAATTCAAAGCTGTTAATATCGGTCATCTGGTGAAATACATTGCCATCAAAGAGTTTTCCTTCAAACTCAACCATGGCCTGTTGTCTTTGCAGAAGCGGGTTATTGATCAGGTCAATTTCTTTTAAATTGAAATAATAATTGGAGATGCTGTCAACAACGGCTTGTTTCCGCAACAGGCGCAGGTTACCGGAACTTCTCATCTGGTCGTATGCATTGTCATTGGCTTTGTTGGCGCTGCTCAGGCGTATAGCCATTCTCACCAGGTAATATAAACGGCCGAGGCTGAATTCATCTTTTTTGTTTTGGCGCAATAATAAAATAACGGAATCAAATGCATAAACAGCTTTCCGCTGGTTATGAGTATAAATGTTTACCCAGCTGGTATCAGCAGCAAGATCATTTACAATTGCCTCCACATATTTCCGTTCTCTTTTATTCTCTATATAATGTTCCCGCTGGTTTTCTACAAAAAAACCAAGCGTTACAGCCATGAACAACATAAAGAACTCCCAGAAATAATGGGTCCATTTTTTACGGGCCGTATGAGTGTGTGCATGTACTTCCATGAAATTTATTTCTCCATAGGAGTCCCTTCAGACAGTTTATATTCTTTCTTTATAAATACTTTTAATTTTTCAGCTGCCTGGTATAGCTCAATCCGGTAGCGGATATAATTTTCATTAAAAATTAAAAGAGTAAGAATATGACTTATCAATAACTTTCTATCTTCTTCCGAAATTTGCAGGGCAGGAATATCCAAACTGTCAAAATCGAAGAAAAACTGCCTGGCAACATTAATACTATCAATATTTCCAAAATTTGATATGCTATCCATCCTTGCGGTGATCTTCATTACTTTTTTTGCATCAAACAACCTGTTCATAAATGTATACATCTGCTGAATATAATCATCTTCATAACTTTCATTTGTTTTGCGAAATTTTACAAGTGCATCATATTGATTTATAGAATCCACAACTTTCCGATTTCTTACAAGCCGCATACCACCCGCATTTTTTAGCTGCTGTATCGTACCATCATTATATCGAAAATGATAACGAAGAAAATAGTGCCGGGCATAACGATAGAAATTTTTTTCATTTCCCTTATACATTTTATTTTCCAACAGATCCATCAACGAATCAAGGTGCAAAACTTTTCTGCGGGAACCCTCAATTGACTGCCTGAGGTTCTCCTTGTCGTGTTGCAGATCATTGATCATACTTTTCATGTATTGTTTTTCCCGTTGATGTTCAATCAGGTGTTCAAGCTTGTACTCAGCCAGAAAACCACAGAACACAGCAAGGAACAACATGAGAAACTCCCAGAAATAATGGGTCCATTTTTT
>CAYUJD010000123.1:0-6341 GCA_964444975.1 uncultured Chitinophaga sp. | reverse complement strand
TATTTACAGGTTTAAATACCCGGTTTACAATTACAGCAATATTATACTGCTTTCCCAGTTGAGTCCCATTGTAATATTTATATACCGGCCAATCAAATAATACAGATATATCCAATCGTTGTTTTAGATTGTAGTTTACTTGTGGTGATATATATAACAATTCAGAACCGGATGCATTTATCAATTGTCCATTGCGATGGTCTTTGCCCCTGAGTTCATTTCGTACCTGCGTAATGATGCTCCAGGGATGTTTGATATTGTATGAAATAAAAAAAGAATTTATCCATGCATTGCCACTTTTATAGTTCAGATTATTTTTCCCTGCTGCTAAGAATTGGCTGACAAAGAAAAGATGTGTCTTTTTTTGAATAAATCCTTTGTATAAAAAAAGGCTGCTGGTAAACCCAAACGCATTGGAAGCAGGTTGTATATCCTGCGGAAGCACCACACCATTTTTTTCCTGTGGTTTCGAACGCAGGGGAATTTGCACACCTGCACCTGTAGTAAGTTCAAATTGTTTGGTGTTGCTTTTTATCCAACTGTATTTACCCTGACTACAAAGTCGCTGATACCATTGCCTGAAAGCTTGTTATCGGGTGGGGGAATCACCTTATACAATTGTTTGCGATTAATAAAATATCCTCCGGACCATTCAGCAGTAAAGCGGTGTGTAATGCCATAAGCAATAGTTCCCCCCATGTAATTGAATGATGCACTTTCTAAAACACCGTCACCAGTTGCTGAAGTACCCGTAAAGTATCCTTTAGAGTAACCATACTGGTAAAACAGAATAGTCCGCAAACTTTTTTTCTCCAAAATACCCTGGTTAACCGTACCGCCTGTAGGGTTGCCTGGAGAGCAGCATTGGGAATACGACTCTATGCTCGTCAACAACCCCAGGACTAAGACTATTTCTTTCATGCTTTATAATCTTACATAAATGCTTACCTGTTTTATATCCATATTTCCGTATTGGTCTTTTACCTTGCAGGTTATTCTTTGACTACCTCCGCAACATCCGGGAGTAGCTGTATAGGTAATTCTATTTCCGCTACCCAGTATATCACCCGCTGATGCAGACCAATAATACTTTAATCCATCTCCTGTAGCTACTGCTGTAATTTTCGTAGAAGAATTAATGGAATATACAATTTCAGTAGCGTCAGCTGTCAATGATTCAAATTTAAAAGGTGTTGGTTGGGCAGGTTCACTACTTCCTTTTTTGCAGGATGCCAAAAAGAGCATACTGGCTAACATGGAGAGAAGAAAGATTTTAATACGCATAATATATGTTTTTATGTGAAGAATTTAACTTGCACAGCAACTCAACTTCGCCACATCTTTTCCAAATGTGATAGCAGCCAATTTTATTCCTTCGCCCAATGTCAGATAAGGATAAAAACTTTCCGCTAATTCTTTTACGGTTATTCCGTATTTGATAGCCATACTTAATTGTTGTATCAGTTCGCCGCCTTCGGGTGCTACTATCCTTGCTCCAATCAATTTATCGGTTTCTGTATTTCGTATCAGTTTAATAAATCCTCTTGTGTCGTATGCTGCAATTGCACGGGGTACATCTTTTAATTCTAATTTAGAAACTTCAAAGGGTATGTTTTGTGCTGCTGCTTGTGCTTCATCCAAACCTGCCCCGGCTACTTGTGGGTCGGTAAACACAACCCAGGGTACCGAAGAATAGTCGGCTTTATTCTTACTTCCTGTAAAAGCATTTTCAACAGCAATCTTCCCCTCATAAGCAGCGGTGTAAACAAATGCAGGTGTGTTGGCAACATCACCAACAGCATGAATATTTTTCAGATTTGTTTCCATTAATTCATTCACTTTTATATGGCCACTCTTGGTAAGTTGTAAACCGATATTTTGCAAACCGAGTTTTTTTGTATTTGGTTTCGTGCCGGAAGCCACTACCACTTTACCGGGCTCCACAATTTTGGTGAATGAACCATCCGGGCATTTGCAATGAATAATAGTGTCATTGCCCGACTTTTCAAATTTGACGGCACGGAAGTTGGGAAGAATTTCAATGCCTTCATTCCTCATGTGCTTTTCGAGTTCTTCGCTGATGTCAGGTGTCTGAGTTCTCAATACACGGTCGGTAAATTCAATGATGCGGACTTTTGTACCAAGGCGATTATAGGCCATTGCAATTTCTAACCCGATATATCCTGCACCCATAATGGTAATACTGGCGGGCTGTTCTTCCAAATCAAATAATGATACATTGGTGAGATAACCAATATCTTTCAGCCCTTCCATATCAGGAATATTCGTGGTTGCACCTGTTGCTATAATGAATTTTATGGCAGTGTATTTATCCTTGCCATTTACTAAAATAGTTCTATCATCCACAAACTCTGCCCAACCTTCAATTAATTGAAGGTTTTCAAAATCACTCACCACATCCATGTACTTTTTTTGCTGAAGGTTTTTCACCAATTGCTTTTTGTCTTTTATCACCTGTGCAAAATCAATCTCAAACCCTTTTGGCTTTATGCCGGCGAAATTGGAATGTGAAGCGTGGTAAGCGGTTTCAGCGGCACGGATAAGCGTTTTGGAAGGTACACATCCAACGTTTACGCAGGTGCCACCAACAGGTAATCCACCGTTTACCATCAGAGTGGTTAAACCCAATTCATTGGCTTTAATTGCAGCCGAAAAAGCAGCAGAACCGCCGCCGATAATGATTAAATCAAAATGATTTGCTTTGCTTTTTGCCAGTCCATTATTGTTCGCTTCTTTTGCCCGGTAAGAAGGCGTTTGATTGATGGAGTGTATAATTTCTTCTTTAGAAATATGGTCAGGGTCAAAAGCGATTTCCCCTTTACCCGATGTATAGCTTACTTTTTTTGAAAGGATGCCATTCTTTTTTTCCAGTAAACGTTCAATACTTACGGCGCAATGGTCGCAGGTCATACCCGTAATTTCAAGTAATAGTTTTTCTTCTTTCACAGCTTTACCATTTTTATATCCGGCCCCGTTGCCTATTATTTTTTTCAGGAAATTCATTTTTTATTTTTTAGTTGGATGATTTTGAGCAACAACTTTTTTTATTATTTTTTTCTGAACCGGATTTTTGCAATACACCTTTCGGTTTGCTGCAACATCCCTCTTTTTCATAGCCGGCTTCTCCTTCAACAGGCTGTAAACCTAATGCGATTGCTGCCTGTAAGACATTCATTTGCCCGGCATCCAAATATTTTTTGCCTGCTGCTAACATATCATGTTCTGTTTCTTGCCTGAATGTGGCAAGTAAATTCGGATCCTTGTTAACATCGGTCGTGTTCATTATGATGAACCGATTTTTGAAAAGAGTTTCAAAATCTTTTTTTAAGGCAGATACTGTTTCATTGCTCAATGAAGTTTTGGCAGTTACTCTTGCTACAAGCCTTGTAGCGATTTCTCCTGCTTCAATCATACTGAGCCGGTCCACTTCCGTGTGCCGCAGCCAGTTTTTTTTCTTATTAAAATCTTTTAGCAGGACATCATATTCTTTACCGCTAACCTTCTCCACATCCATATTTTGTTCTCTGAAAATTGTCATTACGTTTTCTTCATAAGCATTGGTATTTAAGTTATCCTTCCACACTACGGCTAGTACAGTTCCTGCATGGTTAAGCAGGGCCTGAGCAACATTACTGTTTTCTTCCAATCGCTTTAAAACAGGTTTCGCCTTGCTGCCGCATCCGATTTCCGGTGCAGCACTACAAACCAAAGGTGCTTTATAAAATGTAACTTGGCTTTTACTTAATGAGCCTGATTTAGATTTAATTGACACCAGGTGAAAGGCACAGCACAATGAAAAAATGGTACCTGCTGAAAGGATAGTTAAAACGGCTGATTTCATGACAAAATAATTTAGTGATTTTAAAATGGATTGTAAAAAACGGGATGGTATTTCGTTACGCCTGTTTATTTTTCTCTTTCTTCAGCACTTCAGCTTTATACCCGGTTTTCTCGATTACTTTGATAATCTGCTCAACCGAAATTTTAGAAGCATCGTATTTAATGATAGCCACATCTCCCGGGTACTTTACTTCATCACTGATAATCCCTTCGGTTTTCGAAAGCGCTGTATGAATATGGCTGGCACAGCCGGCACAACTCATTCCGGTTATTTTAAGTGTAACCATTTTCGGCTCCTCGTTCATTAGGAATTGTGATTGTTTAACTGTTTTATCTGCTGTGTTAGCTTTGCATACACCGCAACCGCATACATTAGCGACCAACACTAAAGCAAACGCAGAAAATGTTAATACCAAATTTTTGAACATAGTAGGAAATTTTAATTGTTGGGATAATATTCGGAATCATTTACCTGTTGTCACCCGCGGTCACAAACCCTATTTTTCGTGGCCACTTTACCACTAATTTTTCTTTCGGCTTCTGGTATTCTTTGATAATTCTTTCACATTCAGATAACGGTTTTCCTGTCAGCAATTCCACCAGGTCGTCCGGGGGGTCCTGGCGACAACCTCCAATATCAATGCAGCAATCAATCACATCGGGGTTGAAGATTTCTTCTGATTGCAGAAAAAACATTTTAATTGACAGATTTAGTTATACATGCATCCGTGCAGGTATGCCCTTTCTCGCCATGTGCATATACATGATTGCCATCTTTACATGCATCTGTACATTCATGGTCTTTCAGGGCAGTGGTTTCCGATGATTCTGTGCCTGATTTTGATCCCTGTTGTGCCATACATTCTTTATCACATTTATGCCCCTCTTCGCCGTGTGCAGGATTAGCGGAAGATGACTGACAGGCAACTAACGAACCTGCCACCAGGAAAGCTAAAAGGAATTGTTTCATACTTTTAATTATTTAATTGATTATTGTATAGGTTTTGTACCGGTTACTTTATAGCCTGTTTCATTTACGGCATTCACAATGCCCTGCTCACCGGTTTTTGAATTATCAAATTTTACAGTGCTGCTGCCTGTTTTATAATCAGTTTTATATTCCAGAATACCCGGTACTTTCGATAAGGCGAGATTGATAGTCTCTGTGCATGCTTCGCAGGTCATGCCTTTAATTTTCAGCTCCACTTGTTGAACGCTGCTTTTATCCACTACTATAATCTGCTTGTCCACCTTTTTCGGATAAAAGATGTGTGCATATTTGGGAAATGCCATTAGTAAAACGGCAAGTGCAGTAACTATTGCGAGGAATGCTTTGGTTTGCCAGAAAGAAGGCTTGTCTTCTTCACATGCACAATCAACATCGGCCTTCCGTGGTTTTAATTTCTGATACCAGGCAAAGGCAAGTACGGCAACAGTTAAGCCAATAAGATAAGGGCGATACGGTTCCAGCCATGAAAATGTGGAAGCTATTCCGGTTGCGCCGCTAAACAATGCCAATACCGGCGTAATACAGCATAAAGAAGCTATTGCGGCAGTAAGCAATCCGGCTACCCATGTTTTACTGCCTGCTTTTGTTGTACTCATACTAATTCTAATTTTGCGTTTAATTCATTAATGTATTTAAATAAAGAGCGAAGCATTTTCAGATGCTCCGGTTTTAAAGAATAAAAAATAGTCTGACCTTCTTTACGGAACTGAATGATGCCACCATCTTTCATTTTACGCAGGTGTTGGGAAATGGCGGGGATGCTCATGCCGAGTATATCACTCAAATCGCAGGGACAAAGCTCCCTTTCTTCTTCAAGCAGATATAAAATTTTAAGCCGTACATCATTGGCGGCTAAAGACAATACAGCCGACATCTGGGAGAAAGCATTTTCTGTATTTTCAACCTTTTCTTTGCAGGCTTTTATCTGAACCGGGTCGGCGTATAAACGGATACAAGTGTTCATAATATTTTTTGTTTTGAACAAAGTAATACTAAATTTATTATTTAAGCAAATACTTAAATAATAATTTCTAAAAATAATTGCTAATCTGTCAGCTATTTGTCAAACGCAGGGTGGGAGCTTTGGCTCTTTTGCAAGGTTGGCTTTGTGTCTTGCCTTGAGAGCTATGCAAAAGTGCCAGATGTGGGCTGCCAAAAAAATTAAAACATGAAGCGATGGTTCTGTCAGCCGGGATAGTTAAGGTTTGTCAGCAGCATGGTTTGGTCCTTAGTTTAGGTCGTTGCTGTGTCTGCCCAAAGTGAGTACTGTCGCCAATAGGCTTCTGACTAACGATTTCGGGCTTTGCGTTCGGGCGGGTTTCGGAACACAAAGCTCCAAATTTGTACGTCAGCCCACCTGACGCAAAAGCCCGTATTAGCGGTAGTGCGTTTTCACTCAAGTCTTTTTGTTTTCAATTTTATACCTGTATCAATTTTACCTCTGTTGGTAGCTTCATGAAAGCAGCACGCC
>CAYUJD010000122.1:0-6835 GCA_964444975.1 uncultured Chitinophaga sp. | reverse complement strand
CGGCAGTCGACCAGGTGCAGACCATAACAGTACAAGACAATACAGCGCCGACGTTAGCCGGTACACCTTATGCAGGCACAACCGGCACCAATGCATGCTTGGCCAATGCAGCAACTGCCGCTCCATTCAACGCAACTGATGCAAAACAGGGATACTCCGATAATTGCGACAACGATGTAACGGCTATTCTTACAGGAACCAATGTGACCGGCAATGATTGTGCATGGACGGTTACCTATACTTTCAAAGTTGTTGATAATTGCGGTAATGAATTGACCGATCAGTCATATTCTAATATAGGCAGTGATCAAACACCACCAACTGCAATGTGCCAGAATATATCGGTTACCCTCGGAACCGGCGGATCTGTAACTATTGCAGCGGTAGATGTAGATAACGGTTCAAGTGATAATTGCGGACAACCGGTTACTTTAGCGCTTGATAAGTACACATTCACCGATGCAGAAGTGGGTACTGCCACCTGCAGCAAAGTATTTACAGTGAAGCTGACAGCAACCGACGCCTGCAGCAATACCAATACCTGCAATGCACAGGTAACGGTAAATAAACGTCAGACAAGCATTGATTATACTGGTGACAATACCGAGCAATATTCAGATCACACAACGTTGAAAGCAGTATTAACCGATATGGCAACCGGTGACCCGTTAAGCGGTAAGACAATCAAATTCACAATAGGCACACAATGTACAACTGCAGTAACCAATGGATCGGGTGTGGCAGAAACAACTATGCATATGTACCAGAATGTTGGCGATTATGATGTGACAGCCAGCTATGCAGGGGATGGGCCTTATTGTTCGAGTACCACAACTGAAGATTATGATATTTTGAAGGAAAATGCTGTGGTGGAATATACAGGTCCTGAATTTGTAAGTGTTTATTGTAACACAAGCACCTGCAGCACTACCGTTGTTTTAAGTGCATCGGTTAAAGATTACACGGCTGTATATCCTGGAACAGATCCTTATCCCGGTGATATCAGAAAAGCGAGAGTGAAATTTTATGATGTTAATACCAATGCAGACATTTCCGGCTGGTTAACACCTGGGCTGGTAAATCCGGCAGATACAACTGCAGGCGTAGTGTCTTATAACTGGGTTGTTCCTGTTCCCTCATCAGGCGGTCAAAGTTATGCTATCGGTGTGAAAGTTGATTGCAACACTGATCCGAATCCTGACGAAGGTAATTACATTGGAAGTGCACAGGCAACTCTTAATGTTTGCAGGAGCAATATTAATGAGTTCATCACCGGGGGTGGTCACATTAAACCAACAGCTTCCAATGGCCAGTATCCTGCATCGCCGAATTTGAAACTTAACTTTGGCTTTAATGTAAAATGGAATAAATCGCTGAAGAATCTGCAGGGTAATGTCAATATTATCTACAGGACAACTACAAATGTTTACCAGATCAAGTCAACTTCGATGACAAGTTTGTCAATCAATTCAACGGATCCCTGTTCGAAGAAAGCTATCTTCATCAGTAAAGCTAATTTGCAGGATGTTACCAATCCCAATATTGCTCCTGTAGCGATTCTGGGTGGATTGACGCTTCAGTTACATCTTACTGACAATGGCGAGCCGGGTAATAATGATAAGATTGGCGTGACACTCTGGAACGGTAACACACTTGTGTTCTCTTCCAACTGGGTAAGCACTCAGACAGTTGAGATGATATTAATGGGTGGAAATATTGTTGTACACAATGGAGTTAATTGCCCGAACAATACCAGGATAGATAACACCATTACAGCTAAGAATGCACAAATGGAATCCACCCCCGAAGTTCTTCCTTTCAGCGTAAAAGCCTACCCCAACCCGACCGGGCACCAGTTTACGCTGGTTCTGGAAGGAGCCAGCAATGAAAAAGTGCAGGTGCTGGTGTACGATGTGGTGGGCCGGCAGGTGAAGATGATTGAAAGAGGCGATGGCAGCACACCCATCCGCTTCGGCGAAGACCTGAAAGCGGGCGCCTACCTTGTGGAAGTGCGCCAGGGCGATAACCGAAAAACTTTAAAACTTGTGAAGCAGTAACAAACCTGCAGGCGCAGCGATTACCTGCGAGCGGAGCGAAGCAGTCTCCCGCAGAAGAAAGAACAATATTAATCAAAGGACGGTTTCTGGACCAAAGCCATTCCGGGTAAAATCCGGGATGGCTTTTTTTGTTGCCACTCATCGGTAGTGAACCCCTACACCAATCAAAAAGAAAACTGCTTACTATCCCCTCCCGCCTTAGTCGGGACGGGGAAGCAGTACCAACTTAGGAAAATCTATAAGTGGGGGTGGACACCTACGTCAGACGAAGAAAAGACTGCCCACTATCCCCTCCCGACTTAGTCGGGACGGGGGAAATACTACGAACTAAGGAAATCTATAAGTGGGGGTGGACCCCTACGCAAACCGAAGAAAAGAAAATCTTCTTCACTCAGCAGATGGCAAAGAACCGCTGTTTACCTTCCTGTCAATCCACTCCTCCAGGATGGTTTTTACCTCACTGATATGATTCAGCACTTCATCATCAGTAAAGCGCAGTACGGTAAAGCCAGCCGCTGCAAGATCGGCAGTTTTTCTTTTTATCCTTCCGGATGGTTTCTTCCCATGTATGAGAAAGTCCATCCACTTCAATTACAAGCATAAGTTTTTTGCACATAAAGTCGGCTATGTACCACAGCACCGGTCGCTGGCGGCGAAACTGGTACCCCCTGAGCTGTCTTGCCTTAAGCACATACTTCCATAGGCAGGCTTCCGCTTTAGTCATGGTTTTGCGCAGCCTGTTGGCATAGGGCTGAAGTTTTTTGTTGTAGTTGTAATTATCGTATTTTTCATTCATTGGTTGGAAGTTACTAAGTGCTGTGGTTTTTCCTTCTTGCGGTTTGAAATTTTTCCGGGCGAATAGAATTTTTTTTTGGTGCGGTGGCCTAAGTTCCACCCCCGCCTGTTTTTTTCCCGGGCCCGTGAACCCGGCCCCCGCCTGCGGGGATATTAAGCAGCCATTAAGTCGGTGAAGTAAATGTACAAGATAATGAAGCTTGCATACGTCAATCGAAAAGTGGAATGCCCACTATCCCCTCCCGACTTAGTCGGGACGTGGAAGTACTACGAACTAAGGAAAATCTACAAGTGGGGGTGGACCCCTACGCCAGCCGAAGAAAAGACTGCCCACTATCCCCTCCCGACTTAGTCGGGACGGGGAAGTACTTCGAACTAAGGAAAATGTATAAGCGGGGGCAGACACCTACGCCAGCCGGACAGGGGAAACAGCACAACACCTGAAGAAAGCCTCAAACCAGGTTGCATAGAATTACAGAACGTATAAGTGAGTGACACAACAGGTGATGATAAGAATTACTGCAGCCGGCTACATATCATTTCAGTTCACCGCCTTCAGCACGCCATCCTGCCAGCGCAGAAAATAGAGCTTGCGGTTTTCAAAATACTCCATCGTCATCGTTTGCCGGTTCAGCATGGGCTGCACATCAAAATCGGTGAACACTTTATATTTTTTATCGTGAAGATTGGAAGAAAGCTCCGAGCGGTGCTGCAGCAGCAGCCGGGCATATTTCCAGAAAACTTCGTAGCCGCGAAATACCATGTCGCTGGGGCGGGCATACATTTTTGTGTTGAAATAATGAATGATTCCCTTGCTCACCGTATCGTTTTTTGCATTGTAAAACGGATGCCCGTAAATGATTTCTGGCCCGCGGAATTCATGTTTCCCAAAATGTTTTTCAAGGTTATCCAGCGTGGGCATACCGATGATGCTTGTGCGGTACTGTTTTCCAAACGCTGCGATTTGCGTAATCAGCCGCCGGTTGAAATGATCATCAAGGCTGGCTGCCAGGCATACGTTCTGCCGGTTGCTGTCGAGCAGCGGCGCCATCTCTTTCACCGTAAAACTGTCAGTGAGGTCAACATATTTCATCTTCAGTGGCACGGATGCAGTAGTGCGGCTGTAATCGCCGATATAGTTTTTAATCACATCCTCCATCGGGCCTTTTTTACTAAGCACCAGCACGGTATTGGTTAAAAAATATTTTTGTAAAAAGCGATACACACCTTCCACATGTGTTTTCAGCGACGGGTTCAGCATGATGAAATAGGGATTGCCGGTGATGCCGCCATCGTTGGGCAGGTTTACGTTGATGTAAGGAATTCGGCGCACCTGCGCTTCATAAGCCAGCACCCAGTTTTCCTGCATGGTGGCATGGGCAATGATGAGACCCACACTACTGTCGAGGGTTTCCACCTGCTCTTTCAGCACTGCAGCCGAACGGGTATCATACACATAAACATCCAGCGGTACTTTTTCTTTGTTCATCGAATCAATGGCCAGCTGCACACCTTCGTAAAACTCAAGACCGGGGTTGATAAACTTGGGAAAATTTTTTTCGTACCGGTAATTGCCCGCCGCATCAAATGCTGAATCGAGATACAGCGGCGCAAAAACGGCGATCTTTTGTTTTACCGTATCGTTTTGCGCAAATGAACTGGTAACCGGCAACAAGCAATAAATAATTTGCAATAAGCAAGAAGCAACAGGCAATTGCCAAAAGGATCTTCTGCGAGGGAAAAGAAAGTAACTGCTGAAAAAATTCTTCAATAACATTCTTTTCATAAACTGTTCTACCGTGTAACGTTTTAAAATAAATAGTGTGATCTCTAACTAAGTTCTCCCTTTAGGGGGTCAGGGGGCTACTCCCATTCAATCGTAGCCGGCGGCTTGCTGCTGATGTCGTACACTACCCGGTTGATGCCTTTTACATTGTTGATGATTTCATTGCTTACATAAGCCAAGAAATCATATGGCAGGTGAGCCCAGTCGGCCGTCATGCCATCTACGCTGGTTACGGCACGCAGCGCCACAGTGTATTCATAGGTCCTTTCATCACCCATCACGCCTACGCTTTTCACAGGCAGTAAGATTGCACCCGCCTGCCATACCGTTGCATAGAGGTGATGATCTTTCAGGGCTTTTGTATAAATATGATCGGCTTCCTGCAGCAGCTGCACTTTTTCTTCTGTCACTTCGCCCAAGATCCGGATGGCAAGTCCCGGCCCGGGAAACGGATGCCGGTTAATCATTTCACCGGGTATGCCCAGCTCATGGCCCACTTTGCGCACTTCATCCTTAAATAAAAAGCGCAGCGGCTCCACCAGCTCCAGGTGCATCTGCTCCGGCAGCCCGCCCACATTGTGGTGCGATTTGATGGTGACCGACGGCCCGTGCACCGACATGCTTTCAATCACATCGGGATATATAGTGCCCTGCCCCAGCATTTCTATTCCTTCAATGTGCTTTGCTTCATCCTGGAAAATTTCAATAAACAGCCGGCCGATGGTTTTGCGTTTCGATTCAGGATCGGTTTTGCCGGCCAGCTCGCGGTAAAAAATAGTTTTGGCATCCACACCTTTTACATTCAGTCCAAGCCTTGTGTAGGTGGCCAATACATTTTCAAATTCATTTTTGCGCAGCACGCCGTTGTCAACAAAAATTCCGTGCAGGTGATCACCGATGGCTTTATGAATTAACGTGGCTGCAATGGTAGAATCCACGCCGCCGCTCAATGCCATTATCACTTTGCGGCTGCCGATTTGTTTTTTCAATGCCTCCACCGTATCGGAAATAAAATGCGCCGGCGTCCAGTCTTGCGTGCAGCCGCAGATGTTCACCAAAAAGTTGTGCAGAATTTTTTTACCCTCGATACTGTGATATACTTCGGGATGAAACTGGAGTCCGTAGAGAGGGAAGCTGGATGCAGGATGCCTGATGTCTGAGGTTGGTTGTCTGCTATCGGATGTCTGAATCCCGTTGCCTGACTTTTGATTTCTGCCCCGAACGTTCGGGGCTGACTTCCGACTTCCGACTACCGATTTCTTAAAAGCCGCCACCGGGATGCTTTCCGTTGTTGCCAGTAGCTCGAAGCCTTCCGGCAGTTCCAGTATGGTGTCAGCATGACTCATCCACACCTGGCTTTTTTCCATCACGTCGTGTAGCAGCACATCGTCTTTTTGTTTGTGCAGCAGGGCACGGCCATATTCCCGCTTGTTGCTTTTTTCCACCCGGCCGCCGTAGCGCTTTGCCGTCAGTTGCGCCCCGTAGCACACACCCAGCACCGGCACACGGGCCGTCATCAGCTGCACATTCACATCCGGCGCACTGGGATCGTTCACTGAAAACGGTGAGCCGCTCAGGATGATGCCCTTCAGGCCCGGCTCGTATTCAAAACTTTTGTGGTAAGGAATAATTTCGCAGTACACATTGGCTTCCCGCACGGCACGGGCTATCAGTTGGGTATATTGTGAGCCGAAATCAAGAACCAGGATTTTTTCCGTCATGGTTGCGAAGATAATGTATTGCTGATTGCCGGTTGTCGGGTTCAGTAAAATTGAAAATAGCTTACCTGCCGGAACTTTCCGGGTTGCAAATATTATTTTGATGCCAGCTTCAGCAGCTCCGGTTAAACTTCCGTTGCGACGCTCCGTTCATCGTCCCGTGCCCTGGTTAGGCATTGAGCAAAACAAATGGTTACGGCTTTCAGCTTCCTGTTCGTTAGCCGTCACTTGAACATTGCACATTGAAAATTGATTCCTTAAAATAAAGACCTTTGTAAAAAAAGACTGCCACCCGGACCCCACGCCTCTCATCACATAACCCAGCTTCCCGCAAATGAAAACAAGTTACCTTCGGACCTCCAAAACTGAAATCATGAAAAAAAGCTTATTATTTTCCTTCGTCATTCTTTTGTTTGGCAGCAGTTGCCGCGAAATGTTTGGCAAGCGCATCCGCGGCAACGGCCATATCACTTCCGAAG
>CAYUJD010000121.1:0-6846 GCA_964444975.1 uncultured Chitinophaga sp. | reverse complement strand
TCTGGATTTTTAACTCAAATGGCCCTCTTAGAATTTACAGGAAGACCCTAATTAAATATAAATATCCCAATGCCCTGTTATTGCGATTCTCTGAATACCGTTTTCTTACGTGGTAAATATTAATGCTTGAATCGATTTCGAAACGATTCTCATTGATTAGGGGATGCTGGTTATATGAAACCACTTCCCTTGCTTCACAACAGAAATGATTTGAGCTTTTGCAATTTGGGAATATCAGTATAACTGTACAATAAATAAAAACTGATATTTTACAAAATCTTCTTATCATTTTTAAAATACAGGGGTAGCATTTGCCCCCCCCCCCGTATGTATTAGGTTCAATTTTTGGGTTGCCCCTCTTTGTCCAATGCGAAAACAATGTCACCCACACTTATTGAATCTTTATTATGATTTACAATTACTATTGAACTGTCCAGAAGTACTTTTATCGAATAACGACCATCGAGCAAACTATCAATTGCTCCTGGCCTTTCTTGTTCAATTCCTGGAAAGCCCTCTCTTAATTCTTCGCCATGTATAGTGATCAGATCATTCATCCTATTTGCATAGTAATAGTTATAAATCGTATCCATAGTACGTAGAACAACAACAACTTCATCATATAAGAGTCCGAAGTTATCCACCGTTGATCGGCAACCTGACTATCCCGTTGGACAATCAATGTATACAGTGGGAGGTGTCGCTCTTGTGACCGGAGTACCCCATGGATCATAAATACCGGCTACATATCTGCCAGCTAAAATGTCTACACCACCTTCACAGGAATAGATCACACAAATAATTGGGAAACCAATTAAAATAGTTTTCAATAAATGAAATCGTTTCATAAAATGAAATTTAATAGTTAAAAAATGATTTTCTGGAAAAAGACTACAATCAGAGCGAGTATAACCTATGTGGACGTTGAAGTAAAAATAGGAAAAATTTCAATATCGTACTTTTATCTTTAAAATTTTTTTTACCCTCATCTATGCATAAGTGAATTACCAGAGGATTAAAAAAATTTAATATCTATCGGGAATCACCTGCCTAAAATCCGTAAATCTAAAAAATTAGCCCACAAAAACTTGCATATGATGCAAACATGGGACTGGTCAGGTTTTTCGAATCGAAAATGGGCTGATAAATCCATTTTTTTCAACTTTTTCAATTTTGGTCAATGTGCTAAGTATGAGATCAGATAAGATATTGAAATTTTAATTTCATTTCCAGAGTGCAGTTATATGGATTCGCTTTTTTGTTTTATTTTTATTCACAAATCTGGCTATGAGAATCCATCCAATTCCATTAACCTTACTGCTTTGTCTTATTTCTTTTATTACCCTTGCACAAAAAGATACGGCAGGTGTGCTGCGGCTGCGCAGCGGAATTATTTTTACCGAAAAAAATATTACTGACGTAAGTGTAAAAGATTTTGCCAGCCGGCTGGAAAAAGTAAACGGCAAGTCCTTTGCAGTTTTGCAGTTTCAGCAACTGCCAACGGAAACACGGAAAAAAGAGCTGGCCGCTGCAGGCATTGAGCTGCTGGAGTATATTCCTGACCTTGCTTATAGCATCTGCATTAAAGGTGAAGTGGATTTTACTGCTTTGCAAAAAGCAGGCGCCATTTCGTTGCTTCAATTGACTGCAAAACAAAAAATGCATCCTGCTATGGCAAGAGGCATTTTTCCATCCTGGGCCATCAAAACCCCGGGCATGGTGGATGTGTGGATCAGTTTTCCCAAAACAATTTCTTTTGAAGAAATAAAAATTTTATTGCGGCAAAAAAATGTGGAGATCACCTCCGCCGATTACAGCCCATATCATGTCATTGGCCTGCGCATTTTCAGGCACCGGGTAAATGAAGTGGCTTCTTTTCCTTTTATTGAATACATGGAGCCGGCGCCGCACGGCGACCAGCCGCTGAATTATATTGCCAAACAAAACAGCCGGGGCAGTTTGTTGAATGCCGCAACCGGCGTTGGTGGTTTTAATCTGAAAGGCAACGGCGTGGTGGTGGGTGTGGGCGACAATGCCGACGTGCAGTATCATGCTGACTTCACAGGAAGATTGATCAATTACGGGCCGGCGGGATATAATTATCACGGCACACATGTACATGGCACAGTGGGTGGCGGCGGCCTCATTTATGAACTGTACAGCGGCTATGCTCCCAAATCAACTTTAATCACTCAATATTTTTCAGGCATCATCAGCAATGCGTCCACCTATGTTACTGATTACGGCATGGTGGTCACCAACAATTCTTACGGCGATGTGGTGGGTGATTGCAATTACATGGGTTATTATGACCTGCAAAGCCGCATACTGGATCTGCAGGCTGCAAGTAATCCCAATCTTCATCATGTTTTTGCAGCGGGCAACGATGGCGGACTTACCTGTTCACCCTATCCTGCATCGTACCGCACGGTGCTGAGCGGGTATCAATCGGCAAAAAATATTCTTACAGTCGGTGCCACCAACAGAACCGGGTCAGTCACTTCTTTTTCCAGCCGCGGCCCGGTGCAGGATGGCCGCACCAAACCTGAAATCACTGCTGATGGTCTTTCTACAATTTCCTCTGTACCCGATGACGGATATAATGTTCAATCAGGAACAAGTATGGCTTCGCCGGCAGTGGCCGGCGGTCTTGCCTTGCTCTATGAACGTTACCGCATCCTGAATGGAGGAAGTAATCCGAAAATCGGGTTGATAAAAGCGCTGGTTTGTAACGGGGCAGCAGATATTGGAAATACCGGGCCCGATTACACCTATGGCTTTGGTTGGATGAACCTGCTGCGGTCGGTTGATATGCTGAACAACACAAGGTACTTTTCTACATCTATCAGCACCGGTGGAAGCAACGATCACACCATTTCAGTACCTGCAAATACGGCTCAACTGAAAGTGACATTATACTGGACTGATCCTGCTGCTGCAGTGTTGGCTGCGCAAACCCTGGTGAATGACCTGGACCTTGAAGTGACCACACCGGGACCTTCTACTGTTTACCCATATAAACTTGACACAGTGCCTGTCAATGTGAATAATGCTGCAACACAGGCGGCTGATCACATCAACAATATTGAACAGGTAATAATTACCAGCCCGGCCAATACAAATTATACTGTCACAGTAAAAGGAACGGCTGTTCCCTCAGGGCCGCAGGAATATTTTTTAGTGTACGATATAATCCCGGTTGAAACCAGGATTGTGCATCCTGCAGGTGGAGAAACATTGAAACCCGGTGAAACGGAAACCATTCAATGGGAATCATACGGCGATCCGGCCAATACATTTTTGGTGGAATACTCCACCAACAACGGATCAAGCTGGACAACCATTGATGCAGCCGTAGCTGCCAACCTGCGCCGGCTCGACTGGACAGTGCCTTCAGTGGCAACCAACGAGGCATTGATAAGGGTGACAAGAAACGGTACAGGATATGTAAGTACAAGCGCTGCATTCACTATTCTTGATGTACCGGTTTTATCACTTGCATCCACACAATGCGAAGGATATTTTGCTTTTGACTGGACCTCGGTAACAGGCGCCACCGATTATGAAGTATTTCAATTGCAGGGCAGTGATTGGGTTTCTATTGCCACTACGGCGTCAACCAGCTATACGCTCAGCGGCTTATCGCCCGGTACTGAATATTGGGTCACGGTGTGTGCAAGACTGAGCGGAACAAGAGGAAGAAAAGCCTCGGCATTAAAACGTACGCCAAATTCAGGCACATGCAGCGGCTCCATTTCAGATAATGATTTAGCAATGGATTCCATTGTGGCGCCGGTGTATGGAAGAATCGCCACTTCATCTGCTTTAACGGCATCCACAACTGTAACTGCAAGAATTAAAAACCTCGACGATGCCAATGTCACCAGTTTCAAAATGCGTTACTACGTGGGAGGCACTTTGGTGGTGGAAGATATGGTGTCGGCAACAGTGACGCCGGGCAGCACGTACACTCACAATTTTTCGGTTGCTTATGATTTTTCAGCAGCCGGAAATTATGTGCTGAAAGCCGAAGTAGAAAACACAACAGGTGTTGATCCCGTATCGGCCAATAATTCCATCACTGATACCATAAGGCAACTGAGCAATGCGCCTATAGTACTACCGTTTACTGACAATCTTGAATCAGCCACGGCAAGGCATTACCACAGCAATCGCTTTGGTGTGGAGGGAATAGATCGCTATGATTTTACTCATACGGATCCGCTGGGCAGGCTAAGTACATACATGAACACAGGCATGGCCTATTCCGGCAGCAAATCACTCATCATGGATTTTGACGGGTGGAACGGGGGCACAGGCAGCAATAACTATGCGTATGGCACTTACAATATGAGCGGAGTGAATGCAGCCACGCAGGACATTCGCCTCGACTTCCAGTTTAAATCGCATGGCGACAGCATCGTGAACCCGGTAAATAAAATCTGGATACGAGGCGACGATACACAGGCATGGATTGAAGCATTTACTTTATCAGCCAATGGAAACTCACCGGGTATATTCAAGCGTTCTCCAAGTCTTGAAATTGCTGACTTGCTGGTAGCCAACAGCCAGAACTTCAGCAGCAGTTTCCAGGTACGCTTTGGCCAGTTTGGCTGGGTGAGAATACTTGACAATGTGGGATTCCAGGGACATAATTTTGACGACATCCGCATTTACGAAGCCATTGATGACATTCAAATGGTAAGCATTGATGAACCCATGCTAAACAGCTGCGGGTTAAGCAGCACTACAACCGTAAAAGTGACTGTAAAAAATGCATCACTCAATACAATCAGCAATATTCCTGTTCGCATGGTAGTAGATGGCGGCACACCGGTGGTTGAAACCATCCCCGGCCCGGTGAGTCCGAATACATCTGTTCAGTACACCTTCGCTGCCACAGCCAATCTTTCTGCCCCGGGTTATCATACATTGCTTGTAAATGTGCAGTATGGCACCGATAATTACAGGGATAATGATACAACTACAGCCACAATTTTTAATGCGCCGCTGATTACAAGTTTCCCGCATGTGGAGCATTTTGAAAGCAACGACGGCTACTGGCGCAGCGAAGGCACCAACAATTCATGGGAGTACGGTGTGCCGGCTTCAACCAAAATAAGCAAGGCAGCCAGCGGCACCAAAGCATGGAAAACAACGCTGGAAGGTAATTACCGCAACCTGGAAACATCGTATCTCTATTCACCCTGCTACGATATCAGCGGCATGACCAACCCGACGCTGAGCCTGAGCGTTGCCCTTGACCTGGAAGATTGCGGTGGCACACTATGCGACGGGGCTTATATTGAATATTCCGGCGATGGCATCAGCTGGACAAGACTGGGCTCGGTAGGCAGCGGCACCAACTGGTACAACAAAAACTACAGCGGCAGCCACCTGTGGAGCGTGGAGAATTATACCCGTTGGCATGTGGCCACTTGTCCGCTACCGACAAGTGTTCCCGTAATCCGGTTCAGGGTGGTGGTCGAAAGTGATCCCTTTGTAACATTTGAAGGTGTGGCTATTGATGATGTGCATGTATACGATAATACCAATGGAATTTACGACGGAGCTTCCATGGGTTCGCCGGTTTCGCAAAACATTACCGGCGGTACCAGCTGGGTGCATTTTATTTCGGGTGGCAAGCTGGTGGCTTCCATTCAGCCCAATAACCAGAACATGGGCAATACCGATGTGCAGGCATTCATTTATACCGGCGGTGTACGCAACGATGGCAAACAATATTACCACGACAGGAATATTACCATCAAGCCGGCGAATGTTTCGCTCAGCGATTCCGCCATTGTCCGTTTTTACTTTCTTGACACTGAAACCGAAGCGCTGATAAATGCCACTGGCTGCGCCGTATGCACCAAACCGGCCATGGCCTCCGAACTTGGCTCCACCAAGTACAGTGACACGGATGATAATTTTGAAAATGATAACCTGGGCGATGATATCGCCGGCACTTTCACATTCCTGAGCGCCGACTGGAACTATAAAGTGCCGTTTGATAAAGGTTATTACATTGAATTCAGGGTGAAAGATTTCTCAGAATTCTGGCTGAACAACGGCGGCACCGACCGGCAGACCCCGCTGCCGGTGGAGCTCATCAGCTTTTCCGCCAAAAAGAAAGATAACCGTGATGTGCTGCTGGAATGGAAAACAGCGCAGGAACATAATGTCAGTCATTTTGAAATTGAAGTGGCAAAAGGAAATGCCGGTTACAGGGATCGTCACTTTGTGAAAATTGCCGAAGTGCCCGGTGCGGGAAATTCAAATAGTGAAAGAAGCTACCGCTTTACCGATACGGAAAACGGAAAGACCGGTGTACGTTATTACCGGTTAAAAATTGTTGACCGCGACAACACTTTTGTTTATTCCCCGGTGAGGCCGGTTGTATTTAACGATGAGTTGACATGGCAGGTTTATCCTAATCCTTCGGATGGCATATACAAATTCATTTACCAGTTAAATCAAAATGAAACACTCAGCCTGAAAGTATACGACACAAAAGGCAGGCTGGTGAAAAACCTGAAATTAGGCGGAAACGGGTTTGTACAAACTGCGGTGATAGATTTGAAATCACTTTCATTTGCTCCCGGCATTTATCTAATGCTTGCAGAGTCCGGTGAGAAAAAACAAAGTATCCGCCTGGTAAAGCAGTAAAAAACAAAAGGGGCTCCCCGGCCCCTATACTTTTTTATTGCTCAGCATTACCATCCTTGTCTAGCATAGCCTGCCTTTATCGCGGCCATTGCTTTTTCTTCGTTTACCAGTGTAGTCAGCTTGTTTCCCTTGCCGTCGTCGCCCTGCACCATGTAGGCGCCTTTAGCGGTTTTTGTA
>CAYUJD010000120.1:3814-7068 GCA_964444975.1 uncultured Chitinophaga sp. | reverse complement strand
CATCAGTGGCCGTTGCTCCATTCAGCGTAGCGGAAATATTTGTGGGATTACAGCCAAGATTCACTGTTGAATAATCACCGGTGAATACCGGGGGCGTGTTGTCAACCGTCCAGGTGACCGAGCGGCTGATGGTGGCTGTATTGCCGCAGCCGTCCGTTGCAGTGAAGGTTCTGGTTCTTGTGCGCAGGCAACCATCGCTCTGGTCGGCGCCATCGGTACCTGCACTTACTGTAACAGCGCCGCAGGCATCAGTGGCCGTTGCTCCATTCAGCGTAGCGGAAATATTTGTGGGATTACAGCCGAGATTCACTGTTGAATAATCACCGGTGAATACCGGGGGCGTGTTGTCATTTACAGTTACAGTTTGACTACAAGTAGAAGAGCAACCGTTGATGTCGGTAACTGTTAATTTAAGTGTGTACGATGCATCACATGCTGAACCAGCAGTAACTGTTGCAACCTGGTCATCTTCTTCTCCTGCTGTTATAGTTGCTGAACCTGAAATAATTTCCCATAAGTAAGTACTCATGCCCGCAGGAGCTGTAAAATCAGCGGATGAGTTAGGGCATATCGGACCTGGTGTTCCTGTAATTGAACAGGTCGGTAATGAATTAACACTAATATTTAAGACTGTCGGAGTAGCCGCACTGCATCCATTTATATCAGTATAGTTTACACTTATTGTCTGATTTCCTAAATTGGTCCAGGTTACTGTTACAGTATTGTCCCCACTTCCTCCTCCCGCTATAATATTTCCACCAACAACAGTCCAAACGTAATTTGTCTGACCAGGTTCTGTTGAATAAACATTTCCAGTTGAATTTAAACAGGCTGATGATGAACCAGAAATTGTAGGAACAGGATTAGAATTAATAGTCAATGTTCCCGATCCTGTTGAACTGGAGCATCCATTAAAATCAGTTACAACTACACTATATGTGCCTGCAACGGTTGCAGTAAAGCTGTTATTGTTTCCGGGGTTTGTTGCTCCACCAGGCACTGTCCAAACATAACTGTAGGGGAAAGTGCCGCCTGATGGTGATGCAGAGATAATTGCTGAGCCCTGATCTGCACATATTGTTGGCGAGTTTACAGACACTGAAGGCAACGGATTTATTACTACCGCTACATTTCCATTCATACTTGCAGAGCAACCCGTTGTACTATTTGTAGCAATTACAGTGTAAGTACCTGCTGCAGTTTGTAAACCAAAACTTATAGCATTGCCGGTTCCTGAGACTGCGGATCCAGTATTCACACCGCCCACTTGTAATTGATAACTGACTCCGGTTTCAGAACCACTCAAACCTACTACTACGCCATTGCCTCCTGTGCAATAGCTACCGCCTCCCGTTATATTGAAAAGTGTGGGTAATTCATTTACTGTCCAACTGTAAGTATTTATGTTTCCCCAAGTACATCCGGCAACAGTAATTGCTACACGTCTTGTTTTTATTTGAACAATATTTGATCCTGATAATCCGGTTGTTGAAATTGAAGTTCCTGCTGTATAAACTGACCATGTTACTCCACCATCAGTACTAAATGAATCCCTGTCTTCATAAAGACCAGGTGCTCCTCCGGATCCACCAGAGAAAGTAGCTGAAACACTTATGCCGGCACAAACCGGTGAAGTTTGAGAAGGAATAACATTATTGGAAACTAAATCAGGGTATACATTAAAACTTGCTATACCACTATAAGCAACATTGCCACAGCCATCTGTTACCTTTCTTCTATAGCAATAAGTTCCAGTAAATCCAAATGCTGGTGGATCGTAGCTTGTCCCGTTATTTGTTCCACTAGCTGTTGACCATGTTCCATTACAACCCGAGCCTGAAAAATAATTTTCTTCCCATTCATAAGTATATGTAGGATTTCCACCTGATGCACCTCCATAAGGAGAGGATGTTCCATTAATGTTAGTATTACCTCCGACACAAAAATCACCGCCAGCTGTATTTATAGAACCTGGATTTAATGGCTCATATACCGTCACATTAAATGAACATGTAATTGTAGACCCGCAGGCATCGGTAGCACTCCAGGTAATCGTTGTAACCCCTGTATTAAAAACCGCGTTTGCAAGCGTAGTACCTGTTAATGGATTTATACCAGCTCCGCTTGATGTATAAGAGATACTTGTAAATCCTGATCCGCAATCAGTGATTGGATCAAGTGAAGTTCCGACATGTGTGTAAGTGGATCCTGTGGTTAAGCAGATAGTTGTATCTGCATGACAAGTAATAATAAATATAGGGTTTTCAACATCCTTCCCGTTGCTGTTTTTCTCCCCGGCATCCAGCATCAACTCTGCTGGCAGGCCCAAAAATTTTTTTAATGCCGGGGAATAACTATGAAATGAATTTTGCGCTGACTGAAATGAATTTATTTGACCCAACCCAATCCCTTGAAGTGCCAGCAGCATCAGCAGCACAAAACAAGCCACCCTTCCTTTTTTCAGAAAGCGGTTAAACTCATTTTCATAAACGGGTTTATAAGTCGCAATATCGCAGTGCCTGCCAGTCAATTTTCTCTTTATAAACTTTGGTTGGGTTTATAAAAGCTTCATGGGTTACAATCCGGCTTTCCACGGCTATGAATTGCTAACACCAATGAATGCCAAAAATGTTTTTCTAATCCGAACCTGACTTTACGGGATTTTCGAAAAGGATATTAAAAGAAGTGCATGCCGTACTTTCCACTTACAGCTATCAATTGCTTAACGCCTTAGAAGTATCCTTTTTCCTGGTATAGGGGAATAAAAACTGAAAACTGAAATGCAAACCTGTGTGTAAATTTTCCGAATTTTCATGCCGGCTGATTTTATGGTTAATAAATCCGGCTTCTCAAGGTCATTGGTTTCAACTTAGGTTATTAATAGACAGGATTTTAAGTGGGGCAATAAAACTACAAAACTTATCGGGTTTTCACTATTTTTTCAAAGTTTATTATCCACTTTTTTCAAGCCTGAACGGGGAAGCGAAAAAAAATACCACGAAGCGGGTATTGGCAGGAATAATTTGATACAGGAAAATAGTAAAATCACGATACGCTAAAATCAGCCAAAAAAGTTTAATCATTTACCTTCTTTAGTGTAAATCTTCGGTTTATTAACGCGGGTGAATAATCAGTTCCGGGTAAAAATATACAGTCTAAAAAATATGAGGCTCATGCACAAACATGAGCCTTGAATACCTGTGGAGAACAGCCCCGATTGAATCGGGGTGACCTCTTTCCCGATGGCTATCGGG
>CAYUJD010000120.1:0-3714 GCA_964444975.1 uncultured Chitinophaga sp. | reverse complement strand
GGAGAACAGCCCCGATTGAATCGGGGTGACCTGTTTTCTTATTTGTGGAGAACAGGGGAGTCGAACCCCTGACCTCTTGCATGCCATGCAAACGCTCTAGCCAGCTGAGCTAGTTCCCCAAACGGAGGGCAAAAATAAGTGATTCAATAGTTTCGGCAAATTCTCTTTTACCGGTACCGCTCTTGTTTTCGTCATCAAATGCTCATATTTGTTTTTTAATTTTAAATACACTTTTATTTAATCAAAGGAAAATATAGTTTTGTAGTCCCGGATGTTTATGGCTTTGAAATTGGTAGCAACCATATTCATTTCTTTTTTTTCAATCCTCCCGAAAAGCTCAGCTCCCGGCAGTGGCAATGTGTGTGGATTGTGGAAGGGGTATTTCGGAACGATTAATGAGATAAACGAAATATCTGTAAAACTCAATCCCGGTAATAAGGCAGAAATAATCTGCCGGTATGCCGATGAGTGTGTCGGGTCGGCCGGCACATACAAGCTGGTTGGCGATACCGCCATCATCATTTCTTATTTATCTCCAGAAAAAAAATCATGCGAAGTGATTCTGTACGGCAACCTGAACCGTACCGGAAGTTTTATTGACGGCCAGTGGGATGCGTCCGGAAATGAAAATGGCTGTTTCTACCTGCAAAAACAAATTACTACAATCGCCTTCTGATTTTTTCGTCCCCTTTTCTTGCTGGCCCTCCTCATTACCTCTCCTGTTTTTTATCATCAAACTCCGAAATCATTTTAAAAGAACCAATGACTTGATAAGCGGCATGTCATTGCCGGTAAAATTTACTGACCTTTAGTGAAACTTCCTGTAATGAAACGAAAATCATTTTTGCAGCTAGGCGCCGGTGCACTTATTACCTTTCCTGTCATTTTACATGGTCAACAATCGCCGGCAACCCTTTCAGCAAAAACTGACCCACTGCCTTCCGAAAAAGTAAAGGATTTTGTGATTGCCGGTCATGGCAACCTGGATAAAGTAAAATCAATGCTGGCCGAATTGCCAACCTTACTCTATGCCACGTGGGACTGGGGCGGCGGTGATTTTGAAACGGCTATTGAAGGTGCCGGTCATGTTGGCAACAAAGAAATTGCAAATTATCTTATCAACATCGGTGCCCGCACCAACCTGTTTGTGCTTACCATGCTGGGCAAAACACAGGTAGTAAAAACATGGCTTGAAGCATATCCTGAATATTTATTTGCCAGGGGCCCGCATGGTTTTACGCTGCTGCATCATGCACAAAAGGGCGGCGATGATGCAAAAGAACTGCTGGATTACCTGCAGGCAAAAGGATTGAAAGAAACCAAATCAAAACTTTAAAACTTTTTATATGAAACGTACACTGACGGCTGTTGCCATTTTATTTTTTTCTGTTGTACATGCGCAAATGGATTTGCCACCCAGCGGCGGCAACCCGAGAGCTACCATTACCGAGGAAGTGGGCATTACTTCCATTTCTGTTAAATATTCAAGACCCGATGTAAACGGAAGGGAGGGAAAGATATATGGAGAGAGCAGCAGTTTTCCTGTTGCTTACGGGTTTACTTCGCTTAATTTAAATACCAATAAAAACACGCAGCCCTGGCGTGCCGGTGCCAATGAAAATACGGTTATTACATTTGAGCATGATGTGAAAGTGGAAGGCAAGGAACTGAAAGCCGGCACTTATGGTTTGCACATGGCTGTGTGGCCCGAAAGGGCAACCGTAATTTTTTCCAGCCAATCCGGCGCTTGGGGCAGTTTTTATTACGATGAAAAATTTGATGCGTTGCGTGTGGATGTGAAACCGGTGAAGCTGGATAAAAGCGTGGAGTGGCTGAAATATGAATTCATTGAACACAAACCAAAATACTGCGTAATTGCACTGCAGTGGGAAATGCTTTCCATCCCTTTCCGCGTGGATGTGGATGTGGAGAACATCGTAGTGGCAAAGCTGCGGGATGAAGTGACCGGCCAGAAAGGATTTAATGCATTCAACATGCTGGCGGCAGCTAATTACTGCATCAATAACAACGTAAACCTGGAAGAAGCCCTTGCGTGGGCACAACGGGCGGCCGGTACAAAAACTTTTGCCACACTCAATGCGCTCAGCAATGCCTATGCAAAAAATAATAAACAACAGCAGGCTGATTCAGCGCTGAACGAAGCGTTGGTTTTTGCCAATGTCAACCAGTATCTCGGTGCAGGCCGTTCACAGCTTACAGCCAAACGGCCAGACAGGGCACTGGAAATATTTACCGCCAGCCAGAAAAAACATGGCGATGTGTATGCCGTGAATGCCGGCTTCATGTCGTACTATTCGGCCAAAGGCGATTTTAAAAAAGCGCTGGAGTATGCGGAAAAGGCATTGACCCAGGCGCCGGAAGCGCAGAAAGCAACCATCACTGCAAACATTATCAAACTAAAAGAAGGAAAGGATATAAACTGATCTTTGTAGCAAATGTAAAACAGGATTTAATTCTTTCCTGGATGAAAAAACTGGCGCCGATATTATGGACAAAAAACCTCCGGGAAACAATTTCTTTTTATCAGGATGTGCTGGGCTTCAGGGGGCAAAGCAATTTTCCCGATTTTGTCACACTGATAAAAGATGAAGTGGAAATAATGTTTGTAGTACCGCAGGATGAACCGGAAGATTGTAAAGAACCCGGCAATGAAGAAAAATTTTTTACCAAACCTGAATTGACCGGCAGTATTTACATATTTATGCATGATGTAGAAAAATTTTGGAATGTGGTGAAAGACAAAGCCAGGATAAAATCGGCAATTGATGACCGGGAATATTTACTGCGTGATTTTTCTATATTCGACAACAACGGGTATGAACTGGTGTTTGGAGAGGATATCAGTAACAAAGTGCAGGATGAACAATATTCAACAATCAAAACCTGAAACATGCAAAACGCAATCAGCTGGTTCGAAATAGGGACCACCGACCTGGACAGGGCAACAAAATTTTATGAAACCATTTTCAGCATTAAGCTGAATCCGCTGGATTTGCAGAATATCCGCATGCGGATGTTCCCGCTGGATAACATGATGACCGGCATAGGCGGCGCCATTGTTGACAGCGGCGGTTTTCATAAACCTTCGGCCACCGACGGACCGCTTGTTTACCTGAATGCAAATCCTGATGTGCAGCTGGTACTTGACAAAGTGGAAGCCGCCGGGGGAAAAATTATTGTGCCAAAAACTGAAATCAGTCCGGAATACGGTTTCATGGCCGTTATAATGGACAGCGAAGGCAACCGGATTGGATTGCATAGCGTGCCGGTGAAATGAGTGAATAATAAAGGATTGTTTGATTGTTAAATTGTTTGATGGTTAACAGTTCGAAACTCATTTGATGATTTAGCAATGTAACAATTCAGCCGTATAACAATTGAACCATCAAGCCATCCAACCATCATTATTGAAGTCTGATTCAGATAAACAGTATGGAGCTTTCATTTCAGCCATTAACAGTTGCCAACTGGAAAGATTTTGAAAACCTGTTCGGGCCGAAAGGCGCCTGCGAGGGTTGCTGGTGCATGAGCTGGCGCCTGTATGCTGCTGATTACAAAAAGATGAAAGGTGAAGGCAACCGTAAAGCGATAAAAGAACTGGTAAAAAAATCATCACCGGGTATATTGGCCTACGATGAAAAGAAACCGGTGGGCTGGTGCGCCGTGGCGCCGCGAAAAGAATATATACGGCTG
>CAYUJD010000119.1:0-7204 GCA_964444975.1 uncultured Chitinophaga sp. | reverse complement strand
GCTGTAGTAAAAAAATTTATTGCCGAAGGATTCAAAGTTATTGGCACCGTCATCCCCAACGACCCGGTGAAACCGGATTTTCCGGCAGATAAATTTGAAGCGGCCGTGGTTGATTTAATGAATGAAGAGGATGCGGGAAAATTTGTAGCTGATGTGATTGCTCAATATGGTTCGGTAGATACAGCTGTACTGACAGTAGGCGGTTTTGCCATGGGTAAAATTGCTGAAACCTCATCGGCAGATATTTTAAAACAATACCGGCTGAATTTTGAAACGGCTTACCATGTGGCCCGCCCGGTTTTTGTGCAAATGATGAAACAAAACAGCGGCCGCATTTTTATTATTGGTTCCCGGCCGGGCTTAAGTGCAGAAAACGGAAACGGCATGGTAGCTTACGGCCTTGCCAAATCATTAATCGTTCGCCTGGCTGAGCTGATGAACCTGGAAGCAAAAGGAAAAAATGTAGTGACCAGCGTGGTGGTGCCCAGCACCATTGACACACCGCAAAACCGCAAGGCTATGCCTGATGCCGATTTCAGCACATGGGTGAAAGCTGAAGATATTGCCAGCGTAATTTATTATCATAGCAGCGACGAAGCTTCGGCCCTGCGGGAAACATTGATTAAGGTATATAACAATGCATAACATCAGCAACATTTACCTGCTGAGCGAAACTTTTTTCGATTATAGAATCTGCATTGACTACTCTTTTGAAACCGGCAAGCATCGGGCCATCAGCCGCAACGTGGAAAAGCTGGATGAAGCCCGGTTGATACATGATTATGAAGATTATTACTATGCAGCCCGGCGTCAGCATTTTGAAAGAGATCATCCGGGATCTGCAGCCAGTGTAATCGTTAATAATGATAATAAGCCTGTCCTGTCACCCACATGACGCGGCCTCTTTTTGCCAATATCTACTTTTAATGATTACCGGAAATGAAAGCCCTGCTTATCATATTCAGCTGCATATGGCTGTCGTGTACCCGGTATATCCGGCCGGCATTAACGAGCACCGGTTGCATCAACCAGTCAAAGCCGCAATACCTGCTACCCTTTCCACCGGGCACATCTTATTATGTGTTGCAGGGCAACTGCGGCAAACATAGTCATACGGGTCATGAAGCGTATGCTTATGATTTCCGGATGCCCATCGGCTCGTACATTACAGCTATGCGTGCCGGCAAAGTAGTAAACCTGCGTGAGCAGTACCGGGATGGCCACAATAAGAACAACGACTCACTCAATTTCATAATCATACTTCACGATGACTCTACAGCGGCACGCTACCTGCACATCACATACATGGGTGCACTGGTGAAAAAGGGAGACCATGTAAATGCCGGCGACAGCATTGCCTTCAGCGGCAACACCGGGCTGAGTACCGAACCCCACCTGCATGTGGATGTAACAGGATTCTGCACCCGGGGACCCTGCCAGACGATTCCTTTCTCATTTAAAAACTGCATGGACAAAATTCCTGTACAGGGAAAAATTTATACAGCGAAGAAAAACCGACCCTAAAGTTCGTATTGTAAAAAAATCCACTATGATGAAAAAAGTATTGTTCCGGCAAAGTTTTCCCTGCATTTTACTTTATGCGGGTTGAGGCACAGGCAATCTGTGCAGCGTCCGGGTTTTTCAATTGCGCAAACGATATTCGTTTTATGCTCTCTTTACCGGTATATAAAATTATCCAATCGTCCTGCTGTACGGCTCGTGCTTCAATGCTTACCGGTTCGGCCACAAAATCCTGTACCGCTTCATTCATCTTTTCGCCGTTTGGCCCCACAACCAGGTAATAATTGCTCTCACCCCTTTCATTCTGCACATGCAGCACGGGCGGAATGCCACCGAGAATACAACGGATGGCGCAGTCGCGGTGCACTTTGCCTTCGCCGGGCTTCATCACACCGAAATAACATTTGGGATCTACAATTTCACCGCGGACCGTTAGCTCTCCCAAATCTTTTTGACGAAGTGGCACTAATGATTCATCCCCGATACTTACAACCGGGTTATCATTTTTATCTATCTGTAAAAGAGTCTTTCCGTCTCCGTACAGCAGCGTGCCTTTCAGTGTTACTTCTTTGCCATGTAATGAAATACCTCTTTCCTTTTCCAGTTCCATAATCGCCGTCTCCGCGCCATGCTTGCCATAGCCAACCAGAGGAAGTGTGACTGATAATATGTTTTTGTCAAACACTTTCAGCATCGGCACGGGATTGTTTAAGTAAACTCCCTTTATTTCTGTGAGTTTGCCGAATTCGAAATTCGCCGTCGAAAATTTCTTTTGTGAAGTGGAAAGCAAATAGCCAATTACCAAGGCAGCCGGGAAGAGAAACAGCAATACTCCTTTTACATGCCTGGCAAAAACGGATGGTGCTTTGGGCATCCAGCCGATGTAGAAATCCTGATTTTTCATTACTGATTTTTAATTAATATCATTCTCACCCATTCTGAGTTTCGTTCATCCATATATTTTGACGCAATTTCAAACCCTGCTTTCAGGTAGGCTCTTACAGCCCTTACATTTTCTGCCAAAGCATAAATACAGAAACACTTTATACCATAACGGGTATGAAGATATCCGGTTAACAATTGCAATGCTTCACTTCCATATCCCTTGTTCTTATCAGCATCATTAGCGATGATGATATCCAGATCATAAAAAAATGGGACTTCTTCCGTTTTCTGATAATTTATCTGGCCGATGGCAGTGCCGGTTTCAATTGAAATGATTTTAAAACATCGTCCTTTTAGCATTGCCGTATCATTGAAATAAAAATCCTTCCAGTCTTCGAAAAACTCATTCCTGTCCGGTATTTTGTCGCCATATAGTTCACCATACCAGAATGGTGTGGCGTCTGAGGCTGTTGCCCATTGATAAAATAATTCTTTATCCTCTTCACCCATTGGAATAAGCAATATTTTATTTCCCCTGAGCATATACCTTATTATATAATTACTGCGCCTTGCCTTTCAGTCCCTTCTTCAAATGGCACCGGATTCAACCATACTTTTCCATCCACCACCTTCACATCGTAAGTGCTTACTTTTTCTTTAAATGGCGGCGGCGATTGCCCGTTGTGCGGCAGGTACTGGTAACCATGCCAGGGACAGGTGATGCAGCCGTCAATAATTTTTCCTTCACCCAGCGGGCCGCCCTGGTGCTTGCATACATTATGGATGGCGTACAATTTATTCTCATGCCGGTAAACGGCGATCCGCTCTTTGTCAATACAGAAAATTTTTGCACGGCCTTCTTCAAACTCCCCGGCATGGCACACGTAATGAAAACCGTCCTCCTTCAGGTTGAATTCCCTGTTGTCTTTTTTCACTTCCCGGCTGCCGGCAATGAGATGCAGGGTGATCAGCCACACGGCGCCCAGCGATATCAGGATGACAAACACCGGGTGCGTTTCATACTGAATCACGCCCAGCATCACATGCATTACAACCAGGAAATAAGCGAGGTACACAAACATGTGCAGCGTCTTCCATACCCTGGGTGAAAGATTGTGCAGCCAGAAATCATGGCTGGTGATGGCCATCAGGAAAAAAATGATGAGTGCAAAAAAACCCAGCGCCTGGAAGGGAAAACCGCTGAGTGAAAAAAAGTTTGTGTTGGATGTGAATAAGGAAACCAGCGGGTTCACATTGCCCAGGGCATGAAACTGGAAGATGCTGAACACGCCATGCACCGCGGCAATACAGAACATGGTAACACCAAGGTGACGCCGGTTATACAGCAGCGGAAGAAATTTTTTATTAATCCTTGCCAGCGGCCCGATGCTTAAAATAATATGCAGCAGCAAAACCGCCAGCGTGGATGTGGAGCGGATGAGTACCGTTTCAAAAGTATAATCAGGATTGAAAATGGCAGTAAGCACTACAAATGCGCCCAGGTAAAACACACAAAACCCGAATAGGAGCCAGTCATAAAATTTCTTTTGCCTGTTCCAGCCGACAGCAACGTAACCTGCACTCATAAACACATACCCCCCATCCCCTAAAGGGGAGTTTTAAAGTTTACAGAATCTATGGTTTTCTTTTTAATAATATCGTATAAAATGAACCTATACATATTGTTTGAGTCAATACCCAATGGAAAATAATACGTGCCTCTTGCATCCACTCTTCCCACTAATTCATTCTCCGGCTGGCTGACTTTATAAATAAGGGATGATGGTACGGTTGATGCTTTTCTGTTTATCCATTCCAGCTGGTATTGGGTATTCTCTTTATTGCTTCTTAAAGTGACGATGTAACTCGCTTTCTCCACTGATTGAATCGCCACCGGCAAAGCCGTGCCTGCTTCGGGCTGCAAAAGTTTATCCACTGCCTTCTGCGGCACAGCCAGCCATGCGGCAATAATACCCACCGGCATCAACACCGCCCACAGTGCCCAGATTTGCAAATGTCTTTTTCGAAGCGACTTTATCATAGTTTTTTTGCCACGGAGGCACGGAATTCACGGAGCATTAATTTCCGTGTTCTTTCGCTTATCCGTGGTATTCAATTTTTTCCATTTGTTTAAAAGCACCGGCCAAAACACAATCACTCCCGGAATAATGATGAGTTTAAACCCGAGGCTGCCGCCATGTGCACTCTCATCCACTTTTATTAATCCTTTTACCAAGAAAGGAATGACAAACAGAACACCCGCCACCAGGTAAACTATTACCAATATCAATATAGCCTGTACCATAACAATTACTCATTACTCATCACTCATTACTCATTACTCATCACTCAGTTTTCAATTATCAGCAAACTATTAAACCCGTTAAACCCGTCCGGTTCGCGGTAAAGATTGTCAATATCCTCCATCCACATTTTTTCGTCAATGCGGAATTTGTAACCATAGCGGCCTGCCGGTAGCATCGGTATCCCGATTTTCCACACACCGTTGCGGCCCGGCTCCAGCAACAGCACATCAGGCGCCCAGCCGTTGAAGCTGCCCGCCAGAGAAACCTGCGCTGCACAATCGCTTTGAAAATAAAATTCAATCATGTTCTTCTGCCGGTTGACAAAGGGGGAGCCGTTGGTTTTCATGATGGGTTCACGTTTCAGCAGTTTCAGCATCGCTTTACGTGGATGCACCAGGCCGAAGCCCTGCCGCACCGCCGGCACGCCTTCAATGCGCCTGGCTGTAGCAAACAAAATTTCACGAACTGACTGCGGTGTCAGCTGTGGCTGTGCTTCCATCATTTGCGCAATCACCGAACATACCACCGGGGCCGCAAACGAGGTTCCATCCACATGCATATAGTGCGGCGAAATGTATTTGCAAGTTTGTATGCGATGTGCTACCGCTTCACGGATAAAAGTTACATCATTGCTCTGAGAAACGGCGTAATCCAGTTTGGTATCCGCAAAAGCCTTCTGCATTTCCGCTGCCAACTGTTTATCATCAGTGTTGATCAGCCGGTACAGTGCGGCCGCTTCTTTCTGTTCTTTTGTGCCGGGCAGTATCGGCGCGGCTATCCAGATGGCAGGGGCAATCAGTTCCGGTTTCATCAGCCGGTCCTCCGTAGCGCCATAGCTGGAGTGATACAATTTCATTACATCATCAAGGCTGTTAGCATCATCTGCGCCACCCACTGCAATCACATGCGGCGAATTGGCCGGTGGTTTTATCTTCCCGTTCTCATCATTGCCCACAGCAGCCACCACTACCATTCCTTTTTCCACCAACCGCTCTGCCAGCTTATCCACTTCACTTTCTTTATACGACACCGCTGCATCATCGCCAAGACTCATATTCACAATACGGATGTTGTACTTCTTGTAATTCTTCAGCACCCACTCCAATGCCTTTACAATATTTTCTGTCGGAATTTTCCCGTCTTCATTCATCACTTTCAGCAGCACCAGTTCGGCATCGCTGGCAATGCCCCGGTACAAACCATTGCTCAAATACCCGTCGCCGGCGCAAACAACAGAGGTCATGGTACCGTGCCACAAAGCAGCAGAGTCGCCGAAAGCCCTCTCCTTTGGAGAGGGTTTGGGTGAGGTATTTTTAGTAATGTCAACAATCGCTTTAATCCTGTTCCGATGCGCCGTCAAATCCGGGTGAAGAAAAAAACCGCTGTCAATAAAACAAATCGTCACGTCTTTGCCTGTGAATCTCGCATCGGCATCAAGGCGCAGCGGCGTGGGCAGAATAATAAAATCATCGGCGCTCTTCACCGGGAAAAAGGGCCCCACTTCGGGCAGCAAGCGCTGCTGCATCACTACTTCGCTGTGATAATAATCCACGCAGCGGCTGCACAGTCCGTCATGTTCAGTCCACTCCGGGTTATGCTCTTTTATTTTTTGTAGCACCACTTTTTCATTATCGAGATGATAACGGAAAAGCAGTTTATCAACCATATCGCCGCAAAGAGGGCAGACAGTATTTTGGTGCGGGTTCATCCGGTGCAAAGAAATAAATAAAGGCGGGCCGGCACTGTCTTGCGGGTGACGAAGAGGATGATTATCTGTGGGTTTTTATTATGGTCCCGGCTGAAGTACTACTGTCACCGTCCCTTGTGTCACTCACTTGTACTGCATCAATTCTATTCAGCATAATTATCAATAATCATTTTAAATACTCCGGTATTTTGTTGAAGTGGATTGCTGAAGTTTTATAAGAGAATGTGAGTATAGGTATGTTTTTATTTCACCAACTCAGCTTTATGGCTGAGTTTGGAAAAAATTCCGGGTTATTTTCGTTCCGTAGGAACAAAAGGTAGGTAGAATAAATCAAAGTTTTTTTTGACGTTCCGAAGGAGCCTTGGGTGCTCTGGCAACAAACACCCGGCATTCCGATGGAACGCATGAATGGTTCCTTGAACATATATTACCTACTCCCGGTTGTGACCGGGATCCCTACGGGACAAAAAAAAGTATTATTACCGGAATATTAAAACCAGGCACGCCTGATAAATCTCAGGCAATGCCTGTAACAGTGGCAGGTATGGAAAATGTTTGATTGCTCTATTAACGATTGTTTCCTTCCGGCTTCTGTTTTTGCATTACAGACACCGAAGGGGCATACAACTGCTGTTTCCTATATTGCTGAATAGAAGTGATATGAATCGCAAGATACAGACAGGCGGATAAAAGGAATAAGGAGGGGCACTCTAATTTTGGGAAAAATTAATAACATGAAACCCAAAACGAATGCCCCACACGAGGTCAGAATACTGCCTCAAAT
>CAYUJD010000118.1:0-7611 GCA_964444975.1 uncultured Chitinophaga sp. | reverse complement strand
TTAAAAAATTTTCTGTGAGAAATATTCAAAATCCCCCCTTAAGGGGCAAAGGAAAATTTCAACTTAAAAACTGATACCAGGGGTGAAAATTTTCCTTATCGGCTTTATGGGTTCCGGTAAAACACACTGGGGCCGCCTGCTGGGCGAAAAACTCAGGCTGCCATTTTTTGACCTGGATGAGCAGGTGGAGTCCAGTGAAGGCAAACCCATCAACCGCATTTTTGCGGAAGATGGCGAGGAATATTTCCGCCTGCTGGAAAAAGATACGCTGCACATCATCACCGAAAGCCACGATTCGTTTGTAATGGCCACCGGCGGCGGCACACCCTGCTATTTCAATAATATTGAATACATGAAAAAAGCCGGTACCACCGTATGGATCAATACCCCTGTTGAGCTATTGTTTGAACGGCTGCTGAATGAAAAAAACAACCGGCCGCTGATAAAAGAGTTGAACGATGCCCAACTGAAAAGCTTTATCATCAAAAAATTTTCCGACCGCAAGATTTATTACGAGCAGGCCGACCTGGTAGTGGATGAAGAAGACAAAAGCATGGATATCATCCTGAATAAATTATTTCATGCATAAACAATTCCTTGCTGCCGGAGCCTTGCTGGGCGCCCTGGCAGTAGCGCTGGGTGCTTTTGGAGCACACGGATTGAAAAAAATTGTGGCTGAAGATGCCGTGCAGGTATTTCAAACCGGTGTGCAGTACCAGGTGTATCATTCTTTGGCTTTGATGCTGACCGCCGTAGTTTTCGAAAAATTTTCGCAGCGGCTTGCCCGCATTGCCGGCGGTTTATTTATTGCCGGCATCATTTTCTTTTCCGGTTCGCTTTACCTGCTTACTGCTTTGAAAGCAATGGGTATGTACCATACAGGAAAAATCGGCTTGATAACACCGGTCGGCGGTTTGTGTTTTATTGCCGGATGGGTTTTTCTTTTTATCGCTTTTTCAGGAAAGAAAAAATTATAGTGGCAGCTCAATCCGGCTTACCGTTCCGTTTTTTTTGAAAATGCTGTAGCGGCCGCCGATATGTTTCATACGGCGTGAAATATTCCGGAGTCCATTGCCGAACTGGCGTGTATTTTCCACATCAATGCCGATGCCGTTATCGGCAATCACAATTTTTAGTGCATCATTCACTTCCATTTCAATATCCACCCGGGTGGCCCGGGCGTGTTTCAATGTATTGTTAAGCGTTTCTTTTACACACAGGAAAATATTCCGCCGCTTATCGCCGCCCAGTTCAATCATGGGTATGTTTTCCGGCATCTGTACTTTGCATTCAATGGGCGTGCCGTCGAGGTATTCAATGGCATACGCCCTGATGTAATATATGAGGCTGTCCACCGTATCGTTGCTGCTGTTCATACTCCAGATGATGGCGTTCATTTTATTGAGCAGGTCGTTGGCAGAGCTGGAAATTTTTTCTATCTCCGGCGGTATGTTTTCCTTCAGTTTGTTTTTGGCAATCTCGCTCATCAGGCGGATGGAGGTCATGCCGGAGCCCAGCTCGTCGTGCATATCGGCCGAAATGCGTTCCCGTTCTTCCTGGTGAGCCTGTAAAACCGCCATTTGTTTTTCCAGTTCTTTGCGTTCGTTTTCCATTTTCAGTCTTTCCCTTTCTTTTACCTGCTCCACCAGTTGGGTTCTGTTTTTATAGGCAAGACCGATTAAGAAAAAAATCAACTCCAGCAGCAGGCCCAATTCGTACAACACCAGCGAATTTCCCAGCAAACCGGGTAATGCCGGAAAAGAGGGATAAATTACAAGGACCAGGGAGTACAGGGAAAACAGCAGGTAAAACAGGTTGCCCCAGAAAAGATAACGCAGCAGTTTAAAATGCCAGTGCCGGGCCGCATAAATTAAAAATATGACCATCATCAGCAGCAGCAGCCCCTTGGTGATGTAGTTTTCGAGCAGGTTTTCAGTGTAATAATCATCCGTGCTAAAATGCAGGTAAGTGAATGCAATGATAACGGCTGAAAGAAAAAATATGCCGGTTAAATACAATTTGTGCAGGAAAGGAAAATATTTCCGGGTTTCAAGAAACCGTATCATGAATGCCATAAAGAAACCGATGCCCAGGCACTGGAAGACGAAATCGAGATAAGCTTCAAAGAAAAAATTACGGGGGTAGGAGCGGTTGTAATAATACTGCTTTGTAAAAAGCATAAAGCCAAGGAAAAATGCATATGCCACGTAATAAAGAAACTCGTGGCTGCGGCCCTGGAAATAGGTGGCCAGCGAAAACAGCATCATCATCAACAGCAGGCCGCAAAGCACGTAGGTGAAAAGCGACACATTTTTATTTGCCTGCTGCAATTCGGCAACAAAAGCAGAAAGATAATTTTTGCCGATGATGCGCAATCGCAGCACATTGGTATAGGTTTTTACCATGTAGCATTCTGCCAGAATGGTCAGGCTGTCATGAGGTTTCATAGCAATCAACCGGAATGAGATATTGTCTTTTATGGGCGGGGCAATTACCGGCAGCGGAATGGCCTTTTCATTTTCAACTTTATAAAGCAGTACATTGGAAAAATAGAATCCCGGAAAAAAATAACACGAATCGGGAATATCCTGGCGGTTGATGAGAGTAAAGCGAAGCAGGATTTTGCGGGTTACTTTTTCCGGCGGTATGCCCAGCCTTGTAAACGAATCGGCAGTCAGTATTTCATTTCTGTATTCTTTAACAACATCCAGCGTCAGCGGGGCAAAACTTTTCACCGCATTTCTTATTGGTTCGGCTCTGAATTTTGAATTGAAAACAACCACCGCTTCCGGCTTTTGACCGGCAGCAGCAAAACTTCCGGCCCATAAAAAAACCGGCAGCACTGCTTTGCAGAAGACTGATTGAAAATTTCCGCTAATAACAGGAGTAAGAATTCTCATGCAGCTGGTTAGGTCGGGTCAAATATACTTAATGCAATTTTCAGTTTCCGGTTCTTGGCATACCACTTTCCGGGTATTTTACCTGTGCTGCAGCTAAATTTGTTAAGATGTTGAAAAAGGAGGTAATACCCGGAAAGCAGCTTCTTATTATCTTTGTTGTCATGGCTAATAAGCTGAAGAAAAATCCTGTGGATAAACCGGGAAAAACCAACCAGGGCCAGCTGAAAACGGAAAAAGAAGAACCCGTAAACCTGAAGCAGCTTGCCAGGGATGAACGCACCTGGAAAATTGCGGGAGCCGTTTCCCTGTTCATTTCCCTGTTTCTTTTCATATCATTCATATCTTATTTCTTTACCTGGCAAAACGACCAGAGTGAAATAAAGAAAGGTCTTTCCCTGTTCGGCGAAAACCTGAGGGTGCATAACCTGCTTGGAGTGCTGGGCGCTTTTGTTTCCCATTTTTTTATTTATAAAGGGTTTGGCATAGCCAGCCTGCTTATCTGCACATTCTTTTTTGTGGTGGGTGTCAACCTGCTCTTCAGCCGCCATGTGTGGTCTGTATGGCGCAATGTACAGTACGTTACTTTCGGCATGCTGGTATTGTCGGTTTGCCTTGCTTTTGTGTTTCAGGCGGCTGGTTTTTTTTATGGCGGCGCTGTGGGAAAAATGATTGTGGAGTGGCTCGAAAAATTCCTTGGCTATATTGGTACGGCTGCCCTGCTGCTGGTTATCGCTTTGTCCTATATCATCTGGCAGTTCAACCCCGTATTCAATATTCCGAAAAGAAAAGCCGCGCCGGCAGTGCCTGCTGAAGAAAATGAAAACAAAGGAGAAAATCTTTTTACTCCTGCCGGAAAAACAATCAATGAAGCTTATGCAGAAAATTTGCAGGGCAGTGGAGGAAACAGCCTGAAGAACGGCGCAGGGCCGGTTGTGCTTTCGCCGGTTATCAGCCACGGGAATGACCAGCAAACTGAATTAAAGCTGATTGAAAAAGACCCGGAAGCTTCCCTGCCAAACGAATTTATTTCTGAAAAAGAAAAGAAAGACGAAGCTGTAGTGCCATTATCACCTGTCCTCTCTGTTCAGGATAAATTTGATTTAACCCAAACAGACAAAAAACAAAATGCGCCGGATATAGAACTGGAAATAAAAGAATCACCGGCAGTGCCGGAAGCGGAGGAAAAAAAATATGAAAACCTGCCGCCATACGAGCCAACACTTGACCTGCGGGACTATCGCTACCCAACACTTGACCTGCTGGAAACCCATGGCAGCGAAAAAATAGTACAGGATGCCAACGAGCTGGAGAATAATAAAAACCAGATAATAGCCACGCTGCGCAATTATGATATCGAGATTCAAAAGATAATGGCCACCGTAGGGCCCACTGTCACCCTTTATGAAATAGTGCCGGCGCCGGGAGTTCGTATTTCCCGCATAAAAAACCTGGAAGATGATATTGCCCTGAGCCTGGCAGCGCTGGGTATACGCATCATTGCTCCCATTCCGGGTAAAGGAACCATTGGCATTGAAGTGCCCAATGCAAAAAAGAGCCTGGTAAGCATGCGGACTTTACTCGGCTCAGAAAAATTTCAACATAATAATTATAGCCTGCCCATTGCACTGGGTAAAAAAATTGATAATGATAATTTCATTGTTGACCTGACCAGTATGCCCCACCTGCTGATGGCTGGCGCCACAGGACAGGGAAAATCGGTGGGAGTAAATGCCATCCTCATATCTCTTTTGTATAAAAAACATCCTTCACAGTTAAAGTTTGTACTGATTGATCCCAAAAAAGTGGAGTTGAGTCTTTACCGGGTTATAGAAAATCATTTCCTGGCCAAACTGCCCGGCGAAGAGGAAGCAATCATTACCGATACCAAAAAAGTGGTGTATACGCTGAATGCACTCTGCATTGAAATGGACAACCGCTACGACCTGCTGAAAGAAGCAGGGGCAAGAAACATTAAAGAATACAATGAAAAATTCATCCGGCGCCGGCTCAATCCGCAGAAAGGCCACCAGTACCTGCCTTTCATTGTGCTGGTGATTGATGAGTTTGCCGATATGATTATGACGGCCGGCAAAGAAATTGAAATGCCGATAGCAAGACTGGCGCAACTGGCCCGTGCTGTAGGCATTCATCTTATCATTGCCACACAGCGGCCTTCGGTAAATATCATCACCGGTACCATCAAGGCCAACTTCCCTTCGCGGATTGCTTTTAAGGTTTCTTCAAAAATTGACTCCCGAACCATCCTCGATATGGGCGGCGCTGAACAACTGATTGGCAAAGGCGATATGCTGATTTCGCACCACGGCGAAATTACCCGCCTGCAATGTGTTTTTGTGGACACGCCTGAAGTGGATAAAGTGGTCAGCTTTATTGAACGGCAAAGAGGTTACCCGCATCCCTTTTTGCTGCCGGAATACGTGGATGAAAAAGAACTGGAAGGAAAAGATTTTGATGCTAACGACAAAGACCCCCTGTTTGAAGATGCCGCCCGGCTTATTGTGCAAAACCAGGTAGGCTCCACATCGCTGCTGCAAAGGCGCATGAAACTTGGCTACAACCGTGCCGGCCGCCTGATGGATCAGTTGGAATCAGCAGGCGTGGTAGGCCCTAACCTGGGCAGCAAAGCAAGAGATGTGCTGATAAAAACAGAAGCCGACCTTTCGCAACACCTGGCTAACCTGAGTATATAAGTTGTTAAATGACAAACACCGGGCAACTGCCTGCTGACACCCGGCATCCTCATAAAGAATTTAGCCTATTTTTGCCGGCCTGATTATTAGAAGTGATTGAAAATTTCTAAAGATGAAAAAATTTTACCTGGTATTATATTCTTTGTTTTATGCGGCAGTTGTGTTTGCACAGGGGCAATCACCGGTAAAGAATGACCCGGAAGCAAAAAAAATACTGGATGCTGTAAGCGCTAAATTCAAGTCGTTTAAAACTGTAAAAGCAACCTTTACATACAAAGTAGAAAATGCCGCCGGAAAAGTTCTTTCCACCAAAACCGGCACCGTGCTGATGAAGGGCACCAAATACAAAGTGAATATCGTGGGACAGGAAATTTTTTGCGATGGCTCCAATGTATGGACCTACGACAAAGCAGCAAATGAAGTGACCATAACAAAAGTTGACAACGAAAGCACTACCCTGACTCCTCAAAAGGTTTTTACCAACTTTTACGACCAGGATTTCCTGTATAAGCTGAACGGCCAAAAAAAGCAGGGAACAAAAACCATACAGGAAATTGAAATGACCCCAACCGATAAAACAAAAGCTTTTCACAAAGTGTATGTGTACATTGATAAGGTTGCAAAAACACTTACCGGTACCAAAGTGCTGGAAGAATCAGGCAGCCGGTATTCCTATACTGTAAACACACTTACTCCTAACACTACCATTGATGACAAGCAGTTTGTTTTCGACTCCAAAAAATATCCCGGGGTGGAGATTGTGGATCTGAGGTAAAGATGAGGCCTGAGGTCTGAAGTCTGAAATCAGAAATCATAAGCCGGTTGTCAGCACTCTAATTAAGCATAGCAAATACTCTATTGTTAATCCCGGATTTTGCAGCTTAAAAGCAAAATCGGCCCGAAGGACCGACGATCCCGACAATATCGTCGGGATTCGTAAGCTGTTGAAGATAAATATTGCAGGCAGATCAGCTTTGCTTCGTTTGACCGAAGGCAATTTTTTCTACTGAAAAATTTGATTTACTGTTTTGGATTACTTAATATAATCCTGACTAATGACTCTCGACCATAAACTAACGACTCCCCTCCTTTCCCCATCTGAAAGTTTTAATTTCAAACCCGGCGAGATCCAGAGCTCTGTCTACAACTGTTGCCGCCAGTTCTTCAATTGTTTTTGGAAGACTGTAAAATGACGGGGAAGCAGGACAAATAATGCCTCCTGCAAGTGTGACGGTTTCCATATTACGGATATGAATAAGGCTATAAGGAGTGTCTCTCACAATGCAAATCAGTTTTCTTCTTTCCTTCAGTATTACATCGGCAGCACGGGAAATGAGGTCGTTTGAAACCCCGGCTGCTATACGGCCAAGAGTGCCCATAGAACAGGGAACGATAATCATAATATTATATCTTCCTGACCCCGAAGCAAAAGGTGCATTAAAATCTGATACTGAATAATTTTTAACCGGGAAAGATTTATACTCCTCATTTCCAAGCTCAGTATGCCATACCTGCTTTGCATTCTCTGTCATTACAAGGGCCAGTTCTTTCCATTGGTTTTTCAGGCTAAGCAGTTTCTTTACTATGAGCTCAGCGTATACTGACCCGCTGGCTCCGGTTATGGCTATTACTATCCTGTTCATTTTCCGAAGATAGGTCATTAGAAATCTTTAACCCACCCGGCCGGCTTTCGAATAATATCTACTCCGTTAAGCATGCATTGATGACGGTCAATATTTTAAGTTTCAACGTTAAAATGACAAAATTTCAACTTTAAAATTTTCAATATTAAATTTTTATTGCCGAGATTAGCCACGAATTTTCATAGGATAAGGTTTAATGGTTAATGGTTTTTGATTAGGGGCCCCCGATGTCTATCGGGGGTTCTACTTTTTAAAAGGGTATTATTAGCTCAATAAAAAAGACGCTGTATCAGCGCCTTTACATTGGGTCTTCCTGTAAAAATGAAATCCACACCTGTCACGGATTTGTGAGAAAAT
>CAYUJD010000117.1:0-7615 GCA_964444975.1 uncultured Chitinophaga sp. | reverse complement strand
CATCTGGATTTTTAACTCAAATGGCCCTCTTAGAATTTACAGGAAGACCCTATTTTGAAAAACGCTGATACCGTTTAGCCCGTCAGTACATTTGAATTTAAATAAAGGGTGAAAGTAAATTTCCTGTATTTTCGAAACGGCATGAGAAATACCATTTCGTTTATCATCCTGTTTTTCCCCCTAACCAAACTTCTTGCCCAGGCCGACAATGAAATACAGGTGTATGCCTCACCTACCATTCCGTACAAATGGACAATATTCGAGCTGCATAACAATTATACTTTCAAGGGCAGTCAATTTCTTGCAAACCCCAAAGATGCCCGCTGGTATAATACCACCCTTGAAATCACGCACGGGTTCGGGAAAAATTTCGAAATCGGTTTTTACACATTCGCCGGTATTGAACCGGATGGCGGATACACATATCTCGGCAACCAGGTAAGACCGAGGGTGACGGTGCCTGATAAATGGAAATGGCCTTTTGGCGCCAGTCTGTCTGCTGAGTTTGGTTTTTACCGGCCCGACGACACAACTGATTTTTACTGGCAGGGAGAAATCCGGCCCATCATTGATAAAATTTCCGGCGACTGGTACTTTGCATTCAACCCCAACATTGATTTTGTCATCAGCGGCGACGAAAAAGGGGTAGGTATCGCTCCGCAGTTCAAAACTGTATATACCATTCAACAGAAAGTTGGAATCGGTATCGAGTATTATGGAGGGCTTGGTGAATTCAGAAAAATTCTTCCGCTGGAAATGCAGGAACACCTGCTTGGCCCCATGATTGACCTTTACATTCATCCCCGGTGGGAAATACAGGGCGGTTTTTTATTTGGCCTCACCAAAAATTCAAACCAGCGGATTTTAAAACTGCTGTTGGGAAGAAGAACCGGCAAGTAATTTCAGAAATAGGTTGAGATGCCAAACTGAAACCCTGCCAGCTTCGATGGTGGATTACCAAGTATATCTTTTTGCCAGTTGTACCGGTAATTCAACCGGATAACCGATTGCGCTGTGGGCCGCCAGCTGATGGCAGGTACAATAGAAAAAATTTCGTCGGCAATATTTCCGCCTGTTGATTTGAATTTTCCCTTGTTCCAGTCAGCGTACTCCAGCCGCACCGCCACATTCAGCACAGCATTTTCAAAACCAAACATCATTCTTTTTAAAACAGGCTGCACAAAATCAATAAAGCCTCCCTGCTGTTTTTCACCAAACTGCTCGGTGTAAGTATCCGGCACATCCACTTTTACCCAGGCCCATTCACCATTGATATACGTATTTGTTTTTGCAACAGTAGAATTAAAATCAACTGCAAATACTTCCGCTCTTCTTTTTTTATCCAGCACCAGGCCGTCGTCTTCAAACTTATTATACACGGCGCTCATATACGATAAGCCGAGCTCCCCGATTTTATTATTCCTTACGGCAATCTTGCCTGTGAACAAGGGGCTCCCGTTAAAACTTTCCTCAAAACGGTCAGGGTTTTCTTTTGTTGCGGGTAAAAAAGTTTTGTTCTCCTCGTTGGCAATAATGCGTTCATCAAAACCATTGGTTAAATACGCTTCATAAGCAAAGGCCCAGTCCCGGCTGAATTTTTTTCCGTACAAACCAAAACCCACATTGCTAAACGTAGCGGGCAGCATTTGCGTGGCGGCAACCGGCCGGTCAACAAACTCCCATTTGGGTCCGTCATGATTCTGGTTGAATGCGCCAATCGGATTCATCACCACACCGCAGCGCAGGTTCAGCAATGGGTTAAATTCAAAATCAACCGAAGCAAATTCAATATTGATTTCCTTTGTTCCGTCTTCAAATTCTATTTCACTCAGAAATTTTACCCGGTTGGAAATGGATGAAGAAACAAACAATGTCAGCCGCCGCATCTGGAACTGGTGGCCTTCGGTGACGCCGTTTTCCTGCAGGTACTGGTAATTGGCTTCCATGTATCCGCCAACAGCCACCGGCAGTTTTCCCACCTGGAGAAAAGGCCTGTTATACACCGCGTCAAGATTCATAGCCCGTGGTAAAGAATCCTTTTGTACACGTCTTAAAAGCGACGGATCAATCTGCGCTATAGCGACCGCGGACAATGTCATTAGAAACGGAAAAAATAAATATTGTTTCATACTGCTCTCAGGTCAATAAAAATTTGATTGTTCAAAACTGAAACGGGAAAATTTCTCAGGTCTTTATCCGCCGGGCCATTGGAAACACTGCCCCGGCTGGTAAACTCGCTGCCATGCGCCGGGCATTGCAGCCGGTCGCCGGAAACTTGCAACTCCGTACCCTGGTGAGTGCAGCGCATCCACAAAGCACTGTACTCCTGTTCGCCATAACGGTAAACACAGATGGGATACTGAAGTGCTTCATTTCTCACAATCACAAAAGGGCGGTAAACAATCCTGCCTTTTCGTTTAGCAATAAATTCATCAGCATCCAGACTCAGCCCGTCTTTTCCCAAACTGCCCTTGATGTATTTTGTTGCACTGCATGATGAAGCCAACCCGCTCAGCACTACCGCCGAAAAACAAGCGGTACATCCCGACCTGATAAATTCTCTCCTGTCCATTCCTAAAGTGATTCTAAAAATTTTAAAAGCTTTGCCTTATCTGCAGCGCTGAGTTGCTGAAAATTGTTATTGCTTCGCAAGGCTTCGCCGCCATGCAGCAGGATGGCTTCTTCAATACTCTTCGCCCGGCCGTCGTGTAGCAAAAAATATTGGCCTCCCTGCGAATTTTTTGATAAGCCCAATCCCCACAGCGGAGGTGTTCGCCATTCCTGCGGCAGGGCCGTTCCTTCTGTGTACCCATCATTCAATCCGCTACCCATATCGTGCAGCAGAAAATCGGAGTACGGATTGATTGTTTTATTGCTTAGTGCAGCTATGGGTGAATATCCCGTTTGCATTTGCGGGGTATGGCATTTGGCGCAGCCAATGCTTATAAAAATCTGTTTGCCGCTGATAACATCAGCATCATCCTGGCTACGCTGCAAAGGAGCTTTCAATGTTTTTAAATAAAACACCACATCCAGCACCGTTTGGTTATTTACTTCCGGGTCAACATCCATTCCGGAATAAGTATCCGTTGGCTCGTAAAAAGAGCTGACACCGATATCTTCATTGTATGCAGTAGCAGTTTGCTGCAGCAAATCATAAGTTGAGGCCTTTTTCCCAAACCGGCCGATATATTTACCGTTTTGTGAAATGCTGTTCGGCCTGCGGGCAGAATAATTTTCAGGAATAATCCAGTTGGGCCGCCCGGAAATTCCATCGCTATCCGCATCGTTTGGGTCGGCAAGGGCAAGCAAAGCAGCATCGGGCACGGCATCAATAAAGCCAAGACCGGTAACAGCCGGCGGAGTAAAGGAAGAATACGCTGCCCCGGATGGGATTTGCTCCGGCACAAAACCGGGAATGGCGCGGATTTGCAATTGCGGACCGCCAGCATGCAAAAACATATTTCCGTTCACCGTATCACTTTGACCAAAACGCGTCAGTGTAGTAAAGGGATGTCCCTTGCCATCACCGGCATGACAACTGCCACAGGATGTAGCCACAAATAACGGCCCGAGCCCTCTTTCCGGCGTAAAAATTTCATCATTGAACGCCACATCGCCGCGGAGAAAGAGGGCATGTTGCTCCGGTGTCAATCCTTCCACGGGACCGTCCAGCACTTCCTCATCGGGTGGAAGACCGGGCAACAGTTTCTGGCATCCTATACCGGCTACAATAAACAGAACAATGCCTGTAAAAACTATCCGGATGTTTATCGTGGTTTTCATTTCAGGGCAAATATAAGTTGGTTTATCAAAATTATTTTATTGGGTATCCCAAATTTTATTTTTCTGGTTATCCTGTCTATTTTTGCTGAATGGCGCATTTCCCCAACCAGTCGGAAGAAAATTACCTGAAGACCCTGTACAAGCTCAGCCACAGCCAGGTAAAGAAGGTGAACAATATTGCCCTTGCCAAAGTACTGAACCTGAACCCGGCCACTGTGCTCGAAATGATCCGAAAACTGAATGCCAAAAAGCTGGTAAAGGTTTTACCCGATAAATCCATCCAGCTTACTGAAGCAGGAAAGAAAAAAGCATTATTCATCATCCGCAAACACCGATTATGGGAAGTGTTTCTCATGGTAAAACTGCAATACAACTGGAACGAGGTGCACGAACTGGCCGAACAGCTGGAGCATGTGCAAAGCAAAGACATGATTGACCGGCTGGAGGCTTTTCTCGGTTACCCGGCCTTTGACCCCCATGGCGACCCTATTCCCGACCGGAATGGGAAAATAAAAGCCAAGTCATCGCTGCCGCTTTCCGCTGCAGTAAAAGGAAAAAATTATAAAGTGGTGAATCTTGCTGATACCGGTGATTCGTTCCTGGATTATTTAGGCAAACTGAATATCCGGCCGGACATTAAAATAAAACTGGTAGAGCACAATGAATACGACAACTCTTCCACCATCCTGGTGCAGAAAAAAACTGTCCAGCTTAGCGAAAAAGCAGCGAAAAATATCCTGGTGCAGCCGGCGTGAGAGTATATTATAAATTTACCATGGCTGTCCTTATTGTTTTTTCCTTATCATCCGTCCAGGCAAAATAAATTTTGCTGCCGGATTTTGTCATCTGCGGAAAACCGCTTGAACGTTTATCAGAAGAAGAAGCAATCATGATGGATGATTCCCTGGTGCCGTCAGCATGTACTTTCACTGCCTTGATGGATGCAGCTTCCATCCAGCTTACCATAGCAGTAGCAGAGTCCAGCATCAGCACATCCACCCTGCCGATGGGTTTGCCTTCATCAACGCGGATGGGTTTATTGAACGTGGTGCCGCCGTCTTTGGAGAAAATAATTTTTACTTCGCCATTTTTACCGGCCATCGAAAACCATGCGATGGCCAAATTATTCCCGATGGCATCAGTACGGGGACCATTCACCGGGCAGGCATTTATTTTCCAGTTGTCGGCATAAATGGTTTGCGGAGCAGTCCAGGTTCCATCTACAAAGCGGACAATGCTCATATCCCTCACTTCATCATCAGTGCGGTCGCGGTAAACCACAATGGGGCCGTTGGCAGTTACCGCGGCGGTAGTTTGGCAGCAATCACAAACTCTTCCGTCCAGTTCCCATTCATTTAGCTTCTTTCCGTTTTTATCCAGCAGGGCCGCTCTTACCGTCATCTCGCCATGATGGCCTTCATGATGACTCATGTTGTCTTCCATTGCCGTCTTTCTTCCATCGAGCCAGCAGGCAAAGAACCCATCCCGGTAAGGAACGATAGTAACAAAACCATGCTCGGCTTTTTTCCCGTCATCATGCAGTATAAATGAATAGCCCCATGTTTTTCCGCCATCGGCAGAAACCGCCAGTTTTACATCATAAGTAAATTTTGCCGTGTCGCTTTTCTCCAGGTAATGCGCCAGCAGGCCATTGCTTCCATCCGAAGCAATCACGGGGTAATCGGCCCAGTTGACAAACCAGTTTTTGCCCTTCGCAATGGTGACGGGTTCTCTCCACCGGTCATTTTGTAAAGAAGAAAACTTCAGCGCCGCTTCTTTCCCTTTTTTTTCAATCCACGACAGGAAAACCATTCCGTTTTTGTCAGTAAACAAAAAAGGTTCGGCGCAGGAGTCGGCAGCAGGCGATGAGAATTCCTTTACTTCAGCAGCGTTTATTTTCTTTTCGCTGTTATCATTATTGCAGGAAAAAGCAAAAGCAGCGATAATCAAAGCAATCAGTGTCCGTTTCATTTTTGTTTTACAATTTTCAGGATTAATTCAAGATTGGCCGGGTCATCCCACTCCCTTGCGCCCATATCAGAAAAAACCAGTTTGCCTTCCGCATCAAAGATAAATGTAGCCGGCAAGGCCATGATGTTTAACGCTTCCATATTTTCCACCCGCACATACTGAAAGGGATATGGGTTTTCCTTTTTAAATTCTTCAATCTGTTCCGGGCTTTCATCCGAGGCAAAAAGAAATACGATATTCTCTCCTTCCAGCTTTGCCATCATCCGATGTATGGATGGCATTTCCCGCAGGCAGGGTTTGCACCAGGTGGCCCAGAAGTTGATAAACACGGTTTTGCCTTTGAACTTTGATAAATCAACAGGCGAACCGTCTGTATGCAGAAGGTTCAGCTGAGTCAGCTTTATTTCAATGGCAGAGGCTGTACCAGAACGGTTCGTTTCAGAGTCATTACAACTTGCAAACAGAATTGACAATGAAAAAAGCAATAGAAATATTTTACAAATCATGTTATTCAAAACATCAAACCTAATCAACTTTAAAAGAAATTAATGCGCATGCCCCGCCATGGGGTCAGTACCTTTTTTAAAAACATATTCACTGTTCAGCAGGTAGGCGCCGCTCACCACCACTACATCGCCCGGCATCAGCCCCCTGCGGATTTCCATGCGGCCGTTTTCCTCCAGCCCAATTTCAACCATCCTGTTTTTATAAGTATTCTTCCCCGTTTGCACCCATACAGTTGCGCCTTTGCTGTCCCGTATCACTGCATCGGTTGGTAAAGTGAGAGAATGATGTTGTTTCCCTTTCAGCAAAAGATAAGCCGGCATGCCGGGCCTGAGCTGATTGCCTGCATTCGGAATGCTGACACGCAACAGCGTAATTCTTGTTTCCGGATTGATTTCAGGATTTACAAATTCAATTCTCCCCTTTACAGATTTCCCCGGGAAATCAGGGAATTTCACTTCAGCAATCGCCTGCGCATCCACCTGCGCCAGCTGCGATACATACACCTGCGCTTCGGCCCAGAGTGTTGACAAATCTGCCACACGCAGCACCGTGCCACCTTCCATCACATATTGTCCTTCCAATGCATCCAAAAAAGTAATATATCCCGACACCGGGCTGTAATAGGTTGTTTGCACAGAAATCTTTTCCGCCTCTTCCAGCTCTTTTATTTGCGCTTCACTCATTCCCCACAGCTGCAGTTTTGTCCTGGCACTGCGTACCAGCTGTTCAAAATCCACAATTGAATTATCCAGTGTTCTTTTCTTCTCCAGCGCCAGCCGGTATTCCTGTTTGGCGTTGTTCAGTGCTTCGCTGTACAAATCAAAAAGCGCATCGCCACGCTTCACATAGTCGCCCGCATTTTTGAAATAAAGCCGGTCAATGCGGCCCATCACTCTTGCGCTTACAGAATTCAGCTTCATCTGGTCGGTGTTCAGTGTGGCTGTCAGTATCATTTTATCAGCAATCATACCGCTGCGGATGGTATCCACCCGGATATTTCCCAGCTGCACCTGCTGGTCGCTCAGCTGCAGTTCATCTTTGCCGGCGCCGTTGCTTTTCTTTACCGGCGTCAGCGGCATTTTACATATCGGGCATTTGCCGGGTTCCAGCTCCACCACCTGCGGGTCCATGCTGCAGGTGTAATACACATCCGGATCGTTGTGCTCGTCATGGTTGTTGCTTTTGCAGGAAAGCTGCAGCACAATGAAAACGGGAATCAAATATTTTTTCATATTAAATTTTATGTTGTCAGCTTTTGAAATTCTTTTCATCGTCCCTTGCCCCGATTGTTCGGGGCTCCGTTCAACTTCAGTATTACTATTTAACATATCGAACATTTCCGCATTTTTTC
>CAYUJD010000116.1:0-7663 GCA_964444975.1 uncultured Chitinophaga sp. | reverse complement strand
TGAATGAAGAAAAAGCATTGAGACCCTATGAAACTTTTAGAGGAATTACAGAACCTTGAACGGAGCGTCGCAACGGAAGTTAAATAGTAGCGCCAAAGCTGACATCATAAAAAAATAAACATAAAAAAAGAGAGGATTGCTTCGGCTTCGCCTCGCAAATCCATATGAGCGGATTAAATAAATATTCGAGAATTCTCACGCAAGACCCGACGCAGCCGGCAGCGCAGGCCATGTACTATGCCATCGGGTTTAAAGAAGAAGATTTTAATAAAGCGCAGGTAGGCATTGTGAGCATGGGCTGGGATGGCAACCCCTGCAACATGCACCTGAATGACCTGGCCACTGCTGTACGCCACAGTGTGAATGCAACAGAAGGTTTGACAGGCTTGCGGTTTTATACTATTGGTGTGAGTGATGGAATCAGCATGGGCACCGATGGTATGCGCTACAGCCTGGTAAGCCGCGACGTGATTGCCGACAGCATTGAAACCAATGCCGGCGCCCAATACTACGATGCATTGATTGCCATTCCGGGTTGTGATAAAAATATGCCGGGCGGCATCATGGCTATGAGCCGCCTCAACCGTCCTTCGATTATGATTTACGGCGGCACCATTGCCCCGGGTCATTATAAAGACGAAGACCTGAATATTGTAAGCGCCTTTGAAGCACTGGGACAAAAACTTGCCGGCAAACTGAGTGAAGCAGATTTTAAAGGCATCGTGCAACACAGCTGCCCGGGCGCCGGCGCCTGCGGCGGTATGTACACCGCCAACACGATGGCGACAGCGATTGAAGCCATGGGAATGAGTTTGCCCTATTCATCTTCCAACCCGGCGCTGAGCGAAGACAAACAAAAAGAATGTGCCGCAGCAGGCGAAGCCATAAAAAATTTACTGGAAAAAAATATTACACCCAAAGACATCATGACCCGTAAGGCATTTGAAAATGCAATTACAATAGTGATGGTTTTGGGCGGCAGCACCAATGCTGTGCTGCATTTGATTGCAATGGCAAAAACAGCCGGTGTGCCTTTGAGCATTGATGATTTTCAAAAAATCAGCGACCGGGTGCCCGTGCTGGCCGATTTCAAACCCTCTGGAAAATTTCTCATGCAGGATTTACACCGGCATGGTGGCCTTCCGTCAGTAATGAAATACCTGCTGGCGAAAGAATTGCTGCATGGCGATTGTTTGACAGTGACCGGTAAAACGGTTGCAGAAAACCTGGCAGGTGTTCCGGACCTGGATTTTAAGGCTCAGAAAATTATTTACCCGCTGGAACTACCGCTGAAAAAAACGGGACACCTGCAGATTCTGTATGGCAACCTTGCCGAAAAAGGAAGCGTGGCAAAAATTTCAGGAAAAGAAGGCGAACGCTTCGCTGGTCCGGCAAGAGTTTTTGACGGAGAGAAAGAAATGATTAAAGGACTTGCTGCAGGCAAAATAAAAGCCGGCGATGTGGTGGTAATAAAAAATGAAGGACCCAAAGGCGCACCGGGTATGCCCGAAATGCTGAAACCTACTTCAGCCATCATCGGCGCAGGTTTGGGAAAAACTGTGGCGCTGATTACAGATGGAAGATTCAGCGGGGGAACTCATGGCTTTGTTGTCGGCCACATCACACCTGAAGCTTTCGAAGGCGGACTGCTTGCCTTTGTGCACGATGGCGACATCATTGAAATAGACACAGCAAAAAACACCATCACGCTGAAAGTAAGTGATGAAGAAATTGCCCGCCGCAAAGCCGGCTGGAATAAACCTGAGCTGAAAGTAAACAGGGGCGTACTGTATAAATATGCACTGCTGGTGAAGGATGCGAGTGAAGGCTGTGTGACGGATGAGGCCTCCCCCAACCCCTCCAAAGGAGGGGCTTTAGCAGGCACACAAGTCCAGCTTGTCGGAGAGTTAAATAAAAATTAGTGAGTGGTTGATTGATGATGTGACCAAAACTTGAGCATTAAGCACTGAGCATTGCGCATTGAACAATAAAAATTAAAAATTACTCCTTTATGGATACCCTGGCATTAAAAAAAGAAATCACCAAACGAGGTGAAGCTTCAAAAGTCTCCCCTACCGGTGAAAATTTGGAGGGGGCCACAATCCCCGGCAGCGAAGCCGTGATGCGTGCACTTGTTGCCGAAGGCGTAGATACCATCTTTGGTTATCCGGGCGGCGCTATCATGCCTATTTATGATTCGCTGTACGATTACCATGACAAGGTAAAGCACATACTTGTCCGTCATGAGCAGGGCGCCATTCATGCTGCACAAGGATATGCACGGGTGAGCGGCAAAACCGGTGTAGTGTTTGCCACCAGCGGACCCGGCGCCACCAACCTTGTTACCGGTCTTGCCGATGCCATGATTGACTCCACGCCTGTAGTATGCATCACCGGCCAGGTATTTGCTCACCTGCTGGGTACCGATGCTTTCCAGGAAACGGATGTGATAAACATTACCACGCCTGTTACCAAATGGAATTACCAGGTGACGGATGCCAATGAAATTCCCCATGTGCTGGCCAAAGCATTTTACATTGCCGGCAGCGGCCGCCCCGGCCCCGTGGTGATTGACATTACCAAGAATGCACAACTACAGATGCTAGAGTCCAGGGAGTATGAAAAATGCAATCATATCCGCAGTTATCGTCCCAAACCGATTGTACGCAAAGAATATATTGAGCAGGCAGCCAAACTCATTAATGAAGCCGAAAGACCCTTTGTGATATTTGGCCAGGGTGTGATTCTTGGCAAAGCCGAAAAAGAATTCCAGGCTTTTCTTGAAAAGAGCGGTATTCCCGCTGCCTGGACCATCATGGGCATGAGCGCCATACCTACTGATCATCCGAATGCAGTGGGCATGCTGGGCATGCACGGCAACTATGGACCCAATGTGCTCACCAATGAATGTGATGTGCTGATTGCCGTGGGCATGCGTTTCGACGACCGCGTCACCGGCCGGCTGGATAAGTACGCCAGGCAGGCAAAGGTGATTCATCTCGATATTGACCCGGCCGAAATTGACAAGAATGTAAAAACCACCGTGCCTGTGTGGGGCGATTGTAAAGAAACATTGCCGCTGCTCACCGAACTGCTGCAAAAAAAATCGTACCCCGAATGGAGGCAGCGTTTCAGGGATTGCATGAAGAAAGAAGAAGCGATGTGCATCAAAACCGAATTGAATCCATCGGGTGAAATTCTGACGATGGGTGAAGTGATTTCTGCCCTTAATGAACTCACAAACGGCGTTGCAGTAATTGTAACCGATGTGGGCCAGCACCAGATGATAACCTGCCGTTATGCAAAGTACAATAGCAGTAAAAGCAATATCACCAGCGGCGGGCTGGGCACCATGGGCTATGCATTGCCTGCTGCCATCGGCGCCTGGTTTGGAGCGCCGCACCGCACTATTATTGCCGTTATTGGCGATGGCGGTTTCCAAATGACGATACAAGAGCTTGGCACGGTGATGCAATTTAAACCCGAAATAAAAATCATTATTCTCAATAACAATTTTCTCGGCATGGTGCGCCAGTGGCAGGAGTTGTTTCATAAACACCGTTATTCATTTGTGGAAATTGAAAGTCCCGATTTTGTGCAGGTGGCAAAAGGTTACGGCATTGCAGCCAGCGCAGTTTCCAGGCGAGAGCAGCTGAAGAACGCATTAAAGGAAATGCTAAACCACAAAGGAAGTTACCTGCTTGAAGTACAGGTGGGCAAGGAAAACAATGTGTTCCCGATGGTGCCGCAGGGAAGAGGCGTGGCTGAGATAGTTTTAGGAAAAGATGAAGTATAATACCCCTGTCCCCCTGAAGGGGGAACTTAGGTCGGTTATACTTCCAATATTTGATAAGTTCTTTATAGATGTTAGTTGATTGATTGTGTTACCAGCCTGGGTACTGATATCATCGTCCCTTGCGTCGCACACTTCAACTACATAAATACTAATGAACATTATAAAACACACTTTTAAAACTGAGTGTATCTAAACTCCCCTTTAGGGGATGGGGGTATTTATGACAAAACAAGAATATACCATCACCGTTTACACCGAAAACCAGGTGGGTTTGCTCAACCGTATTGCCATTATTTTTTCCAGAAGAAAGATTAATGTGGAAAGCCTCAACACGTCCCCCAGCGAGGTGGACAGTTTACACCGCTTCACCATCGTCATCAACGAAACGGAAGACGTGGTGCGCAAGCTCTGCCGCCACATCGAAAAGCAGGTGGAAGTGCTGAAAGCCTACTACAATACCAACGAAGAAATTGTGTGGCAGGAGCTGGCTTTGTACAAAGTACCCACCAATGTGATTGCCGAAGAAGTGAAAGTGGAAAGATTACTTCGTGAATACGGCGCCAAAGCAGTGGTGATACGCAAAGACTACACGGTATTCGAAGTGGCCGGCCACCGCGAAGAAACCGACAAACTGATAAAAGTGCTGGAGCCTTACGGGCTCATCGAATTCGTTCGCAGCGCCAGGGTGGCCATTATCAAAAACAGCGATGGATTTCATAATAAACTGAAACAATTTGAGAAAATAGAACCAGGCGAGGTAGTAGTAGAAAATGAGTACCTCGGTGAACAGGAAAAAGTTTTCAGTATGTAAAAAACATCCTGTTATGGAAAAAATATCTTTTACTGAAATCTTTGGCGCAGCGCATCCGCGCCATGAAACAGCGCGGCTGATTGCTGACCGCATCCGCCAGGCACGACATTATTCCTGGGTGGGATTGTACGATGTAAAAGAAAAGGAAATAGCCCTCATCGCCTCGGCGGGAAGAACGGAACCCGCTTTCACTTCCTTCCCGCGGAACAAAGGACTGAACGGGAGAGCGGTGATGCAGAAAAAAACAGTGGTTGTAAACGATGTGAACAAGGATGAAGATTACATTCTCACCTTCAGCAATACGGAATCGGAAATTGTAGTACCGGTTTTTGCAGAAGACGGCGATACGGTAATCGGCACCATAGATGCCGAAAGTGAAACCAAAAACACCTTCGGTGCTGAAGATGCAGCTTTTCTTGAAGATTGCGCCAAAGCCATCCGGCCGTTATGGAAAAACAACTGACAGCGTAAACGATTATAAAAACATAAAAACAAATACAATGGCAAAACTAAATTTCGGCGGTGTTACTGAAAACGTAGTGACCCGTGATGAATTTCCGCTTTCAAAAGCACAGGAAGTGCTGAAGAATGAAACGGTGGCAGTCATCGGCTACGGTGTACAGGGCCCCGGCCAGTCATTGAACCAGCGTGACAACGGAATCAACGTAATCGTCGGTCAGCGAAAAAACAGCAAGAGCTGGGATAAAGCCGTAGCTGATGGTTTTGTACCCGGCAAAACTTTGTTTGAAATAGAAGATGCTTTGCAGCGTGGCACCATCATCTGCTACCTGCTGAGCGATGCGGCACAGATTGCCCTGTGGCCGACAGTAAAAGAATATTTAACCCCCGGAAAAGCTTTATACTTTTCGCATGGCTTTGGCATTACGTTCAATGAACAAACGGGCATCATTCCTCCGAAAGATGTAGATGTTTTCCTGGTAGCACCGAAAGGAAGCGGTACCTCCCTGCGCAGAATGTTTTTACAGGGAAGAGGTTTGAACAGCTCGTATGCCATTTACCAGGATGCCACCGGCCGTGCTTTTGAAAGAGTGATTGCACTCGGCATTGCTGTGGGCAGCGGTTATTTGTTCGAAACGGATTTTAAAAAGGAAGTGTTCAGTGATTTGACCGGTGAAAGAGGAACCCTGATGGGCGCCATCCAGGGAATTTTTGCAGCACAATACCAGGTGCTGCGTGAGCGGGGCCACTCCCCTTCCGAAGCATTTAATGAAACGGTGGAAGAGCTCACCCAGTCATTGATGCCGCTGGTGGCAGAAAACGGGATGGACTGGATGTATGCTAACTGCAGCACCACAGCACAGCGTGGCGCCCTCGACTGGTGGAAACGCTTCCGCGATGTAACACTGCCTGTGTTTAATGAACTGTACGACAGCGTGGCCGCCGGCAATGAAAGCAGGCGTTCCATCGAAAGCAATTCGCAACCCGACTACCGTGAAAAACTGGGCGCAGAACTGAAAGAGCTGCGTGAAAGTGAATTGTGGCAGGCGGGTAAAACGGTAAGAAGTCTAAGACCCGAAAACCAAACCCCTGCCTCTAAAGGGGAAGAAAAGAAATCTTCAAAACTGGAGACGGTCAATTAACAAAATCGAATGAAAGAAGTGTATTCAACGTATCAGCCCCTTCATGGCCTCCCTTCAGGGGCGGGGGGGTTAGATTTTACGGCCGCTGCATTACGGCTAAAAAAGGTAGTCCACAGAACACCTATGCAGCGCAACAGTCATCTCTCCAAAAAATTTGAGTGTAATATTTACCTCAAAAGAGAAGACCTGCAGGTAGTGCGCAGTTACAAGCTGCGTGGCGCTTATAATATGATGAGCAGCCTGCCGAAGGAACAACTGGATAAAGGGGTAGTGTGTGCCAGTGCCGGCAATCATGCACAAGGTTTTGCCTTCAGCTGCAAAAAGCTGAATGCAAAAGGCGTGGTGTTTATGCCCATTATCACTCCCAACCAGAAAGTAAAACAGACACAGATGCATGGCGACGGCAACGTGGAAATAAAACTGGTTGGCGATACGTATGATGACTGTGCAGCCGCTGCAAAAAAGTATACTGAAGAAAACGGCATGACCTTCATTCCCCCGTTTGATGATTACAGAATCATTGAAGGGCAGGGAACGGTGGCCGTGGAAATTCTCGAACAACTTGATGACTTACCCTCCTCCTTTGGAGGAGCCGGAGGATGTATTGATTATTTGTTTGTGCCGGTAGGTGGCGGCGGCTTAAGCGCCGGTGTGGGCTCTTATTTTAAAACCTATTCACCCAAAACAAAAATCATCGGCCTGGAACCCGAAGGCGCCCCCGCCATGTTTGAAGCGTTGAAGAACGGGTTTCCTGTTACGCTGGAAAATATTGACCGTTTTGTGGACGGTGCCGCAGTAAAACGTGTTGGTGACATCACTTTTGAAATCTGCAAAGAAGTGCTGGATGATATGCACCTGGTGCCCGAAGGAAAAGTGTGTACAACGATTTTGAAACTTTATAATGAAGATGCCATTGTGGTGGAGCCGGCCGGCGCCCTGTCCATTGCTGCACTGGACGATTATGCCGGGGAAATAAAAGGAAAGAATGTGGTGTGCATTGTAAGCGGCAGCAACAACGATATTGACCGCATGCAGGAGATAAAAGAACGCAGCCTGCAATATGAAGGACTGAAACATTATTTCCTTATCAACTTTGCCCAGCGCCCCGGTGCGCTGAAGGAGTTTGTGAACAATGTGCTGGGCCCCACCGACGATATCACCCGGTTTGAATATATGCAGAAGAACAACAAGGAAGCCGGCCCTGCCCTCGTTGGCATCGAACTGCAAAGCCGGGATGATTATGATAAGCTACTGGAGAAGATGAATAAATTCCAGATTAACTACACCGAAATTGGAAAAGACAATACGCTGTTCAGCTATTTAGTTTAATTATTCGGTTTTCGCCTGTAATCATTTAAGGACATCTCTAAAAATCCACATTTTTGACCATCGGTATTAAGTGGGGTCTTCCTGTAAATTCTAAGAGGGCCATTTGAGTTAAAAATCCAGATGACT
>CAYUJD010000115.1:1625-7888 GCA_964444975.1 uncultured Chitinophaga sp. | reverse complement strand
AATTGCAGTGGCTTCAATCTCTATCAAATATTCCGGCGAAATCAATTTACTTACTTCCACCATCGTAGTGCAGGGTTTGATGTCTTTAAAAAATTCACCATGAGCACGGCCGTATTCCTGCCAGCGGGAAATATCAGTGACAAACATTCTTGTTCTTACCACATCTTTCAGCGAAGCGCCGGCCTGTTTTAAAACTTTCTCTATTTTCTGAATGATGAATTTGGTTTGCTCATAGGCATCGTTGCCGCCAACGAGCCTGCTGTTTTCATCCACGGCCACAGTGCCGGTTACTTCAATGGTATTGCCAATCTTTACAGCCCGGCTGTAGCCGACTATGTCTTCCCATTTGGCACCGGATGAATAGTTTGTTCTCATGCCCCCATCCCCTAAAGAGGTGTTTTGAAAATAAAAAAACAGATGAAAAGTTTTCAGCTGGCGGCTAAAAGCTTATGGCTTGTAGCTTCCTTACATACCATACTGCCCCAAAAATTTTATCCGCATCAGTTTGAGCTGTTCCCATGTAAAATCATGATCGGCCAGTTCTTCCTGCGCCACCTGTAGCGACGAGGTTTCGCAGCCTTTGAAATACTCGATGATTTCTTCCTGGTCATAAGGATCCAGTATTTGCTCCAGGGCATAGTCCAGGTTCAGCCGGGTGCCGCTGGCAGCAATGGTTTCCATTTCTTCCAGCAGCTCGTTCATGTCCATGCCTTTGTTTTTAGCAATGGTTTCAAGCGGAATTTTTTTATCAATGTTCTGGATAATAAAAACCTTATTGCCGCTTTTGTTCACCACGCTCTTCATCACAAAATCATCGGGGCGTTCGATGTTGTTTTCCTCCACATATTTTGCAATCAGCTCAATAAACGGTTTCCCGTAACGCAGGGCCTTTCCCTTGCTTACACCCTGGCATTTTTCCAGGTCGGTTAGCGTCACCGGGTACAGGGTGGCCATGTCCTGCAGCGATGTTTCAAGGAAAATAACAAAGGGAGGCAAGCCTTTTTTCTTAGCTTCTTTTTGCCGCAGCTCTTTCAACATTTCAAACAACCGCTTATCGGCCGCAGCACCATCACCGCTTTCGGCGCCTTCATCATCATCGGCATTGGCTTCTTCGTACAGGTTGTTGAGCACAATCCTGAACGACTTCGGTTTCTTCAGAAAATCAAGCCCCTTCTTAGTAAATTTCAGCACGCCGTATTCTTCTATGTCTTTTTGCAACAATCCCTCCAGCAGCAGCTGGCGGATGAGTGAGTTCCAGAAATGAGGTTCCTTATCATTGCCGCAGGCAAATACATCCAGCCCCTCATGCCGGTACATGGTAATCTGCGGTGTCAGTTTGCCAGTAATCATGTTGATGACATACTCGGCGGCAAAGCGTTCCTCCAGCGCTTTGATTGTTTTCAGCACATGCAGTACTTCTTCTTTGGCTTCCACTTTTTCTTTCGGGTGTTTGCAGTTGTCGCAATGCCCGCATTTTTCTTTTTCATATTTCTCGCCAAAATAGCTCAGCAGGATTTTTCTGCGGCACACTCCGCTTTCGGCGTAAGCTACCATTTCGCCAATGAGCTGCGCACCCACTTCCCGTTCGCTCAGCGGCTTGTCACGCATCAGGTGCTCCAGCTTTGACACGTCTTTGTGTGAATAATAAAGGATGCACTTGCCCTCCAGTCCGTCGCGGCCGGCCCGGCCGGTTTCCTGGTAATAATTTTCAATGCTCTTGGGAATATTGTAATGAATTACAAACCGAATGTCGGGTTTGTCAATTCCCATCCCGAAAGCGATGGTGGCCACGATCACCTGCACTTCTTCATTCAGAAATTTATCCTGCCGTTCGGTCCGCAGCTTGCTGTCGAGCCCGGCATGATAAGCCACTGCTTTGATGCCGTTGGCCACCAGCATATCGGCCAGTTCTTCTGTGGTTTTACGGTTGGTGGTGTAGATGATGCCGCTCTTTCCCTTATTCTGCACAATGAACTTTGCCATGTTTTTCAGGGTATCCTCTTTTTTAATCTTGGGAATGATTTCATAATAAAGATTGGGCCGGTTGAAGGAAGAGATAAAAACATTCGGATTGCGCAGGTCAAGATTTTTAATAATGTCACTTTGCACCTTTGGAGTTGCCGTAGCAGTCAGAGCTATTACCGGGATGTCGGGGTTTATCTGTATCATCATTTCCCGCAGGCGACGGTACTCGGGCCGGAAATCGTGTCCCCACTCCGAAATACAGTGCGCCTCATCCACGGCGAAAAAAGAAATTTTAAGGTCGCTGAAAAACTCCAGGTTCTCCTGCTTGGTAAGCGTTTCCGGTGCCACGTACAGCATTTTGGTTTTGCCGGTCAGCAAATCATCATGCACTTCTTTTATTTCCTTTTTGGTAAGTGTTGAATTCAGGAAATGTGCTACATCATCTTTGCTGCTGTAGCTACGCACCAGGTCCACCTGGTTTTTCATCAGGGCAATAAGCGGCGATACAATAATGGCAACACCGTCGCTGACGAGCGCCGGCAACTGGTAACACAGGCTTTTGCCGCCGCCGGTGGGTTTTATTACAAACGTATCGTAGCCCGCTAGCAGCGATTCAATAATTTTTTCCTGGTTGCCTTTGAAAGTATCAAACCCAAAATGATCCTGCAGGGCTTTGTGAAGGTCTAACTTCTTTTTTGCGGCAGGTTTTTCAGCCTGTTTTTTTGCAGGCCGCCCCGCCGTACGGGCAGGACTTTTTGCAGATGCTGTAGCCATTACTCAAATCGTTTTCGTCACGTAAATAGGTATATCTGTTTAAGATACTGAATTTATTACTTCCGCCCTCTTGCGGTAAATGATTTTTTACACCGAATCAGCCAGGTAATATAAAATGAAAAGTCGGGGATGGTGAGTGAGTGGTTTTACCTGTTCACTTTTAAATATATCCCGGTATACGTCCCGTTCTGATTTTTCGGCCGGCGGGAAGCGAATTTACAAAAATAACCCCTATGTGATGGTTGAAAAGTTAAATGCTTCTATTGATCACAAAGGGAACGTTTGTTCATGACAAATCCTATAATTTTGGCCACTTAAATGGCAAATGATTTAAAACAAACCGCCCTGAGGACGATTGAATTAGAGTCTCGTTCTATCAGCGGGTTAACTCAATTCATCAATGAGGATTTTGAAAAAGCCGTCCACGCTATTGCAGCCTGCAAGGGGCGCCTGGTGATAAGCGGCATCGGAAAAAGCGCCGTCATTGCCCAGAAAATTGTAGCCACACTCAACTCAACGGGCACCGCTTCCATTTTTATGCATGCAGCCGATGCCATTCATGGCGACCTGGGCATGGTGCAGCAGGACGATGCAGTGATGATAATCAGCAAAAGCGGCGAAAGCCCGGAAATAAAAGTACTGGTGCCGCTGATTAAAAATTTCAAAAATGTGCTGATTGCAATGGTGGGCCGTGTTGATTCATACCTGGCAATACAAGCCGACATAATATTAAACACCACAGTAGAACAGGAAGCCTGCCCCAACAACCTGGCGCCTACGAGCAGCACCACGGCACAGCTGGTGATGGGTGATGCGCTGGCGGTGTGCCTTATGGAGATGAAAGGTTTCGGCAGCGATGATTTTGCGAAATTTCATCCCGGCGGTGCGCTGGGTAAAAAACTGTATTTGCGGGTTAGTGATCTTTATATAAAAAATGAAAAGCCAAAGCTGGCAAAGAACAGCTTGCTGAAAGAAGTGATTGTGGAAATTTCATCCAAAAGACTGGGCGCCGCAGCCATTGTGGATGATGATGACAGGCTGTTGGGTATAATAACCGATGGCGACCTGCGCCGTATGCTGGAAAAAAATATTTCGCTGGATAAAGTGACTGCGGCAGATATTATGACAACATCGCCTAAAACCATTGGCCCCGATGCGCTGGCCGTGGATGCGCTGGACCTGATGCGAAAAAAATCAATCACCCAGCTGGTAGTTGTTGACAATGCACAGTCGGAAAATATATCCCGACAGGGAAAATATCTTGGCTTTATACATTTACATGACTTAATTCGCGAAGGACTGATTTAGGCAGATGAAAAACATTCAATCACAAGAAAAAATAATCGCTCCGCTTCAGGAGATGAGGGTTTATGAGTAAGCATCATTATGTGGCCATTATGGCCGGGGGCATTGGCAGTCGATTCTGGCCTATGAGCCGCAGCAGTTTTCCCAAACAGTTTCTCGATATTCTGAATACGGGCAAAACACTGATTCAGCAAACCTACGACCGGTATAAAAAACTGGTTCCGGAAGAAAACATTTTTATCATTACTTCGGCGGAGTATGTGTCGATAGTAAAAAAACAACTACCGCATGTGCCGGAGGAAAACATACTGGGCGAGCCATCACGAAAAAACACGGCCCCCTGCGTGGCCTATATTTCATTCAAGCTTTTAAAAAAGGATCCGAATGCCAGCCTGGTGGTGGCACCGGCCGATCACCTGGTGACGGAAACGGCTGATTTTATCACTACAGCCAAAAAGGCGCTGGATTTTGTCAGTCACATAAATGCATTTGTTACACTTGGTATCAAACCAACTCATCCCAACACGGGCTACGGTTACATTCAACACAATACGGTGCAGGCAGCACCGGACATTTTTAAAGTAAAAACCTTTACTGAAAAACCGAATATTGAGCTGGCGAAGACCTTTATAGCCAGCGGAGATTTTCTGTGGAATGCGGGCATATTTATCTGGAAAGTAAAAAACATCATCAGGGCATTTGAAAAATACCTGCCGGAGATGTATGATGTTTTTGCTGCCGAGAAAGACAAATTCAACACGAAAGAAGAAAAAACAGCGATAGAAGAAATTTATCCGCAGTGTACCAACATCTCTATTGATTTCGGCATTATGGAAAAGGCCGATAATGTGTATATCATTCCTTCCACATTCGGCTGGAGCGATCTGGGCACCTGGAACAGCGCCTGGGACAGCATGGAAAAAGATTATCTTGGAAATGCCGTAGCCGGGAAAAACGTGATGGTGATTGACGCCACCCGCTGCATGGTGCATGCGCCGGATAATAAGCTGGTGGTGTTGCAGGGCCTCGATGAATTTATTGTGGTAGATACCAAAGACGCTCTGCTGATTTGCAGAAGAGATAAAGAACAGGATATAAAAGATTACGTGGCAGAAATAAAAAGAAATAAGGGAGATAAGTATCTTTAAGCTGGAGCAGCTTACAGCACCGCATCATGGCCGAATACATCAGCAATATTTTGTTTCTCGATATTGAAACGGCTCCCCAGTATGCCGATTATCATTCACTACCGAAAGACTGGAAAGAACTTTGGGACATCAAAGCCGCCTCGCTGCTGAAGTATCATGAAGAGGAAACCAAAGAAACGATTTATCACCGGGCGGGTATTTATGCTGAGTTTGGAAAAATCATTTGCATCAGTTGCGGCTATATCCAAAATACGGGTTCGGGCCGCAAACTGTTTTTGAAATCGTTTGACGGGGAAAATGAAAAAATACTGCTGACAGAATTTTGCGAAATGCTAAAGAAGTGGAGCAGCGGCGAAACAAAATATTTATGTGCACACAACGGGAAGGAATTTGATTTTCCCTACCTCTGCCGGCGGCTGGTGGTAAATGAAATTGCCATACCGGCGGTTTTGAATATAAGCGGCAAAAAACCCTGGGAGGTAAATCATTTCGACACACTTGAGTTATGGAAATTTGGTGATTTTAAAAGTTATACTTCACTGAACCTGCTGGCCCATACCCTGGGCATTCCCACGCCTAAAGACGATATTGATGGCAGCAAAGTGTGGAGTGTGTACTGGAACGACAAAGACCTGAAGCGGATTGTAACTTACTGCCAGAAAGACGTGGTAACGGTGGCACAGATTTTTTTGAAGCTGCAGGGCGAGCCGTTAATTAAACCTGAAAATGTAGAAATCAGGGTATAAAACCGGTCAGTAACGGAGCGAAAATGTTTTCAATCTTTGGGTGATAAACTTTATTTTTGCTGCCCCGAAGGAAAAAACACATAAAGGGAAATTTCAAATTCCGCCATGGGATTTGTTTATTTGAATTTTAATAAGGTGCGGTAGCTCATCCCGAAAAATCGGGAGGTAGAGCAAAGGACTGAACCCCGAATAATCGGGGCTTGTGTCGGCGGTTCCCCCGATGGATCGGGGCCGCCACAATCAATTGAAAAGTTCTGTTATTTATTATTTGGTGCGGTAGCTCATCCCGAAAAATCGGGAGGTAGAGCAAAGGACTGAACCCCGA
>CAYUJD010000115.1:979-1525 GCA_964444975.1 uncultured Chitinophaga sp. | reverse complement strand
GGCCGCCACAATCAATTGAAAAGTTCTGTTATTTATTATTTGGTGCGGTAGCTCAGTTGGTAGAGCAAAGGACTGAAAATCCTTGTGTCGGCGGTTCGATTCCGCCCCACACCACACAGAAACCCTGACAGCATTGTTGGGGTTTTATTTTTCTATGCACTTTGTTTATATCATCTATTCCCCTTTGTTTGACAGGTTTTATGTTGGGGAAACCGTGAACCCGGCTGAAAGAACAGTGCAACATAAAAGGGGGTTTTATAAATCAGCCAGCACCTCGTATGCAAATGACTGGGTGTTGAAACTGAGTTTACGGGTAAATTCCAGGAAGGAAGCCCTGGTTGTTGAAAAATATATCAAGTCAATGAAGTCAAAGACGTTTATTCTGAGTTTGATCGAAAATCCGGATTCACTCGGAGGGTTTAAAAAATCAGTTCGGGAGAAATTGAATATTGAGATCGAATAGTTCAGGCGGTTCCCCCGATCCATCGGGGCCGCCCCACACCACACAGAAACCCTGACAGCATTGTTGGGGTTTTATTTTTCTAT
>CAYUJD010000115.1:0-879 GCA_964444975.1 uncultured Chitinophaga sp. | reverse complement strand
GGGGCCGCCCCACACCACACAGAAACCCTGACAGCATTGTTGGGGTTTTATTTTTATCAGAAACAGATAAAGCTTATTTCAACACCTTGTTTCTGAAAAAGTCATGAGCGATAATAAAGTGGCTGTAGTGATAATAGTCCCCATTAATTTGAAAATAGAGCTGTTCATCTTTGGTTGTTCCCACTTTATCAACATCCATATAGCCCTTTTTTAAATGCCCTTCAATGGGTTTCGTAAGAAATACAAGGAAGGGGCAGTGAACAATTTCAAGATACCCGGATCTGTTTACAATAAACAGGCATGTAGAATCATAACCCTCTTCATTAATAGAATCGAAATACATAGATTTTTAATTTAAAAGTTTACTCTTCCTTTCTTTTTACAACCAGGTACCAGTCATTTTCCAGCGGCAGGTAACCGTAATCATAACAATAAAAATAGGTTTTGCCGGTTTTGGTAGTATAGGTGTGTGTATGGTAGGTAAAATGAAACCCGAGGCGTTGCAGTTTATCTCTGTTGGCTTTGGCGGTTTCTTCTCCATCGGGCAAAATGCTTTCGAGGATTTTCCGGTTTTTCAGCAGTGTATTGTTGATATGGCGCACATAAGCGCTGTAATTCCCTTTGGCCTTCTGCTGGTTATTATATTTATTGCGGCAATAATCATCGCAGAATTTTTTGTCGCTTCTTCCCTTTAGTGGTTTGCCACAGGCAAGGCAGGTTTGGGTTTCTGATGCGAGCATGCCAGTTATTTACACAAACAAGTTACAGAATTTTATCCGTGTGCAAACGCTTATACACAATTAGTATAAGGAGTAACCGGTAACGATATACATCTTCCCACAGACAACAAAAATAGCCCACAACTCATCCCTCGATTTA
>CAYUJD010000114.1:0-8088 GCA_964444975.1 uncultured Chitinophaga sp. | reverse complement strand
TAAAAAGTGAATTGCAGTACCAAAAAACACCTGACCGCCTAACCATTTAACCATCAAACCATCTGACCATCAAACTATTTAACCATCACTCCACCACCTCCACCTCATACACCGGGCTGAACAAATAAACTCTCCCCGTTTTCACTTCCACACATTTGATTCTTTTTCTTTGTTGGCTGCTTCTTTTAAATATCCGCCCGTCTTCGATGCGGAATAAACTATTCTCCGGAATTTCTTCCACCAGCCTGCTGCCGTTTTTATTTGCATCGTATTTGCGCAGCACCCGCACCAGGTCATCTTCGGCACAACTGCTGGCGGCAGGATTTTGTAATGACAGTAATAATTCCCCTTCCACATCGGCAGGAAAAATTTTGTTTTCAAGAAACTGTTTCAGCAAAGATGCGTACATTATTTTCCATTCCCTGCCGTGCATGGCCACCTTGTTTCCATATTGCTCATAGGTGAGCAGGTGAGCAATTTCATGAACAAGGGTAATGAGAAAAGCATAAGGATTCAGGTTGCCGTTCACGCTGATGCGGTGATTGTGTACATGGGTGCGATGGCGATAATCACCCAAAACACTGCGGCGCTGCCGGGCAATTGTAAGATGAATTTTATACTGGTGCAGGTAAGCCTCAACAGCTTCATATGTACCGGGTGGTAAAAAAAGCTGAAGCTCATGCAGCGGCGCTTCTTTCTTAGGCATTGGTTTTTCGCTTTCCGGTTTTCATTAATGCAGATACTTCAATAAAGGTATAAACAACATACAGACCCATGCACAGGAACAACGCCGGTTTATTCACATTCTTTTTTGCCGACATAATGTAAATAAATGCTGCGGCTGCCAGCAGCAGCAGCTTCAGAATAAAACTGCCGTAAACCATACGGAAAAAAAGCGGGTTGCTTTTTGAACCCAGCCCCTTTGCACCCATCCGGAAGGAAATAAAGCTGATGATAAAAAGCAGCAGGTTGCCCGGGATGACCACCGAAGAATCAAATCCCCAGGATTCCAGTTTACTTTTGAAAAGCAATGCAAAGGCATTGAGAAAAATAAAAATAATAACAGCGGGTAAAAAATAACGGTAGGCTTGCCTGTTCATGAAAATTTTCTTTCAGTTCAGGCAAAAGTAAGCACTTCCTCTTCTCCGGAATGTATGCCCACAGCAATGTAATGAGAACCGGAAATATTATTTGGCCATTGAAATGTTTTCGCCAGCCGCCATATCCACCACGTTGGCGCCCATGTGGCACTGCCCGTTGAAGGTGGCAGTTGGCTCCACCTGCAGTTTGCCGGCATAAATATTTCCGTTCACCACGCAGTCGCCCCGCAGTTGCAGCAAGTCCTTGATGCGGATGGTGCCGGAGGTTTTGCCAACGATGTCGGCGGTGTTGCCAAAGATGTCGCCTTCCACCACGCCGCTGCTGCCGATTACAATTTTTGAATTGCTGTTGATGTTGCCGATGATGGCGCCGTCAATTCGCAGGTCGCTGTTGCTGCTGATGTCGCCCTTGATGGTGGTGCCGGCGCTGATCAATGTGGTACCATTGCCGCTGCCGTTGCCGTTTGTTTTTTCAGAACTCATAACTGGAGCTGGTTTTTTAGTATGAAACATAGGTTGATATATTTAGTTGCCGATAATCTCTTCTTTGGGTACATCAATCTGCACCGTGTCGGGAACTATGATCATATCGCCCCGCAGCACTTTCTGCAGGCCCTCGATGTATTGCGACTGGTATTTCAGCTGGCTCTCCAGCGAATCGGTCCGGAATTTCATTTGTCTTAATTCCCTGGCTACCCTGTAATCGGTGCTGGCCCCGGGAATGTAATAACGCAATGGAGTGAAAACTATTAAGGCGACTGTAAGCCCTACCAAAACGACAAAAATTGTGCTAAGAATAACATAGACACTGAGCCTTGACAATTTAAACGTCACCACTTCCTCGTAAGTATCGTCGTTCATCACTACCAATCTGTAACGGTTGCGCAGTCTTTTTAGCGTTGATTCTGGGGATATTTTCAAAGCTGGAATTTTAAAAGGGTAATAAAATTAAGAAAAAGCTTTCCTAAAAGCCACTATTTCCTGATAAAAAATCTGCCTAATTTTGAAATAAATTATTTGATTTTCAGTTATTAAGACTTTAGATTGCGAGCAATGCACCTGAACAGAAATATCATTACGGCTGCTTTATTCTTTATCCTTTGTTTTACCACCGCTTCGGGGCTGGCCCAGCTGGGCTTTTCTTTCGATATAAAAAAGCCCAACCAGTTTGACGACCGTGTGCTGGGTTCTGAAAAATCGGAAACAAAAAAATTTACGCTGCCTCGCCGTTTTACTCAAAACACTTTTACTCATTACAACTATTTTTTCAATGCCAACAACAAGCTGAACCAGGTGCTGGAAGAGGCCAAGACAAAACATGTGGATGATTACAACGAGCTGCTTTCCTTTTATAACTACAGCCTGGATGCAACGGCAGAAAACAGGCAACAGCTCGACTCCATTATTTACAAAGCCACTACCGGCATTGTGCTGCACGACTTGCGCAACGACTGGATAGATAACCTGTACCTGCTTACCGGCGCCGCATACTACCTGCGCAAACAGTTCGATTCGGCATACCTCACTTTCCAGTTTATCAACTATGCTTTTGCCGATAAAGAAAAGGATGGTTATTACAAAACCATCGGCAGCCGTTTTGATGGCAATGATGCTTTTTCTATTGCCACCAAAGAAAAAAACAGCCTGCCGCGCAAAGTTTTTTCTGAACCTCCCAGCCGCAACGAAGCTTTCATCTGGCTCATCCGGACGCTGATTGCTCAGGAAGAATACGCTGAATCGGCCAGTCTCATCGTAACACTCAATAATGACCCCGTGTTTCCCAAGCGGCTTCGCAACGACCTGGAAGAAGTTCAGGCTTTATGGTTTTATAAAAACAATGTGTATGACAGCGCTGCCGTCCACCTCGGCAAAGCGTTGGGCAATGCCAAAAGCAAAAAAGAAAAATCAAGATGGGAATTTTTGATTGCACAGCTCTACGAACGCAGCGATAAATACGAACTTGCTCAGGAGTTTTATGAAAAAGTGATTCATCATACCATTGACCCGGTAATGGAAGTTTATGCCCGCCTGCATTCCATACGCATGAACAAAAGCGGCGAGAATGTGATTGAGCGCAACATTGCCGAGCTGCTGAAAATGGCAAAGCGGGATAAATACATTGACTACCGCGACGTAATTTATTTCACCCTTGCACAACTGGAACTGGAGCGTAGTAACCCGGCAGCAGCCCAGGGCTATTTTGCAAAAAGCATTGAACACAATACCGGCAATACAGCCCTGAAAAACAAAGCCTGGCTGCAGCTGGCAGAACTTGCTTTTACGGAAAAAAAATACCGCCTTGCTTCCAACAGTTATGACAGCATAAACCTGAATGATGCTTCGCTTAAAAACAAGGATGAACTGGTAAAAAGAAAAGAGGTGCTGGGAAAAATTGCCACGCAGATTGAAATTATCGGACGCCAGGACAGCCTGCAAAAGATTGCCGCCATGAGTGAGGATGAACGAAAAGATTTTGTGAGAAAAATTGTGCGGCAAATCAGAAAACAACAGGGACTGAAAGATGAAACGCCTGCCGTACTGGTGCCCATTGGCAGCCTGCTGCCCGGCCAACCTGATATTTTCGCCGCCAACACATCGAAAGGCGAATGGTATTTTTATAATGCTTCGCTGCGCACAAAAGGACTGGGTGAGTTTAAAGCAAGATGGGGCAACCGGCCCAATGTAGATAATTGGCGAAGGGCAGCCGGCATGAGCTACCAGCAGGCAAGCAAAACCCCGAGCCTTACACAGGATGTGACTGTAAAAACAAATACGCCACTGGCGCCGGGAGAAATTAGTTTTGATGCCCTGTACGAAAACCTGCCGCTGACCGAAGAAAAGCTGGACCTGTCCAACGATTCGCTGAGCAAGGCACTGTTTACTCTCGGCAAGGCACTTACCGATGAACTGGAAGACTGCCAATCTTCCATAAAAATTTTTGAAGAGCTGGCGGAACGGTTTCCGAAATTTGAAAAGCTGGGTGAGGCGCTGTTCTCCCTTTACTATTGTTATAAAAAAACCGGTGACGAGGCCAAAGCGGCGCAAGTGAAAAAGCTGATGGAAGAAAAATATGCTTCCCACCCGCTGACTAAAATCATCACAACCGGCAAAGACCCGCGCAGCGAAAAGAACCCGGAAGCTACCAAAGCTTATGAACAGATTTACGATTTATTTATCGAGGGTGATTTTGAAAAGGCTCTTGCGGAAAAAGCCGTGGCTGATAGCCTTTATGGAAGTAATTACTGGACACCGCAGTTGCTCTACATCGAGTCGGTGTATTACATAAAACAACGGCAGGACGACAAGGCGGAAGAAACGCTGCAAAAAATCATTTCGCAAAGGCCCGGCACAGCCATGGCCGACAAGGCGCAGAAGATGATTGACGTGCTGAGCAGGCGCCAGCAAATAGAAAATGAACTGGCAGGACTGAATATTGTAAGACCCAAAGAAGAAAAAATAATAACAACCGATACAGTGGTTGTTAAAACAGATACTGTAACTACCAGGCCGCTGGTAAAAACCGAGTCTGTAAAAATTCAGCCGCTGCAGCCGGCAGTTACCAATGTGCCGCTGGCAAAAACCGACAGTATTACCAGCAAACCCCCGGCATCTGCTTTTACTTTTAATGCAGGCGAAAAGCATTATGCCATGCTGCTGCTTAACCGGGTGGACCTGGTGTGGGTAAATGAAACCAAAAACGCTTTTTCAATTTACAACCGCGGCAAATTTTACAACAAGCAGTTTGAATACACCGTAACCGAAATCAACCCGGAGTACAGGGCCCTGCTGATTGGTGTGTTCGACAATGCCCAGCAGGCTGTTGATTATATCAACACTGTGAAGCAGCCGGCCACCACCACCATCATTCCCTGGCTCAACAGCGCCAGGTACAGCTACAGTATCATCACCGCCGCCAATCTCGATATACTGAAATCGCTGAAAGATGTGAACCTGTACAGGCAGTTTGTTGAAAAAAATCTGCCGGGTAAATTTTAAGAGTTTCTTGTCCGGCAAACCCACCGCTTTTGTTAGCTTTGATTGTACATTATTCAACCTTGAATTGAAATGGTGATTTGGTATTTTACAATTGCAAAAAAACAACACAAATCAAAGAAACCGGTGAACCGGCAACAGGTTATGCCCGGCAGAGTTACAGGTGTTGAACGGAGCCCCGAACAATCGGGGCAAGGGACGACGATAGTAGTAATGCCGGCGATAACATAATTACATTTTTAAAAAATCTACCGGCTACAAAAAAAATCAACATGAGACGTAGCGTAAGCATTTTCTGGAAACTATTCTTCAGTGGTTTTCTTGCATTCATTTTACTCGTAATGCTTGCCAACTGGGGAGCTTTTGGCCCCATGCCCAAACTGAAGGAGCTTGAAAACCCCAGCATACTGCAGGCTACTGAAGTGTATGCCGACGACGGCACGCTGATGGGGAAATATTACCTGGAAAAAGGCAACCGCAGCAATGTGCAGTACAAGGACATTTCGAAATACGTGGTGGATGCACTGGTGGCCACCGAAGATGAACGCTTTTATGCACATTCGGGCATTGATTTCAAATCAACCCTGCGTGCCGTACTGCTGCTGGGCAAAGAAGGCGGCGGCAGCACCATCACGCAGCAGCTGGCCAAGGCCCTGCTCGATCATGAAAGAAAAAGCAAGGCCATCCGGGTGATTCAGAAACTGAAAGAATGGATTATCGCTGTCAAGCTGGAGCGAAATTTCACCAAGGAAGAAATCATTGCCCTTTACCTGAACGCTGTTCCCTTTGGCAATAATATTTACGGTATCCGCAATGCCAGCCTTACTTTTTTTCAGAAAGAACCCGACCGCCTGAAAGTGGAAGAAGCCGCCGTGCTGGTGGGCATGCTTAAGGGCAACAGCCTGTACAACCCGCTGCGCAATTACAAAGCGGCTTTCGACCGCCGCAATGTAGTGTTGCGGCAAATGGTAAAAAACAACAGGCTCGGCGAAATTGAATTTGACAAACTGAAACTGCAGCCGATACAAACCAACTACAAAAAACTGGATGAAAATACCGGCTATGCGCCCTACTTCCGCGAAGTGCTGCGTGAAGATCTGAAGGCCATTCTGAAAAATATTAAAAAGCCGGACAGCGATGAGAGCTACGACCTTTATGACGACGGCTTAAAAGTATTTACCACCATCAACCCCCGCATGCAGGAGTATGCCGAAGAAGCCATTGCCGAATGGATGCCCGGCATGCAGAAAATTCTGAACAGCACGGCAACCATTAAGAATGGAACGGTATGGAAAGATTTTGAAAATGTGATTGAAGCTGCTATAAAGCAAAGCGACCGATGGGCCAGCATGAAGGAAGAAGGATATACTGATGAAGAAATAAAGCGGGCATTTAAAAAGAAAGTGCCGATGAAAGTGTTTGCATGGAATGCCAAACGGGAGAAAGACACGGTGATGACGCCTTACGATTCCATCAAATACCACAAGCAGATAATGCAGGCTTCATTTTTGGCCATGGACCCCGTAACAGGTGAAATAAAAGCATGGGTGGGCGGCGTGAATTTTAAAACATTCAAGTACGACCATGTAAACCTGAAAACCAAAAGACAGGTAGGCTCTTCCATAAAACCTTTCCTGTATGCACAGGCAATGGAAGAAAGGGGATTTGCTCCGGAAACCGAAGTGCTGGATCAGCAGCAGGATTTCGGGCGGGGTCGCCTGGTGCCTGCTACCGGTAAAACATGCACCGGTCGGGCCATGACGATGGCTTCGGCGCTTGCATGGAGCCGCAACTGCGCCAGTGCCTACATCATGATGCAGGTGGGGCCTGAGCCCTTTGAAGAATTTATCAGCCGCATCGGCATCCCTACCGATGTAGGCCCGCATCCATCCAATGCACTTGGCGCCTGCGACCTTTCGCTGTATGAAATGCTCTGGGGCTACACCATGTTTGCCGGCCGTGGCTTTACTACCAAACCATGGTACATCAGTCGCATTGAAGACCGCAACGGCAATGTGATAAAAAGATTTGACTACAGTGTGAACCGCAAGGAAGTGATAAGTGAAGCCACTGCATATAAAATGGTGCGCATGATGCAGGGCACGGTGGACATTGGCACGGCTGCCGGCCTGCGTGCAAGGCTTGGCGCTGCAGAAATGGGCGGCAAAACAGGAACCACCAACGAAAACAGCGATGCATGGTTTATGGGTTATGTGCCGCAGTTGCTTGCCGGTGTGTGGGTGGGTTGCGACGACAGGTTTGTGCGACTGAATAAAAATGATGCCCGTGGTTATGGCGGCTATGCCGCCCGCCCTATTTGGGAAGCATTTTTCAGAAAAGTGTATGCCGATAAAAAATTGGGTATTGATAAAGAAGCAAAATTTTCCAAGCCCGAAGATATTGACCTGGAGCTGAACAGCGCCGACCCGCTGAACCTGATTGACCTGATGCCGCCGCCTGCCGCCGAAGGCGAAGACCAGGGTGTGGGCAATGAGTCGGATTTTGAAATAATAAAAACAAGGGAATACATCGGCCCCGAAAGCAAACCCGTGGTGGATGAAAGCAAACCCCAAAAAGATACCGTGGAAATAAAAAAGGAAGAAACTCCCAAAATAGGCGACCCGCAGACAGAGGAAAAAAAGAAAAAAGGATTCCTGCAGAAAATTTTTGGAAAGAAGGATAAGACGGGCGGGTAATGTTCAGCGGCAAGTTTTTTTCAACCATCTTCAAAACGCATCAGAAAAAAAATAAACACGTTTACACTGCTCTATTAAATCGATTGTATGAGAAATATTTTAATGACGATGCTGAAGCCGGCTATCATCAGCGCCCTGCTTGTGCTGCCGCTGATAATTATTGAACTGGTAAACCGGCGAAACCTGCCCGAAGATTTTCCCATCGTGCTGTTTGCCATTTTATGGCTGCTGGGTACGATTTTTTTTCTGCTGCTGATACCGGTTGTAAAGTATATCCGCCGCGGTATAAAAAACTCCCT
>CAYUJD010000113.1:0-8158 GCA_964444975.1 uncultured Chitinophaga sp. | reverse complement strand
TCCATCGGCATCAACAGCGGCGAAATGATTTCCGGCAATATCGGCAGCGCCACACTGAAGCGGCTTGACTATACAGTTATCGGCGACACAGTGAATGTGGCCCAGCGGCTGCAGTCCGTGGCGGGTGAAGGCCAGGTTATTATCAGTGATTCTTCTTACAAAAAAATTAAAGAATCGTTCAGCTGTAAAAAAGTGGGCGAAGTGAATCTGAAAAACAAAGCCCAGCCCGTGGTGATTTACGAAGTGCTGGATTAAATTTTTATCGCCTGATAATAATATTTCCCCTTCCGCCGGGTCCGCCGGCATTGGCGCTCATCTTGTTCAGGCTGTAAGTAAACCCGAGTAAAAAGAAACGACGCAACACCCGGTTGCTCTGGTCTTCGATATAGTTTGAATTTGTAGTGCGCACTATTCCCTGGTTTTCGTTCAGCAGATCATACACACTCAGCTTCAGTTCGCCGCGGTTGTATTTCAAAAACAGTTTGCTTACTGAAGCATTCCACAGAAGCACTTTTGCATTGTAACCCTCAGCTCTTTGGCTGCTGACAGTATACCTGAAATCAGTGGACAGGTAAAAATTCTTTGGCAGCTGCCAGCCCGCATCCACACCATAATCCTGCGTGAAGTATTCATTGTTGAGTGAAGGCTGCAACGAATACTTTGCCCTGTTATAAGCAAAGCCGCCGCTTACGGTCAGATCAAATTTATCCGTAAAGCTTTTGGAGATTTCAATACCGGGATCAATGCTGGTATTGCGTATTTCATTCCGCACGGTGTTGATGAACTGGATGGTTTTGCTGTAGCTGACACCCGTATTAAAATTCAATGTGGCTTTTATAAACCGCAGCGGCCAGCCGATACTGACATCGTTGGTCAGGTTATACACGCCGTCCACATTCACGGGGCGGGTTCTTTTCCGGCCGAACGAATCAATCACATCGAAATTCACTATGCGGTTGTTGGTAAATGAATAGCTGCTGAACCAGAAAAAACTTTTGCCGCGGAAGGGATTTACTCCCGTATAATGAGCGTTGATGCGGTGAGTGTACTCCTGCTTCAGGTCGGGGTTGCCTTCTTTAATATTCAGCGGGTTGCTGATATCGGGCACCGGCTGCAGTTGCGAGACTGATGGCTGGTTGGTAGAAGCCCGGTAATCAACCTGCAGGCTCTTGAATTTTGTAAAGCTGTACTGGAATCTTGCATTGGGCAGCATGTTGTAAAATGATTTGCTGATGACCGAATCCTTGATTCCCGTTTTTATTGTTCCTTCAAGGCTGGCAATCTGCCAGGTCACTCCCACCGAATAACTGTATTTTTTCTTTTGTGTGCGCAACCGGATGCCGGCTGTGGCAGTGCCGTAAGTGTTTTCATAATTGCTGGTAAGCATCGGGTTCAGCAGGTCATGCTTACCGGAGTTCCTGTTGTAGTCATAGGTTACTTTGTCAGAAACAGTGCGGCTCTCGTTTTTTGAAACACTGAATTCAAGCAGCGACCGTTTGAACAGCGGCTCTGTGTAAACCGCTCTGGCGGAATAACCCCTTACGTCACTTGCCGTGCTGCTGCGCTGGTTGATGGAATCCGTTCGCACAGGATTGCCGGCAGTATTGTAAAACCGGTTTACCGATTCCAGCTCGCCATTGCCGTCGCTTTCATTCAGGTTGCTGCCAAGGCTGATGGAAAATGTTCTTCCCTTCCGGTCAAATTTTTTCCGGAATAATATAGTGCCGCTGAAATTGTAACCGTCGCTTGCCGAAAAATTATCGCTGTAGCCGCGGTTGCTGTGCAGCAGTTGCTCCGACAGGGTTTCATAATCACTCAGTGAACGGCTCTTTGTATTCTGCCAGCTCAGGCCGGGGGTAAATTTGAGCGAATGCATTGAGTCTATCACATAATCGTAAGTAAGATTGAAGCGATGCGAATAACTCAGATTGTTTGTCCTTGAATTTTGATTATAGAAATACGTGGAATCAGGCAGTATGTATTGCCGGCTGAGCTGCTGATTCGTCACCGGGTTGTAGCGGCTGAAAAAATAATTACTCTGCACTTCCATCTTTGTGCCCACGATATTGTTATAGTTGGCGCCGCCCGCCCACGAAGTGTTGATGGCATTATTGTTTCCCCCACCAAGCAGGCCGCCCAATGCATCGCCGGATGATATATTGATGTTGACATTGCCGCCCCCGCTGTTCACCTGGCTCATGGCACCGGTAAAACCCAGAATGTCCATGAATGAAAATCCTTCAGCATTAGTGTTGTTGCCCATTCCTATCACCGACATTTGCCTTGCGCCTTTAAATGAGTTTACATTAAACCGGCCCTGGTAGCGTCCATCGGTGCCGCTGCCAGCGTTCACTTTTCCAAACACCCCTTTCTTTTTATCTTTTTTCAGTTTCAGGTTAATCGTCTTTTCACTTTGCCCGTCATCGAAGCCGGTAAGCTGGGCCATATCGCTCTGGCGGTCGTACACCTGTACTTTATCCACTGCATCAGCTGGTAAATTTTTAGTGGCAATCTTCGGGTCATTGCCAAAAAATTCTTTCCCGTCCACCAGCACCTTCTTCACTTCCTGTCCCTGTGCTTTCACGGTACCGTCTTTTTCCACCTGCACGCCGGGCAGTTTTTTCAGCAGGTCTTCCACCACGGCATTAGGTTTTGTTTTAAATGAACCTGCATTGTACTGCACCGTATCACCCACCAGTGTTACCGGCGGGGCTTCGGCCTGTAGCACTACTTCTTCCAGCACCTTGCTTTTATCGCTCATATCGATGTTGCCAAGGTCAATGTTCTTTGATGTATCGCTGATGGTAAAATATTTATTCACGTTGTGAAAGCCTACATGTGTCACCAGCAGGCGGTAGTCACCGTAAGCAATATTGGATAGTGAGAAAAAACCGTTGCCGGTGGTCATGGTAAATGTAACAAGGGAGGAATCGCTTTTTTGCAAAACGGTAATGGTAGCTGCAGCCACGGGTTGCCTGCTGATGGTATCAAACACGATGCCTTTCACGCTGCCGCTTTTCTGTGCCGCAACCGTTATGCATAAGAATGCTACAGCTACAATCAGTAAAAATTTCTTCATAGCCCGGTTAATCTTTTTCTGCTACGAAAATATTCTTACGGCATTATACAGCCGGTTAAGCAGGGTTGAATTTAGGTTAATGAAGGTTAACAAAACGGCCGCCTGTCACCCGTCTGTTTGCGGTCCTCGTTCATCATCTTCCTTTTCTTTTTCGTACACGAGTACGATTATTTTCCAGTCCAGCATTTCTGCCTGCAGCAGCAGTTCTACTTTCAGTTTTTTTAATTCGGGATATTTATCAGGCGCATCAAAAACAATGGAAGTAAATTTCATTGCTTCGGCCGGCTGCCGGTATTCTCCTTTAAAGATGGCTTTTGCCCCGTTTATATCCACCGAAAGGTGCTGGATGGCATTGTAGAGGGAGCGGAATTTTTTCGATGCTTCATCAAACTCACCTGTTATCATCATCACCGCTTCCCACGAATAGATATCCCGGCTTGCCGAACTGTATTTAATTACCCTGCAGCTCACAGCATCTTTCACGGTGACACTGCAGCTGTATTCAATTGTTTGCGGGTTATCGGCCAGTTGCTCGCCGGCAAGATGTCTGAAACGATTGGGATAATCACTTATCACTTGTGCGAGGTCGGCTTGAAAGCTGTTTTTTACCGGGATGATTTGTGCAGAAAGGCGGGTAAAAGCTGACATTACCAGCAACAGGATGGCGGTGTATTGCTTCATAAGATAGAATTTTAACAAACAGGTATTGCAAGATAAAAGATATTAAATTAACTTTATTGGATACTTTCTTGAAAACTTATCCGTTATTTAAAAAAATCCGTGTATGAAAAACAGAGTTATAGTTCATGGACATGAGGAGGCTAAAATTTACAAGCATAATTACAAGCCTTCTTTCAGTGTAGCAAGGTTGTTGCGTTCTGTTCTGGGTGTGCTTATTACCGGTCAGTCGCTGGCCGCCCATAAGTACCACTACCGCAGAAAGTAGCCCAACCGCTAACCCAACTTTATAAATTTAAGGCGACCGTTTACAGTCGCCTTTTTTTATTTTAATTGCGGAACTGCCGCATGCCCCGCTCCATCATCCGCTGCATATTCTGCGGCAGCTGCATTTGCTGGTTGCGCCCCGCCATCCGGTTCAGGTTGTAAGTAAAACTGAGCAACACATACCGGCGGAGTACATTGCTGCGGTTATCTTCAAAATAATTATCGCCGATGGTCCGGGTAATGGATTTATTCTGGTTCAGTATATCATAAACCATCAGTTTTACTTCAGCCGCCTTGTTTTTCATAAACTGTTTCGACAATCCCCCATTCCACATGGGGATGCTCTGGTTAAATCCTTCAGTGCGGCCTGAGTTGATGAACAAATCAAAGTCGGTGGAAAGGATCACATCTTTTTTAAAAGTGTAACTGAAATCAGCGGTATAAGTTTGGGTAAAATAATCGGTGTTCAGGTTTTGCTGCAGGGTATAGCGGGCATTGTTGTAAGTGATACCGCCGGTAATGCCCATATCGAACTTGTCTTTGTTGTAATTGAAACCGAAATTCTGGGTGAGCAGCCAGCGCTTTGTCAGGTTTTTTTCCTTATACACCATGCTCACGTCGCGGTTGAAATTGATGATGGTGGTAAAATTTACGTTGCTGCCTTTTAATTTTTTGATGGGGAAACCTGTTGACGTGAATGCTGAAACATTGTATGCCCCGTCGAGGTTTACAGGTTTGGTAAGGGTAACCGCCCTGTTTACCGAGTCAATGCTGTTTACAATTTTATTACCCGTGGTGCTCACATTGATATTGCCGGTAAAGAATCGGAACGAAAGCATATTGAATGTGCTGTAGTTGATATTGAAGTTGCTGGTAAACTCCTGCTTCAGGGCTGGGTTGCCGGTTTTTACCTGCAGCGGGTTGCTCACATCCGGCACATCCTGCAGTTGAGTAATGCCGGGTGCATTGGTTCGGCCGCGGTAGTTGAAGCGGAAATTTTTGGTGCGGTTTACACTGTAATTGAAACTGGCTGTCGGAAAAAAGTTAGTGAAGTGTTGCCTGATGCTGGTGTCTTTGCCCGTGGCCGCTCTCACACTCCGGCTGCCCAGCTCAGTAAACTGCACCCCGAAACCCAGCTGGTAGTTATATTTCTTTTCCTGCAGGCGATAGTTGAACCCGATGCGGCTGGAAGTATTGGTGTTTTCAAAATAGTTTGTCTGCGGCAGGTTCAGCAAATCATATTTTCCCGACTGGCTGTTGTAATCATACGTTTCCCGGTCGGAAATATTCCGGTTGTGGGTGTACGCATAATTCAGTTCGATGAGTTTGTTTTTTCCTACCGGCTCGGTGTATGAAGTGCTCACCGTATTATTATTGGCTCTTGTTTCCTGTGTGCCTTCCTGGTTTTGGTTGCGGCTGAAAAGCACGGAACCATCCGGCTTGTAAAATGTAGTGGGGGCAATGTTGTTGTTTTCTGATTCACTTTCGTTATGGCCGTTTCGCCAGCCAAGGGTAAAAGTGCGGCCGGGCCTTTTAAATTTTCTCCGGTACAGCAGTTCGCCGCTGTAGTTCATGCCATCTCTTTCATTCCTGTTACTTGTTTTACTGGTCACGGCAAGGTAATCATTCAGTGCATCGGAAAAAGTAAATGAAGTGTCGCTGTATCTTCCTGCGGACTGTTGCAGGTTCAGGTTAGCGGTGTACAAAAGTGAGTTCATGGAATCAATGGCATACTCCCAGCGGACATTGAAACGGTGATTGCGGTTCCGGTTGGCCGATTCGCTTTCCGTACTGGCACGGGAAACAGAGTCGTTGGGAAAATAAGTTTCCCTGAAGCTGCTTTGCTTTAAAAGATTGTCGGACTGCGAAAAGAAATAACTGCTGCGGAAATCAATTTTACTATTCCACTGGTCATTGTAATTTACCCCGATTGACCTTGATGTGGTGATGCCGCTTCCGGTGCCACCGAAACCACCAAAGCCGCTGAAGCCGCCGCCAAAACCACTCATACCGCCTCCTCCAAATCCACCACCGGCGCCGCCAACTGCTGTACGGCTGAACTGCGCCATGCCGCCCTGTGCAGAAATAATATCGCTGAAGCTAAAGCCCTGTTTGTTTGTATTGTTGGCTGCCGCTAAAACAGACACCCGCCGGCTGCCACGAAAATGATTAAGGGATAAACTGCTTTCATAACGGCCATCGCTGCCGGCGCCTGCCATCAGTTTTCCAAAGTCGCCTTTGTTTTTATCTTTCTTCAGTTTGATGTTGATGGTTTTTGAACGGCTGCCATCGTCAATCTTTGTAAACCTGGCCTGCTCACTCATGTCGTCAAATACCTGTATCTGGTCCACCATTTCGGCCGTGATGTTTTTGGTGGCCAGCTTGGGGTCGGTGCCAAAAAATTCTTTGCCATCCACCAGCACCTTCTGTACATTTTCGCCCATAGCGCTGATGCTGCCGTCTTTCTGCACCTGCACGCCGGGCAGTTTTTTCAGCAGGTCTTCCGTAGTGGCATTAGGTTTTGTTTTAAATGCATCGGCTTTGAAAGCGATGGTGTCGCCGCTCACTTTTACAGGAGCTTCATCCGTCACCACCACACCGGTGAGTGTTTTGTATTCTTTCTGCAGAATGAGTTCGCCAAGATCGGCTATCTTTTTCCCTTCGGTTATGCTGAATTGCTTTTTATAGTTTTCATAGCCGGTATAAGAAATCATCAGCAGGTAATCGCCGGCGTCGAGATTTTTTATTTCAAACAATCCCTTTTTATCCGACAGGGTAAAACTTACCAGCGAAGAATCTTTCAGGAGAATTACAGAAACGGTGGCATCAGTAAGCAGTTGCCGGGCAGCGGTGTCAACCAGTTTGCCTTTTACCGAGCCGCTGATCTGGGCATTTGCCAGCGTAGCAGCAGGAAAAATGAAAAAGAGCAGGATAAGCTTTTTCATAAACAGTTAATGAGTGTACGAATTTAGACGTAAGCCACAACAAAAACCAGCCGGCGGGACAAAATAAAAGTTAAGCGGTTGGAATAATTGATAAATGTTGGGGATACAGTACAAGGAAGCGCTTCCCCAAGCCGCAGGCGGGGATGTTCAAAAAAAAAAATCAAAAGAATAAGATGAAGGCAGACCTCAACAATTTTGCCCCCGTTTACGCCGTTGTTGGTGTTCAAATACAAAAAAAATGCGTGTTTAATTCTTTAAACACCAATAACCGGATTGAGTTAATCACGATAATGTGTCAGAAATCCCCAGTTATCCGTTCCTGTCTTGTATAACAATGCTGATGAAAATTTATAATCTTCCGGATAACGGCGAACTCCGGCCCGTACAGGATTTTCATGAATATATTTCAGTTTCTGAACCAACACTTTTTCAGACCATATCTCAACCGAAAGCGGGTTTCTTTCCCCAAATTGAAATTTCCGGTCTTTGGCATTTACCCGGTAATCTTTCAACACTTCCGGGTGATTTCTGACCATATCTTTTTTAATTTGTTGTGCAGTATATTTCAGAAAATCTCTTTGTACCGCATCCCGTTTTTTTTCTGCATGCAAATGCCAGATACTAAGTCTATGATTTTCCATAATCACAAAACCGTAAATGATGACCCTTTTGTCGTTTACGAGAAATCTCATGCTTTCCACCACCACGTATTTGTACTTATCCCGGGATAATAATTTTTTCCATTGCAGGTTAGTAGCCGTAAAAAAAATGCGGGTATTCAGTGATGATTTCAGCCATGCACCATGAAGATACTCTGCTTTATTCGCAATTGTCTTGTCTTAATCGGTTGTTGGTGTTTAGAGAATACTTTTAGTTAGCGAAATTATTGGAACACCAACAACGGCGTAAATGCGGTTCAGCTGGTCGTAATGATAATTGTAAACCTTCGTTGCTCCGAGCTTTGGAATGTTCACTGCCATCGCTGCAATATTGCCATTAAATAAAGGCGCTGCAAAAGCAAAATGTCAAAGAGCAATTTTTCTAACAAACTCAGTTTTATGCCTGCCGGATATCCGGACATCTTCTTATAGAAAGTTCGTGTAGGTTGCACGGCAAGGGTTTCGGGGGAAATAAAAAAGGACAAAATCAATTTTTTTTGATTTTGTCCTCTGAGGTAGTCCCGACAGGA
>CAYUJD010000112.1:0-8233 GCA_964444975.1 uncultured Chitinophaga sp. | reverse complement strand
TTGCATTTGCCAAAACAGGAATGGTTTGTTACGATTATCAAAAAAAGAAAATTAGCGCTGTGCCGGAAGAAGTACAAACAAAACTTACAGGCCAACGGGTTCTTCATCAGTAGTCCATATTTTCCAGTTTTCTTCGGCCTGCAGCACCAGCATATCGTAGCCGTTTTGAATTTGAGCACCGGCGGCTTCGCCTTTTTTTAAAAAAGTGGTTTTTTCAGGATTATAAATCAGGTCAAACAGAAAATGTTCAGGCGTCAGGTATTCATATGGCAAGGGCGGGGCCTCCACAATGTTGGGAAACATGCCCAGCGGCGTGGTATTGATGATGAGTTTATGCTTTTGAATGATGTCTTTTGTGAGTTGTTCATACGAGAAACAGCCGGCTGAAGGCTTGCGGGAAACAGATTTGTAGGAAACACCTGATTTTTCCAGTACATATTTCACTGCTTTTTCCGAACCGCCCGTACCCAATATGAGTGCACGGGTGTGAATGAAGGGATTCCATTTTTTACCCAATGATTTTTCAAAGCCTGCAATATCCGTATTATAGCCATATAATTTTCCATTTTTAATTTTAATACAGTTGCAGGCCCTGATTTTTTTCACAATGGCCGACGGGTAATGAAGAAAAGAAATTACCTGTTCTTTATAAGGGATGGTTACATTCAGCCCCATCAATCCCGGGCGGGTCAATATTTTTTTCAGGTTGTCAATGTCAGGGATGGGAAAGTTTTCATAGGTACAATCCTTCAGCCCTTCTTTTTCAAATTTTTCAGTAAAATATTTTTTTGAAAAAGAATGTGACAGGGGGTATCCGATCAATCCGTACAAACGCATCAGGCTTCTTCTTTATTAAGAAATAAATGAAACGTGTCGCCGCGAAGTCCGATCCGCATGGCTTCGAGCGGCAATACTTCCGTGGGGGCAATATTTCCCAGGTTTACATTGCAGCCGATAAGTTCTATGAAATAGAGCTGTTGTGCTTTCTGTGGTGCTTCCCAAATGATTTTTTCGGCTGGTATCTGGGTCAGGATTTCCTGCACAAGACCTTCCCGTACCTCGCCGGTGGCACGGTAAATACCCACATTGCCCGCTTCTCTTGCTTCGGCAATCACGTACGAAGCCCCGGCATTCAGTTCGGCCCGCATCAGCTCTATCCATTTATAGGGCGGAATGATATGAGCGGCATCTTTACTGCCCACTTCGCTCAGCACTTTGGCGTGTTGGGTCAATTTTTCAATGTAACCACATTTTTCTGAATGCGGGATGGTGATAGAGCCGTCGCTTACTTCCACGTAGCTGATGCCAAATTCTTTGCAAACGGCCACAAAATCTTCAAACTGGTTTCGTATAAGAAATGCTTCGAACAGCGTGCCTCCGAAATAAACCGGTATATCATAGGAGCAATAAACTTCTATTTTTTCTTTCAGGTTTGGCGTGACGAAGGATGTGCCAAAGCCCAGCTTTACAATATCAACATGCGGATGCGAAACGCTCAGGAAATTTTTGGTTTCATTAATACTGAGTCCTTTGTCCATCACCATGGTAAGTCCGGATGTACGGGGTTTCTGGTTGCGCTCGGGAATATCATTTAGTTTGAAGTTCATAGTAGTTTTTTAATACCGCCTGCCTTGCAGCAGTTATATCAATTCAGATTTTTTACAGGCGGCCAAAAATAGGAAAGATTAACCAGAGTGACCCTGAACCTGGTCAGGATGAAAGTCAGATTGAACGGTTTCTTTTAAATCGGGCCACCACATCCACTACCTGCTGGTTTTGCAGGATGGAAGGATTAAGCTCTACAAATTTTTTCAGCAGTTTCGGTGCTGTTGTCATCGCCTTTTCCAGTTGCAAAAGCGCCTCTTTTGATTTTCCCAAAGCAAAATTTACAGCGCTCAGGTAATATAAAAACAGGGGTTGTTCGTGTGTACATTCCAGTGCAGCAATTGCCTGGATTTTGGCTTCCTGGTAAAAAGTTGCCCTGTACAAACATCGTACAAGGGCCTCCCAGCCCCGGCGGTTCTTTGGCCTTGAGCTGACTATGGTTGAAAAATAATGAATGGCCTCTTTGAAAAAGCCCTGCTGCATTTTACATTCACCCATCAGCAGGTTATATTCAGGCTGCAACCTGTGAATTTTCAGGGCGGTTTCCAATTGTTTAACGACTGTTTCCCATTGTCCTTCGTTGTAGTATGTACAGGCAATTTTGTAATAAAATCTGCTGTCGTCCGGCGCTATATGCGATGCTTTGCGATAATAAAACCTCGCCTGGGCAAGATTGTGCTGCCTTTCATAACAATAGCCGATGGCTTCGTAAATCAGCGGCTCAGGTTTTGAAAGTTCCAGAACTTTTTCCAATACTTCAATGGCTTCCCGGTACTTCCGCAGGCGAATATATGCATCACCCATATTTCGATAGGCATAATCAAACTTTTCATTAATCGCCAGCGCATACTGGTAAGCATCCAGTGCCTTTTCGTAAAGTTTCAGGCCCTGGTAAGCAGCGGCAAGATTGAACCATGCCAGCTCATTGTAAGGATAATTGTCAATGATTTTCTGATGCAGCCGGATGCCTTCTTCGTTTCGTCCCGTAAAATCAGTCCAGAAACAGATTTTATATAAGGCTTCTTCATTATTCGGATCTTCCTCTAGTATCAGTTTCAGGCAATCAAACACTTTCTCAAATTCCTGGTAATCGTCATACACATCGGCCAGTTCAAAGAGCAGCGATTTTTTTTCATCCCCCTCAAAAAGGGATAAAGCCTGTTCAAGGATTTCGGCTGCTTTTTCAGGGTTATCCATGGCCAGCCAGGCATCTGTTTTCAATATATAAATATTGATATCCCCTTTATCGAGCATGGCGGCTTTGTCCAGCACTGTCAGCGCTTCAGGGTACTTGCGGGCGGCAATCATCAGGTCGGCCTTTCGGATGAGAATAACAGATGAAAACGGGTATTGTTCAGTTCCTTTTTCGGCAGCTTCCAGTGCCCGGCCCAGGTCTTCTTTTTCGTCAAAATAATCAATGATTTTTTCAAATGATTCTTCATCCAGGTATGAATGGCTGCGGCCCTTTTTCAGATTCTCGTATTTCCTCAGGATTTCATTCAACTCGTGGTTGTTTTCGCGGAGGGGAGATTCTTTCATGAAAGTCAAAGGTTTAGTCAAGTTACCTATTTTTAGATATTCCGGCAAGTTTTAATAACTTTTTTCCGGATCTGGCGTTAAATAAATGTCAAAGATGTGGACAGAAGGTTTGTTTTATGAATTTTTTTATTTTTAAATTTGTCGGGCGGATGCAAATCAATAAAACAATATTCCGGACGACTGCAATCAGGAAAGTTGCAATCCTCATACTGATTGCGGCTTCAGCAATGACAGCTTTTGCAACCCTTGGAGATGGAAAATCAAAAGGTAAAAAAGCTTCTTTGCTGAATAATAAATCTGTTATCACCCCGGGAAAATTTACCCTTAAATCGGGTTACCAATATCGCGGCAGCCAAATCATTAACCAGCAAAGGGCCAACAATACTGTAACTCTAAATTCACTTGTTACCTACCAAAAAGGTCACATTACCTATATTCTGCCAATAAAGACTGTGATTCCGCAAAAAGTGAAAGTTTCATTGGGTATTCCTCAGCTGAACAAGAAATAATTATCAACCTACTTGTTTTTGCCTGCTTCTTTACTCTCTTCGTATGTCATTACCCTGTACCCGCTTTTAGGTAATTCAAATTTGGTGGCAGACACAATATTGAAACTTACTTTGGATACAGTGTAGGTTACTTTCAGGCTGCCGATGATAGTTTCGTATTCCATTGCAAGACCAGGCAGCGTTTTATACGCATATTCAAAATCACGGTTATCAGCCACAAGGTCACGGGTAAAAAATACATGGATGGTGGTGCCGTTTGTCAAGGTGCCTACAGCTTTCTGGCATTTATAACCTGCTATCTCCTTGTATTCATCCACAAAGCTGAATGTTATTCCTTCATACTTTTTATTCGCATCTTTCCAGTTTTCAGGTGTCATGGTAATCATGTATTTCTGTTCGCCATATTCTTTCAGCACATTTACTTTCCCGGTTTTACCATCTACAATGGTTGCTTCCACGCCTAAGGAACTCACCCTTTCAAATCGGGTATTGTAGCCTTTCAGGTAAACCACACTCGTGGCTCCGTCAAACATATCTGCAATGGAAGGATTGTTGCTGCCGGTGGCTACAACAATATCATAGGTGATGGTTCCCTCGGTTATTCTTTTTTGTCCAGATACATTAATAACCAAAAGAGCATTAAATAAAACCCAAAAAGCGTATTGAAACTTATTCATGTTTATTTACCGGTAAAAGGACGTGCCAAATTAACCAAATAGTTGTACAGGCAGATTAAGGTTTGCCAATCTCCGGCTGATTTAACAAAATCAGCGTTTGCTTTTGGCCTGCATTTCTCTCATTTTCTTTTGTTGCTCCTGCATTTGTTCAAACCGCTCCTGCCATTTTGATTTTGCCTTGGGCTTTTTGCGGTTCTCTTCCATTTTTGCAAGTATCTTATCGTGGTCAATGATGTAATTCAGAATTACAAACTGCAAACCAAGGGTTATCAGGTTCGACACGGTATAATACCATGTAAGCGCTGCCGGCAACCGGTTGAAAATAAACAACAGGAATACCGGGAATATATATGGCATGTACTTCAGTACGGGGTTGCTCTGGTCGGGCGACAAACTCATGCTGTAAAGCGAAATCAGAAAACTGGTAAGACAGGCCGTGATGGTAAACAGGCTTACATGACTACCGTAAATAGAACTGATGACAGGAACATGCCCAAAAGTAATTATGGAATCATAAGCCGAAAGATCCTTTGCCCAAAGAAAACTTTCTCCCCGCAGGTCAACATACGAATTAAAAAAACTGTACAAGGCAAAGAAAATCGGTATCTGCAGCAAAGCAGGAATACAACCGCCCAATGGGTTTACACCCGCTTCACGAAACAGCTTCATCTGCTCCATGCTCATTTGCTGCTGGTCTTTGCCAAACTTTTCTCGCAGCTTTTCAATTTCCGGACGCAGCACTTTCATTTTGGCGCCGCTCAGGTAGCTGGAATAAGTAAGCGGCGAAATAAGAATACGGATGACAAAAGTGAGCAGCAAAATAGCTATACCATAGCTGCCTCCCACCAGGTTTCTTAAAAAATCAAAAACGGGCAGCACAATGTATTTATTGATGGGCCGCACAAAGGCATAAATGCTTTGCCCCAGGTTCACCAGTTTGCCCATCTCCATGTTGTACTTTTTCAAAATACGATAATCGCATGGGCCGTAAAAAATAGACAAGGGTATGCTGACCGAATTTCCTTTTGCATCCAGCCTCATCGTGGCAGTTGACTGCACTACTGTACTTGAATCATTCGGAATAATCCACTCCAGCTTACCACCGGTAAATTTATTCTTTGCTACCAGTATGCCGTTGAAAAAACGCTGCCGCATGGCCACCCATTGCACCGGTTTGTCAAACTCCACATCGCTGCGGCGGCCGATAGTGTGGTAATCAAATTCGCCATCTTCCACATATCCTGCCTGCGTATTGGTTCTTTCGTACATCAGGTCGGGTTCCTGCGTCACCGATTTGTATTGCCATTGCAGGTTCAGTACTTCGTTACTCAGCAATTGATTGGCTCCGTCCATGTTTACTGTGAAGTCAATCATGTATTCATTTTTGCGCAGCACAAACTCATGCGAGATGGAAGGACCGGCGCTATCAGCTGCCAGTGTAAAATTTATTACCTGCGAACCGTCCTCTGTTTTTACCACGCTACCGGGTGTAAAATTTAAATCGCTAATTCTTGCACTCTGGTTCGAAGCGGTATTTATAGAATAATCTATTTTGTCAAAATCAGCAGAAGCAAGCAGCACCGGTTTGTCCTGCTGGTTTTTGAATTTTTTCAGCTCAACGCTTTTGGGCTGACCTCCTTTGCTTGTGAAAGTGACTTTAAAAACTTCATTCTCCAATGTTACTAATTGCGCTGTACCGGCAGCGGCCTTCTGGTATTGTCCGGCCGTATTATTTTTATGTTGTACTTGTAGCTGTGCCGGTTCTTTTTTCTCAGCCGATGTATCTGCCCCAGGTTTTGGCTGCGAAGCTTTGGCTATCGAGTCAGCAATTGCCTTCTTTTGCCGCATAGCTGACTGCTCTTTATTTATATAAAAAAAGTACCCAAAAAAAAGCAGCGCCAGCACCACAAAACCAATGATTGTATTTCGGTCAAAATTCATTTTTCTGGAAAATTTTTGGAGGGGGCAAAGATAGGGTAAAGTCACAAGAGGGAGGGATTCTGGTTGCTATGGAAATTCGATCAATTATCGTATGCCTGAAATTTATTCTTCACTTCAATGTCTTTATCTTATTTTGACTTCTGACATCAGACATCAAACCTCCGACTTCAGGCTTCCCATCATCTCTTTTTGAAATACCGGGTTTTTGAAAACGGCTTTCCCTTCGGCATATTTTTTAGCTGCTGCAACAAAATGAACAAAAATCGGCTGGGGATTTTCTACCGTGCTTTTTAGCTCGGGATGATATTGAACACCTATAAAGAACGGGTGCGAAGGAATTTCCATTATTTCCACCAGGCCGGTTTGCGGATTGCGCCCGCTGGCAATCATATCGTTTTTTTCAAACTGCTCAAGGTATTTATTGTTGAATTCATACCGGTGCCTGTGTCTTTCATTTACCTGTAGCCGTCCATAAATTTTATGTGCCAGCGAATCTTCCAGTATATCGCAGGTATAAGAGCCCAGCCGCATGGTGCCGCCCTTCATGGTAATTTTTTTCTGCTCTTCCATCATATCAATCACCGGCTCGCTGCAGGTGGGGTCCATTTCCGTGGAATGGGCGCCTTTTATTCCCAGCACATTTCTTGCAAATTCAATCACCGACATCTGCATGCCAAGGCAAATGCCAAAGAACGGCAACCCGTTTTCACGGGCATATTTTACCGCCGTAATTTTTCCTTCAATACCGCGGTGACCAAAACCCGGCGCCACCAGCAATCCTTCAAGCCCGGCCAGTTTTTCACTCACATTATCTGCCGTTATAAATTCTGAATGAATATACTGTACCTGCACCCGGCAGTCGTTCACGGCCCCGGCATGCACAAAGGATTCAAGAATGGATTTATATGCATCCTGCAGCTCCACGTATTTCCCTATTAACCCGATGGTAACTTTTGATTTCGGATTTTTCAGCTTGCTGATAAATTCATTCCACCTGGTGAGCTCCGGCTCTTTATAATTAGAAATATTCAGCTTCTTCAGCACAATTTCATCCAGTTTTTCCTCCATCATTATCAGCGGCACTTCGTAAATGGTGCTGGCATCCCTTGCCTCAATCACCGCTTCCGGTTTCACATTGCAAAAAAGTGCAATCTTCCGCTTGATGTCGTTGGTCAGCGCTTCCTCAGTGCGGCACACAATCACATCCGGAAACACACCTTCCTGGCTCAGCAGCTTCACTGAGTGCTGTGTGGGTTTTGTTTTTAATTCTTTTGCCGCTTTCAGGTAGGGAATCAATGTCAGATGCACTACCAGCAGATCTTCATCCGGCAGTTCCCACTGCAACTGGCGTACCGCTTCAATGTAGGGCAGCGATTCAATATCACCCACTGTGCCGCCGATTTCCGTAATCACAATATCATAATCGCCGCTTTCTCCCAGCAGTTTCATCCGCCGTTTGATTTCATCCGTTATATGCGGAATTACCTGCACGGTTTTTCCCAAATATGCCCCTTCCCTTTCTTTGTTGATTACGGTTTGGTAAATGCGCCCCGTCGTCACATTATTGGCCTGCGAAGTGTAAATGTTCAGGAACCTTTCATAATGGCCAAGATCGAGGTCGGTTTCGGCGCCGTCTTCCGTAACATAGCATTCGCCATGTTCATACGGATTCAGCGTGCCGGGATCCACGTTGATGTAAGGGTCAAATTTCTGAATGGTGACACGCAGCCCCCTTGCCTGCAGCAGTTTGGCAAGCGATGCCGAAATGATTCCCTTCCCCAGCGATGAAGTAACTCCCCCCGTTACAAATACATACTTAACCATATCCTTAAATCGTGTTTTTTAAAAAAATTATGGGCCCGGCAACACGTCTTTTCTCAACACCTGTTGCGTCGCACTCTTGTACATCCAGTAATTCCTCTAAAAGTTTCATAGGGTCTCAATGCTTTTTCTTCATTCAAA
>CAYUJD010000111.1:0-8247 GCA_964444975.1 uncultured Chitinophaga sp. | reverse complement strand
TGAAAATACTTTCGATTTTAGTTTTTTTGATCTTTTTAATTAATTTTTTATGAAATCAATCTCGGTTGGTTATCTTTTTGATGTTATTTTTATTGTCTCTTTTTTTAACGCAAAAAGCCAGATTGCAGCAGCATTCATTCTTTGCTGGATTTTATTTCGGTTATTTCTTATTTCTTCAAAACTTTTGGATGAGCTAAAAATAGAATCAATTAAGTCAATAAAAAAGGAACAGCTAATTCAATTAATTGTTGTAATGGTTTTACTGAGCATGGCGATATTTTTTGTATCAAATGCAAATTCCAAATTCAATTTTTTTTAAAGAATAAATGTTGAAATAATAAAGGCCCATGTATTCTTTTTGGGTTCGTGGGCCTTCTATTATTAAAACCATAGTAAGATGTTTAAGAAAAACTTATTTTTCTTTATTTTACTTATTTGTTGGGCCTTCACATTTGGCCAATCAGGTTTAAAAAGTATACAAAATAAATTTACTACACTTTCATTTTTTGCAGATTTTAGACAATCTATAACTAAAATAAATAAACAATTCACCGCCACCTCCGATTTCCTCGACGCCGCCATCAATTCCATCAACTCCTTCAACAGCCTAATCAAAAAAGAAAACTATCGCATAAAAATTACTTCATTCAACAACCCCACCAGTTCCGATATGGGGTTTAACCTGGAGAATGAAATACAAACAGCATTGAAGCCTTTGCTGTCAAAAGCAAAAAGCACCAATACAGCAAAATTTTCCCAGGTAGTTGCCAGCTTAATGACCAGCCAGGCAAAAACAACTCCGGTAAAAGCCACCACCGGCGTCAACCCGTTGTTTTCCACCTTGCTTGGCCTGGTGGGTACCCTTACCATACAGGAAAAAAAGATAACCCGTGAAGACCTCGATTCTTTTATTCTTGTTACTTCCAAATACTTTGTTCAGTACGAAAAGCTGAACCAAGCCAATATTTTTTTTGACCAGAATATCGAGCGAATAAACAACCGGTTGAAAGACCTGCAGTTTGACATTAAAGAATACATGCTGGATATGATAACCATCCTGAATAAAAACATCCAGCGCAGCCAGTTCAAAAATGCCAATACCGAAGAGCTGTTTCTGAAATACCTTGATAAGTCAAAGATGGGAACTTTGTTTTCTTCCGGCACAGTTGGCGATGAAATCAATTCTTTCCGCTACCCCACAGACGGGATAAAAACAGCCAAGGACATTGCGTACAATCTCCAGAAACTCTTCAATGAATACCAGAAAGTGTATGGTGATAATTACCAGCAGATACGCTCCATCCTTCTGGAATCAAAATCGCTGGGGAAAAACATCAATACCCGCCAGGTGGATGCTTCGCTGAAAGAACTGGAAGAACTGTATAACGAAAGCAAAAACTCCGATGTGTTGAGCCTGCGCCTGGCTACTCTTTTCGAAAGACTGAAAATACTGACAGCTACTGAGCAGGCAGTGGCTGCCGGTAAATAAAAGACAGAACTTTTTTTTAAGGAAGTAATTATTTTTAAGTAAAGGGCTTTTATTTTTCCTCACAAGAGGGTCATGCTACAAGATTTCATTACCCGTTCTTTACCACTAAAAACAAAAAAGTCCCGACGAGAACATCGGGACAAAAAACAATCACATGAGAAAGTTCAACTAGCTGTAGGGGTCCCGACGATCCTGTCGGGACACGGGGCAATTAGCCAAAGGGGAAGGCCCGCTTGAAAGACATCTTCTTTTTTACCACTAAAAACAAAAAAGTCCCGACGAGAACATCGGGACAAAAAACAATCACATGAGAAAGTTCAACTAGCTGTAGGGGGAGGGTTCGAACCTCCACGGGGCAGTTAGCCAAAGCGCAAAGATTAGTGGTCAACCCTGGTCGGCCTTACCGGAGTAACGTCGGCTCTACACTTCGTTTGTCCTGTTTCCCCACCCCCGAGACAAGAGGGCATGTCTGCCGGGCTTTCGCCATTTCATCACCCCACAGTATAATCATCCCGATAGCTATCGGGATTGATGAAACAAAAATAAAGACACCAGGGTTTTCATTCCAAAAAATTCAATAATTATTTTAAAACTTTAGAAAATATTCAATAAAATTGTATTTATTAAAATAATTTGTAAAAGCCAGCTGAAAAATGCCCGCCAAATTGAATCTTGATAAACTGGATCAGCAGATCATTCACCACATGATGAATGATGCCAACGTATCGTATGCCGAGCTGGGAAAAAAATTGTTTGTATCAGCCGGCACCATTCATGTGCGCATAAAAAAACTGCAGGATGCCGGCATTGTGAAAGGCACACGCTTCAGTGTTGACCTGAAAGAACTCGGTTACGATGTGATTGCCTTTATCGGTATTTATCTTAAAGAAAGTTCCATGTATGATGCCGTGGCAAAAGAGCTGCAGAAAATGCCCGAAATAGTGCGGCTGAATTATACTACCGGCAACTACAGCATGTTTGCCGAAGTGGTGTGCCGCGATATCGGTGAGCTGAAAAAAGTGCTGCACGACCAGCTGCAGAAAATAAAGGGAATTGAACGTACGGAAACATTCATTTCGCTGGAAGAAAGTTTTATCCGCACTGTAAAAGTTTCCTGATGGGGTTGTTTCAGCAGAAACTGAAATAGTCTTACCTTAGATTTTCGTTCAAATTAATTTTTCTATGAGAAGATTTCTGTTATACTTATTTGTGGGGTTCTCACTTGTTTTTGGTGTGGCAGGTAACTGTAAGAAAGGCTCTGGCGGCGGCGGTGGCGGCGGTGGCGAAGCACAGCTGGCAGTAACCCTGAACCCGCCGGCAAATTCCACGCAGCCTGCAGCGCCACAAACCGATTTTCCTTTGACGGTATCTATTACATCCACCATGCCCCCGCAGGGTGTTACCATTGATGTGTCGGCGAAAAAAGATGACGGTTCCGGCGCGCCACCTTTTTTTACCCAAACAACAAATACTTCCAGCGCCAATAATAATTTTACTATTACCGGTACACCAACGGGTGTTGTGTGTATAACTGAAGTAACCGTGACATCACGTACGCAGGCTACCAACAAATGGACCGGCAGCTACCGTTATTCACGTAAACCCTGAGGAAAAGAGATCAGCCTGCACCGGTTCCCTGTCATTTAAAATTGGGGTAGTATAATTTTTTACTGAAAGAAAAACGTACCAGGCTATTTCACCCGCCGGTCTTTCCATTTATACTTGCCCATGAGCCCCAGCCAGCCGGCTATAACCGTATATAAAATGTGCAATGGCTGAAAAAGGATGAAGTAGTTTAACAGGCGTTGCCTGCCATAAAACTCTGCCACCGGGTAAATGAAAAATAATTCAACAATGGTTTTGCAAAGCACAAGGATTGCAAAGGCTATCCATAGTTTGAAATTCCAGAAGCCGGCAACCAGTAAAGCCAAAAGAGACAGGTTGAAAAAATAAACCAGGAAAAGTACACTGAAGATTTTTATGTCATTGTAATGCGTGGCCTTGCTGGCCCAGCGGATACGCTGGCTGAAAAATTCTTTCCATGAGCCGGCAGGCTTTGTAGTTACAATGGCGTCATCCGATAACAGGAAAGCAGTTTTGCCCGGGTAACGCCGGGCAATTTTATGCATCAGCAGCATGTCGTCGCCCGAAGCAATGTGATCAATGCCGCTGAAGCCGTTCACTTCATAAAATGCTTTTCTTTCATAAGCAAGATTGGCACCATTGCACATGTTGTGAATCTTTTTTTGCACCGAAGCGGCAGTTATGCCCTGCAGCACCATAAAGTCCACCGACTGGAATAACTGTAAAAATGAATGACGCCCATCCATCAGCACCGGCGCGGCAATCAACACGGCGTTAGTTTGTTCTTTATGGGCAGCTATTGTTTTCAGCCAGTTTTCCGGCACTATGCAATCGGCATCGGTGGTCACAATCAGTTCACCCGAAGCGGCAGCAATGCCGGTTTCAATGGCTTTTTTTTTGTAAGCAGTTATGTTTTCAAACTGAAGTTGTACCAGTTTTACAAAAGAAAAGCTTTTTGCTATCGCTGCTGTGTTATCAGTTGAATTGTCATCAATTACTATTACTTCAAAAAGTACGGCCGGGTAAGATTGATTTTTCATTGACTCAAGCAGGGGCCCAATGTTTTCTTCTTCATTCCGGGCGGGCACAATTACTGAAATACGGGTAGCTGGCGCCTGCTCTCCTGCCAGAAAGGTTTTTGTTTGCCGCCAGCCGGCACGGTAGTATAAAAGAAGAATACTGTAGGTGACCAGTAATGCTATGGTGATGTAAACGAGTGTCATCGGGAAGCAGCAAAACTAACCAATGCTGTAAGGCTGGCAAGCCCCGAAAAAATTACAGAAATTTTATTTGGCTATACGGGGGATATGAGTAATTTTGATTAGTTGTATAAACAACTATATGTCAAACAACCAATTTAAGAAAGGCGAACTGTACAGCTTCATAACCGGCAAAGCTTCTACAGCCATAGCAAGGCGGTTGCAGAAAAAGTTCAACTCTTCCGGAATGAATCTTACCATCGAACAATGGAGTGTGCTGTATCATTTGTGGAAACAGGACGGCATCAGCCAGCAGGAATTATGCAATGCAACTTACCGTGACAAACCCAGCATCACCCGGCTGGTGGATAACCTGGAAAAACTTGGCCTGGTAAAAAGAGTAGCATCGGAAAATGACAGGCGCATCAATAAAATTTTTTTGACAAAACAGGCACAGAAGCTCCAGGAACAAACCATGGCACTGGCAGAAGAAACACTGAATGAAGCCCTGGAAACTGTGCCGCCGGAAAAAATTGAAGTGTGCAAGGAAGTGCTGCAGATTGTGTACGATAATTTGAAATCCCCCATTTCCTGAAGGGAGTGCGGGTAGTATCTTCAAAATAATTCTAAAATCACTTTTGTATGAAAATTAATTATAACAACCCCTTTCTTTTTTCCCCGCTTCAGGGCACGGGGGTATCAACTGTACTGAAAGGCGGCGAATGGCTGGTAAAGGAATCTTCTCCTTTTGACACATTCGTACCGGAAAATTTTTCTGAGGAACAACTGATGATCCGCGATATGTGCGACCAGTTTCTCGACAAAGAGATTTATCCCATACTCGACCGCATCGACAGCCTGGAACCGGGGCTGATGAAAGGGCTGCTGCAGAAAGCCGGCGAACAGGGATTGCTGGCCGTGTCGTTTCCCGAAGAGTATGGCGGGCTGGGAAAGGATTTTGTCACCTCTACCATCGTGAATGAATACCTTGGCGCCGGTCATTCATTTTCCGTGGCTATAGCTGCGCACACAGGTATCGGCACCCTGCCCATATTATATTTTGGTACACCTGAACAAAAACTAAAATATATTCCCAAACTCATCAGCGGCGAATGGGCCGGGGCATACGGACTTACAGAGCCCAACAGCGGCAGCGATGCGTTAAGTGCAAAAACAACTGCAAAGCTCAGCAGCGATGGGAAATATTATCTTCTTAACGGGCAGAAATGTTGGATTACCAATGGCGGCTTTGCCCATATTTATACCGTGTTTGCAAAAGTGGATGGAGACAAATTCACCGCTTTTATTGTTGAAAGAGGAATGGAAGGTTTTACACAGGGTCCTGAGGAACATAAGATGGGCATCAAGGGATCATCTACAGTACAGCTTTATTTCCAGGACTGCAAAGTGCCGGTGGAAAATGTGCTGGGCGAAATCGGCAAAGGGCACAGGATTGCTTTCAATATTCTCAATATCGGCAGGCTGAAGCTGGCTGCCGCAGCCATTGGCGGCTCCAAGCGGGCACTTACCGAAACGGTAAAATATGCCAGGACCCGTGAACAGTTTAAACAACCCATTTCCAATTTTGGCGCCATCAAACATAAGCTGGCCGAAATGGCTATCCGGATTTTTACCGGCGAAAGCGCCTTGTACCGCACCGCCGACTGGATTGATAAAAAAGAAAAAGAACTGCTGGCGGCAGGCAAAGCATTTAATGACGCACTGCTTGGTGGCGCAGAAGAATATGCTATTGAATGTGCCATGCTGAAAGTATATGGCAGCGAAGTACTGGATTTTACCGTGGATGAAGGTGTGCAAATTCATGGCGGCAATGGCTTCAGCGCCGAATACAATATTTCAAGAGCTTACCGCGACAGCCGCATCAACCGCATTTATGAAGGCACCAACGAAATCAACCGGCTGCTTACACTGGATATGACGCTGAAAAGAGCCATGCAGGGCAGGCTGAACCTGATGGGGCCCGCCATGGAAGTATCAAAAGAACTGATGAGCATTCCTGGGTTCGGAGCCGATGAAGAAGGTGCCTTTGTAAAAGAGAAAAAACTGGTGGCCAATCTGAAAAAAGCCATTCTGCTTACAGCAGGCGCTGCTGCGCAAAAACTGATGATGAAGATTGAAAAGGAGCAGGAGCTGCTGATGAATATTGCCGATATGGCTATTGAAACCTTCAATGCGGAAAGTGTGCTGCTGAGGGTGATGAAAATAGCTGAAGAAAAAGGCGAGTCGGCCGCTGCAGTTTTTACCGACATCATGCGTACTTACCTGTACGATGCAGCGGATAAAGTAAACAAGTCAGGTAAAGACGCCATTAATGCTTTTGCCGAAGGCGATGAACAGCGTATGATTCTGATGGGGCTTAAACGGTTTACCAAAGCGGAACCTTTCAACAGCAAGGAAGCCCGGAGAAGAATAGCTGAGAAAATGATTGGCGAGGAAAAATATTGCTTCTGAAAATATCAGTGCAGTTTCAGCTGGCCGGCTATTTCATGCGGAGTTATCGTTTTTTTTTCATCGGAAAAAAAACTTAGCAGTTCCCTGCGGGTAACCAGCAGTTCTTCCAGTTTACGTTTTCTTTTGCTTTCCAGCACCAGGCCGGCTGTAATCAGGCTGCTGTAAAGAATGGTTACAATATAATAAATGAGGAAGATATTGGGCAAATCGGGAATAGCAGCCACATAATGCATCAGGTAAATAAAAATAAAACACCCGTAAGCAAAACTAAGGGCTGATGCAATCATGGCTTTGCCCACAAACTTGCTGTGAATAAAACTGCGTTTTACTGTTTGTACAAAATAATATAAAGCGTAACCAAACACAAGGGCAAGACCCGGCCCAAGTACCCAGGTGATTGTTTTCACCGTCATGCCGCTGATGCTGACAACAGCTATTTCAAAAACAATATAAAGGGCCAGCAGAATTTTCATGCGCCTGGCCTGCTTGCCCGACAGGCTCATCAGAATTAGAAATGAAAACATCAGGGGCACGTCCAGCAGGTTGTTGATGATGCCATAACCCCTTTCAACATTCCGGGGCACTACCAGCAGATCTTCGGTCATCAGGTTATAAACAAAGGCAATCAGGAAATAAAAAAACAACGGGATAAACTGCCTGTAGCGGATCAGCCGGAAAAAAAGAATTACAATTACCGGGGAAAAAAGGGCTACGGTGGATAAAATTCCTATGGCGCTGTGCCAGTTCATGTGTATGGTTTTTTATAGGATAGGTATAATTGATTTATACCAGGTGTAAATTTAACGCCGCACTATCAGCAGTAGTGTAATAAGAAGCTGATTAATAGTAAAATCGAGCAAAAGTGCTTTTTTGTTTGGTATTATTACCCGAAAGCGGATAGGGGTTTTGTATCAGCCAGGTGCCAAAAAATACTATTTATCCTTTTCGTATTTCATTTCAGGTCTTGGAAAACCATCATGACAGGTTTTGCATGAAACAGCCAGCAGTTCGCCGGCTTTGTATTGTATGGAATAATCGAAATAATCTTTATTGATGGCTGCCGTCATCTTCAGCATGATGCGGGTAATTTCTTTTTGCGGGTTATCGTCGCTGGCATAATCGATGTCCGCCGGGCTGGTTTTGCTTTTGGCATGGCAAAAATCGCAGCCCACGTTCAGAGCTCTTTCAAAACCCGCCATTACTGAATCCAGGTCGGCATTGCTGATATCCTGCGGCAATACTTTCAGGTTTTCGTGGCGGCTGCCCGCAGGCCGGATGGCAGCCATACCGATAAATACAAATACAAACAGGATGGTAACAGCAATCGTTTTATTTTTCATAATGAAAAATTTAGGAATTGAATTTACAAATTCCTTTTTTATTCCTGTGCCCGCTGGTCAATAGACAGGGCTTACCGGTAATTTTGAGAAAAATCAGCACTATGTCATTAGTAAAAGAGTTTAATGATTACCGCAGCTGCATGAATGAAGTCATTCTTGCCAA
>CAYUJD010000110.1:0-8655 GCA_964444975.1 uncultured Chitinophaga sp. | reverse complement strand
GATGTTTTCGGCCCGGCAGCGGATGGCCAGCCTTGCCGTTCCCTTTTTCAGCGGCCGCAGCCGCCATTCGTTTATACAAATGCCTTCGCTGAAAATGAGTACAATGCCGTTTTTCCTGAATATATCCATGCAGGCATCAAAGCTTTTATAATTCTCGGTATGCACTTCATTTGTCTCGCCGGCACGGTACAGCGGCAGCATGTAAAGTTTTTTCATTATACGGTTTACGGTGTTATTGATAAACGCATCGCCGCGGGCCAGCGACCACACGGGCTGCTCAAACAGCAGGGCAAGGATTACAGCATCGAGAAACGAGTTGGGATGATTGCAGGCCAGCAGCAGCGGCCCTTTTTCTTTCAGCAACTCACGGTTATTGACGCCAATCTTTCTGCAGAAAATTTTTGCAGCCAGGCTTACAAGTACCTTCAGAAGAGAATAAAGCATGCTGCTGTAATGATAGGCAAAAATTTATAATCAGTAATCACCGCCGGGTGCATCTCAAATTTTCGTTTTTGCCCCTATCCCCTGAAGGGGAATATCAAACTTTCGGATCCTACTCCCCTTTAGGGGTTGGGGGCTGTTGCGGTTTGAGGATGCGAAAATTTGAGATGCACCCTCCCCGCCTGGCCGCCGGGCAGAAATAATTTTCCATATTTGCCGGGTGAGTAAACATCTTATCGTCATTGGCGGCGGCGCTGCCGGTTTTTTCTGTGCCGTTAATGCAGCTCGTATGAACCCTTCGCTGAGGGTGACCGTTATTGAAAAAACAGGCAGGCTTCTTTCGAAAGTAAAAGTGAGCGGCGGGGGCCGCTGCAATGTAACGCATGCCAGCTTTGATATGGATGAAATGAGCAGGCACTACCCGCGGGGCCGGCATTTTGTCAAAAAAACTTTTCACCGGTTTTTTACTACCGATACGATCAGGTGGTTTGAGGAAAGGGGAGTGAAGCTGAAAACAGAAGCTGACGGCCGGATGTTCCCGGTGACGGATTCTTCCCAAACGGTGATTGATTGCCTGCTGAGGGAGGCGGGCAGGTACGGAGTGGAGATCATGCTGAGGTCTGAAGTCAGAAGTCTGAAGATGGAAGGTGAAAAGTTTCGGATTGTATTATCAGACTTCCGGCATTTGACTTCCGACTTTGTTCTCATTGCAACCGGGGGCTATCCAAAATCTTTTATGTTCGATTGGCTGAAAAAGCTGGGACATTCGATAGAAGAACCTGTTCCCTCTTTGTTCACATTTAACCTGCCCGGGCACCCTATAACGAAGCTGATGGGGGTGAGTGTGGAAAAGTCAAAAGTCAAAATTAAAAATTCAAAACATGAGGAAAAGGGTGCCATGCTCATCACGCATTGGGGATTGAGCGGGCCGGTGGTGCTAAGGCTGAGTGCATGGGGAGCAAGGCAATTGGCAACATGCCGTTGGCAATTTGCAATCAGCATAAACTGGTTGCCGGATTATACTGAACAAAGCCTGGGAGCAGGTTTTCAGCAGCTACGAAATGAAATTGCTTCGCAGAAAATAGTCAATAAAAATCCATTTGGCCTGCCGGCAAGGCTTTGGGAGCTTTTGGCGGAGCAATCGGGTATAAAACCGGGCTGGCGATGGGCCGACCTGCCTGCTACGAATCAAAACTTCTTTATAAAAAATCTCTGCTATTACGAATGTGAAGTGAAAGGCAAAACAACTTTTAAAGAAGAGTTTGTTACGGCCGGTGGCATTAAACTGAATGAAGTGGACCCCAACAGCATGATGAGTAAAAAAATTTCCAACCTGTTCTTTGCCGGCGAAGTGCTGGATGTGGACGGCATTACCGGCGGCTTCAATTTTCAGCATGCCTGGACGAGCGCCTATATTGCAGCAAAGTATATGGCCGCTGAAGCATAGTTACACTGAAGAAAAAAAAGCCACGGAAGCACGGAAACCACGCTATAAATTTGTCCTGCTTTAAAGTAGTGATGAAAGTAATTCACCCTTCCTTATTGATTATTCAAAAAAACGGTTGATAAGAATTACCGAACCCTGAACCCTGCCTGACTGTGTCACGCAGACAGGGGAGCGTCGCAACGGCAGCCAAATCAGGGCGTTGAAGCCGGCATCATAAAAGTAAATACACCGTTACCCACTTTCAAAAACTAATGACTATTGACTCAGCACTACCGGCTAATTACCCTATCTTTGCCGCCCCGGTTCCGAAAGCTTTCGGAATAAAAAACCCGGGATAAATTATCATGTCAGAAAACTTAATTGTAAAACTACTAAACGCTGATGCACAGGAGTCTTCTGCTGCCCCCGAAAGTGCAGAAACTGCAGCGACAACAACAGCACCTGTGGAAGCGGCGGCTCCTTCCGCTCACGACGATTTCGATTGGAGCATTGACAAACGCAACGTAACCACGTACACCGCGGATGAAAAAGAAAATTATGACAAGGTGTACGAAAAAACCTTTGTTCAGATCAACGACGGTGAACTGATTAAAAGCACCGTGGTGGGCATGACCAAAACAGATGTGGTACTGAACATCGGTTTTAAAAGTGACGGGCTGGTGCCGCTGAACGAATTTCGCGACACACCCAACCTGAAAGTAGGCGATGAAGTGGAAGTGATGGTAGTGGAAAAAGAAGACCGTGAAGGTCACCTGAACCTGAGCCGCCGGCAGGCCCGCATCACCCGTGCATGGGAAAAGATTGTGGACGTGCACAAAACCGGCGAAGTGATTACCGGTGTGGTGACCAACAAAACCAAGGGTGGTTTGATTGTGGATGTGTTTGGCATGGAAACTTTCCTGCCCGGTTCGCAAATTGATGTGAAGCCTGTGACTGACTACGACCAGTTTGTGGGGAAAACAATGGAGTTCAAAGTGGTGAAGATTAATGAGGCCATCAAGAATGCGGTGGTAAGCCACAAGGCGCTTATCGAAAGCGATATTGAAGCGCAGCGTGCCGAAATAATGAGCAAGCTGGAAAAAGGCCAGGTGCTGGAGGGCACGGTGAAAAACATCACCGACTTTGGCGCCTTCATGGACCTCGGCGGTCTGGATGGGCTGCTTTACATTACCGATATTTCATGGGGCCGCATTTCTCATCCTACAGAAATTCTGAAGCTGGATCAGAAAATAAATGTGGTGGTGCTCGATTTCGATGATGAGAAAAAGCGCATCAGTCTTGGTTTGAAACAACTCACCCCGCATCCGTGGGATGTGCTGCCTGAAATGATTGCCGAAGGCAATATTGTAAAAGGCCGGGTGGTGAACATCGAGGACTACGGCGCTTTCCTTGAAATACTCCCCGGTGTGGAAGGCCTTGTTCACGTTAGTGAAATTACCTGGTCCAATACCCCGATAAACGCCAAAGAATTCTTCAAGATTAATGATGAGCATGAAGCCAAAATTGTGACGCTGGATAAGGCCAGCCGCAAAATGAGTCTTTCCATCAAGCAGCTATCACCCGATCCGTGGAATGACATCGAGGTGAAGTTCCCGGTGGAGAGCCGTCACAAGGGGCTGGTAAAAAACATAACGCCTTACGGCGTGTTTGTGGAGCTGGCACCGGGCATTGGCGGCATGATTCATATCAGTGATCTCAGTTGGCTGAAGCGTTTCAATCATCCCAATGAATACACTAAAGTGGGTGAACATATTGACGTAGTCATCCTAAGCATTGATAAAGACAACCGCAAGCTGCAGCTCGGCCACAAACAACTGGAAGAAGATCCCTGGAACACACTGCAGCAAACCTTCGCCATTGGCAGCTTACACGAAGGCACGGTAACCCGCCGCGACGATAAAGGCGCCATTGTGCAGTTGCCATACGGCCTGGAAGGCTTTGCGCCCAACCGCCACCTGAACAAGGAAGACGGCAAGAGCGTAGGTGCCGATGAAACGATTAAGTTCATGGTGATTGAATTCGATCGCAACGAAAAGCGGATTGTGCTTTCACATACCCGCACATGGGAGCAGGCCAGGATAGAAGAGAAAGAAGCCAGCCGCAAGGAAGCCAAGGCCGAAGCAGATAAAACCCGCAAGGCGGTGAAGACGGTGCAGTCGAAAGTGGAAAAAGCCACATTGGGCGACCTTGGTGCACTGGCCGAAATAAAAGCCAAACTGAAAGAAGAAGAAAAGGGCGGCGGCGAAGAGAAGAAGGATGAGAAGAGTGAGGGGTGAGTTTTTAGTTTATGGTTTGTAGTTTATAGTTAATAGTCAGTAGTTGTTTGGGGCTAACTATTTAAAACTAGAGCGTTCTGGATGTACCGGGACGCTTTTTTCACCCTGCTATTTTGAGGAGGATGTGTTGATAGCCGGCTGTGAAATTATTATTGGGCTTGACTTGTGCCTGCCCGCAGTACAAGACTTTTAAAGACGGGTAGCATGCCGATGGATAATTGTTCCGGCGACTTACGTGTCGGAATCGGGACGTTTATCGTCTTTGATCGGCATTCCAACCGAAGCGTCGGTGACTCTTATACAGCAATAATTTCATGAAGCAGTAATTACTACAAAAGCATAAAGTACAAAAAGATTTTATCAGGCCTATGTGTTTCTATGATTCTACTGTGCCTATGTGGCCAATTATTTCAATGTAGGGTAAATTACGAGGGGTACGCAACTTTATTTATTTAATCCTTAATTTGAGCTCACATTATTTGCGTATGCCCGGATTTTTTGAACGCATCAAACATATCAGGCCCCTGCGTTCGCTGGTTTATGCTATTGCCGGTACACTATCTTACCCGGGGCTTGTAATACTGAACAAACTGAAAATTTCAGGTACTGAACATCTCCGCAAACTGCCCCAATCAAATGTACTCTTTGTCAGCAATCATCAAACCTATTTTGCCGATGTGATTACTTTTCTACACATCTTCTGCGCCGTAAAGTGGGGAAGAAAAAACAGGCTGGGTTTTCCCATTTACCTGCTCAATCCCTTTACCCGGGTTTATTATGTGGCCGCCGAAGAAACAATGAAGGGCAGTCTTATCAGCCGCTTTTTCACTTTGGCTGGCGCCATCACGGTAAAACGAACCTGGAACCCGGACAGCAAATTACAGCGCAAAGGCCTCGACCCCTCCGACACCCGGAAGATTGAAAGAGCCTTGGAGAATAACTGGGTGATAACATTTCCGCAAGGTACTACCAAACCTTTTGCCCCCGGCAGAAAAGGGACTGCAATAATAATTAAAAGAACCAAACCGGTTGTTGTGCCCGTTGTCATCAACGGGTTCTGGCGGGCTTTCAACAAAAAAGGCCTGAAGTTTAAAAAGAAAGGCTCCCTGCTAACAGTACGGTTTAAAGAACCCTTGCAAATTGATTACGACGCTCCGGCCGAAGAAATCATACGACAAATAATGGATGCCATAGAACAAAGTAAGGAGTACATGATGAAAGGTGCGCATCACTGGAAAACAGAGCTTGTCTAAAGGACAACAACACCTATAATTATTGATTATCCTGGAAGAGGGTCTTTAATTCAGTCGCATCCCCCGGCTTCATCTTTCCGCCCAGAATCAGCCGCACCTGTCTTCTCCGCAGCGCTCCTTCAAAAAGTTTTTTTTCTTCTTCGGTCACGGGTGTTACCTGGGGCACGGGCCGCGGCTTGCCGTTGGGGTCAAGGGCTACGAAAGTATAATAGGCTTCATTGCTTTTGTATTTGTACTGGTGCAGCACATCTTCACCCCACACTTTCAGGTGCACCTCCATCGAAGTATTGAATGCACGGCTCAGTTTGGCTTCGATGTGAACCACATTACCGAGTTTTATCGGCGCTTCAAAAGAAATATTGTCTACCGAAGCCGTCACCACCGGCGAGCCGCAATGCTTCATGGCCGCCAGTGCTGCCCCAATATCCATCCAATACATCAGCCGGCCGCCCATCAGGTTGCCAAACGCATTGGTGTCATTTGGTAAAACCAGTTCTGTCATTACGGTAAGGCTATCGGCTACAGTCTTACTTTCCATTATTAATATTTGAACAAAGATAAACGGATGGTGTCAGAAAAAGAATGATGGCTGCATGGCTGAACTGTTTGATTGTTGTCAATTCATAAAGCTTCCGTAATTCGGGCATTCACCTGTGAAAAATCTAAGCCATAAAACAATTAACCATCCAACCATGAAACCATGATACAATCTCTCCACGGTTAATTTCCATCCTTGTCCTTTGCCTCTTTTCCTCTTACATTTGCCCATTGCACACGAATTTTAAATGCTTGCTATGGAACCACAGCCCGTAATCTCGTTCGATGATACAGAAATTGCTTTTGCTTACAAAACGGACAACGAATTAAAACAGGCTCACTTTTTATTTTCTTCCATGCGCTATCCCTGGCTGGTGAAAGCAGGGGTGAAGTTCACGCCGCTGCTTGTGAAAGGGAATTTCCCATTTGTAAAGTCAATGATGCGCAACACTATCTTCAAACAGTTTGTTGGCGGCGAAACGCTGCAGGAAACCGTCACCGTGGCTGGCAGGCTGGAACAGTACGGCGTGCAGGTGATTCTCGACTACGGAGTGGAAGGAAAAGACGGGGAAGATAATTTTGAGCATGCCTGCGATGAATTTATCCGCGTAATCAATTATGCTTCCACGCAGCACAATATTCCTTTCATGAGTGTAAAGGTTACCGGCTTTGCACGGTTTGGTTTACTGGAAAAAATGGACAGCCTGATGCACCGGGCCGAAGGCAGCCTGGTAAAACGCTATCTGAAAACAGTGGATGATTTGACAAAAGAAGAAAGGGAAGAATGGCACCGTGTACGCCACCGCATGCTGCGGGTATGCCAGGCGGCAGCTGAAAGAAAAGTAGGCGTGTTCATTGATGCAGAAGAAACGTGGATACAGGACCCCGTGGATGCACTTACCCTGCTTATGATGGATTCGTACAACAAAGAAAAATGTATTGTTTATAATACTACGCAGCATTACCGCACCGACCGGTTGCCATTTCTGAAAGACTGTTATGAAGCGGCTGTGGAAAGAAATTTCATACTCGGGGCCAAGCTGGTACGTGGAGCGTATATGGAAAAAGAAAGAAAGCGGGCAAAAGAAATGGGTTATCCTTCACCTATTCAGCCCGACAAGGAAAGCAGCGACCGTGATTTTGATGCCGGTGTAAAATTCTGTATTGACCATCTCGACCGGATTTCACTTGTAGTAGCATCGCACAACGAAAGAAGTAATATGCTTGCAGTGGAGCTGCTGCAGCAAAAAGGCTTGCCGCTGAAACACCCGCATGTGCACTGGAGCCAGTTGTATGGCATGAGTGATAATATTACTTTCAACCTGGCCAGGGCGGGGTGTAATGTGAGCAAGTATCTGCCTTTTGGCCCCATCAAAGATGTGGTGCCGTACCTGATGCGCCGGGCACAGGAAAACACATCCATCGGAGGGCAAACCGGCCGGGAGCTGGGATTGATAAAAAAGGAAATGAAACGAAGAGGTGCCAGGTAAAGTATGCCAGTATTTATTTATTTTTAATAATCAATAACAGCATATGCGAACAATATTATTTTTACCCTTGTTTATTTTCCTGCTTTATTCATGCCGCAAGGAAAAATCCGGTTCACTGGAGGATGCCTTTATCCTCTCGCTGAAGGAAAACAATTTTGATGTTCTGAAAACCTATTTACCGGATATAGAATTTTATAAATCGCTTGGCAGCAAGATGCCACAGCAAAATGATGAGGGGATAAAAAAATTCCTGGAAGATAATAATCAAAAGCTGAAAGAAGCCTGGCAAAACACCATCTTCAATGTGGCCAGTAAAAAGATTGACATAAGCAAAGTGAGGATAGAGGAAGTGCTCTTTTATGATCCGTTTCCCCAGGACGAAACCTCGGAAGCCATGGTGATTAATTATGAATATGATGGTAAAACCTGGGACGATTTGCAGTTTATTGTCGGGCGGAAGGATGGAAAAATTTATCTGCTGGTCATTCCCAATCCCACACGGGCATTTTCCATGGAGGATCCTGAGCGCAGGGCCAGCAACGAAGCAAGGGCATGGATTGACATGCAAAAACCGGATTTTAATAAGAAGCTTGGTAAGCTAACCGACGATGTGATAAAAGCCGTGAAAGAAAATAATACCGGATCTTTCAGCCAGATGATTCTTTATCGCGGTGCCGATGAAAGCCGTAAATGGAAAACAGCAGTAAATATGAATGATACGCTGGAAAGGGAGCAAGCTAATGAGTTTATGCAGAAAGTGGCAATAGCGATAGCATCATGTACCGACCAGGAAGCCGGAACCTTCAGAACCGAAAGAGAATCGGAAGGCCTGTGGATAATTCTGCCGGTAAGATGCGGTAAAAAGTTTATTCAATTTGCATACCTGTGGGTAAATGCACAATACCTGCTGGGCGATGTAACTGTAATTGAAGTATAACTAGCAACGTCAGTCAAACAGGTATTTTGCATTGTCAAGAATAATAATTCCCGGTTCACCCCACTGAATTTTGTAAACCGAATTGCCTTTCAGGTGCCAGCGCAGCACCAGGTACCTGCCTTCCCTGTTTTGCTGAATTTCCCAAATTCCCCAGCCTTCGTCCTGGCTGGTATTGCCACCAAGGCTTCCAAAACTCACTACACTGCTATACCGGTACTTAAAACTGTTGTCGGGCGAAAGACTGAAAAATTTTTCCGTGCTCATGCCGCCACCG
>CAYUJD010000109.1:0-8721 GCA_964444975.1 uncultured Chitinophaga sp. | reverse complement strand
TAAAACTGAAAGCCACCAGCTGATACTGATGGCTTGTTTCTAAAGTTAAAAAAGTTCTTCGGCTATCGCTCCATTGTTCAAAATAAATTATTGATGCAAGGTGGTTGTATCCACCATAGTCACTGTATTGAACATAACCGAAATACCGGTTCGCAGCGAATCCTGGTAAGTGGTATCCCCAGGCAGATAATACACGGAATAAGTGCCTGCCGGCAATCCTTTAATCAGGTAGCCGCCATTGGTACCGGTAAATGTAGTGGCAATGGTATCGGGTCCATTAATGGCATATACCGCTGTTTGAAAATCTTTGGGCATCACTACTCCCCTGATGCTGCCACCCACTGCATTCAGCACCGTTCTTATTAAAGGTTTTAGAATATACTTGCTGTTGCCGGTTTTTACAATAGAACGGGCTACATCAAAATCGAGCACGATGGTATAAAGAATGCCATCCACTACATCCTGCTGTATATTCAGCTTAAGGCCGCTTTGTTGTGCGCTGGGCGTTTCCAGCTTTATCAGTTGCGTTGTGCCTTCAATCTTCACATAATTTTCTGTGCCAAGCACCAGCCTCAGTTGATGTAACCGCCCAGTTGGGATTATGGCATCAGCCAGTAGTGTGTCGTCGTCATTCACCAGCTTCAGCAGGTCATATACTCCCGCATTTACTCCCGCCAGGCTTTGCCAGCCATTTACTGTGTCGCCGGTAACATTAATCATTACATCCTTTACATCAATATACACTGCTTCGTAATCACCGGGTGCATCCGTCAGGTACACCTGCAGCCTTGCATTGCGTTTGCTGTCAGTATTGCTTTTTTTGCAGGAAATAACAAAGGGTAACGAAGCGATAGATACAAACAGCGCAGAAAACAGAATAATTCTCCTCATGGTTTGTGTTCTTTAGTAGTACGAAATGGGACAATATTAATGCCAAAATGAAAAAGACCCGCCCGGGTCTTTCATTATGTGGATATTGATATAAAGTTAATATAGAACAGTTGGCCTGCCGGCTTTGAATTGTTTGATTATTGTCAAGAATTCCAATCCGGGCATGAAACGATAGGACAACATTATCCCGGCAAATGCGCCGGGTATTTCTACGATAAAAAACCCGGCTTGATGGCCGGGATTTACATTGAAAAAAAATTATTTAAGCACTCACCTTCCCCTTCACTTTTGCAATCACTTCCTCGGCGATTCCGGTTGGGGCGGGGGTATAATGACTAAACTCCATGGTGGAGGATGCACGACCCGAGCTTAACGAACGAAGTTGTGTTACATAACCGAACATTTCGCTCAGCGGCACTTTGGCTTTTATCACTTGTGCTCCTGCACGGCTATCCATTCCTTCCAGCATGCCTCTTCTGCGGTTCAGGTCGCCGGTTACATCACCCATGTACTGGTCAGGCGTTACTACTTCTACTTTCATGATGGGCTCCAGCAATACAGGTTTTGCTTTCCTGGCAGCCTCGCGGAAACCTGCTTTGGCACATAGTTCAAATGACATGGAGTCGGAGTCCACAGCATGAAAGCTTCCATCAAACACACGAACCTTCATGTTATCAACCGGGTAACTTGCCAGCACGCCGGTTGTCATAGCCTGCTCAAATCCTTTTTGTATTGCGGGAACAAATTCCCGTGGAATCGAGCCGCCAAAAATATCGTTTACAAACTGGAAGTTTTTATCAGGATTTTCAGCTTTCCATTCCGCATCAACAGGGCCCAGTTCAAAAATAATATCGGCAAACTTACCACGGCCACCCGTTTGTTTCTTTAGCGTCTCCCGATGTTCAATCGTTGTCTGAAATGCTTCTTTATATGCCACCTGGGGAGCTCCCTGGTTTACTTCTACCTTAAATTCTCTTTTCATCCGGTCCACAATAATCTCGAGGTGCAATTCTCCCATTCCTGAAAGAATGGTTTGCCCGGTTTCTTCATCGGTCTTTACCCGCAGCGTCGGGTCTTCTTCAATCAGCTTGGCAATGGCCATTCCCATTTTATCTACATCGGCCTGGGTTTTGGGCTCTACGGCCAGCGAAATCACAGGTTCGGGAATAAACATATTTTCCAGGACAATGGGATGGTTTTCGTCGCAAAGCGTATCACCTGTTTTTATTTCTTTAAAACCTACTGCCGCACCAATGTCGCCGGCTTCAATGAAATCAATCGGGTTTTGTTTATTGGCAAACATTTTCATGATACGGCTGATGCGTTCCTTCTTGCCGCTTCTTACATTCAGCACATACGAACCCGAATCCAAATGACCGGAATAGCAACGGAAAAAAGCCAGGCGGCCTACAAACGGGTCGGTCATGATTTTAAATGCCAGTGCGGAAAAAGGTTCTTTGGGGTCGGGTTTACGCACCAGTTCATTACCCGTATTCGGATCCGTTCCTTTGATGGCTTCCACATCCACCGGCGAAGGCAGGTAACGGCAAACGGCATCGAGAGCCGTCTGTACGCCTTTATTTTTAAAAGAAGAACCGCAAAGCATGGGCACTATGCTCATGTCAATGGTGGCTTTACGTATGGCTTCATGAATTTCATCTTCGCTGATAGTGTCGGGATTATCAAAAAACTTTTCCAGCAGTTTATCATCGTATTCAGCCACGGCTTCCACCAGTTGTGCCCTCCATTCTTTTGCTTCATCCAGCATATCGGCCGGTACCTCTATTTCATCAAATGTCATTCCTTCGGTTTCCATGTGCCAGATGATGCCTTTCATTTTTATCAAATCCACCACACCTTTAAAATCATCTTCGGCGCCGATGGGCAGTTGCAGAGGCACTGCTTTGGAGCCAAGCATTTCACGAACCTGCTTTACCACGTTCAGAAAATCAGCGCCGGCCCGGTCCATTTTATTTACAAAACCAATACGTGGCACATTATAGCGGTTTGCCTGGCGCCACACGGTTTCACTTTGCGGCTCCACACCATCCACTGCGCTGAACAGGGCTATTAGTCCATCGAGCACCCGCATGGAGCGTTCTACTTCCACGGTAAAGTCAACGTGGCCCGGTGTGTCAATAATATTGAAATAATATTTTTTAGTATCGGGAGTCGGTTTACCCAGCACGGTAGGAAAATTCCAATGGCAGCTTACGGCTGCAGAAGTGATTGTAATACCTCTTTCCTTTTCCTGCTCCATCCAGTCGGTAGTAGCGGCGCCTTCGTGTACTTCACCAATACGGTGAATCATGCCGGTATAGCGAAGAATACGTTCGGTAGTAGTGGTTTTGCCGGCGTCAATATGGGCCGCAATACCAAAGTTTCTTTGAAATTTCAGGTCTGCCATGATGATATAATCCCTTTATAGTTGGAGGCGCCCATCCCAATGGTTTTCGCCTCGGAAAAATTAAAATTCAGGGTTCGGAACGGGCGGGCAAAGGTAGGGAGAAAAACACTTCGCCCAAGCATGAATGGCTATTAAGTTTTTCTGATTCCTGTTCTAACAATCAGCAGGTTAATCAAAAAAAAACAGAAACGATTGCAAAGCTTTTCAGATAAATAAAAAACCACCGGTAGCTGCCGGTGGCTCAAAAAAAAAATTTCAATTTTTCAGACTTTGAAATGAGCAAAAGCTTTGTTGGCTTCGGCCATGCGGTGCGTGTCTTCTTTCTTTTTAAATGCAGCGCCTTCGCCTTTGGCGGCAGCCATTATTTCGGCAGCCAGTTTATCGGCCATGCTGCGCCCGCTTCTTTCACGGCTGTAGCGTATGAGCCATTTCATGCTCAGCGAGATTTTCCGGTCGGGCCGCACTTCCGTAGGAATCTGGAATGTGGCGCCGCCAATTCGCCGGCTGCGAACTTCAACTGATGGTGTGATGTTAGCCAGCGCTTTTCTCCATACTTCATATCCCTCTTCTCCGGTTTGTTTGCTTATTTTTTCAAGGGCATTATAAAAAATGTTGAACGAGCTGCTCTTCTTTCCACTCCACATAATGTTGTTGACAAAGCGGGTTACCATTTTGTCATTGTATTTTGGGTCGGGAGCTAAGGGTAATTTTTTTGCTTGTGCTTTACGCATATCAGGAAAAACTTTTTAAACTGAATTATTTCTTGACGGTTGCTTTTTCTCTTTTAGTACCATACTTGGAACGGCTCTTTTTCCGGTCTTTTACACCTGCGGTATCGAGTGAACCGCGAACGATATGATAGCGTACACCCGGTAAATCCTTCACACGGCCACCGCGGATGAGCACAATAGAGTGCTCCTGAAGGTTGTGCCCCTCACCGGGAATGTAGGCAATCACTTCCACCTTATTTGTCAAACGTACCTTGGCCACTTTACGAAGTGCCGAGTTGGGCTTTTTGGGAGTGGTGGTATATACCCTGGTACAAACGCCGCGGCGCTGTGGGCAGCTGTCGAGTGCTCTCGATTTACTTTTAGCCCTTATGATTTCTCTTCCTTTACGTACAAGTTGTTGAATTGTAGGCATTCTGAACCTTTTAAATAAACCCCGGTTTTTTTACCCCGAAGGGGCGGCAAAGGTAATGTCCTGACAAATAAATACCAAAAAACAATCCTGATATTTATAGGGCCCGGGTTCCAAATAAAACCCTATTCCAAAAAACAAATCCCAATGGATGGTTTTACCATTGGGATTTGCAATTCGTTATTTAGAATTTTTAACTCACACCTTCCACATCCAGTTGTACTTATCCTCCCGGCGGCCTTCACGTATTTCGCAGAGCCATGTTTTGATGGTGGGGGCGGCTTTCCATTTATCCACCTCAAAATGCATTACAAAATCTTTGTAACGCAGCTCTTTTATCGGCGAAATGGTGGCGGCAGTACCGGTGCCAAAGGCTTCGATGTAAATTTCTCTTTTGTAGGCTTCAATAATTTCATCAATGTTAAGCGGTCGTTCTTCTACTTTATAACCAAGATCACCAAGTAAAGTGATAACACTCATCCGTGTCACACCATCCAGGATGGTTCCGTGTGACAAGTCGGGAGTGATGGCTTTATCGCCAATGATGAAAAATACGTTCATGGTTCCGCATTCCTGCACATATTTATGCTCAAAGGCATCGGTCCACAGCACCTGGTCGTAACCCTTCTTTTTAGCTTGTGCGGTAGCATACATGGCGGCCGCATAATTACCGGCTGTTTTTGCATATCCCACACCGCCTTCTACAGCCCTTACAAATTTTTCTTCCACATAAATACGCATCGGCGCATTATAGTAAGGCCCGCAGGGGCTGAGAATAATTACAAACTTATAGTTATCCGAAGGCCTGACGCCAATTATTTCATCCGAAGAAAACATCACCGGGCGGATGTATAGGGAATAGTCTTGTTTTTGAGGAATCCAGTTTTTATCCAGCTCAATCAGCCGGCGCATACCTTCAATAAAAAGCTCTTCCGGAACGGCCGGCATCTGCATTCTTTCTGCAGAGATATTAAAGCGTTTGAAATTATCGTGGGGCCGGAAAATAAATGCTTCGCCTTTCTGGTTTTTGTAGGCTTTTATTCCTTCAAAAATTGCCTGGCCATAATGCAATGCCGCAACAGACGGGCTCAGCAGCAAAGGCTGGTAAGGTTTAATTTCAGCATTTTTCCACTCGCCGCCTTCAAAGTCGGCTTCCAGCATGTGGTCGGTAAAATATTTACCAAAGGGCAGGTCATTGGGGTTTAAATCCTGAAGTTTACTTCTTTCGGCCCGGGTTACGCTTATGTCCATAGTTGCAATCATAAATGGTTACTTTTGGTGGCAAAGAAACAAAAAAAAGCTAACACGTATTTGTAATATTATTTACACAAAATGAGCCTGAATTCGATACAACTTTCACAAAACGAGCTTGTCCTTCTATATAAAAATTCACTTGTTGATTTGACAAACGGAGAAACGGCCGGCAAGCAATTACTGGCAGACCAGCCGTTTAAATTTCTTGGCGGCAATAAAAAAAATGTGCTGGTAGTAGTGAACTATCCGGATGCAGTTCATTTACCTGACAAGTCCCTGACTTTTCTTACCCGGCTGCTTGCCGCCTGCCAGCTGAATCTTGGCGATGTGGCCATTCTGAATTTTTTTCATCATAATGAATCTGAATTCAACAGCATTATTTCATTTTTCAAACCGAAAACGGTTTTGCTTTTTGGCACAGAACCTGCGGCTTTTGGCCTCCCCCTGCTTTTTCCTGCCTTCCAGGCCCAGGCATACCGGGAAGCAGTTTATCTTTTTACACCACCCTTGGGCGAACTGGAAAATGACAAGCTGCTGAAAAGTAAATTATGGGTTTGCCTGAAGAAAATTTTCAACCTATGAAACTGATTTTTGCCAGTAATAACAAACACAAGCTGGAAGAGCTGAAAAAATATGCCGGAGATAAAATTGAAATTATTTCACTGAAAGATGCCGGAATTGATATTGACATTCCCGAACCGCATGATAGCCTGGAAGAAAATGCCTCGGAAAAAGCGTGGACTGTTTACCGAATGACGGGTATGAACTGCTTTAGTGAAGATACGGGCCTGGAAATTGAAGCCCTGAGTGGTGAACCGGGAGTGAAAAGTGCCCGTTATGCCGGTGAAGAAAAATCGTTTAAAAACAATATTGATAAAGTACTTCGCAAACTGGGTGATGAACCAAACCGAAGGGCCAGGTTCAGAGCCGTCATTTCCCTGGTGATGAATGGCAGCGAACAGCAGTTTGAGGGCCAGTGCCCCGGCCAGATTATTCTTGAACCACGTGGTAAAAAGGGTTTTGGTTACGACCCGATTTTTGTGCCCGAAGGGAGCAGCCGGACCTTTGCTGAAATGAGCCTTGAAGAAAAAAACCTGTATAATCACAGGATAAAAGCCGCTGAAAAGTTGGTAGCATATTTGCAAAATCTGAAACAAACCAGCCGGATTGAAAATTTCAAGCAACCATAATTACGCCGAAAACGACTTAATCCAGGGATGTATTGAAGGCGACAGGAAAATGCAGGAAGCATTGTATAATAAATTCAGCCCGAAAATGTATGCCGTGTGCCTGCGCTATGCCGGCAATGCTGAGGATGCCCAGGATATTTTACAGGATGGATTTGTAAAAATTTATAAAAACCTTGCCCGGTTCCGTGGTGAGGGTTCTTTCGAAGGCTGGATACGACGCATTTTTGTAAACACAGCTATTGAACACCTGCGGCGAAAAACTTTCCTGACGCCAATCGCCGAAAAAGAAGAAAACACAATCCCTTACAAAGAAAAAACAGCCCTGGACCGTTTGGGCGAAAAAGACATTCTGAATCTTATTAGCCAGTTGTCGCCGGGATACCGCACCGTTTTTAATCTGTACGTAGTAGAAGGATATACGCATAAGGAAATAGGCGATATACTGGGTATAAGCGAGGGAACCAGCAAATCGCAGCTGGCAAGAGCCCGGATGATACTGCAGGATATGGTGATGAAGTTCCTGGATGAAAAAGACCGAAAACAGAAAGTATGAACACAACCTGGAACAAGAGACTGCATGATATGGAAGTGACACCGCCGGCCGTGGTGTGGGAAAAGCTTTCTGCCGGACTTGATGAAATAAATGCCGACATAGTTGTTTCCAAAAAAATCCATAACATCCGGGTAGCACCGCCACAGGATGCCTGGAAAGTAATCAGTCAACTTGCCGGCGCAGCTGAAATGCCGGTTGTTGTTAAAAAATCCCTGTTCACGCTGCGAAGGCTTGCGGCAGCGGCGGTATTCATCGGGATGGTTGTCGCAACATGGGTATTTGTAAAAAATAATAAACAAGAGAATACCGGAATGGCAACTACGGAAGCTGTAAATAAAACAACCGGTGAAGCCGAAAGCAAAAAGAGAATTCCTGTAACAGCAATACAGCCGGAACGGAAAACTCCTGTAGAGGTTCAGTTTATTGCACGAAACAATAAGCCTACACTGAACAGACCCGAAAGTAGTTTTGGCGGTAGTAAAAAATCTGAAAAGACGCCTGCCGAAATGCTTGTGCCGGCTGATAACATGATAACAATCGAAAACCTAAAACCCGCTGAAAAAAAATTTACCCTTCCGGTTGAGGATTTTACTATGGCAGGTGATGGCGCACATTATCTTACCATGGTAAATGCCAACGGAAGGCTTGCAAAAATACCGGCCCATCTTGCTCACCTGGTCCCTCACCTGCAGGATAAGCCCGTTGAAGAAGATTATTTCGAAATTATGTTTGGCCAGGGCAGTTACTGGAAAGAAACACTGAACGAATGGCGGAAAAAGCTTGCTTCAGCACCGGTGATAGCCGGTGACAATTTTACCAGCTTTGTTGAATTATTAAAAACCGTTCAGAGCCGTTAAAAACGCTTATGTAATTTTAAACCAAATTCTACCTGATGGCAAGAATAAAAATCGGGCTGCCTGGAAAATTTTCTTTCACCACATCAATTCCTGTCCGCATTACTGACATCAATTACGGCGGACATGTGGGCAACGACACGATACTATCCATACTGCATGAAGCACGGGCCCGGTTCCTTTCGCATCATGGCTATACCGAGCTGAACCTGGCCGGCGTGGGAATGATTATGAGCGATGTGGGAATAGAATTCAAAAACGAACTTTTTTACGGTGAGGAGATTATCGCCTCCGTAGCTGCCGGTGAATTTTCGAAAGTTTCCTTTGAACTTTTTTATAAGCTGGAAAAAAAACAGCCGGTGGCAAACTGTTACCAATTGCATTTGCCAAAACAGGAATGGTTTGTTACGATTATCAAAAAAAGAAAATTAG
>CAYUJD010000108.1:0-8883 GCA_964444975.1 uncultured Chitinophaga sp. | reverse complement strand
CATGATGATGGGCGCCTGCCCGGCAGCCAATACTGAAAGGAGCAGGTTGAGCAGAATGCAGGGCAGGGGTCAAATAATTTTTTCAGTACAATGGAATCAACAGTCATCCAAGGGGCCATAAAAAAAGCAAAGGCAAGAATAAACTTCCGGCTGCCGCCAAATGTATCCACTTTATCAGCCACCCGGCTGCTGAATGCGGGATGCTGCCCCTCAAACTCCTTTATTCTTTCAGAAACGAGTTTTTCTTCCCCGATGGTCTTTAAAACAATTTCATGCAGCATCTTCACATGCTCGTCTCCAGTTTTCAGCAAATGACCCGGTATCTTTTTTTCTTAATTATTTATTGTGTGCAATAAACAGGGGTGCTTTCAGTTCCTTCATCAGCACATCGGCCATGCTCTGGCGAAACCAGCGTGATACCCGCCCGCGGCGATAGGCCCCCAGCACTATAAGCAGGTTTTGCTTTTGTGTTTTCAGGTATTCGGTAATTTCCACTTCTGCTATTCCTTTCAACACCTTGTAGCCGGCGCGGGGAAAATGACGCTTCATGAATTCTTTCATCAGTTTATTGTCAGGCAAGTGTAATGTCTGGTTTACATTTTTCACAGATAGAACTTCAGTCTCCACTTCGCTGAAAAAACCAAACAGGTAGCTGAACATCCGGGCAGCGAAAACTGATGAAGGCTCACCGTCATAGAGGAGCATAATTTTTTCAACCGGTTTGAATTTTTTCGGCACCAGCAATACCGGGCACTGCACATCACTCAGCAGGTCGCGGATAAAACGGGTGGGTGGTTTTTCATCGTAGTGTGTAAGTGTTTCTTTGGCATCAATCACCAGCAGGTCGGCATAAATGCTTTCATGAATCAGCTCCTGTATGGCAATGCCGCGGTCGTGGTGCAGGGCATAAGTTAGCTCCGCTTTACGACAGGCGTTGGCAAAGTTTACTGCTGCTTTGCTGCGGGTTTCCCTGTCCTGAGCGTCAAATTTCTTCAGTCTTGCCTCCGGGGCGCCTTCCTGCACTACCAGGTCGTACACTTTGTAGCTGGTATAAGTTTCATCATCAAGAAACACTCCCACCAGGTGGGCATTTGAGCGGCGGGCAATATCCACTGCAAAATCACGGGTGCTATCGGAGAATTTCAATCCGTCAATAGCAGCAATAATCTTTTTCATAAACGTGTTTTATGTGTAAAAAGTTATTCCGGCCACGGCTGGCTTTTTCCTGCTCATCAAATCTATTTTTTAAAACTCCGGCGGGGTATGACAGCGATTACCAGCTGTCATGATTAATATCAGAGAAGGACGTCCCAAATAAGGTTTTCAGTTATGGTAATTTGAAACAAGAAAGGCATAACCGGACCCGGGTTTATTTTTTTAACCGGCAAGCTCCCTTCGAATGCGGTCGAGGTATTTTTTTTTGTAATAGTATTCTTTTACTTGCAGCAGTTCTTTTTCGGAAGTAACGCCGTCCTGATAATGCTCCACAATTTCTTTAACAGGCTCATAGATTTCTGATTGCAGGTTGTCAATACCCGACTGTAAAGATAATCGTAATGCGGGGTTGTCTTCCGCATCCATCAGCTGCTCGTTTATTTCCAGCACCTGCGACAGAAAACCGGGTGGCAGCTGGTATTTCTCTTCCTCCTCCAGCAGCCCTTTAAGCTGGAGTACATATTTAATGGTTTCATCCGGGTTTTGAAATGTTTTAAATGCTTTGTTCAGGCTGGCAGTTATCTCCAGGGCTTTTTCCTGCTCGGCGGCTGTGGCGTTGGCAAAAAAATCGGGATGAAAGCGGCGGCTGAGCTCAAAATATTTTTTGGGCAGGTCATCTTTGTCAACTTTCAACTGGACAGGCAGGTCGAATATTTCAAAATAGTTCATAGCTTGATAAATAGTAGCACTAAAGTTGAACGGAGTCCCGAATATTCGGGACAAGTAAAGTTTAAACAGGGCGCTGCGGCCGGTTCAAGAATAATTATTTTTGTCAAAATGCATCTTGCTGTTCAAGGTGTTTCCTGGGATCTTCTGCGGGACAAATGTAACTTCTTTTCGTTCGGTAAATGAACAAGAATGGCGAAAAAGCCGGGTGGCACATCAAGGGTAATAAAAATCATCCGCTATAGTGTGGCAGCAGCAGCGGTTGTACTGCTTATTTTTCTGCTTGCAGAAGGGTATAGTTTTTATAGACTTTCTCCTGAAAAGCTTTTTGCAGAGAACTATACTCCTTATGAACTATCGGCATCCCCCGATGCCGGCGAACAACCCGGATCAGAAATAGAAACTGCCTACAGGCAAAAGGATTTCCGGGAGGTGATTCGCCTGCATGCGATTTCTGTTTTGTCGGTTAAAAATATTTTTCTTACCGGGCTTGCATATCTGGAAACAGGTGATGCTGCAAAAGCCATCAGTAATTTTCAGGTGGTGCTGGCCGAAATGAAACGCGATAAAAGTTCTGCACTTAAAGATGCTTCGGAGTATTACCTGGCGCTTGCCTATCTGAAAAACCGTGATTACGATGAAGCGATTGAGCTGATGAACGAAATTAATAATAACTCATCCCATTTGTACAGAGGGAAATTCCGCAGCAACTATATTAAGAGGGTAAAAAGATTGAAGTGGCGTTAGGGAGTATTTCACTGGCATTGACAATGAATTTTCTTTCCCTGCCAATTTACTGGTTGGTCTGTCGGATGATTTCGGTAAAATAAATCATTTGGCAAGATGGCATTAATTCGTTTGTTTAAATGCCCATTTCCGGTCAACTTTGCGCCTTGCCCGCCAAAGCCCTCTCCGGGGCAGGGTTCAATGCTCGAAAGTTCAGTGTATGGTTAAAATAGGATTAATCAGGGAAGGGAAAATACCAGCCGACTACAGGGTAGCCCTGACCCCAGCCCATTGCAAATGGATTCATCGCAATAGTTCCGAAGTGGAAATTATTGCCCAATCCTCTGCCGTCAGGTGCTTTACCGACCGGGAGTACCTGGCTGCGGGTGTGCAGGTAAAAGATGACATCAGCGAATGTGATATTTTACTGGGTATAAAAGAAGTGCCGGTTGAGCAACTGATACCGGGCAAGACTTACCTGTTTTTTTCCCATACCAAAAAAAAGCAGGAGCATAACCGGCAACTGCTGCAGGCGATAATGAAAAATAATATTACCCTGATTGATTACGAGTGTTTTGAACATGAAGACGGGCAGCGCATCATCGGTTTTGGTTTTTTTGCCGGGGTTGTGGGAGCACATAACGGGATGATGGCTTATGGTAACAGAACCGGTTTGTATAAACTTGACCGTGTGTACAGGCAAAGAAGTTTTCGGGAGCTTATTCATACTTACTTTGGCCTTCGCCTGCCCAATGTAAAAATTGCAGTAACAGGATCTGGCCGGGTGGCGCACGGCATTCTTGAAATCATGAACCTGATGGGCATTCATGAAGTAGAGCCCGACGATTATTTGTTAAGAAGATTTGCCTACCCGGTTTATACCCAACTGAAAGGCGCAGATCTTTATGAAAGAAATGAAAACGGCAAATACCAGCGTCTCGAATTTCATGAACACCCGGAACTATACCGTTGCAAATTTTTGCCCTATGCTTCGCAAACTGACATATTGCTGAATGGTGTATACTGGGATAAAAAAGTGCCAAGGCTTTTTGAAAAGGAAGATGTGAAAGATGAAAATTTTATCATCCGCACAATTGCAGATATAACGGATGACGCAGGTGGATCTATACCTATCAATCTCGGCGACCAGTCAATTGAGAACCCGATTTACGGCGTGGACAGAACCACTCTGCAGAAAACAGAGCCGTATTTGCCCAACTCAATTGATATTATGGCGGTGGGCAACCTGCCCAATGAATTGCCAAGAGATGCATCTCGCTATTTTGGTGAGCAGCTGATAAAGCATATCCTGGAAGACCTGGTGACAGACGGCTCGCCGATTATAGAAAAGGCAACGATAGTAAAAGAAGGTAAGCTGACCCTGCATTATGAATACATGCGGGATTTTGCTGAAGGGAAGGAGTGAGGTCAGAAGTCAGAAGTCGGATGTCGGCGGTTCGATGTCTGATTATTGATTTTTTATAGGTAGAAGTAGTAGTCCTTTAGCAAATCAACAAATTCAACCGTGTACTCCTGTTTCTCATTCCAGATTGAAATTTCATCCAGTTCGGTTTCTTCGCCAGGATGGCCGTTAATTTTTCCCTGTATCATCATGCGGAAATAATCGTGGCTTGCCGACTGGCGGACGAAAATGAGCTTCACTATATGCAACCGGCTGTCTTTGAAAAGCCTTCTCACTTCGGCATTTCTCTTATAGGGCAGCATTAAAAAGAAAAGCCCTTCCGGTTTCAAGTTTCTTTTGATTGCAGAAATTAATTCTTCCAGGGTAAGGCTCTTACTGTGGTGAGCAAGATTTTTCTTTTCTACACCCGATTTTATTTCTCTTTCATAAAACGGCGGGTTGCTGATGATGAGGTCATACTTCTCATCCGGTGAAAAAATTTTTATGTCAGCATGAATCACCCTGATCCGGTCTTTCCACGGCGAAGCATTTACATTTTCCAATGCCTGCATGGCAGCTGCACTGTCAATTTCTATTGCATCAATTACCAGGTCAGAATTTTTTTGAGCAAGCATGAGCGACAACAACCCCGTTCCAGTTCCGATGTCGAGTACGATTCTGACTTCTGACATCTGACATCTGACTTCAGTGGTGACCCATGCCCCGAACAAGCAGCCATCTGTCGTCACCTTCATGGCGCAGCGGTCCTGGTGAATGGTAAATTGTTTGAAGCGGAAAAAAGTGTTTGACATCTTAGTTACTTGTTGCTGGTAAAAATACCCAGCATCCGGATACCACCGGTAACCTGCTTACGCTAAAGCTTTAGCAGGCAAGCCAGCAACCAGTTCACCACTGCGCTCTCGCCGATGCACTTACGGAAAGATCGCTGAACTGCCCCGCCAGGTATTTATAATAACCCGTGATGGCAATCATGCCGGCATTATCCGTGCAGTATTGAAAGGCGGGAATAAAAGTTTTCCAATGATACTTTTTACCCAATTCCTCAAAAGCCTTGCGCAATCCGCTGTTGGCCGACACACCGCCGGCAATGCAAACATCTTTGATACCCGTTTCGATCGAAGCTCTTTTGAGTTTATTGAGCAGAATAGAAACAATCCTTTGCTGGATGGAAGCACATAGGTCGGCAAGATTTTCTTTAATAAAGTTTTCCTTTTCTTCTTCGCCGGCTAAAAATTCCTCCCTGTATACATGACTCTTGCCCGCATTTTGCAAAAAATAAAGTATGGAGGTTTTAAGCCCGCTGAAGCTGAAATCAAGCCCGGGAATCTGTGGCTCTGGGAAATGAAATCGATTGGGGTTTCCTTCTTTTGCGTACTTATCAATCAAGGGACCCCCGGGGTAGGGAAGGCCCAGCAGCTTGGCCGATTTGTCAAAAGCTTCACCGGCGGCATCATCAATCGTTTCGCCAATTACCTGCATTTCGGTTGGCGATTTGCAGAGCACAATTTGCGTATGCCCGCCGCTGACAGTCAAACATAAAAAAGGAAAGGAAGGTTTAGGTTCGTCAATCAGGTTAGCCAATACATGCGCCTGCATGTGATGCACGGCACTCAGTGGTTTATTTAATGAAAGCGCCAATGATTTTGCAAACTGTGTGCCCACGAGCAACGAACCAATAAGGCCGGGAGACTGAGTGAAGGCAATGGCATCAAGGGATTGCAGATTTATGATTTCGGATTTATCCGCCGAAGCATTAGCGAAGGTGGGTTTTAGATTTTGGTTAGCAATCCGAAATGTTTCTTCAATTACCGGGATAATATTTTGAATATGTGCCCGGCTGGCAAGCTCCGGTACTACGCCGCCATACTGCTCATGTACTTTTTGCGTGGCAATGATATTGGATAAAATCTTACCGTCCCGGCAGATAGCTGCAGAGGTTTCGTCGCAACTGCTTTCAATAGCTAAAATGGTTACAGGCATGAAAGGTTCAAAGAATCTCAAAGGTATTGAAGACTGATGATTTTGGCTGTTGTTCCGGCCATACAGATGGAAAATGCAGGTACAGGCTGGTATTCTACCCGCACTCTTTTACCGGCCACCAGTGTTGTGTTGGGAGGTAAGGAAACCACTTCCAGTCTGTCACCTGAATCCAAATCAATCATTAATCCGCATCCATCAAGGCCTGTGTAATCTTTGATGGTGCCATACGCTTCAACTAACTTTTCTTTTGAACATTGCACACCGGTTAAAACGAGTAGCAATGCAATGAGTATGGTTTTGAATAGTTTCATATCCTGATTGACAAGCCTGCAGAGCAAATCGTTGCTTATTTACTCCTGATAGCCGCCACCGGGTCCATTCTTGCTGCCATGGATGCAGGGATGATGCCCGCCAGTATACCTACAAAAAAACAAATACCGACGGCCCATAGCAAGTTGGAAGTGGAAATAAATACGGGGAAGGAAAATGAACCGGATAAAACTTTGGTGAGTCCAAAAACAAGTATCAGCCCGAACAGGCCGCCGATGAGGCAGAGAAATGCGGCTTCCAGTAAAAACTCGGTGAGGATAATGCGGCTCTTGGCGCCAATGGCTTTTTTCAATCCAATCTGGCTGGTTCTTTCTTTCACACTTACAAACATGATATTGGCCACGCCGAACAAACCAACAATAAGACTGATACCACCGATGATGGCGCCGCCGATGTTGACACCGGAAAAGGCCTGTTCGAAAGCCTTGCTCCAGTCGTTCACATCGTTCAGCGAAAAATTATCTTCCTGTGTCGGGCTCAGGCGGTTGATGGCCCGCATGGCGCCTTTCAGGTCATCTTTCAGCACCACGCTCTTCATGTTGTCCTGTCCCTGCACCAGTATCAGCGGGTCGGCTCTTCTTTCATCCATTATGGTACGGGCAAAGCGGTACGACATGATAACCGATTTATCAAACTGCCATCCACCCAGCATCTGGTTGCCCTGCTTTTTTATCACCCCCACAATGGTTCCTTTTTTTCCCTGTAACGTTATCATTTTGCCCACGGCCCGCTCCGGGCTGATGAAAAGCTGTTCAGCCACTTCGTTGCCGATAACAATGGCGCTGCTTCCCTGCTGAAACTCCGCTGCCGAAATATACCGGCCATAGCGAATGTCTACGGTCTGGATTTTATTAAAGTCTTCGCTGAACCCGTAAAGAATTACATCTTTCAGTACATTATCCCTGTATTCCACATTGGCCTGGCGGTGAATTTTGAATGCAGCGTATTTGGCCGAAGGGGTTCGTTGCATTATCTGCTCCAGTTGTTCATACTTTGGCGATGGCCGCTTGATGTACTTCCACCAGGGGTATTCGCCGCCGCCGCCCTGGCTGTAATCCCACTTGTCAATGTAAATGGTGTTGGTGCCGAAAGCTTTTATTTCGCTCTGGATGTTATGTTCAAGACTGTTTAACGTAGCCATCACCCCGATGATGCAGAAGATGCCGATGGTGATGCCGAAAAGCGAAAGAAAAGTGCGGAGCTTGTTTTTCCAAAGCTCCTGCACAGCCATGCGCAGGCTGCTTAACACAATTTCAATGGTGCGCAGCATAGGCAAATATAGAAATATCCCTAGTTGGCAGGATTATTTTTGATTAATGGAAATACCCGGCGATGATTGTAAAATAGTGATGAGGGGCGATTTATTTTATATTTCTGCAAGGGCTTAATATTTTTACTGCTCCATCCGATGGGATATGAATGTGACGAAACTCTTCAGGGAATTTTTTACCAGCGAAAAAAGTTCCGGCTTTATACTGATTTTCGCCACGGCGCTCAGCCTGGCGCTGGTTAATATTTTTATCGGTGAAGATTATCTTCATTTCTGGCACCGGGAAACTTTGCAAGGATTGAGCGACTGGAAACTCAATCTCAGCATTGAACACTGGATAAACGACGGGCTGATGACCATATTCTTTTTGCTGGTAGGGCTGGAGATAGAACGGGAACTCTACATGGGGGAGCTGTCGGATGTAAAAAATGCCCTGCTGCCCATTTTTGCTGCGGTGGGAGGGATGATTTTTCCAGCATTGATTCATTTTGTCCTGAACAGCAGCAGCGACACACAAAAGGGGTTCGGGATTCCAATGGCTACGGATATAGCTTTTGCACTCGGCATTTTATCACTTGTGGGTAAAAGAGTGCCCTTTGTGCTGAAAGTGTTTCTGACCGCTCTTGCCATCATTGATGATCTCGGCGCTATTATCATCATTGCTGTTTTTTATACTAAAGAACTTCAGCTTTGGTATTTGTGTGGTGCATTAGTCGTGTTTGGAATTTTACTTGTTTTAAACAGGCTGAGGGTTTATAAACTGGCCTTGTATTTTATGGGCGGCATTGTGATGTGGTATTGTTTCCTGCGTTCGGGTGTGCATGCCACCATTGCGGGTGTGCTGCTGGCCTTTGCCATACCCTTTGGCGATGGGGGCGAAAAATCGCCTTCGTACAAGCTGCAGCACTGGCTGCACAAGCCGGTAGCGTTTTTTATTTTGCCGTTGTTTGCCCTGGCCAATACAGGAATATTGTTTGAAGGTAGTTTTAAAGATGCTGTGTTTAATGAGAACAGTATTGGCATTATTGCCGGGCTGGTAATTGGCAAGCCGCTGGGTATTTTGCTGACATTACTTGTTGCCGTACGATTAAACCTGCTAAAGCTTCCTGAAAACATCAAATGGAAGCACCTTGCCGGCGCCGGTATGCTGGCAGGTATTGGTTTTACCATGTCCATCTTTATTACCCTGCTGGCATTTGATGATGCAGTGCTGGTGGCCGATTCAAAAATTGCCGTGCTGCTGGCTTCGCTGGTATCGGGTGTGGTTGGGTTT
>CAYUJD010000107.1:0-9782 GCA_964444975.1 uncultured Chitinophaga sp. | reverse complement strand
CAAATAGGGGTTTAAGTCTACCGGGATGGTCATCTGTTTCCCACATTAATTCACAAAATGAACGAGTGTTTGTGGGAAGGGTTTAATCTTGAATAATTATTTTTAGTAAGTAATATTTTAATTTGGTAATGCCGACAGCATTGAAAAGCCAAATAAAGGCTTCTAAGAGTAGGGAATTATTATTGACCGGGTGTTGAGTTATGCTTATACTTTGTTTTTCGCTTACCATAGTACAAGTCATCTCAAAAGTTTTTTCAGACCACAGATGCACAGGATAAGCAAACAGATTGCACCGCTTTGATTCTAAAATCTGAGAAATCAGTGAAATAATATCCGTGTAATCAGTGGTTGATGGGGGTTAAAGTGACTTTTAGATAGCTTATATATTAATCAATAAATTTAATTTGCATTAACCAGTTAATTTATGAGTTACGAACTAGAAAAATTTTCCGGGCAAATAGGTGAGTATATTTCCAGGTATAAGGAGCTGATTCGTGGCAACAGCAACCAGCAATACAATGAGCTGTATAAATGGAAAAATGTTAAAACATTCAGGGCTAATTGGGATCTGGATACCGGGGATCTTTTTTCAATGTTGAAAGCCTGTTTTACACCGTCCAGCAATCTGTGGCTTGGGCATAATTATTACCCGGTAAAAATGCTTCTCAGTTTTGCTAAGCTTGATAAGGAAAAAACCAGGAATGCTCTGAAATACTTAGCGGATGAGAGTAAAAGCATTAATGACCGGGTACAGCATACAATGATAATGTTTGATGAACTCTTGCAGGTGCTTAACAGTGTGGAGAATAAAGACGCAAATCATCATTATATAGGTGACCGGTTTCTTTCCGTATTATTATTTTTTATTTACCCCGAAAAATATTACCTGTATAAATACGGTATGTTCAAAGGATTTTGCGAATCTTTTTCACTAAAAGTACCTAAAAAGGGCGCCAATGATATCCTGGTTAGCTTTTATGCATTATGCGACGAGGTTAGGAAAATTCTGATAAAAGACGATGAACTGATACATCTCAACCATTCTTTGCTGAGCGCTGATTGTTATACGGATCCATCTTTGCACCTGCTGACCCAGGATTTTGTTTATGCATGTTCCCATTACTTATCGGATAGGAATAAAGATTCGGTTAAAGAGGATAATGAAGAGTTAGAAGTTTCTGAATTCGAAATATTATATCCTAAGAAGGAAATAACCCGGTACTGGCTGCTAGCTCCTGGCATAGGTACATCCATGTGGGAGGATTTTTACCAAAAAGGAATTGCAGCTATTGGTTGGGGGAAATTAGGTGATTTGAAAGCTTATAAAAGCCGTGATGCCATGGCGGATCAGCTCAGGATATTATATCCACACCATAAATATAATAACCGGCATAATACTCTTGCCTTATGGAATTTTTCAAGGGATATAAAAAAAGGGGATATCATTATTGTCAAGAAAGGAACCACCGACTATCTTGGATACGGGGTTGTTAGTGGTAATTATGAATATCATGCAGAAGAAGAAAATTATCCGAACCAAATAAAGGTGAATTGGTTAAAGAAAGGAGAATGGCCGGAAACAGATGGGAAAATTGTAACCAAAACATTAACAGATATAACCAAATATCCCGGCTATGTACAAAACCTAAAGAAAATGCTTGGTATCGAACAAGCCGAGGAGGATGATCAAAATCGCAGTTACTGGTGGCTGAATGCCAATCCCCGGTATTGGAAGATTACAGATTTTGAAATGGGACAAGAGCAACATTATACTTCTTATAATGAAAGGGGGAACAAACGAAGAGTGTATGAGTATTTCAGGGAAATTCGACCAGGAGACCAGATTATTGGTTACGAATCTTCACCCAGTATGAAGGTAGTTGCATTATTTGAGGTTACTAAAGCAATCCATCTGGATGAAGATGATGGGCAGGAAAAATTCTCTTTTATAATTACACAGTTCTTTCCCAATCCATTAAGCTGGTCAGAAATTAATGCAATGGAAGAACTGGCCGGAAGTGAAGTGTTGAAAAACAACCAGGGAAGTCTTTTTAAACTGAAAAGGGAAGAGTTTGAATCAATACTGAATGCTGCCAGCAGTTCAGATGAAGGCCCTACAGAGGAATATAGTATGGATGATGCTATTCGTGAAATCTTTATTGAAGAGACAGAGCTCGAAAAAATTCTCCGCATATTGGAAAAAAAGAAAAATATCATTCTTCAGGGTCCACCCGGAGTGGGGAAAACCTTCATTGCACGAAGACTGGCTTACCTGTGGATGGAAAGTCGGGGAAAAGATAATATCGAGACCATACAATTTCATCAATCATATTCCTATGAAGATTTTATGCAGGGATACAGGCCTAACGAAAACGGGCAATTCCGGCTCTGCAACGGGGTATTCTATCGTTTCTGTAAAAAAGCCATGCGCAGACCCGAGGAGGATTATTTTTTTATCATTGATGAAATAAACAGAGGAAATCTCAGTAAGATATTTGGTGAACTGCTCATGCTTCTGGAAAGTGATAAACGGGGAAAGGACTTTTCCCTGCCTTTAATTTATTCGGCCGATAACCTGAGTCCTTTCTATATTCCGGAAAATCTATACATAATAGGTACTATGAATACAGCCGACCGCTCTTTAGCTGTGGTGGATTATGCTTTGCGCCGGCGGTTTTCTTTTATTAATCTTCGACCGAGGCTGGATGGAAAATTTTCAGACTATCTCAGCAGCGGAGGTGTTCCCACTCATATCATCAACCGGATAATCGAACGAATGACTTATCTGAATTCTGTCATAAGTGATGACCGGAATTTGGGTGAGGGGTTCCTCATCGGCCATAGTTATTTCTGCACTCCCCCTGCTACTAAGGATTTTGAAACATGGTACAGGGATATCATTGATTTCGAAATAGCACCGGTATTAAGAGAGTACTGGTTTGATGATAAATCGAAAGCAGATGAAATGATACTAAGTCTTTACAAATGAATATCCCGATTCAGAATATCTATTACCTGCTTTGCTATGCCTGGAATAAGATGCAGGAAAAAGATATAGTCACTATAAGCACTTCTGATTATCATCAATTACCCGATTTGCTAGCCAAAGTGCTTGTTTCAGGATGTAACCGGCTGATCAAAGAGGGACTTTATAGAAATTATACAGAAACAACAGAACAATACCCGGGTATTAAGGGGAAAATACTCTTTCATGAAACGCTCATTTCTAAAGGGCTTCTGTATGGAAAAACAGTTTGTCAGTTTGATGAATTCAGTCATGACATATTTCCAAATCAGATACTGAAAGGCACATTACAGCTTTTGCATAAAAATAAAGAACTCGACAGGGATATCAGGGAGGAGGTACTTGATTGTGTCACCCACTTTCATGATGTGGCAGATTTCATACCAAGAGTATCAGACTTTTCTATGGTGTTTATTCATCGGAATAACAGCTTTTATGATTTTCTGCTGAAGATATGCAGGTTTATAATTCAACAGCTTTCGCTGGATGAACAAACTGGTACTTATAAGTTCAGGGACATGCTCAGGGATCCGAAAACCATGCAATCATTGTTTGAAAAGTTTGTTTTTAATTTTTACCGAATCCGGCAAAATGAATTTCAGGTGCATAGCGAACAGATTGAATGGAAGGCAAAAGCGGTAAAGAACAGCAGGATGGAGTTGCTTCCTCAGATGCGTACTGATATTTCCCTTTTGTCAGAAACGAGGAAAATAGTCATGGACACCAAATTTTATTCTGAAGCACTAATTACAAATCAGTACCATCAGAGAAAATTCCATTCTGCCAACTTGTACCAGCTATATGCTTATTTGAAAAATCTGTCTCCATTGGAAGATCATATATCCGGGAAAAAAATTTCTGGAATTCTACTCTATCCGGCTGCCGGAATCGAATTAGACGAGCATTATATTATTGATGATCACCCTATCGCTATTTGTACAGTAAACCTTGCTGAGGACTGGAGAAAAATTGATGAACGATTGTTAAATTTGATTAAGTTATAGGGATGCTTTTTATTATCATCCGGCTCAAAAGAGTCCTATGTTAGATGAATCTGGAGAATTTTGGGAAGCTTACAATGAAACACCTGTGCGGCAAACCCATAAAATACCGTTGAGAATTTACAGGTCATCCTGACGAGGACGTCCGTAAATATTATTGGAGGGTCGAGCATTTTATATCATTGGTGATGCTAATTTCTATTGATGTTGTATCAGATAAATGTAACATAAAATCTTTCACAAAACCGCTAACTCACAAAACTTTTAATCTGCCATTCACATGTAAATTGTTTTTGAGATAGGTTATAATTTTATTATGAATGAAAAAGAGTAAAAACATAGACAAAAACCCTATTGTGATACATGGTCAATATCATTCGGTTATGAGAGCGAGGGCTTTTGATTTGTACCGTAAAAATCCGAAGGCCGCTCTCGAAAAATATCCCGAATTTAATACCGAGTTCAGGCACAAATTTTCAAAAGATAAAAATAGCAACATGATTCATGTTAAAAAAATAAGCTGGGATGAATATTGGAAGCTGTTTGATAGTGGCGGCCTTTACCTGTATAATGATTATGAAGATATGGTTTTCCGGTATGACAATAAGGTGGGTAAGTGGTTTGCAAAAATCAGGGGCAAGCCCGAATTTGAAACATTTTCCACTGTGTCGAAAGTGCTGGCAGATGCAATTCTGGACAAGTTGCTAATCACGAAGGCGGATTATGACAACTTTGGATAGTTGTGATTTACTTTTTCTGCCCCTCTTGGCAGCTTCAGAAAAACAGCACGCCACTGTTGGTATGCAGGCCGGCCCATGTGGGTGGCGCATCAACAACCGGAGTGAAACTCGGGACTCTTCGCTTCTTTTACTCCAGTATTTCTGCCCTGGCTAATGTATAATAATAGATGCCCGATGAATTCTCTCACGCATGGGAACAAAAATAAAGAGGGTGAAAGGGGGAACACATTTCACGGCCTTCTTATTACCGGTTCGTGTTTCCCCCGGCTTGTAGCTGTTTATGTGAATAATTGATGAATAAATAATGAAGGACTTCCTCTGAGAATGCTTTTAATCAAACTCTCTATAGTGGAGGTGCAATTAAAATAATAACAAAGTCTAAATGAGTGAATTGGATAAGTATCAATTTCCTTATTCTGCAGATAACAGGTTGTCCACAACGTAAAAAATTGATCGTAATCCATCAAAACCCTGCGAATAAATCCGTGGTATTATTCTTGGCATAATATTCGTTGATTAGCGGTTGATTTAAAACTTTTGTGCTTTTAATTTGCATCCGCTTTTAAATTTTTTGAATCACTCAAAATTCAATATTCATATGAAATTCGTAGCGCTGTTTCTTTTAGTAGTTGCATCTTATAGTGTTAATGCGCAATGTAGTGCACCTACTGGTCTTTCAACTACCAATATTTTTGCTACAACGGCAACAGCTAATTGGAATGCAGTAAGCGGGGCTGTGAGTTATGATGTCGAGCTTAAACCGTCAAGTTCATCCAGCTGGACACCTTATTTAACCGGGACCACCGGGTTACAATGTATCTTTTCATACGGATTGGAACCCACAACTTCGTATGATTGGAGAGTAAGGGCTAACTGCAGTTCCGGGAGCAGCAGCTACTCACAAGCTCAGTTTACAACCGGAGCAATAGGTTCATGTCCTCCCCCGGGCGGACTTTACACATCCAGCGTTACATCCAGCACTGCAACCGTGAACTGGAGCCCTGTGAGCGGAGCGTTGGGTTATTCTGTCATTTATAAGCCCACGTATTCCAATACATGGATCGTAGCGACTTCCGGTACCAATTTAACATACGTTACTATTTATAGCTTATCTCCAGCCACTACATATGATTGGAGAGTAAAAACAAACTGCAGCCTCTATGAGGGCAGTGATTACAGCGCAACTTCACAATTCACAACCACAGGAGCAACGGCAACATGTCCCGGTCCTTATGATGTAAGTACAAACGGAAATACAAGCGGCGCTGCTGCGATTCCATTAAATACAGATATTAAAGGAACCATTTCTCCCAAATATGATATTGACCATTATAAATTCACGATCAGTTCAGGCGGTACGATTACGGTGTCGTTATCTACATTACCCGCCAACTACAATCTGGCTGTATTAAACAGTAGCGGATCGCAAATTGGTATTTCACAAAATAGCGGTACGAAAAATGAATCGGTTTCACTAAGTGTTGCGGCAGGTATTTATTATGCAAAAGTATTTCCGAAGGGTACTGCGAATAATGCAACATCCTGCTATACGTTGAAAGTGCAAACTGGTACTGCATCTAAGGCAGCAACTGCTGCACCCAATATGGAAAATGTGAATCCGGACTTATCCATTAACCTTTTCCCTAACCCTGCCGGAAATCAGCTGAATGTATCGGTGGAAGGAGTTCAAAATAAAACGGTGATCAAGGTTTATAACCTCATGGGTAAACTAGTGATACAGCAGGAAAGCGGCAATACACTTACACAATTGGATGTTTCAAAACTTACGGCCGGCTTTTACCTGGTGCAGGTAAATGATGGCAGCAAAACCACAACGGCAAAGTTTATAAAAAAATAAATACTTTTTTTAAGAAGGAAAGGCTGCTCAACCGGGCAGCCTTTTATATTTTTAATTTTATTCATTTTATTCAATCATTTATTAGAAGCCTGTACTTGTGATTTTTTAAAGATTAATTGCCCGGGTCTTATGCCTTTCCATCACCCTGGCAGGTATTGCTTCTGATCTTCCAATTGGAAATATTGAATGGAATCACGAATTATCACAGTATAAAGTAAAATTTTCAGCACCCTATGGCTGCCGCTCCCCATCTCTAAGCTTACACTTGCTTTGTGGCTGCTGCATCAGGTGAAAATGATAATGGCTGCACTGAAAACTTTTAATCAATTTTCACCGTGCAAAAAATTATTTTTCCATCCTGTAACCGTGCTAAATCAAATTGCGTCGAACGAGCAAAGGTAAAAACTATGGCAGCAATAAAAACCGGATTTATCGTTCTTGTGCTTCACTGTTTCAGCCTGCTGGCGCCTTGTCAGCTGCATAAATATCAGAAGCCTTCGTCCATTGACGACCTGCATACCATGTATGAATACAGGAAATCAAACTGGGATGGCTCGCATGCTTCTACAATTTTTTTATATGTGGCCGACAGCAACCAACTGCAGTCGTTTAAATGGAGCAGTGGAGATAAAACTGCCACGCTGGTGACAGCCGTTATTGATTGGAATAATTTTTCTGTCAGCCGGTTCACCAATCACCGACTGAGGCAGGCACAGCCGCCGCAGCTGGTAGCTACGCTGACGATGGACGGCGAAAAAACTATCCGCATAAAAGTAGGGGAGATGCGGGATTCGCTGCTGCTGGCAGCGCTTCCCTGGCAGAGTTACGATTTTGATTTTGCCGGGCTCAGTTTCACCTGGCGGGCATTGAAGGATAAAAAAGATTTTTTTCATTTTCATATTGCCGATGCTTCGCTGGTGAATAACGACATGAGGTTTGTAAATAAAGGAAGAGCGGATGTACATTTTACCGGCTATGAAATGATGAATGGCAAAAAATGCCTCAAATATTCAATTGACGGTCCCGGCCTGGAAAACAGAGGCGGCACCATCTGGGTGGATGCAGCCGGTTTTATGATTGAACAGTATAAAATTGCCTTGCCCGATGAACCCGGCTTTGAAAACGGGATGCTGCAACTGGTAAAAAAAGAAAAAATGAAACCTGAACAATGGCAGGCTTTTATAAAAAATAAACTGGCGGGTAGTGAATGACTGTCAGGGAACACCCAGCTGCTTCAGAATCCGCACAAGCTTCTCTTTGTCACCGGAATATTTCTCCAAATCAATCAGCTCCACTTTTCTGAATTCAATCGGGTGGCTTTCGCTTTGCAGGGAGAGATAGCCTTCTTTTAAAAGCATGCCGTCTTTTTTCACTGCGGGGTCGTAGCTGGCCACATTGCCGCCGCCGATTTGTGGCTTCTCGTATTGCAGCACCACTGTTTTGTCGATGATGTGTTTTATCACCGAATCACCCAACACAAGAATTTCAACCCGCACCCACTGGTTGCCATGATAGGTTTTTGATTTGGAATTGACACAATGGGTGGTAAACAGATTGCCGTTTAAAAAAACATGCGTGCCGGGAGTGCACAGGTTGGCCGTTGTTCTTTCCTCTTTCCCGTTGCCGCCGAGCAGCTGCGCTTCGATGGAGATGGGGAAGTCCTGGTCTTTGCCCATGGTTTCCGGCGACTGGCAATGCAGCATCACGCCGCTGTTGCGGAAAGCCCAGCCCGGTCCGTTCTTACACTGCTCGCCGGTAAAACGGTATTCAACGCCCAGCAGGTAGTATGAAAATTTCTTTTTGTAGAACAAGTGGCCGAATTTATTTTCGAATGACGGGTAAGCATCGTATTTTACTTTTAGTACATCATTCTCAACAACGAAGGTGTTTCCATAATTTTCATTCAGCGTGTAACCTGTTATTTTAGGTGTCCAGTCAGCCAGGTCTTTCCCGTTGAAAAGCTGAATCCACAAATGAGGTTTGTTTTTACCGGGGCTATCACCGGCGCAGCAGATAAGGAGCAGGCATATCGGGAATAGTAATCGCATAGTCAAATTTAAATGTTTTAATATGATGTCGGCCAGCAGGGCAGTTAATAACATTCAATAATTTGGCAGCCCGTTGTGATTTTTTTAAATTGTTTAAAACTGAAAATGCAACGCAACTTCAGCGAAATAAAAATTCTTGTCACCCGCGGCATCCCGCCTGTGGGCATTGAAATGCTGCGGCGGGAAGGATTTTCCGTAACCGTTTGGCCGCTGGAGAGGCCGATGACAACAGAAGAACTTATAGAAGAGGGTAAAAAGCACCATGTGCTGCTTTGCCTGAGTGCGGATAAAACCACCAATGAATTTTTGCGGGCATGTTCTCATCTTGAAATGATTTCCCTGTTTGCCGTGGGGTACGACAATTTTGATATTCCGCTCGTCAACCAGCTTGGCATACCTATAGGATATGCCCCCGGAGCAATGACAGAAGCTACCGCCGATATCGCCTTCGGACTGATGATTGCGGTAAGCCGGAAAATGTTTTATATGCACAAAACAATACAAAAAGGAGAATGGAAATATTTCAAACCCAACTCCAACCTGGGCATTGAGCTGAACAATAAAACACTGGGTATTTTCGGAATGGGCCGCATTGGCATGGCGATGGCCCGCCGCAGTAAAGGGGCATACAACATGCAAATTATTTATTGCAACAGGAAACCAAACCCTGATGCCGAAGCTTTACTCGATGCCATGCGGGTTAGCTTTGATGAATTGCTGATACAAAGCGATGTGCTTTCGGTTCATTCTGTACTGAGTAGTGAAACAAATGGAATATTTAATAAAACTGCTTTCAGCAAAATGAAGCCCACATCCGTTTTCATAAATACCGCAAGAGGCGGTATTCATAACGAAGCGGATTTGATAGAAGCTTTGAATAACGGCACTATATGGGGCGCCGGCCTGGATGTGACAAACCCCGAGCCGATGAGCCCGGACAACCCGCTGCTGTCTATGGAAAATGTTTGTGTGCTGCCGCATATCGGTTCAGCTACAGTGGAAGCAAGAAATAAAATGTCGGAGATGGCGGCGGAAAACATTATCAGTTATTTTAAGAATAATACCATTCCGTATATTGTAAATCCTGAAGTGTTGCGGAAATAACTATAC
>CAYUJD010000106.1:0-10239 GCA_964444975.1 uncultured Chitinophaga sp. | reverse complement strand
TCTTCATCCAGCGGTTTGATGGTATGCATGTTTATCACTTCCACGCTGATTCCTCTTTCCTGCAGTATAGCACCGGCCTGAATGGCATTCCATACCAGGTGGCCACAGGCAAAAATGGAAACATCTGTTCCCTCGGAAAAAAATTGAGCTTTTCCGATTTCAAAATCTTCTGGCTTTGAAAATATAGGCCACACCGGGCGGCCGAAACGCAAATACACCGGCCCCCAATAATCGGCTATGGCCATAGTAGCTGCTTTGGTTTGATTATAATCACAGGGCACAATCACTGTCATGCCCGGCAGCATTTTCATCAGGCCGATGTCTTCCAGTATCTGGTGGGTGGCGCCGTCTTCACCAAGCGTAATGCCGGCATGCGATGCACAGATTTTTACATTTTTTCCGGAATAAGCAATGGATTGCCTGATCTGGTCGTACACTCTGCCGGTTGAAAAATTTGCAAACGTAGTAGTGTATGGAATTTTTCCTCCGATGGTCAGCCCGGCAGCAATGCCCATCATGTTGGCTTCGGCAATGCCGCACTGGAAAAATCGTTCAGGAAATTCTTTTATAAACTGGTTTAGCTTGAGTGAGCCGGCCAAATCAGCCGTGAGTGCAACGATCTGGGGGTTCTTTCTTGCAGCTTCCACTATTCCATCGCCAAAGCCGCTTCTGGTATCCTTGTTTCCGGTGGGCTGAATTTCTTTAAGCATATTTATTTTTTGTGCCACTGCTTCCATAAAATTATCACATAAGTGTTGGGCAAAAATAGTCGATTGGTGGTTTAGAAGGGTTCAGAGGTTTAAAAGTTCCATAGTTTTATCAATATCCCTGAAACCTCCTGAACCAGTTAAACATTTAAATCTTCAATTCAGCTCCGTATTTTTTCCGGTGAACACTTTTTCATCCGCTTTCAGTCGTTGCTCCCATTTCCAGGCAGTGGCCACCATGTCTTCAAGAGTATATTGTGGTTGCCAGCCGAGGGCGGCTTTGGCCAGGTCATTATTGGCATAAATGGAAATTACATCGCCGGGCCGCCGGGGCCCGATGGAATAGTTGAGTTTAACCCCGTTAACTTTTTCAAATGCTTGAATGGCTTCCAGCACCGATACACCGTTGCCGCTTCCGAGGTTAAATACTTCGCAGCCTGATTTGTTTTTTCTCTCGGCCATGTAATCGAGCGCAAGCGTATGGGCATGGGCAATGTCGCATACATGAATAAAATCGCGGATGCAGCTGCCGTCTCTTGTAGGGTAATCATTTCCATACACAATCATACCCTGCAATTTGCCGATGGCTGTTTGCGTAATGGCCGGGAAAAGGTTTTGTGGTTTGCCCACGGGCATTTCGCCAATGATGGCCGAAGGATGAGCGCCAACCGGGTTGAAGTAGCGGAGCAGGATGCATTTTGTGGCAGCGCTTTTGGCAAATTCATTTACTATCTGCTCACCCATTTGCTTGGTATAGCCGTAAGGCGACTCGGCGGGTTTGGGCAGCGTGGCTTCTGTCACCGGGCTGCTGTCGGGCATGCCGTACACCGTGCAGGAAGATGAAAATACAAACCAGGGAATGTCAAAATCCTGCACGCATTTCAGCAGGTTGATGAGTGAGAAAAGATTGTTTTCAAAATACATCAGCGGGTTTTCTACCGATTCGCCAACGGCTTTGTATGCCGCAAAATGAATAATGCCTTTGATGTCGGCGTTCTCCTGGAAGATGGCATAGGTATCGTCGAAATTGCAGAGATCAACTTTATAGTTTTTGATTTTTTGTCCCGTGATTTTTTCCACCCTTTCGATCATATCGGGATGTGAACGGGAATTGTTGTCCACCGAAATCACATCATACCCGTTTTCGATAAGGTCAACCAGGGTATGCGAACCGATGTAACCGCATCCGCCGGTAACAAGAATTTTCAGCATGTAGTTTTCATTAATTCAGGCAAAAATCGGGAAAAGAGAACAGATCAATTCAGAAAAAATACTTCACAACTGAATAAACGCCGGCAGCCATCAGCCCGCTGACAGGGATGGTTAAAATCCATGCCCATAGAAGATTGACGCTTACTCCCCATCGCACAGCGGAGAGCCGTTTGGTGGCGCCTACTCCCATAATGGAGCCGGCTATGGTATGCGTTGTACTCACTGGTACTTTTAATGCTTCTGTTAAGAACAAAGTGATAGCGCCTGCAGACTCAGCCGCTACGCCTTCAAATGGGGTCACTTTTGTTATTCTTGTTCCCATTGTTTTTACAATTCGCCAGCCACCGGTAAGCGTTCCCAAACCCATTGCAAGGTGGCAGGCAAAAGGAACCCAGTAAGGCAATTCTTTAGCATCGCCAATTTGTCCGGCTGCTATCATGGCAGCAGCTATAATACCCATAGCTTTCTGTGCGTCATTTCCGCCATGACCAATGCTGAACGCAGCCGAAGAGATGAGCTGCATGCGGCGAAACCATTGATTGGACCTATACACATTTAATGTACTTAAATAGAAACTCAGAATGGCCAGCACAATGACAATGGTAGAAAGCAGGATCCATTTAAAATTCCGGGAGTAAAAAAGAACTTTCAGGTAATAGGAATCAAAATTTACCTTTTTTAATTTTTCCGGGTTGAATTCAAGGTTGTAGTAAAGAAAAACCCCAACAAGAGCAATGACCAGTACAGAAACAAATTTAGGAGTATAACTTTTCCGGAATGAGTTTAAAAACCAAAGTGAAAGAATCAACGCCATCAGCATACCTATTAGCGGGGCAAAAAAGATAAATGCGGCAGTTTTTAAAATAATCGGCGAGCTGACCGCACCAAAGCCGGCGTGTGCAACGGCTGCACCGGCAAATCCGCCCAGCAATGTATGAGATGAGGAGGATGGAATGCCAAACCACCAGGTAAGCAGATTCCAGATAATTGAGGCAATGATTCCTGAAAAAATCAATGGCAATGTGATAAACTCCTTATGCACCGTTTTGGATATGGTTGTCGCTACATTGAAATCCGTGAAAATATACAGGGCTATGAAATTGAAGAATGCAGCCCAAAGGACGGCCTGGAATGGTGTCAATACCTTTGTGGATACAATGGTGGCTATGGAATTGGCCGCATCATGAAAACCATTGATATAATCGAAAAGCAGCGTAAGTGCAATGATTATTATTAGAAACGTTAACATAAGTATAATTTGCCTATGTGTCTATTTGCTGATGTACCAATGAAAATCGGTTCAGAGAGCTCACAAAAAATAATCAGCATATCAGCACATTGTTTTAAGCGTATTTGATAATGATAGACTCAATCACATTGGCTGCATCCTCGCATTTATCGGTGGCAATTTCCATCACCGTATAAATTTCCCTTTTCTTGATTACTTCCTTGGCATCGGGTTCGGTTTCAAACAGCCGTTCGATGCTCATGTCAAACACATCGTCAGCCTGGTTTTCGAGGCTGTTTATTTTTACCAGCGCCTCGGTCACTTCCCGCAGGTTTTTCATATCCCGCAGGTGGGTGACGGCGCTGTTTACCAGGCGGGCACTATGGTCAATAATTTCGGCCAGCTTCTGGATGCCGAGGTCGTTGGGATTTACTTTATAAAAATTTATTTTCTTGGCTGCCGCATTGATGGTATCGGCAATATCATCCAGCGAGGAAGCCAGGTAGTGAATGTCCTCCCGATCGAAGGGTGTGATGAAATTCCGGCCCAGCTCGGTAAACACACGGTGGGTCAGTTCATCATTGGCATGTTCCAGGTCTTCTATCTGGTTTACAATGGCCGTTCTTTTATCATAGTCAGGTTCAGCCACCAGTTCGCGGAGCTTATCGCCCATAGTGGCTACATTGGCAGAAACTTTTTCGAAGAGTTCGTAGAAAATCCTGTTTTTCGGAACAAAGATTTTCATGATGGAGTTAAAGCCCATAATAATTAGCTTTTTAATTAGAAATTTAATTGTGCCTGCAGCCGCAGAAAATTTCCGGATTGCAGGTTGTTTCTGAGTTTAGAATCCTCAAATCTTCTCGATGAAATTATATAGGAAGTTGTTATTTCTAAATTTTTATTTAATTGCCACTCCACACCGGCTTCCAGCTCTTTCACCCGGTAGCGACGGGCATCCAGCTCATGCTTTTTGCCACCTTTATACTGTTGAACTCTTGTATAAGGGAAAAATACAAGGTTCTTTTTGCCTTCCACTTTCAAAGAAACTGTGATGTAACCGCCATGCAGGTTTTTGATTTCAATAGAATCAGTGGCCGGATTATACTCCGGCCCTTTGCCCCAGTTATATTCTGCCAGTATGCCAAGGGGCTTTGGGTAAAGAATAAAGCTGGTTGCCACACGCCGGTCAGTAAATTCAAAATTACTTACCGCTTTTACTGTCGGGCTTCTCAAATCAGCCGGCAGCACATATTTTCCTGTGTATGCCTGTATGCCCGGTTCTATAAACTGTTTTCCGATGGCAACTGGATAACTGAAGCGGGCTACCAGGTGTAAATTATCATTTTGCTCTGCCCGGTTGGCTGTTTGCCCGTTATAAACTCCCAATCCGAATACTCCATAGTCGCCGGAACCCTTCAGGTTGTCCCGCACAAATGATGAAAACAATTCCCTGGTTTTAACCGGCGCCCAATAAAAAAACATTCCTAAATCTCTTTCATTGGCTACAGCACTGTTCAAGGGGTCATTGCGGTCAAAAGATAACCTGTTCTGGCTGCTTTGCATATTCTCAAAACCGAATGGTACCTTGCTCTGACCGATGCGGAAACGGAACTCATTTTTTTTATCCACCGACACATCAATATAAGCATCCCGTATTTGAAAAATATTCTGCGAGGTGCCGGTGCTGCTGCCGAAATCAGGTTGTATATAAAAATATACCCGGGGGTGAATATTGCCGCTGAAAATAATACGGCCGCGGCGTATGATAAAACCGCCGCCTTTGCCAATTGACCTGTCACACTGTTCGCATTTCAGGTTTTCATTTGTTTCAAACAATCTGTTGTAACGAACCTGCATGTATCCGCGGATAGAAAAATTATCGTACCATTTTTTCTCGTTTTTAACCGGGGTATTTGTTGCTGTGGTTGATTGCTGTGCCATTAAATCGCATAAGGGAAACAATGCCGGTATGGCCATAAAGATTATAACTATTCTCACGGATATATATATCTTTTAATTGCGGGGCAAAAATGGAAATATTCCTAAAATTAACGCTGAAACCTGTATTACCAAATTGTTAAGCCCTGAAAAGAACCCCGGTAAGAATACCGGGGTTCTGCAATTAAAAGATAATATATGCCTTATCTTGAGGCCATGTAATGATTGTAAGAACCAGTCATTACCGGTGCAAATATTTTGTTTAACAGGTTACCAAATTATGAGGAAAAGATTATTGAATTATTACCATCGTGTTACTTCCATACAGCTTAATATAAATCTCATATTGACTTCATAATTGCTTAATGTGGGGTTAACCGTCAGGTAATTTCAGGCAAACAATTTTGCGGCATAATTAAACCATTATGCTGAAAAAAATTGTACTCTTTGGATTGTCAGTTTTCACTTCGTTTATCACCTTTTCCCAAACCGGAAAAATTTCAGGAAAAGTAAAAAATGCCCGGACAGATGAAGGGCTGGTTGGCGCCAGCATCAGCATCGCAGGGCAGGCAAAAGGCGCTTCCACCAGCGTGGAAGGAACTTATGTTTTAACCATTACTCCCGGCACATACACCGTTGTTTTTTCTTTTACCGGCTTTCAGGCAAAAACAGTTACCGGTGTACAGGTAAAAGCCGGCGAGCTGGTTGAGCTGGATGTTTCACTCGAAGTGCAGTTGAAAGAAATGACAGGTGTAGTGGTTTCTTCTACTGTAAAAAAAGAATCCATCAATGCGCTTTACAATTACCAGCGTACGCAGGCGGGCATGAGCGATGGCATTGCAGCCGATGTGATACGCAAATCACCCGACCGCAATACAGGCGCCGTGCTGAAAAGGGTGAGCGGCGCCAGCGTGCAGGATAATAAATATGTGGTGGTGCGTGGCCTTGCCGACCGCTACAATGCGGCCATGATAAACAATTCCGTATTGCCCAGTAGCGAACCAGACCGTAAAGCATTTTCTTTCGACATCATCCCCTCCGCTCTTGTTGACAATATCATTATCAGCAAAACGGCTTCACCTGAACTGCCCGGCGATTTCAGCGGCGGCATGGTACAGGTGAATGCCAAAGATGTGCCGGCCAAAAATTTCTTTTCCATCAGCGCAGGCCTGGGTGCAAACACACAAACCGCTTTCAGCGATTTTAAAACAGGTGTAAAGGGCAACTGGGATTTTCTTGGCTTCGACGACGGCACCCGCAATATGCCGGCTGCATTTCCAACATCGAGAACCAAGTACAGCAGTTCCACTGCCGAAGAACAGATTGTGTATTCAAAATCGTTTAACAATAATTTCGGCTGGAGAAAAACAACTGCTGCATTGCCGGCACAAAACCTGCAGCTGAGCTTCGGCAGCCGCAAGGATTTTGAAAAAGGGAGCTACTTTGGAACCGTGATGGCTCTTACCTACCAGAATGGCCAGTCCATTAACGAAAGCAACCGTAAAGACTATGAAAGCGCCGGCATCACATCTTACGACTACGATGATATTTTATATAAAAACACAACCAGCCTTGGCGCACTTGCCAACTTTTCTTTTGTAAAAGGAAAAAACAGATATTCATTCAAAAACCTGTTCAACCGGGGGTTTGAAAATACATTTACCACCCGCTACGGATACAACTACGATAACGACCAGGAAATAAATCTCGACAACGGAACCACTGCCAATGATCTTGTTATAAAAACTTTGATCAGCTCGCAGCTGGAAGGGGAACATCGCATGGGTAAAAGCAATCAGCGGTTGAACTGGAATGTAAATTATATTTCTACCAACCGCGACCAGCCCGACCTGGCAGTGATTTCTTATTTCCGCCCCATCAGTTCGCCTTCATCGCCCTACGCCATTATCCTGCGTCCGCAAAATACTTTCCGCTTCTTCAGCAACTTGGATGAAAACGGTATGGGTGGCAACCTGAATTATTCACTGCCTTTTACCTGGCTGAAAGAAAAGCAGGTCTTCAAAATTGGCTATACCGGCCAGTACAAGGAAAGAGAATTTCAGACAAGATTTCTTACCTACAAGAAAAGCCCTTACGGAACTTTTGACAACAACCTGCTGACCCTGCCACCGGATAAAATTTTTGAAAAAGAAAATATCCACGTTGATGGGTTCATTATCGAAGATATTACCAGCAATACCGACCGCTACGATGCCACTTCGGCGCTGCATGCCGGCTATGCCATGTTTGATAACCGCTTCAGCGAAAAACTGAGACTGGTTTGGGGCGTTCGTATCGAAAACTTCAACCAGGAAGTAAACACAAGAGATCTTTCCGGGCGAAAAGTAGAAGTGAATAACGATAATTTCGATGTGCTGCCTTCGGCAAGTTTTACTTATAGCATTAGTAAAAAACAAAACCTGAAGCTGGCCATCTCGCAAACAGTAAGCCGGCCTGAGTTTCGAGAGCTGGCCAATTTTTCTTACTATGATTTTGTCACCAACAGCTCCATCATCGGCAACCCGGAGCTGCGGCGCAGCCTGAACAGCAATGCCGACCTGCGCTATGAAATTTTTCCGCAGGCGGGAGAAATATTTTCCATCTCGGCATTTTACAAAACATTCAAAAACCCTATCGAACAGGCCATACTTTCCGGTTCGGTGCCCAGCAACCGTATCCGCACATTCATCAATTCTGATAAAGCCGATACCTACGGCGCCGAACTGGAACTGCGGAAACGACTCAATTTTCTTGCTGAAAAAGAATGGCTGGAAAATACCATTGTGTATGCCAATATTGCCGTGATAAAATCGGCCGTCAGCATTGCCTCGCTGAACCTGGAAAGCAAAGAACGTCCGCTGCAGGGCCAGTCGCCTTATCTCATCAATGCAGGCATTCTTTACAACTCATCCGGCAGCGGCTTTGCCTTCAGCCTGCTTTATAACCGCACCGGCGAACGAATTGCCGATGTGGGTTTTGCCGGCTACCCCGACATTTATGAAAGAGCAAGGGATGTGCTGGATGTGCAACTGAGCAGGCAGGTTGGCAGAAACAGTGAAGTGAAATTGAATATCTCGGACCTTCTCAATCAAAAAACAATTTTTTACCAGAACCTCGATGGCAAAAAAGTGTACAGCAAAGCAAATGACCAGGTGGTGAACAGCATTCGCTATGGGGCCAATATTTCACTTGCATATACTTACAACTTTAATTCAAAAAAATAAACCCGATAAAAAATGAAGACACTGAAAATTTCAGGATGGATTTTAATGGTAGTATTGGTAATAACCGGTTGTAAAAAAACCTACAATGAAGATGATGGCAGCAGCAGTGCAGCCGAACCCGGCGTGCTGAAAGGCGAAATAACTGCCTACACCAAGCTCACCAACGACCGCACCTGGCGGCTGAAAGGGTATGTGTATGTAACCAACAGCGCCATACTGGAAATTGAGCCCGGTACGGTAATCAAAAGCGACACTACACAGAAAGGAGCTTTGATAATTGAGCGGGGTTCAAAAATAATTGCCAGCGGCACGGCTTCGCAGCCCATCCTATTTACTTCAGGTAAATCGGCAGGCCAACGGGCACCGGGCGACTGGGGTGGCATTATTATTCTTGGGCGGGCCACTATCAATCAGCCCGGGGGTGAAGCTACAATTGAAGGTGGTGTCAGCAGGAAATATGGCGGGGGAATGAACCCCAAAGATGATGACAACTCCGGTGTGCTGCGTTATGTGCGCATCGAATTTGCCGGCATTGCGGCACAGCCCAATTCAGAAATCAACGGGCTGACCCTGGGCGGCGTGGGCCGCGGCACCGTAATTGAAAACATACAGGTGTCGTATGCCAATGATGATGCGTATGAATTTTTCGGCGGTACCGTGAACTGCCGTAACCTGGTGGCGCTTGCTACTGCCGACGATGATTTTGATTTTGATTTTGGCTACACCGGCCATATACAATTTGCCGTGGCCATCCGCGACCCGCAGTTTGTGGATGCCGGCGATGCAGGCAACGGTATTGAATGCGATAATGAAAATCCTTATGCCGGCAGAACACCTTACACAAGGCCGGTACTTTCCAACTTTACCATTGTGGGGCCAAACAATGCAACTGGCACGGCAGCCAATCACAATTTCGGCAACCGCTGGAGAAGGGGAACAAGATTTGTTTTCAACAATTCCATTTTGCTTGGCAGCCAGAAAGGCGGTTTTTCCATTGAATCGAATGCTACTGCTGGCGCATACAAAAGAGGGGAGTCGGAGTTTAAAAACAATATTGTTTATTCCGTGCGGGATTCGGTACGCACCGGCAGCGATGTGGCGGCTGATACGCTGACAAAAGCACAGATGCTGGTAAAAGCAGTGACTGACGGCTGCAATCTGCTCAACAGTGCCGATGCAAATTCACTACTTGTAAACCCGTTCAATCTTCTGAATCCCGATTTCAGGCCCGCCGGCGGAAGCGTGGCATGGAGCGGAGCCACATTCAGCGGCAGTTTATCCAACTCATTCTTTTTGCCTACCGCTTACCGCGGCGCTTTTGGAAACAGCAACTGGATGACCGGCTGGACATTCTTTGACCCGAAAAATGGAAATTATTAATAAAAACACGGTTTGGTAAAATATCCGCTCCATTGCCGGTCGGATATTTTATTTAATACGGAAATAATGCAGGCATAAAAGCGGGATAACATGGATGTTGCAATTTGCAAGCAGTTCTTATGCTGCGCAGGCAGCCATTCTGCACTTCACATGATGTTGGTTCATGAGTCAGTCACAAATTCTCATGCAGTGGCCGTCCACCTCAGGTGGACGGTTTTTTATTTTTATTTTTAATAAATGAAAAATCTTTACTGTGCGTTAATGCTGGTTTTTGTATTTACCGGTTGCAATCCTTCGGCCGTAAAGCAAAGTTTTTCCGGCGCCGACAGCCTGGTAATATATTTCAAGAATGAACAGGCGGAAGAAATTACAAGGACTGTGCAAACAGCGGAAGCTAAAGCCATCCGGCGGGTGATTGAATTTATTGACGGCAGGGAGACTGAGCTTTTTAAATGCGGCTACGACGGAAAAATGCTTTTCTTCAGCAACGGAGAACAGGTGCAGGAAGTGGATTTTAAAATGAAGAACAACAGCTGCAATCACTTTGCTT
>CAYUJD010000105.1:0-10286 GCA_964444975.1 uncultured Chitinophaga sp. | reverse complement strand
AAGCAATGAAACACCTAACATTGATGTGTTCTTTGACAATTTGCAGGTGACGCATATCAGGGGGCCGCTTGTGGAGGAGACGCATTATTATCCGTTTGGGTTGACGATGGCGGGAATATCATCAAAGGCGCTGGCGTTCGGAGAGCCAAATAACAAGTACAAATACAATGGAAAGGAAGAACAGCGAAAGGAGTTCTCTGACGGTTCAGGATTAGAATGGTTAGACTATGGAGCAAGGATGTACGACAACCAGATCGGAAGATGGCATGTTATAGACCCGATGGCTGATAAGATGCGAAGATGGTCGCCGTACAATTATGCTTTTGATAATCCTATCAGATATATTGATCCTGATGGCATGGTTGTAAAACCTTATGATGACAACTCCAAAACAGAAATGGAAAATCATTTGGGCAGGGTATTCAATGAGAAAACCGCAGCTCTGTTGAAATCAAAAATGCAATCAGGAGGGATTAGTAAAAAAGAATTAAGAAAGGCCATGAAAGGCATGAGTGGTGAGCAGAAAGCATTAGCCCGGGGATATTCAAAAATGATTAACTCTGATAAAACTGTTGTTGCCTTTTTTGGCAAAAGTGACCAACAAATACCAGATGAACTATTGCTCACAAATAAGGATCATAGAAATCTTAGTGGAAAAACTTTAGGCGAAATGTCTGAAAAAAGTGGGGCGGTTACTTCAGCTATTGGTGATGGAAGTGACAGAAGAGCTGGAACAGACCAAAACACCGTTGCTGCATTTTTTATATAACACTGCCGGTGCTGCATTTTTCACCTACCAATTTTTTGGTAGTATAAAAATGCCGGATAGTCGGGATTGCCTCTGATTTGAATACAAAATATTTTTAATACCAAGAAAAGACTGTATGAAATCTTTCATTTTATCCGGGCTAATTCTATTATGTGCATTAAACGGCTACTCGCAGAAAAAAGGCAAAGCAAATTTCAGCATCGAGTTTGGATTACCACTGGTCGGTATATCTCCAACAACGGGAGCTACAAATCCGATCATCCAGGGAAATGAAGAATGGTCAACCAATATGGGCTTTTCCGGTGGCATTTCGGCAGAGTATATTGGCTCAAGAAAAAAGAAAAACGGAAAAGTAATGCCGGGTTTTGGAATAAAAACAAAGGCACTTTATAATTATTACGAATTCGGCAATCAGCAATTCCTCGATGACGAGGTTCTGAAAATTTCAGGCGTTTCAATTCCTGTACTATTAAAATTTTGTATTGGCAGCGGTGAAGTTGATGTAAAATCCAGTCAGGATCCGGATAAATATTCTGCACGCAGGATAAATGACAGGGAAATTGAAGTAACCCGGCATCCCGGACAGTTTAACCCCGGATACCGCACCACCCGCAGTTTCTTTTTGTATTTCGGTCCGCAGTATTCATCATTTAATGAAATTACTTATGATTCGGATAACAGCGGATATAAGTCCGGTTACAAGGCAGTAGAGAAAAACATTAAGAAAAATGAGCTGGCCTATGTTCTGGGTATGGAAATATGGTTGGGAAGGATCTACCTGGATCTATCCTATCAAAAAAGCTCATCTTCTATTTATACGGGAGGCAGTGTTTACCTGCAGGGTTTTATGGGCAGGTTTGGAATTGCGTTTTAAGTAAACTGCTTGATGGCAATTAGACTAAAAACTTTAAAAAGACCTTTTCGCTTATTAATATTTTAAAAGGATGCATAATCGTAATTGAAATCAATACGACATTGAATTAACATTTTAGATTACAATAATCTTTATTTCATTCGTTAGCCTGGTATGACAAAACACATCACCACCGCTTTCTTTTTTTTCTTTTTCAGTTTTGGGTTGAATGCCCAGCTTTCGCAATCGTACACTTCTTTCATTCAGCAAGACACGGCCATCAGGTGGGCGGCTGAATGTGATAAAGTGATCAACCTTACTCCTAAAGTGCAGGAACACAGTTTGAAAAAATGGTACCTGGATAAACTGAAAAAAAACTCCGTAACAGCTTACCGGATGAATAACGATATGCGGTCGGTAAGCTCCTATAAAATATCAATTCCGGAATTGCAAACACAGGAATGGCTGAAAGGAACCGGTATAGAACTTTCAGCATCTAAATACCCGCAAGAGTGGTATTTCTTTGACACAACCCTGCCGGTTGATGACTATAACCGTTATAAAGCAAGGGTAAGAAATTTAAACCTTGCTGCTGACTCCTGTTGCGGATGTGATGAGGCGGATGCCTTTCGTGCAAGACAGGTTTTGACTTATAAAAATGGTCAGTTCAGTATTTATAATGTTTTTATTTCGCCACTATGTGCAAGAAAAACTGAACAACCACCTGCTGATTGGTATCCGCTCTGCAATGTGGCATTTAATGATTCACCATTTGAGAAACGGGCAACAAGCAGCGATATGGTTTTGCTGAACACGAACGGACTGGATTATAATTTCAGCATAAGTGGAAAGGGAAAGTATGATTCTGTTCTGACAGTTCACCGGCCTTCGCTTATTTCGGTTTTATTGCAGGACCTGTATAACGGGAAAATAAAAGCTACTGATTATGAAACCGGCGAGACGATATCTGAGAAAGATTTTCTAACATGGAAGATGAGTGCAGATACTGTTCCGGTATATGATATAGCTGATCCCTCAAAATATGTACGGCATGAGGTAGTGAAGATTTCCAGAAATCCGGATCAGCTTGATCATATCCGCATCGTGCAGGAGCATTGGTTTGATTTTAAAAAGGAGAAGCTATATTCGGTGGTCAAAGAAGTGATGATAATGGAAGAAATCTATTCGCGGGATGGAAAAAAGATAATAGGGTGGAAGCCGTTTTGCAGGCTATTATAAGCAAATTGTAAATTAAATGGTTTCAAAGGGTAAAAGATTTTTTTTAGGACTGTTTGTTTTTTCAAACTCCTTTGGATTTGGACAGGTCAGTATTCCTTCCGGTTCGCCTGTCGGCGAGGTTCGGTGCAGGGTTTGGCAAAATAGTCATTGGGTTGATGTGCCTTGTCCTGGCTCAGGTGGTAATAACATCACTGAAAAAGTTCCCTCAGGGCCCACGAAAAGACAACTGCGAATTGCGGAATATAATGAAAGAATTGACAAAGCAAATGAACTAATGCGGCAGGCCAATAATGCGGCCTTAGCCAACAATGCTGAGGAAGCTTTGCGGTTGGCAAAGGCGGCGCAGGAAATGGCTAAGGATTTTCAATGGCTGAAAGAATGGATTATGCAGCTTGAAGACCATATTAAAAAAGAGAAAGTACGGAAAACTGCCAATGATTTGCGAAAAAAATATTACGAGGCAGGGAAGCAGTATAACCTCAAAGCAGCTTATTCTTTTTTGAAGCAGGCATGGAGAACAGATCCTTTGTCTTTTACTCCGGATGAAAAAGACTGGATAGGTTTTATAGAGGAACAACTAAAGAAAGACCCGAAATATCTGGAAACAAATGATAGTGCGAAAGATTATCTGTCAGATGTGCTGAAAAATTTTGATAAGGTAATAGACACTTCTTCCTTATCTGAAGGATTAACATTTACAGCCAGCATTGATTCTGTTTTAAACAAAACATCAGTCGAAGAAGACGATGAACCGGAAATAATAAAAAGCATCAACAGGGCTGCAAAAAAAAGTGGTTGGTCGCTTGAAGAACAAAAGCGACTTAAAATAGCATTGGATAGTTTGGAAAACGTAGAGGATGAAAATTTGAGCAGGCATGAAATGAGAAAACGAGCAGAGAAAATATGGAAGACGATTAATGATCGAATCGTAACTGACGACATAAAAGCAAAAGCCAAGCTGGCAAAAGGAATGGGACTGCCAGGCGCAGGTCAACAGTCTTTTGAGGATTGTGCTGTTTTTGCTTTGGCTAATGCAGCAGGCCTCCCGTATGGAATTGTAGCAGCCCGGGCGGCAAAACTTATCAGCGAAGCCGAATGGCGGTCTTCAGCACATCGTTCGAATCCGCAACAGGCGATTAAAGATGAAGGCTTGAATGGTGGTGAAGTATTATTTCTTGCTGAGGCTTTTGGACAAGTGGAGATTATCCGTAGTGATGATTTTAGTAAAGCGGTGAAAGAAGGCAGACCGGTGATGATTAATATCTGGCCCGGACACCAGGTTGTACTCAATAAAACATTTGAACATGATGGAAAAATATGGTTTGAAATGATAGATTCAAATCTTCAGGGTCCGTGGCAAAGACGATACCTTAATCTTGAAGAAGTAAAAAAAATTATTTTAGAAAAGGGTATTGCATTCAAGCCTGAGCAAAACACCGAGCCAAAGCTATTGCGATAATTTTTTAGACTGTTTTATACCCACAAAATCTTCTTATTGATGAATAGCCGTTTTTTTTCTTTGAGTATCCTATTTCTTTTATCTGTATGTTATGCATACGGGCAACAACAATCTGTTAATGTAAACCTGGCAAGTGCTGCAATAAAGGAATTACAAACGAGACCGGAATACAGGAGTCTTGATTCTTTATATAAAAAACGTTTCAATAACAATAACCGGGGTTTTCAAAACTCAGCAAAAGTAAAAGCGCTTGACTCTATATTAAAAAAAATGCGCAGTGAAGCATCAAGTTTAAGGATAGCTGAGATTGACGGAGTGAAAAGATTTTGCTTTGACCAATCCGGGAAAACCCGGATTTTCCCTCATGTGGATGTGGCGAGAGTTGAAGCGGACACATCTTATATGCACAGACGAGTAAGAGATGTTGTGAAACTTATTTTTGATAAGGTACGATTGGATCATCCTGAAATGATTTTTCCCGGGATTCAATCAGGTGAGGAGAATTCATTATACGAACAGGGCATAAATGCTGCTTCCGGTTTGCTTTATAGAAATGCATTGCAATATTTTGAAAAAGCGTTTACAAACTCCGAAAGGTACCCTTGGCTTACTATGTTCAATGCAGGGGTCGCTAATTCAAAAATACCAGGAAGAGAATTAAGGGCCATTGCATGGTTTGGCGGATTTATGACATCAGAATTTGTAGTAAATACAAGTTATTTTAAAAGCCAAATTGAATTATTAAGAGAAAGGAGCCATCGTACAGTAATCTCTATGCTAAAAAAGATACAGGATGTGGCTCTCCGGTTTTCAGGTTATGAGCGAGAAATGTTTATGGGTCAGGTAGCAACTTTATGGATGCAAATCGGTGATCCGCAGTCGGCAAAAAGGGCTTTGAACTTGATTCCTAATGCTGCACCAGACTATACACAATCGCTACTTGAATCATATATTAATAACGGGGATTTGCTTACTGCAGAAAAAATTACTGATACAATCAGGGATGAAAAATATCGCAAGCTGGCATTGATAAAACTGGCAGACGCTTATTTAACAAATAGGGATTTTACAGAAGCACAACGAAAAATAACTGCTGTTATCGGAAATGATAACAGCAGAGAAAATGGAAGATATGGAGTGTTGTTACTACCCGACGCCGTCAACTGTCTGCTGAAAATTTCTACCAGCCGGCAGTTATCGGGAGATACAGCTGGATTAAATAGCAACTGGATATTAGCAGAAAAAACCATTGATAGGATCGGTTCAAGATTCTTATACTGTCAGTCACTGATTAACCTCGCTGAAGCAAAATATGCAACAGGCAGAACAGATAATGCCACTGCAGATTTCCGAAAAGTGCTGACAGAAGCGGAGTTGGTTGAGGATTTAAATGATAAAATAATTGTCTTTGCCAATATTGTTTCAACTCTGCAGCGGATAGGAAACGGCGATCAGCTTAATGAAGCTTTAACAAAGGCTCATCGTTATGCAATGATTGCCGATAGTTTTAAAAACGATTATGCGCTGGCAAATTTTGCCCAAAGTATTTTAAATACAGGCGATATAGCCGGGGCGAAAAAAATAGTCAACCGTATTAAATATTCAGTTTCTGGAAATGAAGTTCTGTATAAAATTATACTTGCTTTTTATGGAAATGGAGATGGTAACATGGCATATCAATTAATAGACTCAATTCCATATAACGAATGGAGGGATAAGGCGAAGACAGGAATAGGGGAGTTTGACCACAAACCCGGAACAAGATTTTTAGATTGGATTAGCATTTTATATGACAATAAATATTGGAATGAATGTCCTTTGGGTATGGATGTTTTTATGGATTTGAATGCTCATATTAAATCAATTAATTCATTTTCTCCTGCTGATTATAGTTATAATGTTCATGATTTGTTTGATAAATTGAAAACAATCGCTATCTATTATATTAAAGCGGAAAAAAAAATTGACTTGATGCTTCGCAATTTGTACGAAACAAAAGGATAATCTATTAAAGAGGTTTAAAAAGTTGAATTAAACTCGCTGTCTTTTTTACTGATGATTCCATTTTCAGATTTGGGGTGGCGTTTCCTGCTTCCCCCCGGGGTCTTGCCCCGAAGGAATTCTGAAAATTAAAACCTGTTATCGGGCAGACCCCGGGATACGACAACGATTGATTCCGTCCGTCCGGAGTCTTTGTCAGAAAAAATCAAAACTCAAAGCATTTCCGTCTGCCCAGGGGTGTGTCACGAATCAAAAATCAGGATAAGTTCTTTGACCCGTTAGCTATCGGATGCTGCGGCAGGAAAAAATCTATTGCACATAGCCGGCCAGGAATCCTTCTTCCCCACTCTTCACATTTTCTTTCCGCAAATATTCGCTTACTTCGCAGCCGGATGAAGCGGATAGACTGGTACATACTGAAAAAAATTCTCGTCACTTTTTTCTTTTGCATGCTGCTGTTTACCCTTATTGCCATAGCGGTTGACGGCAGCGAGCATACGGAAAATTTTGTAAAGTCGGGATTGAGCACCCCGCAAATCATCCGGCAGTATTATGCGGGCTTTATTCCCTATATCTGGGGTTTGCTGTTCCCGCTGTTTGTTTTCATCGCAGTTATTTATACCACCAGCCGTATGGCCATGCGTTCGGAAATAATAGCCATGCTGGCTGCCGGCACCAGCTTCAACCGTTTTCTGCGTCCGTATTTTATCGGCGGCATCCTGCTTGCAGCCATGCTTTATGTGGCAGGTCGTCATTTCATACCCCGCGGCAACGAGATACGCAGCAATTTTCATGTAAAATATTTCGACCGGCAGGACCTGGGCCGCAACATCTACCAGGACACATATTACCGCCGCTCCGATTCCAATTCTTATGTGGGCATTAAATACTTTGATTCCACCACAAAATCAGCCGGCGGATTTTTTATGCACCACACCCAAAACAACAAAGTGGTGTACAACCTGCGGGCCGAATCAATGAAATGGGATACGGCGAAAAAAAACTGGCTGCTCAGCAATGCAGTGGAAAGAAAAGTAGATTCGGTAAAAGAACTGGTAAACTATTACCCCACCTACCATATCAACCTGAACCTGAAACCCGGCGATCTGCGCTATGATTATTACCTGAAAGATAAACTGACCACTGCGCAGTTAAAGGAGTATATCAGGGCCGAGGAACTTCGCGGTACCGAGGGGCTTAATACACTGAAAGTGGAACGCTACCGGCGCAGCGCCACTCCGGTTTCGGTGATACTGCTTACCCTCATCGGGGCCATTATTGCCGCCCGCAAAACAAGAGGAGGCAGCGGCCTGCATATTGCTTTTGGTTTAATCATCGCCTCGCTTTTTATTCTCACCGACCGGTTCTCCACCACCTTTTCTGTAAAAGGAGATTTTCATCCCCTGGTTGCAGCCTGGTTGCCCAATCTGGTATTCGTTATGGTTGCCTGGTGGGTTTATCGCAGGGCGCCCAAATGATTACGATTACACAACTTTCATCCAATTATTTTGCCGGCCAGATGGGTAAATAATTACCTTTGATACATCTTACTCAGGCGTTCAAAAAAAATCCACTACATCATGGGAGAGATAAAGGATCTGTTCAAGGAAAAGGCTGACCAGGCCACAGCGGAAATAAAAGAAATACTGAAACAACACGGTAACAAAGTGATTGGTGAGGTATCCCTTAGCCAGGTGTACCAGGGTATGCGGGGCATCACCGGGCTGGTAACGGAAACTTCATTGCTCGATGCACATGAAGGCATCCGCTTCCGGGGATTTTCTATTCCTGAATTAAGGGAAAAACTTCCTAAAGCTCCGGACGGTTCGGAGCCATTGCCTGAAGGATTGTTTTACCTGATGCTTATCGGCGAGCTGCCGGCTGATGAAGATGCACACCACATCACCAACCTGTGGCAGCGCCGCAGCCATGTGCCCAGCCATGTGTTTGATGTGATTGATGCTTTCCCTACTTATGCCCATCCCATGACGATGTTTGTGGCCGCCGTGATGGCGCTGCAAACCGAAGGTCATTTTGTAAAAGAATATGCAAAAGGCCTGGCTAAAAAAGATTACTGGAATCCCATTTACGACGACACCATGGACCTGATTGCCCGGCTGCCGCGGATTGCTGCCTATGTGTACCGGCGTAAATACAAAAACAATGAACATATTCAGCCCAACGGCTTGCTCGACTGGGCAAGCAACTTTGCCCACATGCTCGGTTACGAAGAGGAAGGTTTTCATGAACTGATGCGGCTGTACATGACCATTCATGCCGATCATGAAGGCGGCAATGTGTCGGCACATGCCACCCACCTTGTAGGTTCAGCGCTCAGCGATCCGTACCTGAGCTATGCCGCCGGTATGAACGGGCTTGCCGGTCCGCTGCACGGGCTGGCCAACCAGGAAGTAATAAAATGGATTTTTGAAATGCGGGAAGCATTGAATACCGAAATGCCCACCAAAGAACAAATTGCCGGGTATGTAAAGAAAACATTGAGCGAAGGCAAAGTAGTGCCGGGCTATGGCCATGCCGTGTTGAGAAAAACCGACCCGCGGTTTATTGCTCAAATGGATTTTGGCAGAAAACACATGCCCGAAGATCCGCTGGTGCAAACCGTGTGGAATATTTACGAAACGGTACCACCGATACTTCAGTCGCTGGGTAAAATAAAAAACCCCTGGCCTAACGTGGATGCACACAGCGGTGCACTGCTGGTGCATTATGGTATGGTGGAGTATGAGTATTACACGGTGCTCTTTGCCGTGAGCCGGGCATTGGGTGTGCTGGCGAGCCTGTGCTGGTCAAGGGCACTGGGTTTCCCGATAGAAAGACCCAAGTCGGTAACCACCAAGCAGGTAAAAAGCTGGCTCGAAGGCAAGGATCATATCTGGGGCGAGTGAAACTTACTTGCAAACGGAGTGAAGCAAACTTCTCAAACATACAGCACGGCTCAGCAAAGAGTAATTTTTCCCGGCAGCAGCTGTTTTTCACTTTGCGAGCCGCTTAATTGAAATGCTTTTTCAAAATAACCTCCTGCATTTTCCTTTTCATTCATTTCAAAATACCCGTCACTGACCGGATTAATGAAACCAACGCCGGCAATATTCATTTTCATTATTTAATTTTCCGTAGCAATATGACCCCGGGAAAAAAATATATCATCGAAATTGCCACTTCCGATTTTCTCACAACAAAATCAGCTGTGGAAGGCGGCGCCGACCGTATTGAGCTTTGTGCTAACCTGGGCGAAGGAGGAACCACGCCATCATATGCTCACATAAAAAAATGCAGGGAGGCTTTCAACACTCCTTTATTTCCCATCATCCGTCCGCGGGGCGGCGATTTTTTGTACAACAAAGATGAGTTTGAGATTATGGTAAACGATATTAAGCTGTGCAGGCAACTTGGTTGCGATGGCATCGTGATTGGCCTGCTGAATATGAACGGCACTATTGACATGGCAAGAACTTCCGAACTGGTTGAGCTTGCCTATCCGCTCGAAGTCACCTTTCACCGTGCTTTCGACCGCTGCCTTGATCCTTTTGCAGCACTGGAAGAGTTGATTGAAGTGGGCTGTCAGCGGATACTAACTTCGGGGCAGCAACCATCAGTCGGCAGCCGGGAGTCAACAGTAAATAGCAAGGCAGTTGAGCTGATTTCGCAGTTAAATGAAAAAGCTGATGGGCGCATTATCATCATGCCCGGCAGCGGGGTGCGGAAAGAGAATATTAAGATGATTGCTGAAAAAACCGGCTGCACTGAGTTTCATTCATCGTTGCGCAACAAAGGCAAAAGCCCGATGCAGTTTGTGCATCCGGCATTTGCCGGTTCTGAAGAGAGTTATATGAATAATGAAATAAACCCGGATGAAGTCAGGGTCTTGCGAAATGCATTGTTGTGAACATCTCCCGTTTTCCGCAATGAGCCACCCAAAATTCAGTAAGGGATATCAAAGGCGG
>CAYUJD010000104.1:0-10462 GCA_964444975.1 uncultured Chitinophaga sp. | reverse complement strand
AAACAGGTGATATACAAAACCGGCGTGGGGTCAAAAGTGCCGGTGCCAAGCTCTTTAGGCAAAACTTATGATGTGTATGCTACCTGCAACCTGCTGAGCAATAACCAGACTCTCTGGAATGATAATTATAAAAGATACGCTGACTGGGATACGCCGGCAAATGTCATCATCGAATGGATAACAGATGATTTTGGAGAACATTTTCCGTATAAGAAAAAAAGAAAACGGCGGTAAGTCATAGAATTATTTTGCCACGGAAACACGGAGCAACATGAAAATTTAACGCCTGGCATTCCGTGCCTCCGTGGCAATTTATTTCATTTATTATAACAACCTCTTTTGGAGCAAATACTCCGCTATCTGTATTGCATTAGTCGCAGCGCCTTTTCTCAGATTATCACTCACCACCCACATGTTCAGCGTTCGCGGCTGTGTTTCATCACGACGAAGTCTTCCTACAAACACTTCATCTCTTTCATGCGCATCCATCGGCATGGGGTATTGTTGTGCCGAAGGGTCATCAACAACAACCACCCCCGGTGCCGATTGCAACAACGATTTCACTGGAAACACGGAGCAACATGAAAATTTAACGCCTGGCATTCCGTGCCTCCGTGGCAATTTATTTCATTTATTATAACAACCTCTTTTGGAGCAAATACTCCGCTATCTGTATTGCATTAGTCGCAGCGCCTTTTCTCAGATTATCACTCACCACCCACATGTTCAGCGTTCGCGGCTGTGTTTCATCACGACGAAGTCTTCCTACAAACACTTCATCTCTTTCATGCGCATCCATCGGCATGGGGTATTGTTGTGCTGAAGGCTCATCCACCACAACTACTCCCGGAGCTGATTGCAGCAGCGATTTTACTTCGGTTAAATCAAACTCTTTCTCGAACTCCACATTCACCGCTTCGCTGTGGCCACCTATCACCGGAATACGCACCGTAGTAGAGGTTACACGAATGGAATCATCCCGCAGGATTTTTTTTGTTTCATTCACCATCTTCATTTCTTCCTTGGTGTAGCCATTCTCAAGAAATACATCTATCTGCGGAATCACATTCAGGTCAATGGGATATTTATATGCCATCGGGTATTCACCGTTCAAACCTTTCACAGACTTATCCCGCTCACCCATCAGCTGATCCACAGCTTTCTTGCCGGTGCCGGTTACGCTCTGGTAAGTGCTTACTACAATTCTTGTAGCCTGGTATTTTTTATGAAGCGGGTTCAGTGCCACCACCATCTGGATGGTGGAGCAATTTGGATTAGCAATGATTTTATCATCGGCTGTCAGCACATCGGCATTTATTTCGGGCACTACCAGCGGCTTGCCGGGGTCCATCCGCCATGCGCTGGAATTATCAATCACCGTAATGCCTGCTTCGGCAAACTTTGGCGCCCACTCCAGCGATGTGCCGCCGCCGGCAGAAAAAATAGCTACAGCCGGTTTGGCAGCAATAGCATCAGTCATGCTTACCACTATGTATTTTTTTCCCTTAAACTCCACTTCTTTGCCCACACTTCTTTCCGAAGCAACCGGAATCAATTCTGTAACCGGAAAATTTCTTTCAGCCAGTACCTGCATCATTTTAGTGCCAACCAGTCCGGTGGCGCCGACAACTGCTACTTTCATAAGCTCCCTCCCAACCTTCCTGAGGAAGGATTTTTGTTGTTTATAAATATTATTACATTGTTCTTCCCTTGCACCCCTTTAAGGGATGGGGGCAAAAAACAGGCCTTCCATTTTTGGAAGGCCTGTCAAGCTTTTTATATAACGACATACATAACGCTGCAAACCTCCCTCAGGAATGTTTCTTTGTGCGTTTTGTATGTTTCTTTATTTGCATAACGTGACGCAAAAATAAAAGTCATCAGGCAACGGGCAAAATTTCATACTGATTTTTTTCTGCAAACGATATCATTTGTGATGTATTAATTATCTTGAACCATGCGAAATCCTGTATTCGTACTTACGGCAGTTATTCTTCAGCAGGTTTGCCTGGCGCAAAACAGGTATGACGTAGTGATAGACGAAATTATGGCCGACCACACGCCACAGGTAAGCCTGCCGGCAAACGAATGGATTGAGCTGAAAAATATTTCTTCCAGTTCCATTAACCTGCAAAACTGGAGAATTGGCGATGCATCGGGTCAGAGCGGCCCTATGCCCAATTTTGTTTTGCAGCCCGACAGCTTTGTGATTGTTTGCACCGGCAGCGCAGTGGCTGCCATGCAGTCTTTCGGCAGAGCAATTTCTGTTACCAGTTTTCCATCGCTTGACAATGATGGCGACCTGGTTTATTTGCGCAGCAATACAGGTCTTACAATTCATGCTGTCTTTTATTCATCATCCTGGTATCAGAATGCAGTGAAGAGCGATGGCGGCTGGACGCTGGAAATGATTGACACTAAAAATCCCTGTGCCGGCATCAGCAACTGGAAAGCAAGCACCGATGCAAGAGGCGGCAGCCCGGGCATAAAAAACTCCATTGATGCCGTGAACAATGACCAGGCGCCACCATCCGTTAAAAACGCTTATGCCATTGACAACCTGAATATCGTTGTGCTGTTTGATGAGCCGGTGGATAGTCTGAAAGGCGCCACGGCCGGCAACTATACCATTGATGGCGGATTAAGTGTTCAGTCGGCAACCTCCATTTCACCTTTATTTGACAGGGTGCAATTGCGGCTTACAGGCGCCATGCAGGTCAACACTGTTTATACAATTACAGTAAGTAATGTTTCAGATTGCAGAAACAACAGTATTGGTTCAAGAAACCACGCAAAAATTGGATTGCCTGTGGATGCGGCAGCCGGTGATGTAGTAGTCAATGAAATTTTATTTAACCCCAAAAGCGGCGGCAGCGATTACGTGGAGTTTTACAACCGCAGCAATAAAATTTTTGATGCCAATAAGCTTTATATCGCCAACCGCAACAGCAGCGGCGCCATCAGCTCAACACGGTTGCTTTCCTCTTCCCCCTGGTATGTTTTTCCGGGCGACTATCTGGTTGTGACGGAAGATGCTGACGATCTTTCACTGAACTATTTTGTAAAAAATCCTGAATGGGTATTTACAGTTTCATCATTGCCTTCTTTTCCTGATGATGAAGGCACGGTGATTCTCCTGAATTTCCAGGGAGCTGTAGTGGATGAAGTGAAATACAAGGATGACTGGCAGTTTGCTTTAATAGATAATGCCGAAGGCGTGGCGCTGGAACGCATTGACCCCGACGCACCATCGCAAAACGCAGACAACTGGCACTCGGCCGCATCCACTGCCGGCTACGGTACGCCTACTTATAAAAATTCTCAGTATAAACTTTTGCAAAGCATCAATGCCACCATTGAAGTGACACCGAAAGTTTTTTCTCCTGACAATGACGGACGGGATGATATTGCTACCATTCAATATAAAACTACTGAACCGGGTTATGTTGCCAGCATTACCATTTTTGATGCCAATGGCCGGCCGGTTCGCAACCTGGTAAAAAACGGAACGCTTGGCCTGGAGGGTTACTGGACCTGGGACGGGCTGGATGATAAAAAACTGCAATTGCCTGTGGGTACCTATATTATTTTCACAGAAATCTTTAACCTGCAGGGGAAGAAAGAATCGTTTAAAAATGTAGTGGTTCTGGCCAGAAAAATCAATTAAGCTGTTTATTTTCACTCAAAAATTTTATTTATGAAAAAATCAATTCAACTGCTTATCCTGTTCATAAGCTTTGCTGCTTTTACAAATGCACAGGATTCAGTTATGGAAAAAGACGTTCCTCAAAAATTCATGCAGATTACCACCATTGAATCGGTTGTCGGCGGTGGCTTTGGCCGCTCGCTGATGCTGATAACTAAAGAAGACGGCTCACAGGAAGAACGGACACTGGAAAATCTTTTCAGCCTCACCGGCCTGAATCTGAAAAACATCAAAAACAACGAATCGGATATTTTAAAAGCACTTAAAACTTTCACCGACGATGGATGGAAACTGGTGCAGGTCATTCCGCTAACCCTGAGCCCCGGCGATAAAAGCACCGGTATTTTTATGACCCGCTACCTGCTGGGCAAGCCGGATGTGAAGAAGGGGTTTTGACTCTTTTATAATAAGAGCAGTTGTAACTTCAGTATATGCAAAACCGGAAACCGCAGCTGCTTCTTCACCCTTTTTTTATCATTGCTCTCTTGTTACTTCTGTTGAATGATTTTTTCTGGAAATATGAATATCCCGGCTGGGTTACAGGAAAACTGTCTGACATTACCGGCTTGTTTGTTTTTACTGTTTTTCTGAGAGCTGTTTTATCTGTTGAAAGAAAGTTGCTTATATTAGTTGTTACACTTTTTTTTATATGGTGGAAATCACCTTTGAGTGAAAGTTTAATTGATTTAATAAAAAATTATTCAGGCTTAAATATAGCAAGGGTACAGGATTATACTGATTTACTGGCGTTATTTATTCTTCCATTTGCCGGATATTTAAAACCTCTTCCACTCCCAAATAATTTTTTATGTTCAACCGCCAGGAATATATCTTTGTTTCTATCGTTATTTGCTTTTTGCTTCACTTCCCTGCCGCGGCAATTGATATATTACCCTTACCGTGATAATGAAGTCCTTTTTAATGCAGAATTTTCAACCCGACTATCAGAACAGGAGGTGCTTGCCCGGCTCAGGATAAATAATTCCGGGTATCAAAAAGACTCAGTACGGTTTTACAGGGTATTGCCAGGAGAAGATTTGTATTTCAGGTTAAAAAACCAACCAGATTCTTCACGTCAATGGGTAAAAGCCACCAATTCAAATGACTCGGCATTATACGTTAAAGTATCCGGGCATTCCTACTACACCCTACCGATTTACATTATTGACAGGGACACATTATACCAGCTTGAATTCAGTATTTATCCCAAGAGTCACAGGATGAAAAAAACAACTGTTAAAATTGAATCGTTTCAATTAAAATACCGAATTGACTACAATGATTATATGTTTGGGAAGCCCCGACAAAAAATAAAGAGGCATTTCAAATCACTATTTCAGTAAAAAAATTTATCACTCCAGCTCAATATCAAACTTCGTCAGTTCTTTAAACTGCTGAATTCGCCGGTCAATATCAACCCGGGTAAGTTCCTTCAGGCGGGTTGTGCCGAATTTCTCCACACAAAAACTGGCCATGGCGCTGCCCACAATGATGGCTGATTTCATGTTTTCAAAACTGGTGTCTTTGGTGCGGGCAATATGCCCGATAAAGCCGCCCGCAAAAGTATCGCCGGCGCCGGTGGGATCGAACACCACTTCGAGCGGAAGCGCCGGTGCAAAGAATACCTTGTCATCATAAAACAGCAGGGCGCCATGCTCGCCTTTTTTAATGACAATATATTTGGGCCCCATTTCCATTATAGTGCGTGCTGCCGCCACCAGCGAATACTGGGCACTTAACTGGCGTGCTTCCGCATCGTTCAGCAACAGCACATCCACTTTTCTCAGCACTCTTTCCAGGTCGGGCATGGTGGTTTCCATCCAGAAGTTCATGGTGTCAAGTACTATTAGGCGGGGTTTATTTTTCAGCTGGCCGATAACCGACATTTGTACCGAAGGTGCCAGGTTGCCAAGCATCAGGAATTCACAATCCTGGTAACTATCGGGCACTACGGGCCTGAAATTGGCCAGCACATTCAACTGGGTTTCCAGGGTATCTCTCGAATTCATATCCAGTTGGTACCGGCCGCTCCAGAAAAAAGATTTTTCATGTTCCTTCACCTGCACGGCTTCCATACTTACACCCCTTGCCTCCAGCATTTTCATTTCTTCTTTCGGAAAATCGCCACCCACTACTGAAATCTGTTTTACCGGCCGGGTAAAATTGGAAGCACTCCAGGCAATATAGGTGGCCGCACCGCCTACAATCCTGTCGCTTTTTCCAAAGGGTGTTTCTATCGCATCAAAAGCCATGGAGCCAACAACAATAAGAGACATGGATAATAATTTTAGATTTTAGTCCCGTCCCGAATGTTTGGTATCCGGGAGGGATTTCAGATATAATCAGCGAAGCCGTGTATGGCTGTTTAATGCACGGCTATGGCCGCAAACCTACAGGATTTTGTATCGTAAAAGCCGCGTTGGAGCAATATTTTGAACTGCCATTAGTTATTTGCACTTATCTTTGGCTTATCATGAAAACGACGAGAAAGAAAGCTTCCAAAAAAGAGTTCATTCTGAAAAAGGCGGCCCAGATGTTCCGGGAAAAAGGATTTGCCGCCACTTCCATGCGAGACCTGGCCGAAACCGTAGGAATAGAAGCTGCCAGCCTGTACAACCACATACGCAGTAAAAACGAAATGCTGGAAACCATCTGTTTCGATGTGGCCAACCGGTTTACGTTGTTTATGGATGAAATGGAAGCATCCAACAACAGCAGCCGCATCAAAAAAATTGAAACCCTGCTCCGGTTTCATATCAGGCAGATGATTGAAAATTTTGAAGAGGTGATTGTAAGCGACCGGGAGTGGCGTCACCTGGACGAACCTTACCGTTCCAATTTTCATAACCAGCGGCGCACTTACCGCAAGCGGTTTGCAGCCATCATCGAAGAGGGTATAAAAAATAATGAAATAAAAAAAATTGACGCCCCCACGGTAGTGCTCATAATGCTGCATGCAGTAAACGGCATCGAAAGCTGGCACCGCTCCAATGCCCGCATCAGCGCCCAGGAGCTGGAAGACAATATGGTGATGATAATGATAGACGGGCTGCGCAAACACTGAGAAAAATGTCCCTTCATTTTCACCCGCTCAGGGTAAAAGCAATTAAAAAAGAAACGGAGCAATGTGTTTCTGTCGAGTTTGAAATTCCCGGTGAGTTGAAGGAGGCTTTTCAGTATAAGCAGGGGCAAAGCCTCACCATGCGTACATTTATCAATGGTGAAGAAGTACGGAGAACGTACTCACTTTGCAGTTCCCCGCTCGACCGGCAATGGAAAGTAGCCATCAAAATTGTAGATGGCGGGGTGTTTTCATCTTTTGCCAATGAAAAACTGAAACCCGGCGATACACTGGAAGTGATGGAGCCGGTAGGAAAATTTTACACCGAACTCAATCCTTCACAGAAAAAAAATTACCTCGCTTTTGCAGCAGGAAGCGGCATCACACCTGTTATTTCCATTATCAATACTACACTCCGTACCGAACCCCTGAGCCGTTTCACACTGGTGTATGGCAACCGCAGCCGCTCATCCATTATTTTTTTCGAGGAACTGGAAGGATTAAAAAACAAATTCACTGACCGGCTCAACCTGGTTTTTATCCTCAGCCGCGAATCGACGGATGTGCCATTAAATTCCGGAAGAATTAATTGGGATAAACTGGATGAACTTGCCAGGCTGATTGATTACAAAAGCATGGATGAAACATTCATCTGCGGGCCGGAAGAAATGATTTTTTGTATAAAGGATTTTTTGCAGCAAAGAGGAATAAGTGAGAAGAATATCCATTTTGAGTTGTTTACAACGGCGGGGCAAAAAAAGAAGCCGGAAGCCGGAAGCCGGAAGCCGGAAATCCGGGAAGGGTCTTTCAGCAGAATAACTATTAAAGTTGACGGAAGGAGTTTTGATTTATCCATTCCCTTCAACAGCGATATAAGTATTCTTGATGCTGCCCTGAAGCTAAACGCCGATCTGCCCTTTGCCTGCAAAGGCGGTATGTGCTGCACCTGCAAAGCCCGCCTGCTGGAAGGCAAAGTAGAGATGGATGTGCATTGGGGGCTTGAAAAAGATGAAATCGAAAAAGGTTATATCCTCACGTGCCAGAGCCATCCGAAAACGGAAAAAGTGGTAGTGGATTATGATATCAAATAGCCCATCGCAGGTAACCTGCAAAATTCTTATTGCCCGTTTATTGATTTTTATGCGGATGTGCCCGGCTTCTGATAAAATTACAACACGCCGGCACGGCTAAATCTGACAATCATCATTGTTAAAGACCATAACAGGCATTAGTTTTAATTAAATTTGTGCAATAAAATTATCAGGCTATGGATGTGCAGCAAAAAAAGATGAAGGAATCCATGGGTGAATTAATATTTCAGCAGAAAATAGAAGATGAAATAAAAATAGAACCCAAAGACTGGATGCCCGATGCATATCGCAAAACGCTTATCCGTCAGATCAGCCAGCATGCGCACAGTGAAATTGTTGGCATGTTGCCCGAGGGAAACTGGATTTCCCGGGCACCATCACTCAGGCGCAAAGCCATTTTGCTGGCCAAAGTGCAGGATGAAGCCGGCCATGGCCTGTACCTGTATAGCGCCTGCGAAACACTGGGTATAACCAGGGAAGAAACCATCAATGACCTGCACAGCGGTAAAGCAAAATATTCTTCCATCTTCAATTATCCTACACTCACATGGGCCGACATCGGCGCCATCGGCTGGCTGGTGGATGGTGCAGCCATCATGAACCAGGTGATGCTCACCCGTACTTCATACGGCCCGTATGCAAGAGCGATGGTGCGTATTTGCAAGGAAGAAAGTTTTCACCAGCGGCAGGGATTTGAAATATTGCTCACCCTTTCAAGAGGCACCCCCGAACAAAAAGAAATGTGCCAGGATGCCATCAACCGCTGGTGGTGGCCGGCGCTGATGATGTTTGGCCCGCACGACAGCGAAAGCACCCATAGCGAACAAAGTATGCAATGGAAAATAAAACGCAAAATCAATGATGAGCTGCGGCAGAATTTTGTGGACATGTGCGCTGAACAGGTTAAAGTACTGGATATGACTTTACCCGATCCGGACCTGAAATGGAATGAGCAAAGAGATCATTATGATTTTGGAGAAATCAACTGGGAAGAATTCTGGAACGTGGTAAAAGGCAACGGCCCCTGCAATAAACAACGACTCGAAGCCCGGAAAAAAGCATGGAAAGAAGGGGAATGGGTGAGAGAGGCGGCAGCGGCTTTTGCTGAGAAACATCCCCAAACCCCTAAAGGGGCTTTAGAAGCAGCTTAATAATTTGAAATAAATTTTTGTATGAAAATTCAAATAAGAAAATTTTATTACGGCGACATTCCCGAAGAAAAGGGTGGAAGCAATTTTAATGATTCTTCCAAGAACCCCCCTTGGGGAGGCAGGGGGTCCGATTGGCCACTCTGGGAAGTTTTTATTCGTAGCAAACAAGGTCTGGATCATAAACATGTAGGTAGTCTGCATGCAGCTGATGCGCAAATGGCTATTGAAAATGCAAGAGATGTTTATACCAGAAGAATGGAAGGCGTAAGTATCTGGGTGGTGGAATCAAAATACATTCATGCCTCCAACCCGGACGAAGCAGCTGAATTATTTGAACCTGCAACAGATAAAATTTACAGACACCCTACATTTTATACTTTGCCGGATGAAGTGAACCAGATGTAAAACCCCCAACCCCTGAAGGGGAGCAAGAAATGAATCAAAAATTAATTGATTATATTTTACACCTTGCCGATAATTCTCTCATCCTCGGCCAGCGCAACGGCGAATGGTGCGGCCACGGACCCGTGCTGGAGCAGGATATTGCCATTACCAATATTACGCTGGACCTGATCGGGCAGGCAAGAAGTTTTTATCAACATGCGGCACATCAGATAAACAATTCAAAAAAGGCGGAGGGCTCAAAAGCCTCCTCTCCTTTGGAGAGGGGGTTTGGGGGTGAGGTTACAGAAGATTCACTTGCGTACTTAAGAAAAGAACGGGAATTCAAAAACTTTCTGCTTGTTGAACAACCCAATGGCGACTGGGGGCAAACCATACTGCGGCAATTTTTCTTCAGCCAGTACCAGTATTTATTATTTCAGCAACTGCAGTACAGCAAGGATGAACAACTGGCTGCCATAGCTGCCAAAACACTTAAAGAGGTGGCTTATCATCTTCGCTGGAGCAGCGAGTGGGTGATACGCCTGGGCGACGGCACGGAAGAAAGTCACCGGCGGATGCTGCATGCAATCGATGAGCTGTGGCGTTATACCGGGGAGATGTTTGAGGTTACAGGTTATGAGTTATGGGTTACGGGTAAAAATATTGGTGTGGATGTTTCAAAACTGAAAGAACCGTGGATGAATAAGGTAATAGAAATATTCAATGAAGCTAATCTGCCTGTGCCGGAAAAGGTTTACATGCAAAACGGAGGAAAAGAGGGAAGACATACCGAACACCTGGGTTACATTCTTACAGAACTTCAGTATATGCAAAGAGTTTACCCCGGTTGTGAATGGTAAGCCCCCTAACCCCCTAAAGGGGGAATTGAAATTATGAGAACTACAACAATTGATAAAAACACACTCTACAGTTATCTGGATGAAATAAAAGATCCGGAAGTGCCTGTGTTATCCATCGTGGACCTGGGCATAGTGCGGGATGTAAGGATGAATGACGATGAACTGGAAGTTGTCATTACACCCACTTACACCGGCTGCCCGGCCATGGA
>CAYUJD010000103.1:0-10712 GCA_964444975.1 uncultured Chitinophaga sp. | reverse complement strand
ATCTTCTATAATCACTATGGCCGTCATATTTACAAATGTACCCGATTGCATACAGCATGCGAATGTGAAAAAAGTAGTAAAGAAATTTTACGCAACCGGAACCCAGTACTTCACTTCAGTTCCTTTTCCATTCAGGCTGATCCATTCAATGCCGCCACCAATTTCGTTCATCCGTTGCTGCATGTTCCTGATGCCGTTGGCGCCCGCTCTTGCTGCTGCCGTATGAAAACCCATGCCATTATCTTTTATGGAAAAAAGGATTTTTTCCTGCTCAATGCAGGCAGCCAGTTCAATGTGTGAGGCGCCGGAATGTTTCAGCGCATTGTTCAGCGCTTCTTTGGTGACGAGAAAAAGGCTGCGGCGCTGTTCATTACTCAGCGGAATATCGGGCACCTGGTCGGGAAATGAAACCCGGTAATTGATATCAAACGGTTCAAAGTAATGCAATGTCTGCTCACGCAGGTAGGCCAGCAGGTTTTCCAGCCTGTCGTTTTGGGGGTTCAGCGCCCAGATGATTTCACTCATGGTTTCCACCAGCTGGCGGGTGCTGCCGGCAATTTCGCTTACTTCTTCTTTCGTTTTTTCATCCAGTTGTTTTTGGGTTTGCATCAGCTCGGTCATCAGCGCTATGCGGGTAAGGCCGCTGCCAATTTCATCGTGCATGTCTTTGCTGATGCGGTTGCGTTCATCATCCACCGCCTGTTGCTTTTCCAACCGGCGGAGCCGTTCTTTTATTTTTCTTTGGGTTACCGTTCTTGTTATGAGAACGACGGCAACAAGCAGCGCTGCACCGCAAACAATATAAAACCAGGTTCTTTGCCAGAAAGGAGCATTAATAATGATGGTAATTTTTTCCTCATCACTCCATTCGCCGGTATAATTGCCGGCCCGGATGATGAGTGTATAATGACCGGGTCGCAGTTTCCCGTATCGTATCTGTTTGCTGTAAGTGGTTATCCATTTATCATCCCAGCCTTCGAGCAGGTACTGAATTTTATTGGCTTCTGGCCGGGTGTAATCAAAGGCGGCTACCTGGAAGACAAGGTCGTTCTGGAGATAATTCAACCGCATGGTTTTATGGCGCAGAAACACGGAGTCTTTTAGGAAAGGAATGTTTTCAACAAGAATGGAGGTGATGCCTGCTGAAGGTTTGGTTTTCCCTTTTGGAAAACTGCCGGAACGGAACCAGTTGAAGCCTTTCACGCCGCCGAAGTAAAAATTTCCTGAAGCGCCAAGATGAAAAGCACCGGTATTGAATTCGTTGCTCTGCAGGCCTTCGTTTACGGTGAAATTTTGAAATGCATTTGCCTTTCTGTCGAAATAAACCAGGCCGCCGTTGGTGCTCATCCAGAAGTTGTGCTGTTCATCTTCCAGTATGCCGTATAGAAAACTGTTGGCCTTGCCGCTTGATTCATCATAGTGCTGATATTTCCTTGTTTTTGTATCAAACCGGATCAGGCCTTTATCCGAAGCCAGCCACAGGATAGCGGTATCGGTTTTATCTACATGCAGGCTACGGATATTTATGCCGGGAAAAAATTGTTCATTCAAAACCAGGCTGTCGTTATCCATTACTGCATGATAAAAACCGGAAACAGGTATAACAGCCCACAGTTCACCTTTACCCGTTTCCCTGGAATCAATATAATTATGTCCATAACTTATGATGCGGCTGGTAAACGCAGGAAGGGCTGTAAGTTGGTTTTTCTTTCTGACAAGAACTGCAAAGCCAACAGCAAGAATAATTACATCGCCGCTATTTAATTGCATTATTTTATTTACAAGTGCTGTAAGTGGCCGGGGAGGTACACTCCAAGGAACCGGTACCGGGTAAAACCTGTTTCGCTTTTCATCAAAAACCGAAATGCCTTTGTCGTGGCCGATCCACATCCATCCTTCCCTATCCCTGAAGATGGCGCTGACCAGGTTGCCTTGCAGGCTGAATGGGTCTTTCCTGTCGTATGCATAATGTTTGATGCTGCCATCAACGGGATTATAAATATTCAGTCCGCTTAGTGTGCCAAACCAGACCCGCTTTCTTTCATCTTCATACAGGCTTTTGATAAAGAAATCTTTCAGGTGGGGGTATTCTGCTTCATTGATGGGGAATAAATTAAAAAAAGGAGGTTTCAAATCAAGCTTACATACACCGGCGCCGTCTGTACCGATCCAAAGGTTTCCGGACCGGTCTTCTGCAAGTGAACGAATAATATTTGAACTTAGTGATTGCTGGCCGGAAACATTTTTCCGGTATTGATAAAACTGCCGCGTTGAAAAATCGTAACAAACCAGGCCCTGATTGGTTTTTTCACACCACAGCCGGCCGTAGCTGTCTTCAAAACTAAAAATGTTTTTGTCTGCGGTTCCCTCAATCCTTGCAATCCTGAGTGAATCTGTAACTGACGAAACCGAATCATGCCGGTAAATAAAATTTTCATTACCCGTGTAGTACTTCCCTTTGCTGAACACAATCGTCTGGTAATTCTTTCCTTTAAATTCATGCACATATTTTTTTTCTTTTGTGTCAAAGCGGAGCATGCCATCGCCCTGGTACCAGCTTATCCAGATGTTGCCGGAAGGATCGGCAATGCCAAAGTCAATAAATGAAAGCCTGGTGAAATCTGTTTGAAAGGGATAGGAATAATTCACCCGGGTTTCTTTTTTTATATCCCATGAAAAAATTCCGTACTGCCTGCTGTAAATCCATAAAATATTATCAGCATCACAGCGTAACAAATAAAAATATACCAGGCCGGATTTTAATTCCGGGAACAGGTAACCCGCCTTTACTTCGTCTTCAAGACGATCATAATAATAAATTCCCGTTTCGGTAGAGAACCAGATATTACCGCTTGCATCTTCGCAGAGCCGGCCGCGGATAAAATTGGAATTGCCTCTTTTATTAAGATTGGTTTTAGTTTTATATATTTTTATTTCGTCACCATCGTACCGGTTCAAGCCGTCTGCGGTGCCAAACCACATAAATCCTTCTTTATCCTGGTAAATAGCATACACAGAATTTTGCGACAGGCCTTCATTTACCCCAAATGTTTCAAAGCGGGGAATGATGGCCTGGGAATACACAATAAGGTGAATTATAGCTGAAAATGCAGTCAGCAAAAACCGCATGGAAGAATGTTTTTTTTATTAAGGTAGAATTATTCGGCCGGAAACAAAAATCCCGTTCCGGTTGAGGAACGGGATTCAATACCAGGTTGAAATTTGTTTATCCCAATGCCACTCTTTTAAATGCCGTTACTTTTAGTCCGCCGTCAACTGAATTCAGGTAATCGGCTACGCTTTTACTGTTGTCTTTTACAAAAGCCTGCGCAACGAGGGTTTGCTCTTTATAAAATGCATTGAGCTTTCCTTCGGCAATTTTTGAAAGCATATCCGCCGGCTTGCCGGCCATTTTAGAATCGTTCTTCAGTTGCTCCAGTGCAATTTCTTTTTCACGGGCAATGACATCGGCCGGCACGCTGGCTGCATCCACCGCAATGGGGTTCATGGCTGCAATCTGCATGGCAATATCTTTTCCTGCTTCTGCTGACTCTTTATTTAAACCTACCAATACACCGATGCGGTACGCTCCGTGAATGTACGATGCCACATAATCGGCATCCACCCGTTCAAATTTTGTAACGCCGATTTTTTCGCCGATGGTTGCCAACTTCTCATTCACCATTTCAGCAACTGTAAGGGTACCCACTTTGGTTGTCAAAAGTTCGTCGAGGCTATTTACATTGTTGGCCACGGCAGCGTCGGCAATACGCTGGCCGAAGGCAACGAAGTCTGTATTCTTGCTGACGAAATCAGTTTCGCAGCTTACACAAACCACGATGCCGGTTTTGTTGTCGGCAGTGGTTTTGGCTATTACCACGCCTTCTTTTGCTTCGCGGTCGCTGCGTTTGGCAGCCACTTTCTGTCCCTGCTTGCGCAGCCAGTCAATAGCGGCTTCAAAATCGCCGTTGGTTTCGGTTAATGCCTTGCGGCAATCCATCATGCCTGCGCCGGTCATCTGGCGCAGCTTATTAATATCCTGTGCACTTATTGTTACGGTTGACATTGTATAAGATTTTGAATTTGCTCAATAGAATTGTTGTCGTACAAGAGTGCGACGCAACTGCAGTTCAACCAGGGAACTACTGCCGGTAACACAATCATCACTTTCAAAAAATTAAAGAGCTGCAAGTAAGTAAAGTGTAATTGATCTAAGTCACCCCTTTAGGGGGCAGGGGACTTTACCTGTTACTCGTTCTTTTGGGGCTGCTGGGTGTACGGCGCCGCGGTTGATTGCCGCTTCGCATTCTTCCGGCGCCTCCTGCTTCGGCCTGGGCTTCAGCTTCCAGGCGTGCTGCTTTCTTTTCGGTTTCGTCTGTTGATACTGTTTCTTCCGCTTCTTCTTCTTTGGCAGCCTGGCGTTCGGCCAGCCCTTCGGCAATAGCAGCAGTAATGTATTGGGTGATGATGGCGATTGATTTGGTGGCGTCATCATTTGCCGGCACGGCAAAATCCACTTTGTTGGGGTCGCAGTTGGTATCTACTACACCAAAAGTGGTAATGCCAAGGCGCCTGGCTTCGGCCAGGGCAATATGCTCGTGGCCGATGTCAACAATAAACAAAGCGGCCGGTATGCGGCTGAGCTGTGCGATACCGCCCAAAACCTTTTCCATTTTTTCCTTGTCGCGGCTCAGAGTAAGGCGTTCCTTTTTGGTAATGCTGTCGAAGGTGCCGTCGTTGAGCATTTTTTCAATGCTCTGCATTTTCTTCACACTTTTACGCACTGTGTTGAAGTTGGTAAGCATGCCGCCGAGCCAGCGCTCCGTGACGAAGGGCATATTTACTTTCTGGGCAGATTCAGTAACGATATCCTTTGCCTGTTTCTTGGTGCCGACAAAAAGAATCTTCTTTCCACTGCGGGCAATGGCTTTCAAAGCTGCGGCTGCTTCCTGCAGGCATTCGGTGGTTTTGTTCAGGTCAATGATATGAATGCCTTTTTTTTCAGCAAAGATGTAAGGCAGCATCTTGGGGTTCCACTTCTTGCGCAGGTGACCGAAGTGGACACCGGCTTCGAGAAGCTGTTGCTGAAGTGAGGTGTTATTTTCCATTATTTGTGATTGAATTATTGATTATTAATTATGGATAATTGTCTTATTGACTGCTCATTACAACTGTAGTAACCAGTAATCAATACTAAATAATTAACGTTTACTGAACTGGAAGCTTCTTCTTGCTTTTTTATGACCGAACTTTTTGCGTTCAACCGACCTGGGGTCACGTTTCAGCAGACCGGCCGTTTTCAGCGCCGGACGGAATTCCGGGTTGATATCAACCAGCACCCGTGCAATGCCCAGCCTGGCAGCTTCGGCCTGTCCTTTTAGGCCGCCGCCATCGGCAAGAATTTTTACATCAAACTTGTCTGCAGCCTCTACTGTTTTTAAAGGGGCTGCTACCTGGTTTTGCAGGTATACGAGAGGAAAATATTCTTTGTAGTCTTTGTCGTTTACCGTGATTTTGCCGCTTCCTTTTGAAACGAACACACGGGTTACGGCTTCTTTACGACGACCGACACCGTTTTTTTGTTTTTCCATAATTATTTTTTTTAGACCTTCCCAGGCTCCTCCAAAGGAGGGGTTTGAAGAAGCTCCTATTTATAAAGTTTTTTCAATAATTAAGATTTGCTCCCCTTCAGGGTCGGGGGTTTAAAATTTTAATTCTTTGGGTTGTTGTGCGCCATGCGGATGTTCAGCGCCGGCATACACAAAAAGTTTTTTGAACATCTTGCGGCCGAGGCGGTTTTTTGGCAGCATGCCTTTTACAGCTCTTTCAATTACCGCTTCAGGCCGGCGGTGTTGCAGGCTTCTTGCGGTTTCCTGTTTTAATCCGCCGGGATAACCGCTGAAGGTATCGTACAATTTTTTGTCCAGCTTGTTGCCGGTGAATATCACTTTATCTGCGTTGATGACGACAACAAAGTCGCCGGTGTCAACGTGAGGCGTATAGTATGCCTTGTGTTTGCCGCGGAGTACGGCAGCTATTTTGGCACACATACGTCCTACGGTTTGATTGGTACCGTCCACAACATACCAGTTGCGTTTTACGGTAGCCGCATTCGCATGTTGGGTTGTAAAATGCAGGTTACTCATTTTGATTTTTGTTTTAGTGACTGCGGCCATCCCCGCAGCCTGTTTTTAAAATGGGGGGCAAAGATAGGTTTGTGCGGTGTGGATTTCCAAAAATCAGGGGAAGTATTTTTTTATCGTGCCTTTATAAAGTGTTGGGGGCCAATAAAATTTTGCACAAAAATTTTTGTACACCGGTAATGAGGTTTATTTTTAGAATAAAATCTTTAATGACATCCCACAATCTCGGCCGCATCACTTTCGGCCATCCTGTCAATTCCGGTAATTTAATGACCGTTGAAGAAGCGCATGCATTATTGAATGAGTGGGTACCCAACGACCGCCTGCGCCTGCACATGAAGCAGGTGGCTGCCGTGATGAAGGCATGGGCAATTGAAAAAGAAAATGCCGATGCACAAACTGCATTGAAATGGGAACTGGCCGGCCTGCTGCACGATGCCGACTGGGAAAAATATCCCGATGAACATTGCCGTATCATTATTGAAGAGCTTGAAAAAAGAAATATTGACCCGGCAGTGATCCGTTGCATCGCTGCACATGGCCCCAGGTATTTTGGCGTGGAGCCCGAAACCACCATGGAAAAAATGATTTATGCGTTTGATGAGCTTTCTGGTTTTGTACATGCATCGGCTCTCATCAGGCCCACACGATACGATGGCATGGATGTAAAAAGCGTGATGAAAAAATTGAAGACTCCCTCCTTTGCCGCACAGGTAAACCGTGATGATATACAGGATGCCATTGCCCGCATCAATAATTCACTGGAAGAAATTATACAATTCATCATTGAGCACCAGAAGGATGTGAGCTGACCCCGCTTATTTCTCCCAAAAAAGTTAGACCACTGTTTAAACTAGACTCTGTGTGTTTGGTCACAAAGCGTGGCTGCGTGTATTCCTGACCCTTTTTGAAAAACTATTGTTCACCAAAAAACGCTCATAACTATATGAGAAAACTCTACACCCTGCTCACCGGGTTGTGTATCTTCCTGGTGGCGCTGAAAACTTACGGGCAGCCAGACAACAGTCCACAGGAATTTATTTCCGGATTTTCCATCAACAATATCGGGAATAATGCGGCAGGTGAATTTTCACCGGCGCCGGAATTTTATTCTGAAAGGATAGCTGATGATGCTGATCCCAATGTAACCTGCCGTGCCAATTTTGAAGTAAGCCCTGCGCCAAGTTCGCCGCTTACAAAAAAATTCACGGCCATTCCCTGGCACAGCCAGAATAAAAAACCGGTTTATATCTGCTGGAAATTCGGCGATGGTACCGACACCTGTATTCAGTACCCTGAAAATTACCAGGGACCTTATTTTGTTATTCATCATTACCAGCAGCCCGGTGCTTACGAGGTTTGTGTAAAAATCGTTTACCAGGGCGGCTGCGAAGCCCGGAAATGCAAAGAAGTTATTGTCGGCGAATTTTGCCGGGCCGATTTTGAAAAACTGCTTATCAATTCTTCAGTAAGTCCTCTTCATGTTACTTTCAAAGCATTGCCGTGGCACAGCCAGAACAAGAAACCTAAAAAGATTTGCTGGACATTCGGCGATGGCAAAGACACCTGCATTGAATATTCACCCAACTACACAGGCCCTTATTATGTGCGTCATAAATACCGCGAAGCCGGCATTTACGAAGTGTGTGTAAAAATTTTCTATTACGGCGGCTGCGAAGCCACCAAATGCAAGCGGGTGCAGATCGGGAGAAGGGATGAATGTAAAGCTGATTTTGAAAAGCTGCCTGTCACTACCGTCAATCATCCGCTGACGGCTGTATTCAAGGCATTGCCATGGCACAGCAACAATAAAAAGCCAAAAACCATTTTCTGGAAATTCGGCGATGGCAAAGACACCACCATTCATTACCCGGAAAATTACACGGGGTCATATACTGTACGCCACACGTACCGTGAACCGGGCCGCTACGAAGTGTGTGTGAAGATTCTTTACTATGGCGGATGCGAGGCCCGTAAGTGCAAGCTGGTACAGATTGGAAGACCCGACCAGTGCGGTGCCGATTTTGTAAAAATTCCATTGACCAATACCGACAATCCGCTGGTGGTTGGTTTCAAAGCGCTTCCTTATCACAATAACAACAAAGTGCCGAAGATTATCTGCTGGAGCTTTGGCGACGGGCAGGATACCTGCGTGGAGTATGCCCAGAATTTCTCCGGTCCTTATTTAATACGTCACAAATACCAGCGGCCGGGCACCTACACAGTTTGTGTAAAAATTATTTACTATGGCGGCTGCGAAGCAAGAAAATGCAAACCCATAGTGGTGACACGACCCGATGAGTGCCGCGCCGATTTTGAAAAGCTTCCGCTGCTTACCACCAACAATCCGCTGACGGTTGCCTACAAAGCGCTTCCGTGGCACAATAACAATAAGAAGCCCAAATCCATTACCTGGAAATTCGGCGATGGCAAAGACACTACCATCCACTATCCTGAAAATTACACCGGCAGTTACGTGGTGCGTCATACTTACCGCGAGCCGGGAGTGTATGAAGTATGCATCAAAATACTATACTACGGCGGTTGTGAAGCAAGGAAGTGTAAAGAAGTCATCATCGGCCAGTTTTGCCGTGCCGATTTTGAACGGATAGCGGTAAATACAACTGACAACCCGCTGGCGGTTTATTTTAAAGCCTTGCCGTGGCACAGCCAGAATAAAAAACCGAAATCCATAACCTGGAAATTCGGCGATGGCAAAGACACCACCATCCATTACCCGGAAAATTATACCGGGTCGTATGTGGTACGCCACCTGTACAATCACCCGGGCCAGTACGAAGTATGCATAAAGATTTTGTACTACGGCGGCTGTGAAGCCAGAAAATGCAAGCTTATTCAAATTGGGGAGACAGTACGCTGCAAGGCCGATTTTGAAAGAATACCCATCAGCACAACAGCCGATCCCTTGCATGTTGTCTTCAAAGCCATACCCTGGCATATTGAAAACAAAAAGCCTAAGCAGATATGCTGGAAGTTTGGCGATGGCACCGATACCTGCATACAATATCCCGAAGATTACAACGGGCCATATATTGTACATCACAAATACAACCAGCCGGGAGTATATGAAGTATGCGTGAAGATTCTGTACTTCGGCGGATGTGAAGCAAGGAAATGCGAGCTGGTGAAAGTGGAGGCGCCGGGTGAATGCCGTGTGAAACTCTTCCAGTTGACACCTTCCATCAGCAGCCTGACAAGAGGATTTTTTGCATCGCCGTGGTCGTCGAACAACAAGCAGCCGGTACGTGTATGCTGGTACTTTGGCGACGGCACCGATACCTGCGTGCAGGTAAATCCCAACAACCCGCTGCCTTATTTATTCATCCGGCACACCTATCCTGCGCCGGGTGTGTACAGGGCCTGTGTGAAAGTACTCTTCGAAGACGGCTGCATTGCATCTGATTGCGATGAGGTGGTGATAAAACCCGCTACCAATGTATGCGGTGGTTATATGACCGATGAACAGATTTCGCCACGGACATTTAAGTTTAAAGCATTCCCGATTCACAATCCAAATGATCCTGTCATTAGCTATCGCTGGACCTTTGGCGACGGCAGCTCGGCCACCGGCCGCGAAGTGACGCACCAGTACCATGCGCCGGGCACCTACCATGTATGCCTGACCATTAAGACCTACCGCGGATGCGAAACAAAAATCTGCAAGCCGCTGCATGTGCCGGGCAATACGGCGGCTGCCATACAGATAACGCCGAACCCTGTTATCAACAACCTGCACCTGTTGTTTTATTCCGCCCATACCGAACCGGTGCAGATAAAGATTGTAAATGGATTTGGTGTGACGGTGCGCACATGGACACGTAACGCCACGCAAGGCGCCAATAACTGGGACTTTGATGTGGCCGGGCTCAGTGCCGGGGCATACACACTATATGTGCAGTCGCCCAACCAGCTATCGAGCCAGGTGTTTATTAAAGCGAATTAATATAGTCAGGGCTACCAAAGCCGGGCCGTTCTATCCGAAAAGGTAGGCGGCCTTTTTGTTTGGAGTTAGCCCGATGCAGGAAAACATATTATTATGAACCAATCTTGAACACTGCTATTCGGCATATCAATTCTGAAATTTCAGTACTTGCAGGGTCTTCCATAATATTTCAATAAAAGGAAACCGTCTGAGCGGAGTTTGCATAGCCAGGCCTTTGTGTTTGAGGGCAACCCCGCTCCCATAGAAAAAAATTCTGCAGTAATCTTAATCCCGGGGTCGGACCAAAACATTTCTTATAAAATGAAAGTACGTTAGAAATAATAAGACATCGGGCGGACAGAGAAAGGAGATAGAAGGGAATTTATTTTTTGCCAGCCAGGGCACAACAAAAAAAACCGCCCCTCTTCAGGCGGGACGGCAAACTACTAATGAGCGACTGCTTGTATTTTTATTTAATCAAAAAAAAAATTTTTAACCACCGCAGGATAAACCGGCCACTTCGGGAGCAATGTCATTGCCATTGGCATCTTTCACCGACCAGCTGCCGGTAATGATGCCGCCGGAGTTGGTGGAGTTCCAGGTGATCCTGATAATGATTTCATCAC
>CAYUJD010000102.1:0-11180 GCA_964444975.1 uncultured Chitinophaga sp. | reverse complement strand
GCGATGAATCAACCCGGCAGATACAGGAAGTGAGCAAGGCATTTGAAATGGCGCATGAACTGGGCATGGCCACCATCCTGTGGTGCTATCTGCGCAACCCGGCATTTAAAACAAAGGAAAAAGATTATCACGTTTCAGCTGACCTCACTGGCCAAGCCAATCATCTTGGCGTTACTTTAGAAGCCGACATCATCAAGCAAAAACTTCCCGAAAACAACGGCGGCTACCTTGCACTGAACACAAAGGAATCGGCCTACGGAAAAAATGACCCACGTATTTATTCCGAACTTACCACCGATCACCCCATTGATTTGTGCCGCTACCAGGTAGCCAATTGCTATATGGGCCGTGCCGGGCTGATAAACTCCGGCGGCGCATCATCCGGAGCAAGTGATTTGACAGATGCGGTGATAACTGCCGTTGTAAATAAACGGGCCGGTGGTATGGGGCTCATCAGCGGTCGCAAGGCATTTCAACGGCCGATGAAAGAAGGTGTGGAAATTCTGAATGCCATCCAGGATGTATATCTTGACAGGGAAGTTACTATTGCATGAGTATGCAGCAGGTTATTTTAAAATTTTTACCGGAATAAATTCATAAAAATCCTTTGGCAAGACAACTTTTGACCAGTAAATACCGTTAACCCGTTATAATTTCTTTACTCACCAATACATCCCGGTATGAAAAGGATTATTGTTTCATTTTTTATCTCCGGATTTGTAATCACGTCCTGCAGTAAGAGCAGTAACGATGGCGGCGGAGGCAATAATACTTCAAGCTGCGATGGAGTGCCGAAATCATTTTCAGCCAATGTAAACCCGATTATCCAGGCCACCTGTGCCACGAGTCCCGGCTGTCATGCATCAGGAAGCCTTAACGGGCCGGGGCCTTTGCTCACATACACACAAATCTTCGATGCAAGAATCAGCATTAAAAATGCTGTAAACAGCGGCACAATGCCAAAATCGGGCAGCCTTACCAGCGATCAGAAAAAATCCATCATCTGCTGGATTGACAGCGGCGCCCCGAACAATTAATTTCTTAAAAGTGTTTTCATAATCAGCGCTGCATAATGCAGGGCTTTTTTTATTTTTAGCAAATGATTGCCAGGAGAATTAAGTTTCTTTCATTTTTATTGCTGCTGACCGCACTGTACAGGATAAATCATTGTTCAGCGTCTTCGTTTAATGCAATAATATTACCCGGCCCAATTTCTGATACGGCAGCGCCGCCGTATTACCGTTTAAACGGAACTTACCTGGCAAGCTACTGGTCGTCGTTTAAAAAAGTGGTGACCAGCCCCGCAAGATGGAAGGGAAAAAACTGGAGAAATTTCGGGATCATAACCGGCGGGGGCATATTGTTTTCACTCGCCGATGTTGAAATCAGGGATTTTGTGCTGCGAAACAAATCGCCGTTTTCCACTTCCGTTTCCGATTTCTTTGAACCTTTTGGCAACCGCTACCCTCCGTTTATTCTGACATCGCTTTACCTGGCCGGGGTTGTAACCAAAGACCGTAAGCTGGAGCATGCCACGCTGATGAGTGTAAAATCACTTTTACTATCTACTTTCTTTTATACGCTGACAAAAGCCACTATACGACGCCAGCGCCCCCTGCGGGCAACCGGCCAGTATGTGTTTGCTACGCCTTTTTCAAAAAATAATTTTACTTCTTTCCCCTCGGGTCATTCCAATACCGCCTTCACCATAGCCACGGCCCTGGCCATGGAATACAAAAACAAAAAATGGGTCGGCATACTCAGTTATTCACTGGCTACCCTCACCGCCTTATCCCGTGTGCATGAAAACCGCCACTGGGTCAGCGATTTGATTTTTGGCATCTCTATCGGGCATTTCGTTACCAAAGCCATTTATGCAAAAGATAAAAAGAAAAACGCCAGGCTGGTTAAATAACTACATAATGTATTTTAATAAAATGTGTTTGCCGTAAATAAAGTTCGTTTGTCAAAATTCCATAATTCTGTAATCAATAATCATCCCCTGCCTCAAGCACCAAAAGCCCTATATTTGTAATCACTCAAAACTTTTTACATGGCAAAAGCGGTAGAAGATTTTGATACCAACCTTACCGGTGATGAAGGAAAAGAATCAACACGCACCAGCTGGTATAAACGTATACGGAAAGGAATTCTTACCCGTACGCATGAAAAAAAGGAAACACCGGAGGGCCTGTGGACCAAATGCCCCGAATGCAATTTTATCTGCACATCCACGGAGCTGAAAGAAAACCTGATTGTGTGTCCCAAATGCAACTATCACCACCGCATCGGCAGCGATGAATATTATGCTATTCTTTTTGACGATAACCAGTACACTGAGCTCTTCGAAAATATTCAGAGTAAAGATTTCCTTGAATTCACCGACCTGAAACCCTACAAAAAAAGACTGGAAGAAATTTGGAGCAAATCCGATCTGAAAGATTCGATACGGGTGGCTGCAGGTAAAATCAGCGGCCATGAACTGGTAATAGCCTGCATGGATTTTGAATTCATAGGCGGCAGCCTCGGCAGCGTGATGGGTGAAAAATTTTCAAGGGCCGTGGACTACTGCATCGAACATAAGCTACCTTACCTGGTGATTTCAAAAAGCGGCGGTGCCCGCATGATGGAAAGCGCCTTTTCGCTGATGCAGCTGGCTAAAACGAGCGGTAAACTGTCGCAGCTCAGCGATGCAAAACTTCCTTATATCTCCCTGCTTACCGATCCTACTTTCGGAGGTATCTCTGCATCTTTTGGAATGTTAGGCGATCTGAATATTGCCGAGCCCGGCGCACTGATTGGTTTCGCCGGCCCGCGGGTAATCAAAGAAACCATCAAGAAAGATTTGCCACCGGGTTTCCAGCGAAGCGAGTTCATTCTCGAACACGGCTTTCTTGATTTTATTGTGCCGAGAAAAGAGCTGAAAGCTAAAATAGAGCAGGTACTGACACTGTTTAAAAATTAAGCTAAGAGGTATTAAGAGAAAAAAAGAGTACGAGATTTCAGAAGCAATTTCATTTCCCCTGCCGGATATTTTTTTTTAATTGTAATATTATTGATGACTACTGAATGGCCGAAATTAAAAACCGCTCCGCCTATCACGAATATTTTATCGACAATAAATATGTCGCAGGCATTGCGCTGACCGGAACGGAAGTAAAGTCGCTGCGTGACGGTAAGGCCAGCTTCAACGACAGCTACTGCATCATTCATAAAGGCGAAGTGTGGCTGAAAAATCTTCATATTGCTGAATATTCACATGGCACAGTAAACAATCATGAGCCGCTGCGTGACAGGAAACTGCTACTGCAAAAAAGAGAGATAAGAAAAATAGAAAGCAAACTGAAAGAAAAAGGTTATACCCTGGTGCCGCTGCGCATTTTTTTTAATGAGAAAAATTTAATCAAGGTTGAAATCGGCCTTGGCAAAGGCAAAAAACTGCACGACAAACGGGAAACCATCAAACGGCGCGACCTTGAACGGGAGATGAAACGACATATTACCTGACGTATGCACTTGCCGCCACTAAAAGTTTCTGTGCACTAAATTATTTCAACCGCTAAACAATTCCCCCTGCCGGCCTGTTTCTTTTTTCCTCACCCATTCCATTTCCACACTTTTGCTGTAATCAATCAGCCTTGTTCCCACCGTTTTCCAGCCTGACAGCTCGGCAATTTTCTCAATTTTTAATTTTCCTTTCCTTATCTGCGCTCCCCTGCCCTGCTGTACCGCCAGCACCGGTTCGGCTTCGGTAGTTACGGCTTCCACATAATTGCCTTCGCCTTCTTTGATGAAAAAGAATTTATTTTTCAGCGTAGTGGTTTCAATCTTAAACCGCTTTACCATGTATTGCTTCTTGTCCATATCGGCATACACGGCAGTGATGATTTTTTCGGGGTCAAATTTTTCAATCAGCAGCACTTTATCCGCATCCAGTTTCTGCGTCAGTTCCTGGTCGGTGATTTCATAATTGCCGTCGCTGTAAATCACGAGGATTTTATCGGCTGCATCAAACATGCCGAGGTACTGGCCTTTTTCATCCACATTCAACCGGCCAAACTGGTCATCGTACCAGAGTTTTCTGCCGGCAATAGTGGAAACGCCGGCTTCTTTCAGCTTCACTCCATCCGCTTTAATCGGGTACTTTGTCACGGTAATGCCCTTGCTGCTGCGCCCGGTAATTTCCAGCTCAGCAAAATTGAATTCAAACTCTTTTTTATGCGCTTTGCAGCCGGGAGTTAAAATAATCCGCACAATTTCTGCTTCCCCGTTTGGATTCACAGTCAGGTAATGCACTTTGCTTTTTTCATGTTCTTTGGCCAGCCAGTATTCTTTATCTCTCGTCACCCCGGTCACATTAAACCGCTTGGCATAGCTCTTACCATTACTGCCATCCATATAAATCATGTTGTAGGTGGTACGTTCATCATTCTTTCTGAAAACGGCAGCATGCAAAATGTCTTTGCCGATGTACACTTTCTCTCCCACCTTCACCACTTTCATGATGCCGCCTTTGGTGAAAACAATGATATCATCCAGGTCGCTGCAGTCCACAATAAATTCATCTTTGCGCAGGCTGGTGCCGATGAAGCCTTCTTCCCGGTTCATATAAAGTTTCGTGTTGGCAATGGCTACCTGCTTGGCTTCGATTATTTCCATCGTTTTAATCTCGGTCTTTCTTTCACGGCCATTGCCGTATTTCTTCAGCAGGTTTTCAAAATAAGCCACGGCATAATCCACCAGGTTGGCCAGGTCATTCTTCACCTGTTTGATTTCGGCTTCCAGTCCTTTAATCTGTTCATTCAGCTCATCAATATCCAGTTTGTAAATTCTTCGTACCGGTTTTTCAGTAAGCTTTATAATGTCTTCCCGTGTGATGGCCCGCTTCAGTTGCTTTTTATATGGAACAAAGGCCTTGTCAATGGCATCCAGCACTTTCTCCCATGTCTCATGCTTTTTTTCCAGCTCTTTATAAATTTTTTCTTCAAAGAAAATTTTCTCAAGTGAAGTATAATGCCATTTTTCCTGCAGCTCATTGAGTTTAATCTGCAGTTCTTTTTCCAGCAGGTCTTTGGTTTTGTCAGCCGAAATTTTCAGCAGGTCATTTACACTCAGAAACTGTGGTTTCTGATCCACAATCACGCAGGCGTTGGGCGAAATGGAAATTTCGCAGTCGGTGAATTTGTATAAAGCATCAATGGTAATGTCGGGTGAAATGCCCGGCGCCAGGTCCACCGTTATTTCCACTTCGGCTGCTGTGTTGTCGGTTACTTTTTTTACTTTAATTTTTCCCTGTTCATTGGCTTTTACAATGGAATCCATCAGTTGGGCGGTGGTAATGCCAAACGGAACACTTTTAATCACCAGTGTTTTTTTATCCTGCTCTTCAATATGTGCCCGCACTTTCACCCTGCCGCCGCGTTTGCCCTGGTTGTATTCACTTACATCAATCTGCCCGCCGGTTTGAAAATCGGGATACAGCTCAAATCGTTTGCCACGTAAATATTTTATCGAAGCGTCAATCAGCTCGCAGAAATTATGCGGAAGTATTTTGGTGGCAAGGCCTACAGCAATGCCTTCGGCTCCCTGTGCCAGCAGCAGGGGAAATTTCATCGGCAGCGTTACCGGCTCATTTTTCCGGCCATCGTAGCTCAGTTGCCATTCGGTAGTTTTCGGATTAAAAGCAACTTCCAGCGCAAACTTGCTCAGGCGGCCTTCGATGTAACGCGGTGCTGCCGCTTCATCACCGGTTCGTACATCACCCCAGTTGCCCTGTGTTTCTATCAGCAAATCTTTCTGCCCGATATTCACCAATGCATCGCCAATGCTCATATCGCCATGCGGGTGGTACTGCATGGTTTGGCCGATGATGTTGGCCACTTTATTAAAACGGCCGTCATCCATCTCCTTCATGGCATGCAGGATGCGGCGTTGCACAGGTTTCAAGCCGTCTTCAATGGCGGGCACTGCTCTTTCGAGAATTACATAAGAGGCATAATCGAGAAACCAGGTGCGGTACTGGCCCGGCAGGCCGGATTCGTTGTTCTGGATTTGGGTTAATAGTTTTTTGGACATTCTTCAACTTTGATTTTGACATTCAATTTTCAATGCTCTCCTTCTGACTACTGACTTCTGACTCCTGGCTACTTCCCGCCTTCCGCACATCAAACTCCTTCCACCCTGCATTTATATCCCCCATAGTTTCCACTTTGCCTTCACTGATCAGTTGCTTCATCCGCCACATCAGGAATACATCGCCGGTTTTTATTTTCATGCGGTGCTGTGTATTGGTGAGCACTCGTGTTGCTTTCTGCCACTCCGTAGTTATGTTCTTGAGAATTTCGCCATCATAGAATGTTTCTTCCTTGCCCACAATCTTCTTTCCGCCTTCAAGTATTCTGACTGTTGCATTTTCTTCGCTCAGTTTTCTCCATTCATCGGGGTCCACTTCAAACTCGCTGAGAGTAACCGGCCGGGCAAGTTTTTTTGCCTTCACAGCTTCCTTCGGCAAAATATCATGCACAGCCCAGGGATAAAACAACTGGCCTTTGTCGTTGATGAAGGGAAGATTATTCAGGTAAAGAACCATCACTCTTCCCTGGTAAGCTCTTAATTGCGGCATCAGCCAATAATATCCGGTTACGTCGTGCTGGTTTTGTCCCATCCAGATCCAGGCTTCCGGAGTTTCATCAGCATCCAGTTTTTCCCGGATGGCTTTTACGGTTTCCCTGTCATCAAAGGTTCCGATATTTTTTTCGTACGGTGAACCAACCAATAATTGTTTCCACCAATCCATTCTTGCCTGCCAGCCTTCTTCCGTTTCAATATTCTTTAATGGTCCTACGCCCCATTCATCTTTTATTTCAAAAACCTCACCTTGTAATGTTTCATCCAGTTTCATTGCTTCTTTCAGCAAATGAACATCGGCATGTTGAAACACGAGGTGCAGCCGCCGCCCCTCTTTTAAAGGGTCGTTTTGAGAAAGGCTCTCAGTTGCTTCTTTCATTATTGAATTATGTGGTTTATAAAAAAATTGTTCCGGGCACTCTTCAGTGGACGGGGGCATCCATTTCAATTTTCAAATTACCAATAATAAATTCCTGCCGCTCGGGAGTGTTTTTGCCCATGTAATATTCCAGCAGCAGCTGTATATGGTCGCCCTGCTCCAGCCGCATCAGCTGCTTGCGCATATCGGCGCCGATGAACAGTGAAAATTCATCCGGGCTTATTTCACCCAACCCTTTGAAGCGGGTAATTTCCGGCCTGCCGCCGAGTTTTTTTACAGCCGCCAGCTTTTCTTCTTCGCTGTAGCAATAGATAGTTTCCTGCTTGTTGCGTACACGGAAGAGCGGTGTTTCCAGCACATACACTTTTTCGTGCTTTACCAGGTCGGGAAAAAACTGCAGGAAGAAAGTCATCAGCAGCAGGCGGATGTGCATACCATCCACATCCGCATCGGTGGCGATGATAATATTATTATAGCGCAGGCCTTCCAGCCCTTCTTCAATGTTGAGGGCATGCTGCAGCAGGTTGAATTCTTCATTTTCGTACACTACTTTTTTGGTAAGGCCAAAACAGTTGAGCGGTTTGCCGCGCAGGCTGAATACAGCCTGTGTTTCCACATTCCTGGATTTGGTAATGGATCCGCTGGCGCTGTCGCCTTCGGTAATAAAGAGGGTGCTTTCATTTTGTAAAGCCACAAAAGCTTCTTTTCCCTTCGATGGGGGTTCATCATTCAGGTGTATGCGGCAGTCACGCAACTTGCGGTTGTGGAGGTTGGCTTTCCTGGCCCGCTCATTTGCCAGCTTTTTTATTCCTGATAATTCCTTTCTTTCTCTTTCGCTCTGTTCAATACGCTTCTTAAGCTCGTCGGCGGTAGAAGGATTCTTATGCAAAAAATTATCGAGTTCCCTTGCCAAAAAATCTCCCACAAACTGGCGCATGCTGGGGCCGTTGGTATCTACATTCACCGAGCCGAGTTTAGTTTTTGTCTGGCTTTCGAAAACCGGTTCCACCACCCGAACTGAAATAGCCGCCACAATACCAGTACGGATATCGGCTGCGTCATAATCTTTTTTATAAAAATCGCGGATGGTTTTTACAAATGCCTCGCGGAAAGCCTGCTGGTGTGTGCCGCCCTGCGTAGTGTGCTGGCCGTTTACAAAGCTGTAAATATCCTCGCCATATTCATTGGTATGGCTGATGGCCACCTCGATATCATCTCCTTTCAGGTGAATGATAGGATAGCGTATCTCATCTTCATTTGTCTTTCGCTGCAGCAGGTCGAGCAGGCCGTTTTTACTCACGAATGATTTGCCGTTGAAAATTATTTTCAGCCCGGCATTCAGGAAGCAGTAATTCCAGATCTGGTTTTCCAGAAACTCCGGGTGAAACCTGAAATTTTTAAACATTGTATCATCCGGTATGAAAGTAACCAGGGTGCCGTTTTCTTCCGTGGACTTTGTTTCCTTATATTCTTTTATCAAAAATCCTTTTTCAAACTCGGCTGTTTTTTCCCTGCCGTCGCGAATGGCTTTTACTTTAAAATAATTACTCAGGGCGTTTACTGCTTTGGTGCCTACGCCATTCAGGCCAACTGATTTCTGAAACACCTTGCTGTCGAATTTAGCTCCGGTGTTCACCTTGCTCACCACATCCACTACTTTGCCCAGCGGAATGCCGCGGCCATAATCCCGCACGGTCACCTGTTTACCCTCCACGGTTACCTCAATGGTTTTGCCATAGCCCATGGCAAATTCGTCAATGCAGTTGTCTATCACTTCTTTTACCAGCACATAAATGCCATCATCCGGCGATGAACCATCGCCAAGTTTGCCGATATACATACCCGGCCGCAGGCGGATATGCTCTTTCCAGTCGAGTGATTTGATACTCTCTTCGGTATAGTCGAAAAGATTGGATGCAGGTTTTTCTTTTGCTTTTGCCATTTTACACAGTAGGATTTAGTCTGCATGCCGGCAGACAGGTTTTTCAATCGGTTGGCGGTCGTAGAAATAAAGTTTTACGGCTTACGATGCGGGCAAATATACCAAAAGCTGACCTGCTGCAAAATTCTGTACTTGTTAACTGCTGTTGATAAACACCGCAGCTGGCAAATAAATTAATGCCAACTGAAATGCCGCTCATTAAAAAAATAATTTCCCAGGCCGGAAAACTGTCGTAACTTTTTCTTCAAATAACAAGGGTATGAAAAAAGCAATTGTGGCCCTTATTCTTGCAGCCGGCGTTACGGCAATTGCATTTGCCGCTTTTGATTCCTCTGCTTCCACCCGCAAAGTAAAATCGGAGAAGAAGACGGAAATGAAGGAGAAAAAGAAAAAAGAATGCAGGCGTACCTGCATGTACGACATCTGAACACCGGCTTCAGAAAGCCTCCCGCTCTGCAGGAGGCTTTCTGATTACTGCCAGCCTGATTAAAATCTGTTTTACCGGTGATGCCTCTCAGGAAAATGCCCGCTGCAGCCGGCTAATTTTATTCCACAAAACCATGGTATGAAAAAGGTAATTTTTTTCCTGGCCGTTCCCACCCTGATCTCATGCCAGACAAGCAGGATAACGTACACCTGGACCGAAAAAAATATGGCTCCAAAAAAATTTCATAAAGTACTGGTGCTTGCTGTCCTGCTGGAAAGCGACCATGAACTGCAATTGAAAATGGAAAAACACCTGTCCGGTGATCTGAAAGAAATAGGCTATGCCGCCTATTCAGCCGCCGAACTGTTTCCGGCGGGCACATTTGTTAAAGGTGATACGGCAAGGGCCATGGCTGCTATCGACAGCAAAGGATTTGATGCAGTGCTTACCATTGTGCTGCTCGATAAAGTGAAAGAAAAATATTATGTGCCGGGCAAAGTGGTGTACACACCTTATGCACCCTATTACAACCGTTTCGATAATTATTATTATACCATTTACGACCGCATCTATACCGAAGGCTATTATACCACCGGCACCAGGATTTTCTGGGAAACTAATTTCTATGATGTGAATGAAAAAAAATTGATTTATTCTTCCCAGACCCGGTCATTCGATCCCGGTTCCAGGGAAACCCTGGCCCACTACTACGGCGTGCTGATAGCCAACAGCCTGATAAAATCAAAAGTGCTAATAAAACCGGAAGAACCCATGTATTGAAAATAGTCAATAATGGCCTGTTTCTCAGGCCATTATTTTTTATGGCATAATAATAACCCACTGTTGGGGCGGGTTAACCGGGATTAATTTTTTGCCAAAAAAATTTTTATTTCCCGGGGCTTGGCCCTGTGTTTGCAAATCCCCTAAATTTGGCTCGCTGACCCTTTGAAATGTTAACCCATCAATTCTGCTATCCGTTAAATTCTGACACTGCTGCCCATTCCTGATTGCTTACTGAAACCCGTAAAAGCATTTTTTAAAAGCGGAGGAGTTATGTACACGTATGAACTTTTGGAAACCGGTTGTTATTACCTGATTAAAGAAAAAGAAGATTCAGCAATCACCTTAATTAAAGTGGCAATGGAGTCGGATCATTGCTTGTTTATCCAGAAGTTTGAAGACCCTACCGACACGGAGTGGAAGCTGAAAAAAGATCCGCTTTACGATATCATCGAATGCCTGAGCGATGCTTCCGTAAAAGAATGGGAGCTGCATTACAAGAGCAGCGCAGATGCTTACACGGAAGAAGACGACGATGATTAATCACCGGCTTGCTGACCTCCATTCATAAAATTTCACCGGAGCGGTAATTGAAAAAAGCTATTTTAGCCTGCTGCCAAATTATTCAATTACCGCTTTTTGTTTTTATGCAAAAAAAATTACAAGGCCTGCCTGCCATCCTTGGATTTTTTATTTATTCGATAGTGCTGACGGCGCAGGGTGATTTGCCCGCCGATTATTTAAGCAAAGAGTTTCATGCCGGATGCAGCGAAGCGCTGCGGCAAATAATGCCGGGCAATTCAGTATTCATTGTTCTGGCTTATCCTGTGCGCAGCTTCAGCAACGATGTGGATTATTTTTTTCACCAGAATCCCGACATGTATTATTTCAGCGGCAACAAAGAGCCGCATTCGCTGCTGCTGATTTTTAAAGATGAGCAAAAAGCCGGCGATGGTTCTTCGTACAAAGAAATATTATTTGTTCAGCCGTGTAATGCACAGGCCGAACAGTGGACCGGCCGCAGG
>CAYUJD010000101.1:0-11894 GCA_964444975.1 uncultured Chitinophaga sp. | reverse complement strand
CAGCTTTTAAAAATGGTAAATGCCGCAGCAGCATGATTAACTAAAAATAAAAAAAATAATTTCAATCACCCGACGGCATAAAATGAAATATAATTTCCGGTAATTTCAACAAAATTTTTATTACATGAGAAATTTCATTTTACCACTTTCATTGTTGATCATTTCTAATGCACTTGTTGCACAGAAGAAAACAACAGATCTGACGGAAAAAATAAGTATTGCTGCCGACAATATAGAATCCAAATGCATAGCCTGGCGCCGGGATATTCATCAGCATCCCGAGCTGGGAAATAACGAGTACCGTACAGCCAAACTGATTGCCAACCATCTCCGGTCGCTTGGAATAGAAGTGCAGGAGGGTGTTGGTAAAACCGGTGTAGTAGGAATTTTAAAAGGTGCCAAACCCGGTCCGTGCATCGGGCTGAGAGCTGATATGGATGCACTGCCTGTTGTGGAAAGAGTTGATCTGCCCTTTGCTTCAAAAGTTAAGGCCATTTACAACGGTCAGGATGTAGGCGTAATGCATGCCTGCGGTCACGATACGCATGTGGCCATACTCATGAGTGTAGCAGAAATTTTAGCCGGGATGAAAAACGAACTGAAAGGAACCATCAAATTTATTTTCCAACCCGCCGAAGAAGGCCCACCCGAAGGTGAGGAAGGCGGCGCCCCGCTGATGATAAAGGAAGGTGTGCTGGAAAACCCCAAAGTGGATGTGATGTTTGGTTTGCATATCGGTTCGCAAACCGATGCAGGAAAAATAACTTACCGCAGCGGGGGTGTTATGGCTTCATCGGATTGGTTTACCATCAAAGTAAAAGGAAAACAAACCCACGGCGCCAGCCCCTGGGGCGGTATTGACCCGGTAGTGGTTTCGGCACAAATCATCAATGGGCTGCAGACCATCGTGAGCCGCCAAACCGATCTTACAAAAAATCCTGCCGTGATTTCGGTAAGCACCGTGCATGGCGGTGTACGTTCCAATATTATTCCTGAAGAAGTAACCATGACGGGCACCATCCGTACACTGGATACTGGCGTGCAGCGCATCATTCATGAAAAGATGAAGCTTACCGCTTCAAAGATTGCCGAAGCGTCCGGAGCAACAGCCGAAACAATTATTGAAACCAAAACACTGGTCACCTACAACGACCCGGCGCTGACAAAACAAATGATACCCAGTTTTGTAAAAGCAGCCGGCGAGCAGAATGTAATGGAAGTGCCGCCACAAACCGGAGCTGAAGACTTTTCCTACTTTGCTGAAAAAGTGCCTTCGCTATTCTTTTTTATCGGCGGCAAACAGCCTGGTGTTGACCCGAAAAAAGTTTTTCCGCATCATACTCCCGATTTCTGGATTGATGAAAGCGGCATGAAGACCGGCATCAAGGCATTTCTGCACCTGGTGTTTGATTACATGAATATGCAGGCAACAGCACCTGCATCGCAGCAAAGCAAGAAACCGTTCTGAAGAGGTTAAAAAAGGCTTTTACTGATTGCATTTTTTGTGTGCATGACTGATGCATCGGCACAGCGAAGTGATGGTTGTATATGTCCTATGCAGTCCCTGCATCTTTAATATTTTTACCCCATTAACAAAGTCACGTGCTGCACACACGATAATGAAGCAGAGATGATGGCGAGGAAGGTTTTCCCGTTACAGCGACAAAATCCTGAGCTGAAGGATGAAAGGGTTGCCGGCAAATGAATATAGTGTTTGAATTATTTTTTTAACAGCCATCCCTCAGTGATTAATTTTTTTGTGCAGGAATTGCAAAAACCGGTTTCTTCATCAAGCGGGTTCTTGCCTTCGGCATCTCGCATAAAACAGGTTTTTTGTGCGCAATGCGGCAATCCAAAATTATGTCCCAGCTCATGAATCACTGTTTTAAATAACTGGTCATTGTTTTTTAACCTGAAAGTAGAAATAATACATGAAGGACCATTCATAAAACCCAGGCCGAAAATTCCAAAGTCGTTGAACCTTCCTTTGGTTGTACTGATATCCTTTGAAGTCAGCCCCACAATAATTTGTCCTTTGCCCGTTCTCGATTTAAGAAAAGCTATTAGCGAGTCTGCCCGGTAGCGGTTTCTGGGCTTATAGTAAGAAGATTGGGGTAAAGGAATTGACGAAAGTAATTGAGTGGCCGGATAATACAGTTTTAGTTTTTCATAAACGAATTCTGCTTTCTTTTCCGGAAAGTCAGAAAACGGCTGAACAAGAACTATCACTTCCTTTTTCCCAGCAACCGCATCCTGATTTATTTGTAATGGAATTTTTTCATTAGCTTCTTTTTCGTTACAACCAAATAGCAATATGGCAAACAGGCATTTAAATTTCATCATTAAATAATTTCATCCGCACAGCTGCAATAAAAATTAATAATGCTATTTCACAGCAGCAATGCAGAGAATGATACCATAAATTTATCTTTTTCCACGATCAAATTCAGTTATTCAATTTTGTTAACTATTCTACCAATTGCACTACCCGGGGATGTTAAAGTCACCGGATGGCTTCTGTTAATTCATGAAGATTAAATGAAAATAAAAGCCGATCTTGGGAAATAAATAAAAGGAAGAACATCATAAACAATAAGCCATTTCCAGCTGCGGGATTTTCTCTTTGCTTCTGCTGATCTGCTTATGCACTGCATGGCAAACACATATTAGAGCATCCGATCCCATCCGATGTTTTTGTACAAAAATTCCTGGTTTTATAATTTTCACCGGATAAAAGAAATTTTACCACATAGAATCATAGTTTTACATAGATTTACTATGTGTCCCTATGTGGTTAAAATAACCGGAAACAAAAGTAAAAATCAATATTAAGGCGTAGTAGAACTATCATAACAGATACGCCCCCTCACCCCACCACCCCATACACCACCCAGCTCATCACATAAGCCAGCCCCGTCATATAGATTAGCTGAATAAGCGGCCACTTCCAGCTGCGGTTTTCTCTCTTTACTACTGCTAATGTGCTCATGCACTGCATGGCAAATACATAAAATATCATCAGCGACAGGCCGGTGGCCAAAGTATAAACCGGCGTGCCGTCTTTTCGTACAGCAGCTTTCATTTTATCACGCAGCAAAAGATCGTTTTCTTCATCACCTACGCTGTACAGCGTCGCCATAGTGCCAACAAAAACTTCTCTTGCTGCAAATGAAGTGATGAGTGCAATGCCGATTTTCCAGTCGTAACCCAGTGGCGTTATCACCGGCTCGATGGCTTTGCCGACCATGCCGGCATAAGAGCTTTCCAGCTGCACGGCATCCTTTTCTTTTTCCAGTTTGGCCACATCAGCGCCGGGCTGCAGTTTCATTTGCTCATACTGCTGTGCTACACGCTGCATCGTATTGCCAGGGCCAAACGAACTCAGCGCCCAAAGTACCAGGCTGATAATCATGATTACCTTGCCCGCATCAAACACAAAAATCTTTGCCTTGTTCACCATCGTTTGCAGCACATTGCCCCAGCGTGGTGAACGGTAGGTGGGCAGCTCCAGGATAAAAAAACTTCTTTCTTTAATTTTTATAAACCACCGCGCCACATAAGCTACTGCTAATGCCATCAGTAATCCCAACAGGTAAAGCCCCATCATCACCAGGCCCTGCACACTTAAAAACCCAAGCAGGTAATTGTTGGGAATTACCAGTGCTATCAAAATGGTAAACACCGGCAATCGTGCCGAACAGCTCATCAGCGGCGTAATGAGTATGGTCAGCAGCCGTTCTTTCCGGTTTTCAATGCTGCGGGCACTCATGATGGCGGGCACGGCGCAGGCAAACCCGCTTATCATCGGCATCACACTTTTACCATTCAGTCCTACACTTCTCATTAATCGGTCCGAAAGAAAACTGATGCGGGCCATATATCCGCTGTCTTCAAGCAGCGTGATAAGCCCGAACAAAATCATTATCTGCGGTACAAACACCATGATGCCGCTCAGCCCCGCAATCACACCATTGATGAGCAAGTTGCTCCACCATGCTGACAGCAATGAAACAGAAAGCGCTGAACTCAGTTTGGCAAAACCCAGTTCAATCCAGTCCATCGGGTACTGCGCAATCAGGAACACACTTTGAAACAAAAGGAATAAAACCGCCAGCAGAATGACATAACCCCAGCGGCGGTGCAGCAGAATGTTGTCCAGCTTGTCGGTCAGCAGATTTTTTTCCAGCGGGTCGGGTTCCACCACGGTGTGCTGCATGATGGCTTTGATGCGGGCATAGCGGTCAGTTATTTCTTCGGCCTGCGACAGAGTTTTGTTTACCGGAATATTTTTAATGGCATCTTCAACCAGGCGTTTTATCTCCGGCTTTATGTCAAGCTCTTTGTGATTGAATGCAAGATGCAGCGCCTTGTAGTCGCTGAGCTGCGGCATTTTTTCTTTGATGGCCTGCACGGTGCCGCGACCCCAGAAGGCGCCCGGCACAAAATTGCGCAGGTTACTTTGCCCGAGGTGCGCCGCCATCTGCGTCAGTGTTTTTTTTAATTCTTTAATTCCTTTATTCTTTCGCGGGTTCACCGGCACCACCGGCACACCCAGCTCACGTTCCAGCCCCGCCACATCAATCTCCACTCCTTTTTTGTGTGCAAGGTCCATCATGGTAAGCACCACCACGGTGGGCATTTTCAGGTCAACCACCTGCGATGCAAACAGCAGGTTGCGCTTCAGGTTCGATGCGTCCACTATCACCACCAGCATATCGGGATGCTCTTCATGTTCCTCGTTCAGCAGCACATCATAGGTCACCCATTCATCGTGCCGCCGGGGGTACAGGCTGTAGGTGCCCGGCAGGTCAAGAAACTCGGCCCACAGGTTTTCATCCAGTTTTCCGTCACCCACTTTCAGCTCCACCGTCACGCCGGGAAAATTGCCCACCTTCTGGTTCAGTCCCGTCAGGCAATTGAACAGCGAGCTCTTGCCGCTGTTGGGGTTCCCCACCAACCCGATATGTATATTATTTCCACCCACTGTAACCTGCAAATGTAGAAGGAAGGCTTCTTTGCGATTTACGAAATCGGATTTTTGGCAGAGATGATTTTTGTCATATCGGGAATTTTTAAAATTTGTTACGTCATTTTTTTGATAGCCGGCTGTAGTGCTGCCATTGAGTCCCGATAGCTATCGGGATTGCGACGCTCCGTTCAAGGTTCGGTTCGCTTATCAGCAAAAAAACAGGAATGCGGATGACACAGATGTGACCGGTTAAAACAGATTGCTTTATCCGCGTTTTCAGCACACTCATTCAGTCACCACTTTTTACAGGTTAATAAAATCAACCGGACCGTTTTAAAAAAGCTTAATCTGCTTCATTCATCCCAATTAAGGGTTGGAGGCTTCGTCCTACCTTTGCTCCAGCAAATCAAAACATTCTTATGAAACAATTCCGTGCACTCCTGTTCCTTATTCTTTTATTTACCGTACAATTTTCTTTCAGCCAGAAAAGCAAATCGCCCAAACTCAGCAAAGCCGATAAAATCACATCCGCCAATCTTCAAACTCATATCGGTTACCTGGCCGATGATAAACTGGAAGGCAGAAGGGCGGGTACAAATGGTGAAAAACTGGCGGCCGAATACATCAGCAAAAAATTTGCAGAGTATGGCCTGCAGCCAAAAGGCACGGAAGGTTTTTTTCAGCCATTTGAAATTTACGACGGCAAACAGATTAACAACGCCACGCATTTTATTATTAATGATCATCCGCTGATTGCGGGCAAAGATTTTTTCCCTTTCCCTTTTTCTCCCAACATCAGCATGGAAGCGCTGCCGGCCATCGCCCTGCAGGAGATGGACATGCCCTGGTTTTATAATTTGAAAGAAGGCATTGAAGAGAATAAAAACAATCCCCATTTCGATTTGAACGAATACATCCGCAGCAATGCCAAAAAAGCAAAAGACCGCGGCGCTTCGGCTGTTTTTATTTATAACACGTCATCGCTGGATGACAAGCTTGCCTTTAATCCCAAAGACCGTTCTGAAAAACTCGATATCCCGGTCGTGTATGTTTCAAAAGATGCGGCCAAAAAATATTTCAGCGACCCGTCGGCCACGCTTGACATCAAACTGAAGATTGACATCGGCGATAAAAAAAGAACCGGCCGCAATGTAATCGGCTATCTTGATAATGGTGCTGCCCGCACCGTAGTGCTGGGCGCCCATTACGACCATCTTGGCTATGGTGAGGACGGAGGTTCACTGGATCGTTCGGGACAAAAAGCCATTCACAACGGCGCCGACGATAATGCCAGCGGCACTGCAGCGCTGATTGAGCTGGCCAGAATGTTAAAAAGCGCAAAACAAAAAAACAACAACTTTCTCTTCATTGCCTTTTCTGCCGAAGAGCTTGGATTGAATGGCTCAAAATTTTTTACCGACAACCCCACCATCAGCCTCAGCAGCATCAATTACATGATTAATATGGACATGGTGGGCCGGCTCAGCGACAGCAGCAACATAGTAACTATCGGTGGCTTCGGTACTTCGCCTTTGTGGAGTTCTGTTATCAATCCGGGCGATAAAAAAAATCCGTTTGCCATCCGCATCGACAGCAGCGGCAGAGGCCCCAGCGATCATACTTCTTTTTACAATAAGGACATCCCGGTTTTATTTTTCTTCACCGGGTTGCACAGCGACTATCATAAGCCGACAGATGATTTTGATAAAATAAATTACACCGGCGAAATAAAAATCATTAATTACATCAGTGGTATAGTGCAGTCGCCACTTACATCGGAGCAGAAGCTGGCTTTTGCCAGAACAAGAGACACACAAACCACGGCATCCATGCGCAGCGGGGGAGTGACTATGGGCATCATGCCCGATTACACATTTTCCGGCAGCGGCGTTCGCTGCGATGGGGTGACCGATGGCCGGCCGGCACAAAAGGCCGGATTGAAAGCCGGTGATGTGATTATCCAGATTGGTTCATTCAGCATCAGCTCCATGGAAAGTTATATGCAAACGCTGGGAAAATTTCAGAAAGGCGATAAGGCGAAAGTGAAATTCAAACGCGGCAATGAAGTGCTGGAGACGGAGGTTCAGTTTTAATTTGTAATTTCAGGTTATGGAAACTTATATTGTAAGAGTTAAAACAAAAAGAAAGGCCAAAGAAGCGGAAAAACTCTTGTAATCAATTAGCTTTCTGGAAGTGTCCAGGGAAAAGCACTTCAAACCATTTACAGCCAAAGAACGAAAAATAATCAGGGGGTTCAGGGAAGCATTCCGCGATATCGAATTGCACCGGAAAGGGAAAAAGAAACTCAAGACACTTCAAGAGCTTATTGATGAGCTTTCAGATAATTCTAACCGCTAATTTTTTAAGGGAATTCAAGCCCCTTGAGAAGAAATATAAATCAATTGTAAAAGATCTTATTGCTTTACCGGATTCATTGTTGGCTTCGCCTGTTCAGGGCATTCCGCTTGGTAAAGATTGTTTTAAAATACGGATGGCAATAAAATCAAAAGGCAAGGGCCGGAGCGGAGGCGCCCGAGTTATTACTTGTATAAAATTGTACATAAAAAATATTCCTGCTTGGCATTTTTGACAAAAGTGAAAAAGAGAATATTTCCGCTCAACGGCTTATTTATATGTTAAGAGAGGCAGGTCTGGATAAACTATGAAACTGATTCTTGACAACAGCGACCTGACCGAAGGTTTTTTTGAAAACAGCCGACTGCTGGGCATTATGGCGCCGGTAAAAGATTACCAGTTTTGCTGGCAGCTCAATCGGCTGCTGGGTATGGATTTCCGGGTGAACAATGAAATCGAAATACAGCTGGCGAAAAAGAAACGGAATTATTTTTTTGGTGTTTATGAGTTTCATGAACAGGCCACGGCCCTGGAGCATTATATTTACAACAACCGGTTCGACGGTGAGTACCTGCTGCCCGAGTTCCGGCACCTCGATTTTTTATGGCTGATGAAAGGCGATACCGTGACCGATGAAATGCTGCAGCAGAAAATGGAAAGCCTCCGCAGCATCGAAACCGTGCAACTGGTAGTGGAGCTGACCAATGAAAAGATAAAACATAAGGAACATCTTGTATTTTAAATCCCCCGCCCCTGAAGGGGAGTTAATGAAAAGTGTATGAAAAACGATTTTACTTCCCGGAAAAAATATGCACCTGCTGAAAAAAGTTCTCCAAGCACCCCTTCAGGGGCGGGGGGGTGGAAAGAGGAAAACAAAGCGCTGTATAAAAAATTTGTCTTTAAAAATTTCAGCGAAGCCTTTGCCTTCATGACCCGGGTGGCCATCGAAGCAGAAAAGATGGACCATCACCCCCGCTGGACCAATGTGTGGAATACCGTGGAGATATGGCTGAACACCCACAGTGCAGGTAATATTGTGACGGATAAAGACCGGGAGCTGGCAAAGAAGATTGATTCTTTATTCCCCCTTTAGGAGGTCAGGGGGTTATGCCTTTAGCATCCACCATACTCATGATTCGCCCCGGGGCTTTCGGGCCCAATGCAGAAACAGCAGAAAATAACTTTTTCCAGGCAACAATTGAACTAGTTGACCCGATAACCATTCAGCAATCAGCGCTTGAGGAGTTTAATAATATGGTCAGCCTGTTGCGTCAGCATGAAATTGACGTCTTCGTAATTGACGATACACCCAAGCCCGTCAAGCCTTCCGCTGTTTTTCCCAACAACTGGCTCAGCACTTCGCCGGAAGGCATCATTTCCGTTTTCCCCTTGTTTGCACCCAGCCGCCGGCAGGAAAAAAGAGAAGATATTTTACAACTGCTGGCTGAAAAATTTAAGGTGAAAGATGTACAGGACTGGAGCGAATACGAAGCCGAAGGCAAATTTCTTGAAGGCACGGGCAGTATGGTGATTGACCACGACAACAAAGTGATTTATGCCTGCTATTCTCCGCGAACCGATATATCAGTACTGGAAAAATTTGCAGAGGCAAACGGTTTTCGTGCTATTATCTTCCTGGCTACTGACTGCAATGGCCGCCCGGTGTATCATACCAATGTAGTGATGACATTAGGCGAAGGCTTTGCCGTGCTGTGCGAAGAAGCCATCGAAGAAGAATGGGAGCTGATTGCCGTGCGCCAACTGCTGGAAAGCTCCGGGCATGACATCATCCGTATCAGCAAAGAGCAGATGCATGCCTTTGCAGGCAATATGCTGCAGGTGAAAAACAGCAGGGGAGAAAAATATTTAGTAATGAGCCAAACGGCTTTTGATTCATTGACAGAACTACAGCTGAATGAACTATCAGCAAGAACCACTTTCTTACCCGTGCCGGTGCCGGTAATTGAACAAACTGAAGGCGGCAGCGTACGATGTATGATGGCGGAAATATTTCTGGAAAGGAGATGAAGTCAGCTTCTTCTTTTCAGCAACTCCAAATGATGTTCGTTATGATGAATGGTAAAATACAGCATTTCACGTAAAGTCACTTTACCCAGTAGCGGGTGCGGCAGTATATAAACATCAAGGTCCTTCTCGCTTTGCTTTTCAATTTTTGCAATCAGCTTCTGTTTCTGCTCTTCATACTTTTTAAGCAGCCTGGCTCTCTGTTCAAAAAAAATTGCTGGTGGAATAAATGGTCCGCCTGCCCGGCCGCCGGCGGCAAGTTTGGCTTTGTATTTAGCCACCAGCTCATCATAGCTGCGGGAGGGGCGGTTGGTTTTGCCAAACAAAATCCGTAGCATGAACTTTGGCAATCCGTAAGCAGGTTGCAGCGGTTTGATGGAACGGATAAGATGCTCCAGGTTCTGCCCGGCACTCCATTTTCCATCCGGGGCTGCTTCAAACTGTTCTTTGTTTAAGGAGGCGATGAAATTGTTGAATGCATCCACATTTTTATTGAGGGCAGCAATCAGTTGTGGCTTGTCGTGTATCTGCATGGCTTTTTATGCTCAGGGTTTCTGTGCTTCAGTGGCAATATGCAACAGAAAACGGAAACACAGAAAAATTCATTTTTTTACATCTACCAGCTTCTCCCTTTTCACGGCAAACCTGCCGATAGGTTCAGCAAAATTTTTCAACCCTTCTTTTTCCAGCAGCGTTACCACTTTAGTTATGGCACTTTCTTTTACACTGAATAACAGCCCGCCGTTGGTTTGCGGGTCGGGCAGCAAAGTAAATGCTTCCATCACATTCATTCCCTTTTCAAATTTCACCTTATCGCTGTAGCTGCTCCAGTTTCGGGTAGTGGCATCGGGAAAAATTCGTTGACTGATATATTCTTTTACACCTGTGGCCACGGGAACTTTTTCATAATAAATTTCTGCACTCAACCCGCTGCCTTCGGCCATTTCTATCAAATGGCCCAACAAACCAAAACCGGTAACATCCGTCATGGCCGTCACGGTGTTTATTTTCCCAAGCAATTCGCCAATACTGTTCAATTTGGTCATCAGCTCAATCATTACGGGTAAATGTTCATCTTTCAGCAATCCTCTTTTTTGTGCAGTGGAAAGAATACCCCCGCCAAGCGGTTTGGTGAGAAATAACAGGTCACCTTCTTCAGCAGTGCTGTTTCGTTTCAGATTTTCTTTTGTCACAATACCTGAAACGGCTAAACCAAATATCGGTTCGGGGGAATCAATGCTGTGCCCGCCGGCAAGCGGTATGCCTGCTTCATCACAAATTATTCTTCCACCTTCCACCACTTTTTGCGCCAGCTCAGCGGGAAGTTTTTCCACCGGCCAGCCCAGCACGGCAATTGCCATTAATGGCTTGCCACCCATGGCATATACATCGCTGATGCTGTTGGCAGCAGCGATTCTGCCAAAGTCAAAAGCATCATCCACCACAGGCATAAAAAAATCGGTGGTGGAAATAAGTGCCATCCCATTTCCCAGGTCATATACTGCCGCATCGTCTTTGCTGCTGTTGCCCACCAAAAGATTTTTATTATCGGGTAATGCAAGATTTGATTTCAGAATTTCATCCAGCACTTTGGGTGCAATCTTGCAGCCGCAACCGGCTCCGTGAGAGAATTGAGTGAGGCCCCCCGGTGGAGAGACAGGAGAAGAGTCAATAGTCATTCCGCAAATCTCGGATAAATCTTATTTGTATTTCCGGCGCAGCACAATGGCGGCATTGCGGTCGTAGTCGGCTTTGAAGCGGACATAATACAACTCATCGCCGTCCCTGATGGTAAGCAGGCCGGTATTGGGCGGGTAGAGCCCCAGGTTTTCTGCATACAAAACCAGCAGCAGGGAGTCGCCGGTTTCGGGAGTTATATAAATAGTCTTTTTAAATGCCGTTGATTTCAGCCGCAGCTTTTCAATGATTACTTCATCATTCAATATTACACTTACGGTGTCGCCGTCAATTTCACCATTATCATACAATGCCAGCACCAGGCTGTCTGATTTGAATGAAATCGTTTCAGAGGGCGCCGATTGGCGACCGTCAACCAATGCTGATGCCGGTTTCAGTTTCCGGTCGGTTCTTTTCAGCTCTGTAAAAACATATTCGGCTTCCTGTTTTTTCTCCGGCTGCTTTTGTTCAGTCACAACTGCCGTTTTCTTTTCTGTTTGTGTTGGGTTATTTACTGTTACTGTTGCTGTTTTGATTTCGGGTAGCCTGGTTTCAGTTTTGACTAAATCCTGCTGTGGTTTTTTCTCCGGCTGCTTTTGTTCAGTCACAACTGCCGTTTTCTTTTCTGTTTGTGTTGGGTTATTTACTGTTACTGTTGCTGTTTTGATTTCGGGTAGCCTGGTTTCAGTTTTGACTAAATCCTGCTGTGGTTTTTTCTCCGGCTGCTTTTGTTCAGTCACAGCCGCGGTTTTCTTTTCTGTTTGAGCGGGCTGGTTGTTTATAGAAATATCTGTTGATACGGGTTCAGGCTGCTTGATTTCAGTTTTGGCTAAATCCTGCTGTGGTTTTTTCTCCGGCTGTTTTTGTT
>CAYUJD010000100.1:0-12049 GCA_964444975.1 uncultured Chitinophaga sp. | reverse complement strand
TAATCATATTAACCATTCATGGAAGCCAGAAACTCATAATTATCCTTTGTACCCCTCATGCGCTTCAGCAGTTCATTCATCGCTTCTTCGGTGTTCATGTCGGTAAGATAAACACGCAGCAGGTTCATGCGGTTGAGTACATCTCTTTCCAGCAGCAGGTCGTCGCGGCGTGTGGAAGATGCCGTAAGATCAATGGCGGGGTAGATGCGCTTGTTCGACAGGCGGCGGTCGAGTTGCAGTTCCATGTTGCCGGTTCCTTTGAACTCTTCAAAAATCACCTCGTCCATCTTGCTGCCGGTATCTATCAATGCAGTGGCAAGTATTGTCAGCGAGCCGCCGTTTTCAATTTTACGGGCGGCGCCGAAGAATTGTTTAGGTTTCTGCATGGCATTGGCTTCCACACCACCTGATAATACTTTGCCTGATGCAGGCGCCACCGTATTATGTGCACGGGCAAGACGGGTGATGGAGTCAAGCAGTATCACCACATCGTGTCCGCATTCAACAAGGCGCTTTGCTTTTTGCAGGGCAATAGTGGAAACTTTCACATGTTTTTCGGCCGGCTCATCAAACGTGGAAGCAATCACTTCCGCTTTTACACTGCGCTCCATATCGGTCACCTCTTCGGGCCGCTCATCCACCAGCACAACCATCAGGTAACATTCAGGATGATTTTTTGCAATGGCGTTGGCCACGGCTTTCAGCAGCATGGTTTTTCCGGTTTTCGGCTGTGCCACTATCAGGCCACGCTGTCCTTTTCCTATTGGGGTGAACAGATCCATGATGCGGGTGGAATAATTATCCGCCGAATCAAACAGGTTGAGTTTTTCGTAAGGAAATAGCGGCGTGAGATAATCGAAAGGTACCCGGTCACGAACATCTTCGGGCCTTTTATTGTTGATGGTATCCACCTTCAGCAGGGCAAAATATTTTTCACCTTCCTTTGGCGGGCGCACAGCTCCGTACACGGTGTCGCCTGTTTTCAGTCCAAACAGTTTTATCTGTGAAGGAGAAACATATACATCGTCGGGTGAAGAAAGATAGTTGTAGTCTGAAGAACGAAGGAAGCCATAGCCATCGGGCATCATTTCCAGCACACCTTCACTCAATATTACGCCGTCAAATTCAATATTAAAAACCTGGTCTCGGCGCTGCGGATATATTTTTTGCTGCACCGTCGCTTCCGGCGCTGTCGGCTCTGCTTCCCCAGAAATAATTTCTGCAATTTCTTCCTCCGGCGCCTCCAATAATTCCTCCGGCGCTTTAGGGCCGGACATGACAGCAGGTGTTTCATCGGTTTTTTTCCGGCCCCGCTTCACATGTTTATCATCCACGGCATGATCGTCGGCGCTGCGACCGGTTTTTTTAATGGCCGTTCTGTTCACGGCGGTTTTTGCATTTTTAGTCATCGCGGTTTCATTATCGTTTTCTTCCACTATGGCTTCTTCTGTTGACAGGCTGGTGGAAGTTTTTATTATGCGCCTGCGTTTGGGTTTTTCTTCACCATCGCCTGCTTTTTTCTCACTGGCTTTTATGGCCTGGCTGTCCAGTATTTTATACACCAGGTCCTGTTTATTTAGTTTTCTGGCATTGGGGATTTTCAACTGCTCGGCTATATCCAGCAGTTCGGGAACGAGCATGTCGTTCAGTTGTAGGATGTCGTACATACAAAAAACTTGAGGTTAATCACATAATCTGAATCACTGACTTGACTGATTGAACCGGAACATTATCCGGGAATTCTGATTCGCTGTTTGTTTTGAAATTTATATTGAATGGAACCGAAGCAATGATGAGCTGTAGAGGACTTACTAACGGTTTTTCCGGCACAATATTACTGGAAATTCCACAAAATGCAAATTTTTTGATGGAGGTATCCAGCTTTTGAACCCTGATTAACCGTTCCTTGCGACGCTCCGTTCATCACCTGAAACCCTGATTGGGCTATAGTTGTGAGAAATAGATAACCTGCCGCCATGCCACATTCGGGGTCTGCGTTACTTGATGAATCTTATCTTTGCCCCCACTTAAAAAGTTGGAATGTTTAACAAAAGAACAAGGATTAAAGAACTGCTGACACAGGAGCCACAGGGCCAGCAGGTGACGGTGATGGGCTGGGTGCGTACGTTTCGCAACAAACAGTTTATTGCACTGAACGACGGCAGCACCAACAACAATTTACAGGTAGTGGTAAAGCTGGGAAAATTTGATGACGTACTACTCAAACGCATTACCACTTCAGCTTCATTGAAAGTAACGGGCAACCTTGTTCCCTCGCCGGGCAAAGGACAGAAGATGGACCTGGAAGCAACAACCATCGAAATACTCGGCGACAGTGATGCTGAAAAATATCCGCTGCAACCCAAAAAGCATTCACTGGAGTTTTTGCGGGAGATGGCTCACCTGCGTTTCCGCACCAACACTTTTGGTTCAGTATTCCGTATCCGCCATTCGCTGGCCTATGCCATTCATAAATTTTTTAACGCCAGGGGATTTCTTTACCTGCATACCCCCATCATCACTGCCAGCGATGCGGAGGGTGCCGGTGAAATGTTCCGGGTCACTACCCTGCCGCTTGAAAATCTGCCAAAAGATGCTGATGGCAACATCAACTTCAAAGAAGATTTTTTCGGCCGTTCAACCAACCTTACTGTTAGTGGCCAGCTTGAAGGTGAACTTGCCGCCACTGCATTTGGAGAGATTTATACTTTCGGGCCTACCTTTCGTGCAGAGAACAGTAACACACCGCGTCATCTTGCCGAATTCTGGATGATTGAACCCGAAATGGCTTTTTATGATCTGGAAGACAACATGACCCTTGCCGAGGAGTTCATTAAATTCATCATCCGGTATGTAATGGACAACAACCGGGACGACCTGGAATTTCTTGCCCGGCGCCAGGCCGATGAAGAAAAGCAGTTGCCGCAGGAAAAAAGAAGCGAAATGGGACTACTTGAAAAGCTGGAATTCGTTCTCAACAATCAATTTGAACGCATCACCTATACGGAAGCCATTGATATTTTACTCCATTCCCAGCCATATAAAAAGAAGAAATTCCAGTTTGAAGTGAAGTGGGGAATAGATTTGCAAAGCGAGCATGAAAGATATCTTGTAGAGAAACATTTTAAAAAGCCGGTTATTGTTACAGGCTATCCGAAAGAGATAAAAGCGTTTTACATGCGGCAGAATGACGATGGTAAAACGGTGGCAGCAATGGATATACTGGCGCCGGGTATCGGCGAAATTGTGGGCGGCTCGCAAAGAGAAGAACGCCTGGAAAAACTTGAGCAGCGGATGAAGGAAATGAATATTCCTGTAAAGGAAATGTGGTGGTATCTTGATACCCGGCGGTTCGGCACCGTGCCGCACGCAGGATTTGGGCTTGGCTTCGAACGCATGATGCAGTTCGTTACCGGCATGAGCAATATCCGCGATGTGATTGCCTTTCCTCGAACTCCCGGCAGCGCCGAATTTTGATTTTTTTCAATCTCATTTTTATAAAACGAATCCTGATTTTAACCCATATCTTTTTTTTATTGACCGCATGCCGGAAAGAAGCCGATGATATTATTCCGGGCTACAGGAAATGGCTTGCAAGAGATGGAGGATCAAAGGAATTATTTTTAAAGTAAGTTTTCTCTGCTTCTCCGTTGAAAAAGTTTTACAACTTCTGTTCTGGAATTAAAAAAAGGAGGTGACTTTTTAACCATCTCACCTCCTTTTCTCTTTCCTTTTTTCTCTTAACTACTCATGCACACACATCACCGGCACATGCGACTGGGTTACCAGCTGGCGGGTGCTGCTGGGCCGGAACAGGCCTTCGAGCAGCTTATGTTTTTTGGGTATGGTTATCAGCAGGTCAATATTGTTTGTTTCTACAAACTCATTGATGCCGTCTTCAATATCAACATGGCTGATGAAATGATAGTTGGGGTCCAGGTCTTCCAACAGTGTATGCAGCAGCAACGACTGCTCAGGTGTTTCCGGCTTGAACTGGCGGTTTTCATAATCCACATTCAGCACATGCAGCTCCGCGCCGAATTCTTTTACCATTTGCCTGATAAATGGAACCGGGGTGCTTTCTACTACTTTTTGAAAATCGCAGGCAAAGCCGATTTTTTTAATTCCTTTTCCATATTCTTTACCCGGGGGCACTACAATCACCGGCCATGTGAGGTGCCTGATGGTTGTCAGTGTAGTGCTGCCGAATAAAATCCGTTCAACACCGCTGGCGCCCTTGGTACCCATCACCACGGCAAAAGGCTGAATGTGTTTGCACAGGTCTTCCAGTTCATCCGTTACATCGCCCAGCCTTGCTTCAGTGTAAATTTTTATTTTACCCGAAGTAACATGTGCAAGACCGTCTTTGAGTTCTTCCAATTTCGCTTCGCTGTTTTTTTTCAGCTCATCGGCCGACACCAGCACCACCGGCACATCCGTCATGGACACCGGCACCTGGTACACATGAAACAGCAACAGGCTGGCATGAATGCTCACCGCCATATCAGCTGCAAAATTCATGGCATTTGTGGCCACGGGTGAAAAATCGGTAGGAACAATTATCGTTTTCATAATGATAATTTTTCAGGTTAAAAGTAGAACAATAACCAGGCCACGGCCATGACCTTCCTCAGTAATTGCTATGACTGTCATTATGGATAACCCGGCCCGAAGCATCTTAATCTACAAAAATTATCAATGCAACTGACAGAAAATTTTTCCCGCCGCAGCCCGAAAAGTTTTGCCCGGCCCCAAAAACATATTCTGCACATTGACATGACCCCCCTGGTGGACCTTGGTTTTTTGCTGATAACTTTCTTTGTGTTTACCACCACCGTTTCCTCCCCCGCCGCCACGGATCTTTTTATGCCGAAGGATTCGGATGTGACTGACCCGTCAAAACTTCCCCGCAGTTTGGCATTAACGGCGTTGCTGGATGGCGGTAACCGCATCTGGTACTACCCCGGTAATTGGGAAGATGCAGTGCGTACCGGTGCCATCAGGGAAACCGGTTATTCGCACTACACCGGTCTTGGTAGTGTTATTCGCCTGCAGCAAAAATTAATAGATGAAAACAGGAAATTTCCTGAAGGCAGAAAGGGACTGATGCTGCTGATAAAACCTGCAGGGAATGCTTCGTACAAAAACGTTGTGGATGCGCTGGATGAAGTGATGATAAACGATGTAAAGAAATACGCCATCGTTGAACCCGAATCGGAAGAACTGAAATTTCTTGAACAAAGGAAAAGCTCAGGGCATTGATTCTATCAGAAAAATATTGGAGTTGCCGGTTTTGTTCAGGTGCTGCGCATGGGTTTCGGCCAGAAATTTTTCATACTCCGGCCATTCATGATCATACAGCATCAGCAGCAAAATCGTTTTTTGATTTGGCTTCGGTAAATTTTGTTTCAGGTTAGCGGCATCGGCAATGCCGGTGTGCCCGTAATAAGATGCAGTGAGACTGTAAAAACTATCGCCCGGCGCCCCGGCCCATATTTTGCAGCCGGGATATTTTTTGCCGATGGTGTCCATCAAAGTAAAAAAGTATTTATAGTCCTGCTCACGGTAAACGGCTGACTTGTATTTTTTAAAATTGAAAGCAACTTTGCTGTGGAAATATACATTGTGTGTGATTTCAATAAACAGTACAAATGAACAAACGCCTGCAATTAATTTCCAGAATAATTTTTTGGAAAAAGCCTTTTTTAGAAATAACCAACCCAGAAAAGAAACCTGCAGGAAAATAATGGTGAAGGCATAATACCGGCTTTCATAAATGTAGGTCCAGGTTTTTTCCAGGCCTCTCTGCATCTCATACGTAAAGGAAAGATACCCCAATGAAAGAAAGATAGCGGCTGAAACAGCAAAACCAATGAGTAGAAACCAACGGAAAGGATCCAGGGTGGAAAAAAATTCTTTTTTCAAAAGCAATGAAATTAAAAAAACCATCAGCAGTAGTAAAAAAATCAGGTTGACCATTTCCAGCAGGAGCATAATTTCATTCAACGGCAAACCCGTATAGCGGATGACCTGGCTTGAAAAGAACGCAATATTGATAAGCGATGCCGGCATTACAGGATACCAGTGAATTAAGTTTTCAGGAAAGATTCCCCGTTCAGTAGGCAACGCATAGCCTGCATGCCCCGTGGTTAACTTAAGCGTAATAAAAAAAACTGCAATTGCCAGTAGAGCAAAAACAAACAGCCAGGCGCCTTTCTTTATTGCCATCGGATCCCTTCTGACAAAACCTGTAAGCAAAACTCCAAAACCCACTGCTAAGGAAAGTGGGGGATAACTGTAGCGGAACAAACATGGGCTGAATAATAATAATGCAGTCAGAGCAGTTGAAGAAAAGAAAAAGCGATTACTTAAAATCAGATTGATTGAGTGGCTTACTGCGGCAAGAAAAAAGGCCATGGCAACCGTATCAGTAGGCAACGACTCACTGATAAAAGTATATTCAAAACATCCGGCCACCAGGGTGGCGATGTTTACTGCCGCAATGGGAAATTTTAATTGCCCGCACAATTTTCTTATCAAAAAAATAATTGCAATTGCCGCCAGCACATCAAGCACCGTAGTAGCCCAATAAATATTGTAATTAAATACTTTCAGAAACGGCGCCAGCAAAAAAGGATAGCCCGGCGGCCACAAGGGAGTGAAATCATAAACAGGGGTGGCGATATCGCCGGTGAAGTATTGTGTAACGCTCAGCCCGTTTCCTTCCAGCAGGTTTTTACTCTGCATTACTACCACCATCTTATCTCTGCCGGTATAAGAAACAAAAAATACATTCACAACCCGGTTGGCAAATGCAAGCAGCAGGCAAAAAATTCCAGCATATTTATTTTCAAAAATGGTAGTAATAGATTTCATTAAACAAGTGTTGAAAAGAAAAACAACCCTGGTTTTGTTTAGAAAATTGGTTTCTTTTTTAGCTATCCATCAAAAAATACTACCAGTTATCATAACCGGGAAACTTTTTTTTGGCAACGACAATATTCTAAATGTATGAAAATAAATAATTTAAATATTAAACAAGCTCTAAGTACAGCCAGCAACTTTAAAAAAGCTGGTACTATGTTTTGTATAGTACCAACTAACACCATATCTTTGGCTTGCTAAATTCAGGATTCATGATAAAAAAACAGGAAATACTAAACAGGTTTTTTCTTCTTGCCGGGTTCTTTACAGTTTGTACGGTTTTAAAAGCACAGAGTTTGAATAACCATGACAGTCTTTTCAGAATAATTTCAGATATGGATAGTGTCCTGTTTCAGGCTTTCAATGAAAGGGACATCGAAAAATTCAAAACTCTTTTTACCGAAGACCTGGAGTTTTATCATGACACAGGAGGCCTGACTAATTATGACCATACTATCGGATTTATGGAGTCAACCGCAAAAACCAATAATCAATTAAAAAGAAAATTGGTAACAGGAAGCATGGCGGTTTATCCGGTTCCCGGTTATGGCGCTATGCAATTTGGTGAACATCGTTTTTGTCATATTGAGAACGGCAAACAGGTTTGCGGCACATTTAAGTTTGTACATATCTGGCAAAGGAAAAATAACGAATGGAAAATTTCAAGAGTGGTAAGCTACGGTCATTAAAAAAGAAAAACTGCCAATGAAGAGCCTATTAAATAAATGTGATTTATGAATATTGAAAACACACAAAGCCAGATGCGGAAGGGGATACTGGAGTTCTGCATTTTATCCATTATCCGGAGAGGCGAGGCTTATCCCAGCGATATCATTGAAGAGATGAGAGCGGCCAACCTGTTCATACTGGAAGGCACCCTCTATCCCCTGCTCACCCGGCTGAAAAATGCTGAAATGCTCACCTACCGCTGGGTGGAAAGCAACTCCGGCCCCCCGCGAAAATATTTTTCCCTGACGGAAAAAGGCGAAGCTTTTTATAAAGAGCTGCAGAAAACCTGGCAGGAGCTTGCCGATGGTGTAAATGCGCTTACTCAGAAAAATCAGCACCAGCCCAGCAACCAATAACTTCAACCACAAAATTTTTTTGAAATGAAAAAAATCATCAACATAAACCTGAGCGGCAGGGTGATACCAATTGAAGATGCTGCTTACGAAAACCTGCAGGCTTATATTGAAAGCCTTCGGCGCTATTTTGCCAATGAAGAAGGCCGGGATGAAATCATCAACGACATTGAAGGCCGTATTGCCGAGCTGATGAGTGAAAAAGTGCGCAAGGGTGCCGACTGCATCACCGATGCCGACATCAGCGAAATTGCCAACTCTATGGGCCGCCCTGAAGATTTTGAAGCAGTGGAAACCCCGCCAACCACTGCAGGAGCAGCTACCTCAGCCGGCGCCGGCAGTTACCAGCAAAGCGCCGCTTCTGAAAGCACCTATGCACAGGCTGAAACGAAAACAAGACGCAGAAGCCTGTACCGCGATTCATCGGATAAAATTCTGGGTGGGGTGTGCGCTGGAATTGCTAACAGCCTGAATGTGGATCCCAGCATCATCCGGTTGCTGTTTGCCATCGTTACATTCGGAGGCTTTGGTTTTGGTGTGCTGCTTTATATATTACTGTGGATTATTCTTCCGGCAAGAGACCTGGAAGGTTATACCGGCAAAAGATTATACCGAAATCCTGAAGACAGAATTATTGGCGGAGTAGCAAGTGGTCTTGCTGCTTATTTCAAAAAAGAAGCCTGGGTGATAAGACTCATTTTTGCAGCCCCGATTCTGCTCAATGTATTACTGAATGCACTGAGCTGGCCTTTCTTTCATGAAGGAGTGATTTTCCCCAACATTGTCTTTGGTTCATTGTCCGGAACTTTTGTGCTGGCTTATATCATCCTGTGGATTGTACTGCCCGAAGCAAAAAGCGAATACCAGAAAATGGAAATGCGTGGCGAAAAGGTGGACGTAAATAAAATCCGCCAGACCGTGCAGGACCGTGCAAAGGAATTTGGTGAAGAAGTAAAGTCCGCTGCCCAGAATATTTCAGCCAAAGCAAAAGAATTTTCAAGCACAAGAGGAAAAGCCTTTGCAGGCGAGGTGGGTGAAGCGGCCCGCCGTACCGGCCATAGCCTCGGTCATGTGATTGGAGTCATCTTCAAAGCATTCTTTTTCCTGGTGGCCGGCAGCATTGCATTCGGATTGTTTGTAGCGCTGCTTGCCCTCATGTTTGGCGGCGTTGGATTATGGCCCCTGAAAAATTATGTGCTGAATGGTTTCTGGCAAAATGTTTTTGCATGGGGTACCTTGATTCTGTTTCTCGGCATTCCGCTTATTGCATTCATCACCTGGCTTATCCGGCGCATTATGCGGGTAAAATCGCAAAACAATTATCTCGGCTGGACCTTCGGCGGGTTGTGGGTACTCGGCTGGGTGTCAGTATCGCTGCTGGTGGCAAGTCTTTTCAAAGACTTCCGCTATTATGAAAGAGTGGAAGACCCCTTAGCCATCACACAACCGGCCCATGGCAAAATGATTGTAAAAGTAAATGAACCCGAAATCCGCTATAGCGGCACCTGGTGGTGGATTGATATAGATGATAACAGCGGTTTTGATATAGACCCCGACAGCATGCGGGTGGCCAATATCAAATTGCGTGTGGTAAAAAGTGATGACAGCAATTATCATGTTTCAGTAAAGCGCTACAGTGCCGGGCAAAACAGGTATGATGCAGAAGTGCGTGCAAAGAAAATCCGCTTCAACAGTTCGTACGCTGATTCGGTGCTCAATCTTGGCAGCGGTCTTGCTTTTGATAAAGACAGCCGGTTTCGCATGCAGCGGGTGCTGGTGGAAATTGAAGTGCCTGCCGGCAAAAAAATCCGATTTGATAAGTCGCTCAGCGAAATGTATCACCCCATCAACATCCGGGTGTATGAAAGAAGGGAAAGAGGCTGGCGGCGCGACTGGAACCGCGACTATGAAGTGGAGTGGAACTGGGATGATTATTTTGAGTGGGAAACCGACGTGGATTATACCATGAGCGAAACCGGTGAACTCCTTAATCCCAATAAATCGGCAAAAAAAACTACTACGGCACCCGGTGATTACCGCTACCGGGAAGATCAGCCTGCAAACGATGAACTGGAAGAACAGCGCAAAAGAGTAGAGGAGGAACAACGCAAGCTAAAGGAGATGGAAGACAAGCAGAAGGCTTCAAAAGATTCAGTAAAGGCCGAAAGCATGGATGAAGATGATGATGAGGACAACGTTACCAACTCACCGGTTTTTTCGCTGATACAATTTATTAATTAAACGCGGTTGAAGTCGGAACCCCGCTTACCGGGGTACTAAAAAGAGCTCCGTCCCGGTTGACCGGGATGGGCTCTTTTATTTATCGAATCCTATCTTTGCCCACCATCCATACAATAATGAAGAATACTCCTTTTACCCACAAGCATATTGCGCTGGGCGCAAAGATGGCTGAATTTGCAGGTTACAACATGCCTATTTCTTATTCCGGAATTAATGATGAACATGCAGCGGTTAGAAAAAACGCCGGCGTGTTTGATGTAAGCCATATGGGTGAGTTTATTCTGAAAGGAGAACAGGCACTGGACCTGATTCAGCGGGTCACTTCCAACGATGCATCGAAACTTACAGCCGGCAAAGCGCAGTACAGTTGCCTGACCAACGAAACCGGCGGCATTGTGGATGACCTCCTGGTGTATTGCATTGAAGAAAATAATCCCGAAATCATCGGGACAGGCGTGTATATGCTGGTGGTAAATGCAGGCAATATAGAAAAGGACTGGAACTGGATATGCCGGCATAACACAAGGGGAGCGGAGCTGCACAATATTTCCGACAAAACCTGCCTGCTGGCTGTGCAGGGACCCAATGCCACAAGGATTTTGCAGCCGCTTACTGATATGGATATTCTCAACCTGAAATACTACACATTTGTAAAAGGTAAATTTGCGGGTGTTGACAATGTACTTATCAGCGCCACCGGCTACACCGGCGCCGGTGGCGTGGAAATTTATTTTGAAAATAAAGACGGCGCTGCCGACAAAATATGGGATGCTATTTTCCAGGCGGGCAGCTCACAGGGACTGAAGCCTGTCGGTCTTGGCGCCCGGGATACGCTACGCCTCGAAATGGGCTATTGCCTTTACGGCAATGATATTGACGACAGCACGACGCCGCTGGAAGCGGGGCTGGGCTGGATAACCAAATTCACCAAAGATTTTAAAGCAAAAAATATTTTAGAAAAACAAAAAGCCGAAGGCGTAAAAAGAAAACTGGCGGGGTTTGAAATGCTGGAAAAAGGTATTCCGCGGCATGGCTATGAAATAAAAGATGCGGCAGGAAATAAAATCGGTCACGTTACTTCAGGCACGCAATCACCATCGTTACAAAAGGCCATCGGCCTGGGATATGTTTCGTATGAACATTCTGCCTTTGATTCTGAAATTTTCATTTCCGTACGCGACAAGCTGCTGAAAGCAAAAGTGGTGAAAGTGCCGTTCAGTTAAATCAATAATTCAAAAGTGAAAAAAGGCCTGTTTCTTGCTTACTGCTTTTGAATTTTTACTTTTTACTTTTGACTTCTCATGCCCGTCATACACCTTACCACCTTTATTGCTGCGCCGGTTGACGTGGTGTTTGACCTCAGCCGCAGTGTGAGCCTGCTGAAAACCGCCATGGATCATTTTGACCAGCAGGCGGTGGGCGGCATCACTTCAGGCCTGCTGAACCTGGATGATACAGTAACCTGGAAAGGGAAGCATTTTTATAAAACAAGATACTTCACTTCAAAGATTACGGAAATGAAAGCCGGTGAAAGCTTCACCGATAAGATGATTAAAGGCGATTTCAAATCCTTTGTGCACCGTCACTATTTCAAACCGGCTACCAACGGTACTATCATTATCAACATACTTGAATACGAAGCTCCCTATGGCTGGCTGGGCAGGCTGGTAAACAAATTTTACGTGAACAGCTATCTGGAAAAGCTGATTCATCATCACAACAAGATAATACGCCAGTATGCGGAAGGAGAGAAATGGCGGGCATTGCTGGGGAGGTGAAGTATGAAAGAAATTAAAAAAGGT
>CAYUJD010000099.1:0-12329 GCA_964444975.1 uncultured Chitinophaga sp. | reverse complement strand
AGTCATCTGGATTTTTAACTCAAATGGCCCTCTTAGAATTTACAGGAAGACCCTCAGTAATGCACGCAGTTTCGGCAATGGGCGTGCACCGGTATGCAATAATAATTTTCAGTGGGGTTTTATTGACCCGAAGGGTAAACTCGTTATTCCCTACCAATATGCATTTGCCGACCGCTTCAGGGATGGACTGGCCAAAGTAATGAAGAGCGGTAAATGGATGTACATTGACAGCACCGGCAAGCTGGTAAAAGAAGGCGATGAATAATCCCGTTTTAAACTTTTGTGAGTACCAGGTAAAGGCTCAGTAGCGATAATAAAAAGCTTATTATGGATAATGCAAAACTCCACCAGTAAGTAATAATCCGGTAGTGGGTAAATTTTAACCTGGCTTCTTTTAATTCTTCCTTCAGTTGTTCACTGTGCCTGTCTTTATCCGCTTTTATTTTCTTTTCACCCTCTTTCAGGTAAATAAGAAACCCTCCATGCGCCATCCAGTACCTGCCGAAATTGGTAATGCTTAGTTCGGTTTTTTTATCATCGGCGTATTTGGCCAGTTTTTCACCCACCAGTTCATCGGCCATGGCTTTGCAGCTAAAAAAAGTTTCTTCATCGTTCTTCCATTCCTCCGCACAGTAATCATATACGTTCAGCATCCCGCTTTTATACACGGCATTGAACAGGCGGTCGGTCTTTTCTTCCGGTAACATTTCCTTGCTGATTATTTTCTTTTGAACTGAATGGCTGCCTGCGCTGCCGCCAGTCGTGCAATAGGCACCCGAAAAGGTGAACAGCTTACATAATTCATACCGATGCGGTGACAGAATTTTACACTCTCGGCATCACCACCATGCTCGCCGCAGATACCCACTTTCAGCTGGGGTTTAGTTTTTCGGCCGCGTTCGGTTGCAATTTTTACCAGTTCGCCTACACCCTCCACATCAATTGTCTGGAAAGGATCGTCGGGAAGAATTTTCTGTTCAAGATAATTGGGTAAAAAGCTGCCAATATCATCCCGGCTGAAACCAAAGCTCATTTGCGTGAGGTCGTTGGTGCCAAAGCTGAAAAAGTCGGCCACTTCCGCCATCCGTTCTGCTTTCAGCGCTGCCCGCGGTATTTCAATCATGGTACCGTATAAATGCGGAATGCTTTTCATGCCATAGGCTTCGCAAACTTCTTTATACACACGGTCCACAATTTTTTTCTGGTGTTCCAGTTCATTTACCGTGCAGGTAACCGGCACCATGATTTCAGGAAATGCTTTCTTGCCCGATTTGATGATTTCTGCCGTTGCTTCCAGTATGGCTCTTATCTGCATTTCGGTTATTTCGGGATAGCTAATTCCCAGCCGCACACCCCGGTGCCCGAGCATCGGGTTGTTTTCATGCAAGGCCATCACTCTTCTTTTCAGATCATTCAGCCTAATGTGAAGCTCGATGCTCAGGTGATGCAGTTTTTCTTTATCATGCGGTACAAACTCATGCAGCGGGGGGTCAAGCAGGCGAATGGTAACCGGAAAGCCCCGCATCACCAGCAGGGTGTCTTTGATGTCTTTTTTCACGTATTCAAACAACTCATTCAGCGCTGCCCGTCGTTCACGCTCTGTTTTACTCACAATCATTTTACGCAGCAGAAACAGGGGCGCTTCACTTCCTTCGCCATAAAACATGTGCTCGGTTCGGAACAAGCCGATACCTTCGGCGCCGAATTTTTCGGCTTGCAATGCATCAGCCGGTGTTTCTGCATTGGCCCTTACCCCCATCACTTTTATTTTATCCACCAGCTTCATCAGGTCTTTGTACGATTTGTTTTTGTCAATATCAATATCCACCAGTGGCAGGCTGCCTTCGTACACAAGGCCGCGGGTGCCGTTCAGGCTTATCCAGTCGCCTTCTTTAATCACCACGCCATCGGCATGAAAAGTTTTTGTGTCGGGATGAATTTCAATTTCACCGCAGCCGACAATACAGCACTTACCCCAGCCCCTTGCCACCAGTGCGGCATGCGATGTCATACCGCCTTTGGTAGTAAGTATGGCCTGCGACTTGTGCATGCCGTCCACATCTTCCGGCGATGTTTCTTCACGAACCAGTATCACCTGTTCGCCCCGGTGTGCCCATTCCACTGCGTCATTCGAAGTAAAAACCGCACGGCCCTTGGCACCGCCGGGTCCGGCAGGCAGCCCTTTGGCAATGGCACCTTTTATTTCTTCTGCTTTCGGATCAAGCCGTGGCAGCAGCAGTTCGATAAGCTGGTTGGGCGCCACCCTCATGATGGCTGTTTTGGCATCAATCAGTTTTTCTTTATACATCTCTGTTGCCATCCGCACAGCAGCTATGCCGTTTCGCTTGCCTATGCGGCATTGCAGCATATAGAGCTTTCCTTTTTCAACCGTGAACTCAATATCCTGCATATCCTTGTAATGCTTCTCAAGCCGTTTCTGGTAATTGAATAATTCTTTATACAGTTTCGGCATTCCTTTTTCAAGCGTTGTAAAATGTTTGCTTTGCTCGTTCTTTGAATATTCATTCACCGGTGCGGGGGTTCGTATACCTGCCACCACATCTTCGCCCTGTGCATTCACCAGGTACTCGCCGTAAAATTTATTTTCACCGGTGCCGGGGTTTCTTGTAAATGCCACGCCGGTGCAGCTGTCGTCACCCATATTGCCAAACACCATGGCCTGTACATTTACCGCGGTGCCCCAGTCGTCAGGAATTTTTTCAATGCGGCGGTATTCTACAGCCCGTTTGCCGTTCCAGCTGGAAAACACGGCGCCTATGCCGCCCCACAATTGTTGCAGCGGGTCATCGGGAAATTCTTTACCCAGTACCCGCTTTACCGTTTTCTTAAACTCTTTCACCAGTTCTTTCAATTCATCCACCGAAAGCTCGGTATCGCTTTTATATCCTCTTTGACGTTTGATGTGTTCCAGTTTTTCATCCAGTATTTTGCGGATGCCTTTGCCATGTTTCACTTCGACGCCTTCTGCCTTTTCCATCACTACATCGGCATACATCATGATAAGGCGGCGGTAAGCGTCGTAAGCAAAGCGTTCGTCATTGCTTTGAGCAATCAGTCCTTTGATGGTGGTTTCGTTCAGGCCCACATTCAGCACGGTTTCCATCATGCCGGGCATGCTGCGCCGGGCGCCGGAACGCACCGATACCAGCAGCGGATTTTTTTCATCGCCAAACTTTCTGCCGGTCAGCGCTTCCACTCTTGCAAGCGCTGTTTCCACCTGGGTTTTTAATTCCTGGGGGTAATTTTTTTTATGATGGTAATAATAGGTACAGACTTCAGTAGTAATGGTAAATCCCGGCGGTACCGGCAAACGCAGATCCGGGTGGCCCGCCATTTCGGCCAGGTTGGCGCCTTTGCCCCCCAGCAGATTTTTCATTGATTCATTGCCGTCGGCCCGTCCGCCGCCAAAAAAATAAACATATTTTTTTCCTTTGAGCTTTTTTGCCATACGTTTTAAATTTTGAGGTACATAATTAATCTGAACCTGAGTAGTTTTTTACCGGGCAAGATCAGCAGCCGGTGTGATTAATATCATCTATAAATATAAGTCACTTTTAAGTGCCATGATTCCCCGGTGTTCATTTTATAAGCCGGATTAAACCATCCCTCCCTTGCTACAGATTTTTTTAGCCAAAAAAATTAACGTACATACGTAAGAATAAACCCTGTGATGGGTTAATATGCCGGCTTATTAAACTGTGAAGTAAAAGAGGATTATAAGCAGTGAGAATACTGCCCGGGCTCTGAATTTTCGTTTGTAAATTGCAGACAAATAAAAAAGCCCCCCCGAAGAATCGGGGCGGCCTCTAACGATTGCTTGCCATTTGAAAAATCAGTAAATGTTTTGTTGTGGTGGTTGGGATCTCTGAAAAGATTACTCTCCTGACGATTGTCCCATTAATTTTTTTTAAAGACCAGGTCAAAAATATTCAGCCTGTATCTTTTGCTCAAAACATCCTTCGGGAAGTTTTATTATGCCAAAAGGGGGACGGCACATTTAAAGCCTTGCCAGTGAAGGATTTCACCAAAAAACTAATATCATGTCCAACCGGTTTTCCGATATATTATTTCACATGGTTCATTCGCTTGAAAAGTCAGAAAAAAGGCATTTTAAGCTTTATATAAAAAGGAGCTCAGCCCGTGAGGATCTCAAAATCGTACGGCTGTTTGATGCGCTGGATAAAATGCAGGAGTACGATGAAAAGCTGTTGCTGAAAAAATTGCCGGGCATCAGCAAAACGCAGCTGGCCAACCTGAAAAATCATTTATACAAACAACTGCTGGCCAGCCTGCGCCTCCTGAAAACGGCCGACAACATTGACCTGCAGCTGAGCGAACATCTCGACAATGCACGCATACTTTACAACAAGGGTTTAAAAATACAGGCGCTGCGCATTTTGGAAAAAGCAAAAGAACTGGCCAGGGCCAATCAAAAATTCAATACGCTGGTGCAGTTGCTTTCGCTGGAAAAGAAAATTGAAACCCTGCACATCACCCGCAGCAGTACCGAAAAAACAAGGCTGATGGCGGAGGAGGCGCTTGAAATCAGCCGGCACATTGACCGGGTCACCCGCTTATCCAATCTTGCCCTGTTGCTGTACCGCTGGTTTATATTGTACGGCCATGCCCGCAATGCGCAGGATGAAAAAGAACTGAAAACTTTTTTTAAAAGTTATCTTCCCGCAGATATAAATGAGGTTAACGGCTTTTATGAAAAGCTTTATTTGTACCAGGGCTATTGCTGGTTTGCTTTCATCCGGCAGGATTTCCTGATGTACTACCGCTACAGCCGGAAATGGATGGATCTTTTCGAAAAACAACTCCAGATGATGGAAGTGGAGACGGGCCATTATGTAAAAGGCCTGCACAACCTGCTGAATGCTTTGTTTGATTTGCGGCATTACAAAAAATTTGAAGAAGTGCTGAAGCAATTTGAAGCATTTGAAAAAACCGGGGTAGCGCAGCGGCATGATAATTTCAGAGTGCACACTTCCATTTACATCAACAGTGCCCGCATCAACCAGCACCTGATGAAAGGAACTTTTACCGAAGGGCTGAAGCTGGTTCCTGAAATTGAAAAGAAACTGGATGAATACGCATTGTATGTAGACCATCACCGCATTCTTGTTTTCAATTATAAAATAGCCACGCTGTACTTTGGCGCAGGCAGGTACGAAAGGGCGATTGATTACCTGCTGCGCATCATCAACGGCCCCATGGACCTGCGCCTGGACCTGCAGTGCTATGCCCGCCTGCTGCACCTGATGGCGCATTACGAACTGGGCAATTATGAAATCATGGAGTCGCTGACCAAATCGGTTTACCGCTTTATGGCCAAAATGAAAAACCTGACCGTGGTGGAAGAAGAAATGTTCCGCTTTATACGTCGCTCATTTGCTGTGTCGCCCAAAAACCTGAAGCCGGAGCTGGAAAAATTTCTGTTTAAAATAAAACACCTTGAAAAGAACCGGCTTGAAACCCGTTCATTCGCTTATCTCGATATCATTTCGTGGGTGGAAAGCAAAGTGTATAAAAAAACGATGGGCAGCGTCATTTATGAAAAGTACCTGAACAGCAAAAGGAGCGGGCATCCGCAACCCGGGGTAGAAAAAAAACTTTTTACCTGATTCAATGCGGGCTATTATTTTTCAAAATAAGATTTAATGGCTTTGTCAAAATATTCCCAGTCGAGCTTAAAAGGATTCTTGGCGCTGGCAGGGTACCATTCAATGGCACCTTTTGAAATGGTCAGCGTACCGAATTTTTCTTCATCGCTGAATACTTCAATGATAATATCAGAGTAGCCCAGCTCCCGGGCCGGCAGGTTGAAATAAACATTGTGTTTTGGCATATAATGGAAATTGAATAACCGGGCAGACTGATGAACTCCGCTTATGTATCACTGCTTTTCAAAAAAGGTCTCAGCAAATCAATCGGCACGGGAAAAATGGTGGTTGAATTTTTTTCCGTGGCAATCTCACGCAGCGTTTGCAGGTAGCGAAGCGTTAATGCGCTGGGTTGTGCCGCCAGTATCTCTGCTGCTTCAGCCAGCTTTTGCGATGCCTGGAATTCGCCTTCGGCGGCAATTACCTTGCTGCGGCGTTCCCGTTCGGCTTCGGCCTGCTTGGCCATGGCCCGTTGCATTTCCTGGGGCAGGTCAATCTGCTTCACTTCCACATTGGAAACTTTTATTCCCCACGGCTCGGTTTGCGCATCAATAATCTGCTGCAGCTTGTGATTTATTTTTTCCCGTTGCGAAAGCAGGTCGTCCAGTTCTGACTGACCCAGTACACTGCGCAGCGTGGTTTGAGAAATTTGTGACGTGGCGGCCAGGAAATTTTCTACCTGCACAATCGCTTTCTGCGGTTCAATGACCCGGAAATAAACCACTGCGTTTACTTTGATGGAAACATTATCATGGGTGATGATGTCCTGCGGCGGCACATCCAGCACCACGGTACGCAGGCTTACTCTTACCATTTTATCAATCACGGGTATCAGGAAAATGAGGCCCGGGCCTTTGATGCCTCCGCCGCCGATAAGCCGGCCGAGCCGGAAAATAACGCCCCGTTCATATTCCCGCAGCACCCGGATGGCGCTGGAGAGTATAATGATGGCAAAAAAAACAATGACAAGTGTTACTACCGGATACTGTTCCATTTTTTCGTTTTTTAACTGTTATGAATCGGTTCTACATACAAGGTAAAGTTTTTCATTTCTTTTACTCTTATTTTATCTCCCTTCTGCAGGGTGCCCCCCAATGATTCAGCCTTCCATATTTCGCCCTGCACCCGCACGGTGCCGCTGGGTGCAAGCAATTCCAATACTTCGCCGGTTTCCCCAATCATGGCCTCCAGGCCGGTTACCACTTTTCTTCGCTGCGCTTTCAGGCCGAGCCCCACCACAAATAAAAAGAACAGCGCCGTGACGGCTGTAGCCGTAATGATAACCGCTCTTGATATGCGGGTCATCTCCAGCGATGAGCCTGATTTTATCAGCATCATCGAACCCAGCAGCAGCGACACGATGCCGCCAATGGCCAGCAGGCCATGACTGATAATTTTTATTTCAAGAATAAAAAGAATGATGGCAAAAATGATGAGGGCAAGCCCGGCATAATTTACCGGTAAAGAATGCATAGAATAAAAAGCAAGAATAAGGGCAATCACTCCTACAACGCCCGGCAGGATGGCGCCGGGGTTGTAGAGCTCAAAGAAAATTCCGTACATACCCAGCAGCAGCAGGATGTAAGCAATGTTCGGGTCACTGATAATGTCGAGCAGTTTTTCGAGGAAACTCATTTCGTAGCTTTCAATGGCTGCACCACTTGTCTGCAAAGCTTTTTTACCGGAAGTTAGCTCTACAATTTTGCCATTAATCATCTCCAGCAGCTCCTGTTCATTTTTTGCAATCATGTCAATCACCGAATCCTGCAAGGCCTCTGTTTCGGTGTAGGAATAGCTGCGGCGTACGGCTCTTTCGGCCCATTCAATATTGCGGTGTCTTTTTTCAGCAATGCTTCGGATAAAAGCAGCCGCATCGTTGGTGGCTTTTTCATTCATGGTGGTGTCCATCTGCGCCTGCATGGTCACCGGGTGCGCTGCGCCGATATTGGTGCCCGGCGCCATGGCGGCAATATGAGCCGCCAGGGTGATAAATACACCTGCCGAACCGGCATGCGCCCCGCCGGGCGAAACAAACACAATCACTGGCAGCGGCGATTCCAGTATTTCACTCACAATCATCCTTGTTGATTTCAGCAATCCGCCGGGCGTATTGAGCTGGATGATGATGCACTCGGCATTCTCACTGTGTGCTCTTTCAATACTGTTTCGGATAAAATCGGCAGTGACCGGGTTGATGCTGCCGTCAATTTTTATAGATACAACTTTTTGCGCAGCAACAAAAACCGGGAGCAGAAAATACAGGATACAATATGACAAGCAGCGCTTCATAAGAAGCAATGTCCCTTATGAGAATATGTAATTTACAGAAATCCCGGCATAAACTTGCGGAGAGCTTGAAAACACGGTTACAATAAACCAGGGCTACGGTTAGGTAAAATTACATTTGCCCAAATGAACTTACCTTTCTTTAAAAATAAGATGCTGAGAGTTTTATTTTTATCGCTGGTAAGTGCTATCTGTATGTCTGCAAAAACACAAACTAAAAGAGCCGCTGATTTTGACATCCGCATCGGGGTGATGATGCCGGGAAAACTGAATGCCATCACCGATGTAAGCGGTGTGAAGGTGGGGCATACCACTTTGGTAAAAGGCGATTCCATCCGTACGGGTGTGACGGCGGTGCTTCCGCATGGCGGTAATTTGTTTCAGCAAAAAGTGCCGGCAGCCGTTTTTGTGGGTAATGGTTTTGGAAAACTCACCGGTACCACGCAGGTAAAAGAACTTGGCAATTTGGAGTCACCCATTATTCTTACCAATACATTGAGTGTGGCCACGGCAATCAATGGAGTTGTTTCTTACACGTTATCGCAAAAGGGAAATGAAACCGTGCAGTCAGTAAATGTCATCGCAGGTGAAACCAACGACGGTTACCTGAATGATATCCGCGGCAGGCATGTAACAGAAGCTGACGTAGTGAACGCAATCAATAATGCGGCAGCGGGACCGGTGGCAGAAGGAAATGTGGGCGCCGGTACGGGCACGGTTTGCTTTGGTTTCAAGGGAGGAATCGGAACCGCATCAAGGGTATTGCCGGAAAAGCTTGGCGGTTATACTGTAGGTGTGCTGGTGCAAACCAATTTCGGCGGTGTACTTACTATTGATGGAGTGCCCGTGGGTGAAGAACTGAAAAAATATTACCTGCATAACCAGCTGAATGAAAATGCCGATGGCAGCTGCATGATTATCGTGGCCACCGATGCGCCATTGGATGGCCGCAACCTGGAGCGGCTTGCCAAAAGAGCCTTTATGGGCCTGGCAAAAACCGGCGGCATTGCCAGCAACGGCAGCGGCGATTATGTGATTGCCTTTTCTACCGACAGCAGTTTGCGGGTTCCTTTCAATGCACCGGCTATTTTGAAACAAACCGTATTGAGCAATGACGCCGTATCGCCCCTGTTCATGGCCGCCATCGAAGCCACAGAGGAAGCCATCATCAATTCACTGCTGGCAGCCGAAACCATGAAGGGAAAAAACGGAAGAACGGTGGAAGCGTTGCCGCATGATAAGCTGAAAGAGATTTTGAAAAAATATAACCGGATCAATCAGTAATAATGACTGCTTATTTCAACGACAGGTTTTTTGAAAATAAAAAAGCCCAGCTGCATGTGTCTGATCTCAGCATGCAAAGGGGCTATGCCGTATTTGATTTTTTCAGAACGGTAAACGCTGTGCCGCTGTTTATGCATGACCATCTTGAGCGGTTCTTTGGTTCTGCTGCCGGCATGCATTTACCGGTAAACAAAAGCAGGGAGGAATTATCTGTCATCATCCCTGAGCTGATAAAAAAATCAACCCTGTCAGAAGCCGGTATCCGCATCATGCTTACCGGTGGTTATTCGGCTGACAGCTATCAGCCCGCCATGCCTAATCTTGTGATTACCTGCAACCCGGTGAAGACGGCAACACAGGAAGATTTTGAAAAAGGAATTTCCATCATTACTTATAAACACCAGCGGGAGCTGCCGCACATCAAAAGCATCAACTACCTGACGGCGGTGTGGCTGCAGCCACTGCTGAAAGAAAAAAAGGCCGATGATGTATTGTACTGCAACGACGAAAGCATCACCGAATTTCCGCGGAGCAATGTGTTTATGGTGACGGATAAAAACGTACTGGCCACGCCGGCCAGGAATATACTGAAAGGCATTACCCGAAAACAGGTTTTATCATTAGCTGCTGAAACGATGACAGTGGAAGAAAGAGACATTGCCGTTGATGAACTGATGAATGCGGCTGAAGTTTTTTTAACCAGCACCACCAAAAAGATTTTGCCGGTAGTGAAAGCTGATGGAAGAAGGATAGGTGATGGCCGGCCGGGAAAATTTACACAAACCCTTTATCAAAAATTTCTTGAACTGGAGAAACATGCTGCTCACCTTGTCAGCCGGTAAATCAGCAGCGCCGCTCTTTTGATGAGCTTTGGATATTCATTCAGGTTGATGGTTTCGCCCGGCGCATGCGCCCCGCGGCCCGAAGCACCGAGACCGTCGAGGCAATCAAGATATTTTGCCACATACGAAATATCACCGGCGCCTCTTGCCCCGGGGTTGCCGGCCCTCACTTCGCCATAGCCCAATGCCATGCTAACTTCATTCACGGCTTTCACCAGCGCCTCATTGCCCGCTGTAGGCGGCATGGAAGGAATGCCGTCTTTAAAACTTATTGTAGCTTTTGCATTGGCAAGATTTTTTGCCACTATCTGCCGCATATTCTCTCTTGCTTTTTCTTTCTGCTCTTCGGTAAGAAAACGCAGGTCGCCGATGACAACCGTTTTGGGTGAAATGATATTTGTTTTGCCTGAGGCCTCGCCTTTTTGCGCAGCATCATGATAACTCACTTCGGAGCCGCCGAGGAAAAGACCCGGATTGAATGTGAGATATTGCTCATTGCCCAATTTTTCCCTGAACTCATTGATGATGCGGGCAGCTTCGTAAATGGCGCCGTAGCCTGCATTGCCAAACACACCGGATGAATGAGCCTGCCGGGCTTCCACTTCCAGTTTCCAGCTGCTGGCGCCGCGCCGGGCAGTGGCCACGATACCCAAACTATTAGCCGTTTCAAAAGCAAGAGCAATATCATGCTGCTTTGCTCTTTCAATAAAATCACCCCGGCTTATTTCCCTTGGATCGCCTGCATTTTCTTCATCGCCGGTAAAATAAACCGTGATGTTTGTATCATCCAGCAATCCTTCTTTGTGCAGTGCTTTCAGCGCAGCTATTACCAGCACATCGCCACCCTTCATATCGTTCACGCCCTGCCCGGTTGCCGTGCTGTCGTTGAGCATGGTAAAAGGATTCGGCGTCATATCGGGCTCAAACACCGTATCAAGATGGCCGATGAGAAAAAGTTTTTTCCCTTTCTTTCCTTTGCGCCAGGCAACAAGATGACCGGCTCTTTTCAGTGAATCGGGCAAAGCAATCCATTCCACCGTAAAACCAAGTTTCTTCAGCTCTTCTCCATACAGCTCACCCACTTTCTTCACACCGGCAATATTGAAGGTGCCGCTGTTGATGTTCACCGATTCTTTCAGCAACTGAAGGGTGGCGGCATAATCTGCCTCGATGTTTTTCAGTACCTGCTGCTCAGTTTTGGAAAGTTGCTGCGAACCGGCGCTGCAAAAAACTGCAAGAAGAGACGAAAGGATTAATATTTTTTTCATCCGGATTTTTTTTTGAAAGCGGCAATTTAAGTATTGCCGGTGAAAACCGGGTGAAATTCAGAAATCAGCCACCCTCATCTTGTCACCACTATGATTGTGCCCGTCATGTTTGAATGGTAGTTGCAGTGATAGGGATAAGTGCCGATGGCATTGAATGTTGTGCTGAAGCTGGCATTCACCGCCATATCGCCGCTGTGGAAGCTCCCGTCATCAGCGGTCACGGTATGCACCTGTGTGTCGTCATTTACCCAGGTGACTGTAGTGCCAACGGTGACCCGCAGGCTTGTATTGGAAAAAACTGAATTCTTCATATAAATTTTGTGCGGGTCGTTGTTGCTGTCATTGTTATAACCCGAAATTTCTTTACTGCATCCCCAAAAAGACAACGATATTATAATAATAGCTGAGATGGCAGTTAAAATCTTTCTTTTCATACAATTCAATTTTTATTCACAGGAAAAATGTTCATCAATAAACTAGCAACATCAGGGCCAAAATGAAATAAACAGGCCCCTGTTTGTTTTTAATGTTTGTAATTCACCCGGTAAAAAATTTAAGGCCGGTAAATTATGATACCGTAAGTCGTAACTTTAAATCTATGGCAAGAACTCCTTCCACCATGGTAGCGCTGGGCACAGGGGCTCCTCTTTTCTCACTTCCTGATACAGTTTCAGGAAAAAATATTTCGCTGGATGATGTAAAAGGCGAAGTGGCGACGGTCGTGATGTTCATCTGCAATCATTGTCCTTTTGTGCGGCATGTGAATCATGAGCTGGTGCGCCTGGCCAATGATTTTAAAAACAAAGGCACTGGTTTTGTGGCCATCAGCTCCAATGATGTGCTTGCCTATCCAGATGATGCGCCGGATAAAATGAAATCAGTTGCACTACGGCTAAAATATCCATTTCCTTACCTATACGACGAAAGCCAGGATGTGGCCAGGACTTATGATGCCGCCTGCA
>CAYUJD010000098.1:0-12779 GCA_964444975.1 uncultured Chitinophaga sp. | reverse complement strand
AATCATCATCCACGCCGTTGCAAACTTCAGTGGCTCCCGGATTGATTGAAGCATTTGTATCATCACAATCGTCATCATTGCTTACATAACCCGGAGGGGGAGATACATCCTGTACGGAAACATTCGGATTGCCATAAGTATCGCCATCTGCATCCTGGTAAAATGTAAACAGCAAATTTTTTGTCACTACCACATTATTTGAGTTGATTACAACATTGTATCCAACCGGAAGGTTTGTCGCAGCAAAACTTCCGCTTATTGTTCCCGAAGTAAGATTAATGATAGTATAAGAACCATTAGGAACTGTTCCAGTTTCAACCACTTCAAGTGTTCCGTTCAATGTGAGATTTCCCGCTCTTGCCATTTGATCGTGACCGGTACCGGCGCCACTGCCATCCTGCATTTCTATTCTAAGTTTACTATTGGCGCTGAATGGTTCGTTACCATTTACAGTAAGTATTCCCGGCGATTCGCCGGGTTCGAGAGTTCCGTTATTGGTAAATGTTGAATTAAAAGAAAAAGTACCTACGCCTTTTATTACTCCGCCGGTAGTGTTAGTCACCGGTATTGAAATGATTGTACCTCCTACAGCTGTTGACTTCCTTACCAAAACACCTGTTGACAGATTTTCAAAAAGATTGGTGCCGCTGGTATGGTTAAACAAAAAATTACTGCCGAAATTTCCGTCCTGATTAATAATGCCGCTGTTTCTTAATATGGCATTGGTAAACGCTATTTGAATTCCGGTATTCATTGTACCTTCATTAGTCATCGTTACACCGGTCAGTGCTTTTGCCCAAGTTGGAGTTACATTCAATGTGGCCGATGCCTGAATAGTTACCGGGAGATTTATAGTAGTGGGCCCAGTCCAATTCATCAAATTTTCTATCGTAAGATTTCCAGTGCCTGCAATGGTACCGCCGTTCAGATTGAAGGTGGAGTTGGAAGGAATAGTTTGTGGGGTGTTGATCGAAAGCGTACCCCCTAAATGATTTATTGTGCTGCTGCCGGCACCGCTGATGGAAATCGGTTCGTTCAGGATGATGCTCGTGCCTGAGATAGTTACTGTTGCATCAGTCACGGCAATCAACCCGTTATTAGTAAAGGTGGTAAAAGACGGTTGTAAAAATAGTATAGCGGGAGATATAACATTTATCTCACCTGTACTTGTATTTAAAGTTGTCCTACTAAATACTAATGAGCCGTTATTCAAATTAATTGTCCCCGCATTGTTAACCGGAATATTGATTATATATTCCCCCGACGAGGTTTTAGTCAGCACTCCTTCTGTTGGCCCTGTCTGGTTCTCGAATAGATTTGTGCCTCCCGCAGCATTCATTAAATAAAAAGTACTGATATTTGAAACTTGATTAATAGTGCCTTCATTTACCAATGTGCCGTTAGTAAAAATGAGTCCTGCATTCAGATTCATTGTTCCTTTGTTGGTCAGCGTTGTTCCATTTATAGTTTTTTGAAAAGGCTCAATCAAATTCAGTGTGGCTATTGTTTCAATAGTAACCGGAAGATATATGGTGCCCGCTACTGTCCAGTTCATAATTCCGGACACCGAAACACTCCCGGTACCGTTCAAGGTTCCGGAAGAGGTAAATGTGGTGCCAGCAGGAAAATTTTGCGCCAGGTTAACTGTCAGGGTTCCGTTATGATTCACGGTGCAACTGCCGCTGAATGTAATACCGGTATTCAATATTGTTATTCCGGCTGTAGTAAAAGTAGCTGCGTCCAGACTCAATACTCCATCATTTGTAAATGTGCTGAAGTCTCCGTTCTTTGTAAAAAAGGCGCCCGGATCTACATTGATTGTTCCTGTATTCGTTGAATTTCTGTCAATGGTCAATGTAGCTCCAGCATCAATATTTATTGTCCCGTCATTGGTAAGGAGAATTCCAATCTGAGTTGTTCCGGCTGTTTTGTTAAATACACCGTGATTGGTGAAAGTTTCAGTTCCGGTAGAGGCGGCGGAAATGATAAAACTATGTGTAGTATTATGATTGATGATACCGTCAGATTCATTGATCAGGTTGCCGCTTACAAATTCAATTTGTTGATTGATGCTAAGGTTACCGTGATTGGTCAGCGTATTCCTTATTGAAGCGCCAAAGGGAAAAACTATGTCCACAGCACCTGTTGAAGAAATGGTTGCCGGCGTATATAGCGTACCGGTAGCCCAGCTCACAGCACCGCTCATTACCAGGCTGCCGGTGCCTCCTGTATTGTTTATTATTCCGGAGAATGCAAAACTGGCTCCACTGGCTATTGTTAATACAGAAGAAAGATTAAGAACAGCACCACCCATTACCAGTGTTTGCCCGGAGGGAATGGTAACCGGGCTTGCCATCGTAACTGTATGCTGACCGATAGTGATCAGGTTAGTAGCTGGTGGGCCGGGTGGAGGACCCGGAGCCGGTTCCCAACTATCGCCATCCCAGCTTTGCCAGATGGCTCCTTCCCAGTCACCGCTGGCAACACTCCTGTAATCGCCCAGGCTTTGTGCAGAAATAGAATTCGGAACTAATAAAATAAATGATAATAATATCGGCAGGCAGCTTAGTTTCTTTCTCATAAAAAAATGTTTAGGTACACTATGAGATTACACGTTTGAAAGTTCCATTACCAGCCTACCGGTTTCAATACCTCAATTGGGGAGAAAAAAGAATACGGGTAAAGGAACAGGAAACAAGGAGTAAGGCACAATTAATTGATAGGAAAATTTACCCACTCAATTGGGAAGGGAGCTCAAAACTAAACCAGCTTTTCTTTTATTGATTTTGCTACAGCCTCTGTTGCAGTGGCCACATGCAGTTTTACATAAATATTTTTTACATAAGTACGCACTGTTTCATAACTCAGGAAAATTTTTTCTGCCACTTTTGGCAAGGGCAAGCCTTCAATCATTAATGAAAGGATTTCTTTTTCCCTATCGTTAAGATGATAATCCGTTTTATCAACCGCCGGACCCGCTTGTTGCTGAAAAAGCCGGAACATTTTAGCCGCTATAACAGGGCTCATAGCCGCACCTCCATTATGTACATCAGTGATTGCTTCAAGCATTTTAACCGGTGAAGTGTTTTTCGTAATATATCCGTTGGCACCGGCGCACAATGCTGCAAATATTTTTTCATCATCCTGGAAAACGGTTTGAATAAGAATTTTGAGTTCAGGATTTAATTGTTTTAATCTTCGTGTCGCTTCTATTCCATCAATGCCATACATTTCAATATCCATCAGCACTACATCCGGTTTACTTTTTTCAATATCATGCTTCAGATCATTACAACTGGTAAATGCACCGGCACAAATAAATCCCTCAATACCATTAAATATTGCTTTGTAGGCATCAAGCATTATCGGGTTATCTTCAAAAATGGCGACCCTTACAGCCATAGAGTTTATTTAAATAAAATTACATTCCGATTTATCAAAACCCTATCCCCAATCAGGTGAATTTATATTGAAGTTCAAGCCTGGTTCCTTCACCAGGTTTACTTTCTATTTTTACTTTGCCTCTAATTTCTTCTGCTCTGTCACGAATATTTTTTAACCCGTTTCCTCCAGTAATAAGTTGGGGGTCAAATCCCGCACCATCATCATTGATCCTGAGCAAGCCGGTCTTTTGATGAATAGTTAACGAAACTGTAATCTTTTTGCACATTGAATATTTGACTGCATTATTAATAGCTTCCTTGGCAATCAGGTAGATATTTTTCCTGACAATCATCTTTATATTTTGTTTTTGAAATGCTTCATCCATGCTGAATGACAATTGTATGTTCTTTGCGGACGCCAGCGATGATGCATAGCTATGTAGTTTGCTGATAGTTCTGTCAAAGTTGTCATTCTGCGGGTTGATGTTCCAGACAATATCACTCATCTTATCCAGCATTTCGTCGCTATACTTATTTATTTTATCAAGATAAATTTTGCTCCCCTCCGGTCTGTCCTTTGCCAGCTCACTAAAAACTTTTATACCGCTTAAAGTAGCCCCTATGTCATCATGAAGATCCTGTGAAATCTTTGAACGAAGCAGTAACACTTTTTTCAAATGATTTACACGATACCGGTAAAGGCCATACAACAATCCTGTAATGAGAATCGCTGTTGATGTATAAAACCACCAGGTTTTCCAGAAAGGAGGTTTGATATTGATGATTGCCGGCTCCAAAAAATGGGTCCACTTGCCGGTTTCATTGGTCGCTTTTACTAAAAACCGATACTGGCCATCCGGCACATTTGTATAAAAGGCATTTCGGCGTTCCCGCACATAGTTCCAATCGTTATCAAATCCTTCAAGCATGTATGCGTAGTAAGTAGTACGACTGGGATCAGGTTTAAGTAAAGAATATTCAATTGAAAAAAAATTTTGCCTGAATGAAAGATCGATATTCAACTTCCCGCTGGCATGGGCATGAAAGGGAACCGCCTTATCAAATACCTTAAACTCACTTACCAGTATCTTGGATGGATACGTAGAACGATGATATAGCGTGGGGTCAATCTCGATGATCTTATTTTCAGCAAAAAATAATAATTTTTTATTCCTCCTTGTCAATCCATTTGTAAAAATGTCGGTTGTACCCGTTTCAAGATCAATTTTCGGGTTAATAATGGAATTATCTCTTGTATCGAAAATAGAAAGACCATTGGATGTGGTGATCCAGAGTTGCGAACTGTCATCGGTTAAAATGCAGTTTATAAAATTTCCTTTTAACCCATCATTTTGTGTATAATTTTTAAAACGATTTTTTTCCTGATCAAAATTCACAAGGCCACCGCCATAAGTGCCCATCCACACCTGGTTTTTTTCATCTACCGTGATCGCACCTATTGAATTTGATATCCTGGAATAATTGTCGCTGACGGGTATTTTAAAATGTATAAACGAACTGTCTTTTTCATTGAATTTTGAAAACCCGTTGCCGCTATTATAACCTATCCAGCGATAATAGGAGGGCTGTAGTGCAGAAATGCTAAAAATATAATCGTGTGCCGGTGATTTTGAAATGGATCCCTTTTTTAAAAGATGAGTCAACAGTTCACCCGTGGAAGAATAAAGAAAAATGCCTTTTGTCCAGGAACCCACAAGCACTGTATTATTTTGCCCCGCTGTAATTACCTGGGGGCTAAGAGAAATCCTGATCCTTTTGATTATTTTTTCTTTTCGGGGATCAAATACGACTAATTCATGATGTCTTCCTATCCAAAGAAGTGAGTCCATAGTATAATAGAGGCTTCGGATATAATCGTCTGCCACGTATAGCTTTTTTATAAACCGGAACTGTCTTGTTTTATAGTTCAACTGGTATAGATCATCATTTGTACCAACCCAAATAATTTCATCGCTTCCTTCTGCAAAACATGAAATCTTGAGTTCCTGGTTCGCAACAGCCCCGGGCCTTTTTGGCAGAAAGAAATATTTTATGAACTGGGCATTAGGATTGTAAATACTAACACCTTTTGGAGACGGGATCCAATAATTTCCTGCCCGATCTTCATAAACCCCGTTTACTACATTCATGCTAAGGGCTGACTGCGGATGATAGTAATTCAAAAAAACCGAATCAAAAGAATTATCCCGCGGATCATAAATCATGTAATCAATGCCCCAGTTATAAGTAAACCATACCCGGCCAGCTTTATCTACCCAAAGATGGGAGATCGATTGTTTAATTTTTTCCGGTAATTGTTTTATAGCATTGGTTTCTGAATCATAGCGGTAAATACGGCCGGCATCTTCGTTGTAATACCAAATATCTCCATCATTGTATAGTGCGTAGGGGTATGGTACATTTTTGGTCAGCAACACATTATTCATCGGGTTGTTGCCGGCATGGTAAAATTTATTTTTGCGGGTATCCAAATATGCAAACCCATTCTGATGCCTCATCCATAATAAATGGTTTTGGGGGTCATAGCTCAGCGTCTCTATAAATCCATCTGGAACTGAAGATTCATTTTGCGGATCGTGTATCCAGCGGGTCCATGCCTGTAATTTAAAATTGTATTGCCACAGACCATAAGACGCCACCCAAAGGTTGCCCTGGTTATCCATGACCATGCTGGTTATCGCATTTGTTATCTCAAAATTGTAGCGTGTGCTTAAAAAATAGAATCGTTCGAATTTTCCTGTACTTTTTTTATACCGATTCACCCCCATTGCTGTCGCCACCCAAATATCGCCTGCATTATCCTCAAGCAGGAAAAAACAATTATTATGGGAAAGTGAAGTACTGTCATTTTGATCATAACGGAATATTTTGCAATTGCTGCCATCAAACCGGTTCAGTCCATCCTGTGTAGCGATCCAATAAAATCCTTCGCGGTCCTGGATGACATTATTAACCCTGTTTGTTGATAATCCATTTTCTGTCGTAAGGTGATAAAATATTGCTGCCTCTTGCTGAGCAAACGACGCAGTAATAAAATGGAAAGACAGGAGAAATGAGATGAACGCCTTTGTATATCGTTGGAGAAGGCTCATACCCCGGCTTTATTATCCTAAATTAGTTAAAACCCCAATGAATTGAAAAAAGAAAATTCAGTTGTGACAGGTTAAGCCATCCTGGTGGTGCGCATTGGTGATAAATTGTAATAACTACTACTTGATCTGACAGTATAAAATTTTTTGTTTTTAGTTTACACGGGTATGGATCAAAAAAATCAGGCTGCGGGAACTACATTGTTCAGCAGCTTTTATTTTGCCAAGATAATTGATTCATTAAAAGTTTGCATGGAAGTTTTACCATAACAATACCTGCCACTATGTGGCTGCTCATTGTTGTAAAAGTTCAACCAGCTATCCAGTTCCTGTTGTGACTGTTCCAGGGTTTCAAAAATTCTTTTACGGAACACAACAGCGTAAAACTCATCTTGCATCGTACGATGCAGCCGTTCACAAATACCATGGCTTTGCGGATGGCGGACTTGTGTTTTGCTGTGCTCAATCCCTTCTATCTGCAGGTACAACTCATACTCATGATTTTCGGGCTTTCCTTTAAACGCTGTACCCCGGTCGGTGAGTATTCTGAGCAACGGTATTTGTTGTTCTTCAAAGAAAGGAAGCACTTTATCGTTGAGTAAATCAGCTGATGTAATGGCATGCTTGCAGTCGTAGAGTTTGGCAAAGGCCACCCGGGTGTAAGTATCAATGAAAGTTTGCTGATAAATGCGGCCTACTCCTTTGATAGTTCCAACATAATATGTGTCCTGTGAGCCAAGATAACCCGGATGTTCTGTTTCAATTTCACCGAGGGCTTCCTGCTTTTCTTTCTTGCGTTCCAGCGCCATCATCTGTGCATCGGTCAGCACCAGGCCTTCCTGAGCCATACGGGCTTCTAATGCTTTTAACTGCTTGGGAAAGACTTCCAGGTCATGCCGCTGCCATACACAACGGACACCGGCAGCAGAAATGAAAATACCCAGCTTGCGAAGTTCATTGCAAGCTATTGCCTGGCCGTAAGCCGGATAGTCAAAAGCCATCTTTACAACAGCTTCTTCCACTTCAGTGGCTACCCGGTTTTTTAAAATCGGTTTACGCCGGCTCACTTCTACCAGGGCCTTTTCGCCTCCGGTTTCATAGAGTTGTTTGATCCGGTAAAAACTGTCACGGCTGGTGCCCATCATCCTGCAGGCCTTGGTGACATTGTTGAGATGTTCGGCTAATTTGAGTAAGCCAATGCGGGATTTGATTAACTTAGTTTCAGCGTTCATAATCTGACTTTTGGGGGTTAACAATTAAAGTGTTGTTACTTAAAGTTAATCCCAACTTTCAGATTAAGTCTTAGCTAATACATTTTTTATAGGAGTTACCACTGTTATTTCTCACAGAAAAAATTTAATGGAAAAACGCAATGCTGGTAATACGGCTATTCTTGTAAAGAAGGCCTACAAAGGTGGTTATATTGAATGAAATTTGTGTTTATGAACCACTTTTTATTTACTTACAACGAACCTATCAAATCCTTTCCTTGGATTTATAAGGGATTACTTACTTTCTGATTGAATTACTTTTTCATACACAAATCCTATCATAACTTTCAGCAGCCTTAATTTCCTAATTAATAAATGAACCACCATGGCCAAACCACTCGGCGATAATATGCCTTCTGAAAGAAAAAAAGCATTTAAAAAATTAATTATTGACCCCAACGACCGGGTGATACTTTCGCTGGACGGCGGCGGCATGCGGGGTATCCTCAGCATCCAGCTGCTGAAAAAGCTGGAAGAAGTGGCCGGTATTCCCTGCTTCGAGTTATTTGATATGGTGGCTGGTACTTCCACCGGAGGCATTATTGCCGGCCTGATTGTAAAAGGACATACCGCCGCTGAAATCGAAGACCTGTATGACAGCCTGATTAAAGAAGTTTTTCATAAGCGACCCATCGGCAACCGGTTTATCAACCCGCCGCAATACAGTAAAAAAAGATACCGCGAACTGCTGAAAGATATCATCGGATACGACCTTACCCTTGAGCAGGCCTGCCGCATCAAAGACCTTGACCTGATGATTACTTCCCGTGACCTGTCGGCGTCGGAAGAAACATTTTTCACAGCATTCAAACAGGAAGACGGCAGCTACTGGGGCACTTACAAAGATGTATTACTGCGTGCCGTGATGGAATCCACCATGTCGGCGCCTACCTATTTTTATCCGTTAGAACGCTTCGTTGACGGCGGTGTCACCACCCACAACAATCCCAGCCTGGGTGCCTTTATCGAAGCCGTTTCGTACAGCACGCCACGAGATGAAAACAACAACCGCCGCCCATCAGCATATAAACTTCCCAATGTCACCGTTTATAGTTTCGGCACCGGCGCCACGCAGCGGTTTATAAAACCCACCCGTACACTGAACCCGAAGGGAAACGATATTAAATTCTGGCTCGACTGGCTGATAAATGAAACCAGCGAAGATGCCAGCTCGGTGCAGGAAAATACATTCCGTTCGCTGATGATTCAGAATTCAGTCCGCTACAAGCGGTTCCAGATTTCGCTTGATCCGCCTGCCATGAAAAAACTGCCGAACACTGATGAGCTGGATGAAAATCTTTACGGATCCAAATGGCTGTGGGACCTGGATGAAAAATCATTAAGCAAAGTGGACCTGGCCAACCTGACTCATTACCCGCTGATGAAAATCATCGGCCGGCAAATGGCACTGTACATCACAGATGAATCAAAAAATGGGTTTAAAGAAGACCTTGTAAATGCCTACGGCAATGACCAGCTGGTGACTTTTTCCGGCGATATCAAAAGAATACTCACGCAAATGAGCGACCCCGACTGGCTGGATAATTTCCAGGCCTGAGTGTGATCTTTTATTTAAATGAAAACACAATCCCCGTATCCGGAGCCCAGTCGGTTGCTTTGGACGTGATGCCAAAACCATTGTTGAAGCGGAAATAAATCCGGTCTTTGATATGCCACTGCGCTTCGGTAATAAATTCCACTTCGTCCTGGTTGGCTTCCACACCAATATAAATTCTCCATTTTGACGAAAGTCTTTTGAGGTACTCAACGGCAAATCCTCCCCAGCTCAGCTTACCATCTTCCAGCGGATACTCCAGGCTTGTTCTGAGTGTAATTGTTCCGAAATGAAAGCCGCGGATGAGCCCGGTACCTAACTTGAATTCCCAGTCGCCGGTGCCAATCATTTTCCTGCTGCCACGTGTGGGATAAACAATTTCAAAATAGCTGAACAATTCCGGGCGGCGGGGTCCTTCCTTCTGCCAGCGGAAATTAAACTCAGATTGCACATCGCCAATACCTGATTCTGAAAACTTCTGCGGCATGACCGAATTATCTTTTGGCGATTTATACTGTGTAGCCTGGATTAAAGCTGCTTCAAATTCTATAGCCAGCCAGTCTGTTAATCCATAACCAATAAACAATAATTCTTCGGATGCACGGAACCGGCCACGGTAATCAATCTCAGGGCCATTTACAAAATCTCCGGGTTTATATTCCTGGTCATTGTTCAGGTAATACTCAAAAAACGGGTGCACCAGCAGTTCCCTGTGCCGTACATAGGTTCCGAAAATAGAAGTATAAATACCGGTGCCCCTGTCACGCAGGTACACAGGCAGTGTTTGACGGGCGGTATCATTAGCCACAGTCTTATTTTGAGATACTGCTTCCGGCAAGAACACAATGATGACCAAAAAGTGTAATGCTGTTTTTTTCATAAAAAATATCTTTGAATGGAAAACCCTCTTAAAAGGATAGTCACAAAAAACAGTAAGATGGTTGGGTAGCTATAAAGATTTTCAGAAACTGATTTTAAGGCCGGCGGCAATCCCCAATGAATTCGGATAGCTTTTTACAACCCCGCTTTTATTAATGGAGCTCAGGGCAAATTTTGCTGAGGGCATCAGGATGAATGACCACCTGCCGCTTACTTTATACTCTGCAAGCATGCCGGCCTGGCCGCTGATGTAAACCGTTTTCAGACCTTCGATATTACTCAGCACATCGGTTTCATGATTGGGCCCTTTTTGTATTTCTGTTTCCAGTTTTCCGCGGGTTAAAAAATTAAAAGATAACCCTGCTGCAGGTGCGATACCGATCCTGCCGCCGGTAATATTATATTTTACGGCTACAGGTATGCCAAGATATTGCAGTTTATGAGCTGTGGCAGTCACCTGTGCGCTATCGCCAACGGAGGGTAAAGGCTGAAAAGATGGAACCAGGTAACCATAGCCTGAAGAAATATTGATGCGGTATTTCACAGAGCCGTTATCATCGGGCTGTGCATAAATTATGGAAGGGTCAATCGCAATCTCGGTGTGAGAAAATGTGAGGCCGCTCTGCAGTGTCCATTTATTATTCAGCCTGAAATCAACCAATACTCCCCCGCTGGCAGAATATTCATGCCGTTCTGATTTTTGAATTTTATCTGCATTACCCTGCTGGCGGCCGGCATTATTATCTTTAAGATGATACGAGGCCAAATCGTGTGAGAAAAAATTGCTCACAGAAAACCACCCTGATTTTGCCTTTGATGAAGCCTGATAATTTTTCAGCGTTACTTCCGGAAAATTATTATTCCTAAGCAGTAAATGAATGTCCGTATTGCTGTAGATAGGCACCGGGTCTGCCAGATGAGGTAAAAGAGATGAGTGATTGTTTTCATTATTCGTTCCCGGTATCAGCCCGGGTTTTATACCCGGGTATATATTGATTGTGTTTTCATTCACCATCGATTCTTTACTTTCCGTGGCCCGCACATCGCTTTTATTACCAGCGGTGTTGTTATGATGATTTGTTGCAGAGGAGTGCACCAGGCTCACTTCAAGACTTTTTGCTGCCGTACTGTGCGTAGGATTCGAATTGCTTAAATCATTTTTTTGAGCGCCGGCATTATATGACTGAGCATTTTTAAACTTATTAGCGGTTTTATTCAGCTGGTATAAGCCTGCCCCACCTGCCAATAACAACAAAAGGAGAATGAACTTCTTTAAGTTGTTGTACTTTTTTCTTAAAGCATCAATATTCCCCTTGTCCAGCCCGCTGTCAATTTCTTCCCATACTTTTTGTGATGGCAAAGCTTTATAATCGCCAAGCTTTGATCTGAACAGGTCGTCAATATCATGCAGATTGTTTTCCATCATCATTAATATTTTTATTTAGCAATTCTCAGGCTGCCGGTAACTGCTTTTTGTAAAATGATCCTGGCGTCATACAAATTGGATTTGGATGTGCCTTCCGAAATACCGAGTAGTTCCGCTATTTCGCGGTGTTTCATTCCCTCAAAAACATAAAGATTAAAAACCATCCGGCAGGCAGGCGGTAATAGCTGCACCATTTTAAGCAATTCTTTTTTTCCCAAAACAGAACTGATTTCTTCAATACCGGTTTCATCCGGCAATACAGTTTCTATTGGCACTACCCGGTATATATTACTATTGGTCCTGTAATGCCGGATGGCGCTGTACACCATTATTTTCCGCAGCCACCCTTCAAAAGATCCCTCATGCCGGAAATTTTTCAGCGACCTGAACATCTGAATAAATCCTTCCTGGAGTATTTCTTCCGCCTCCACCCTGCTTTTGGAATACCGAAGGCAAACCCCGAACATTTTAGGTGCAAAAAAATCATACAGCTTTCCCTGGGAGGCTCTATCTCCTGCAATACAGGCCTGTATAAGCTGTGCCAAAGGTTTCAATATGCCGGGTTGTTTTACTGACATAGTGGTACCATGAAGCGGAATGGTTGGCTTTTAGTTAAAAAAAATTTATAGCTGTTATTTCATTTTAATCATTTTATATTATACAAAACTGAGAAATGTTTTCGTGTGAAGCCGGAATATTCAGAAAGTTACGAATTAATAAAAACCGGTAAACCCGTATTTTTTTAATACCTTTTTAAAAGAAATATTTTTTTATGCGCCTGCCATTTATCTGTTTTCTGTGTTTTGTAATTTCTATCGCATCCGGTCAATACGATAAAATCCCCACTCCCGATTTTGAGGACCAACCTTTTTATTTTGACAAATCTTCTGGTAAGTTGGTTCAATTGGAAAAGACCACCGCCAAAATGAAATCGAAATCCAAACTGATGGGTTATGGAGGCAGCAAATGTTCTTACCAGATTAAAGGTGAAAAATCAACTACCGTAATCACCACCGCTGACACTTCGCTTTTTGTACAGAGCGGGGCCGATATGATGATGAATATGATGGACCCTTCGAAATTTATCATGCTTTATAAACTGAAACCCGGGAAAGGGATTCGTGAAGCAGTGCTGCAGCAAACGACAGGTTTCAG
>CAYUJD010000097.1:0-12850 GCA_964444975.1 uncultured Chitinophaga sp. | reverse complement strand
CTCGGTTTTTTCCCGGCAACGGTCAATATGCTGCTTGTATTCTTTTATTTTATCATCATTCAAAGAAAGCAGGATAGCCTTTTCATAGTATTCAATGGCTTTTTGAAAATCCAGCAGTATTTCTTCCTTAAACCCCCACTTCATGTACACCCACGACTTTTCGATGGTGGAAACTGACAGGCATTTTTCAAGATGCCGGTCCAGCTCTTCAAACCGCTCCATATCGGTAAGCAGTGTGGCATAATTGAAATAGGAATGCGGATACAGCGATGCACTTTTAATGCTGGCCTTATAATACGACTCGGCTTTTGTATAATCTTCAATCTGCGTTTTATAAAGCCATCCGAGTGAATTCAGTGTAGGCCCGTTGCCCGGCTCTTCATACAAAATTGTTTCGTACTTTTTAAAAGCTTCAGCATAATTATTATTTTTTATATCAGCTTCCGCTTCCAGGTAAAGTTCTTCAAGTTGTGTTGTCATACTTCGTAGTTTACCAGTTGAGCAAATAAGCAAACAGCAGCGGAACCACAATAGTGGCATCGCTTTCAACAATATATTTCGGTGTATCAATGCCCAATTTACCCCAGGTGATTTTTTCATTCGGCACGGCGCCTGAATAACCACCATAAGAGGTAGTGGAATCGCTTACCTGGCAAAAATAACTCCAGAACGGCACATCGTGCCACTCCAGGTCCTGGTACATCATAGGTACTACGCAAATGGGAAAATCGCCGGCAATACCGCCGCCTATCTGGAAGAATCCAACTCCTTTGCCTGCACTGTTTTGCCTGTACCAGTCGGCCAGCCACACCATGTACTCAATTCCGCTCTTCATGGTGGTGGCTTTCAGTTCTTTTTTTATTACATACGAAGCAAATATATTTCCCATGGTGCTGTCTTCCCATCCGCCCACTATTATCGGAAGATTTTTTTCTGCCGCAGCCATCATCCAGCTGTCTTTCGGGTCTGTTTCGTAGTTCGACTTGAGCACCCCGCTCAGCAACATGCGGTACATAAACTCATGCGGAAAATACCGTTCGTTCTTTTCATCTGCTTCTTTCCATAATTTATAAATGTGCTGTTGAATCCGCCTGAAGGCTTCTTCTTCCGGGATGCAGGTATCGGTTACCCGGTTGTAATGATTTTCCAGTAAATCCCACTCATCCTGCGGAGTCAAATCCCGGTAATTGGGCACTCTTTTGTAATGGCTGTGTGCCACCAGGTTCATGATGTCTTCTTCCAGGTTGGCGCCGGTGCAGGAAATAATATGCACTTTATCCTGCCGGATTATTTCGGCCAGCGATATCCCCAGCTCAGCCGTGCTCATGGCGCCGGCAAGAGTAATCATCATTTTACCGCCCTCCTGTAAATGTCTTTCATATCCTTTGGCTGCATCCACCAGTGCAGCCGCATTGAAATGACGAAAATGGTGAAGAATGAATTGTGAAACGGGACCTTTATTCATAATGCTGTTTTTTATTCCGCCTTCGGATCACAATAAGGTGAGACATTGCGGCAATCCGCCCACGCAATTATGAAACAGGATGGCCTGCCAGCGCTGGCGGATAAAGTGCGGCAAAAATAATTTTTTTAAACAACCGGGAATATAAAAAAACCCCGACACGCCGGCCGGGGTCACACCACATGCTCATGAGAAGAACTGACTTTTTATCCTTTTATCTTTTTGATTACAGAAATATGACCCGAGGGGCTTGCCTGCAATAAATATTTTTTCCCTTTTCGTTCTGTTTGTACGTAGTAAACCGTTTCGTTGCTGCGTGTCACTTCAGTTATAGCCGCCGGCGATGCATCGCCATAATTCTGTTCAAATGCTTTAATAACAGCAAGGGGAAGTTGCATATAAAGAATATTTCTTGCCACACCCAGCTGCTAGCCTTCCGGATTGTACCAGGCCAATAAACTCTGGTCGTTCAGTGTAAAACTCACTCTTGTATTTTCATTCTTCCTGCTCCATTTTACATTTTGGGCAAATGAAAATTCATTATTAAAAGCCGATAAAATACGGTCGTCAATCCTGTTGCTGTCCTGTGCTGTTGCGGCTGATAAACCAACAATCAGCAACACAGCCGGTACCATCATTGCACTTTTCATAATCTAAGGTTTAAAGGTTAAGATTTATTGTCGGCCAGGAGCAATGCGGCGTATGGAATATGCATCAAATGTACCCTGGGTTAATGCGGGAGTCAAGCAATAATTGATTGATGGGCAGCAATGTTAAAAAGATTAACGAATAATGACACTCATCATGAAATTGAAAATAAAAAAAAGCCCCGCAATCGCCGCAGCGAACCAGGGCTTTATTTACCACACACCAAAAAACGGTTTTATATTTTTCTCCTTTTGCTATGTGTGCTCCAGTCGTTGCCGTTGCCGGAGCGGAGCATGAGTTTTGTTTCAGCATTTTCCAGCGTCACATAATAGCTGGTGCCTTCGTTGTTGTTTACTTCAAACAGGTCGCTGATCCAGTACGTGTCATAATCATTTTTCAGGGTTGTGAGCAGGTGAATAGGCAACTGCTGCGAACTGATATAGCGGGCCAAGCTCATCAGTTCCCCATCAGTGGTGTAATAGGCAAAAACATTTTGCCCGTTGATGACAAAAGCTGCCCGGTAGTAATTGCTGCCGGCCACCCAGCTTACATTCCTGGCGCCTGAAAATTCCTGGTTAAAGGATTCCAGCACACGGGGAGAAATGGTCCCTTCTCCCGCAATGGCTGTTGTCCATCCCATACCTGCCGAAAGCCCCAGCACTAACAAAATTCTTTTCATGGTAAAACTTTTTATTGGTTAAGGTAAAATGATTAAAGACGATGTATATGATTTGACGTTTCAAAAATAGATTTCGTTACATGGCGCGACAAGTAAATTATGATTGCCGGAATGCTGTGTTAATGCAGGTGAATTATGCCGAAACAAAGTGAACAGGCATCCATAAATAATACCGCAGGCCATAACCATATTCCACTCATCACGGCAGCCGGCCAGTGCAGCAATTGTGAATATTTTTATAACAAATGCTGAAAGAAAAAGTCTTTACCGCTTTCGCAAACTGAAACCGCCGTTCTCATTACCCTATCAGCTAACTTTAGAAAATGAATTACCTGGCTCATGCCTATCTTTCTTTTGAGCAGCCCGGTTTATTAGCCGGCAACATGATCAGCGATTTTGTAAAAGGGAAAAAAAGATTTGATTACCCGCCGGGTATCCGGCACGGTATAGCGCTGCACCGCGAAATTGACCGCTTTACTGACAGTCACCCGGCGATAAGAGAAGCCAAAAATATTTTCCGGCCTGCCTACCGGCTCTACAGCGGCTCACTGGTGGATGTAATAAACGATCATTTTCTGGCCACCGATGAAAATGAGTTCAACGAGGAAAGCCTCCGCCTGTTTTCAATAAAAACGTATAAACTGCTCGATGGGTATGCCGGCTACTTTCCCGAAAAATTCGGCAGGATGTACCCCTACATGAAAACACAGAACTGGCTGTACAATTACCGCTACCTGCGGGGTATTGAACAAAGCCTGGCCGGTGTAGTGAGGCGCTCCCTTTATATGACGGAAAGCGACACAGCCTTCCGGCTTTTCAATGAACACTATGATCTGCTGCAGCAATGTTACCGTTCATTTTTCCCTGACGTAAAAAAGCTGGCACAGCAATTTGTGCAGCAATTAAATGATTAAACAACGCCGGTGTCTTTTTGTTCGTCATAGAAAATGAAACCTTTATTTTTGTTTTTCAATACCCCGCTATGAAGAAATCAATTACCTGTTTTGCATTCCTGGTTTGCTGCGCTGTTTCTTTTTCACAACCCGGTAGCAAGCTGCCCGAGGTAGACAAATCGCCGATGGACATGAGCTATTACCCGGCCAATTACCCCATTCTGAAACTCCAGAACAAAGCCACTGAACCGTTGGTGGCAAGAGTGATATACAGCCGGCCGCAGCGGCAGGGAAGAAAAATTTTCGGTGAGCTGGTGGAATACGGAAAAGTATGGCGGCTCGGCGCCAACGAAGCCACCGAGATTGAATTTTTTAAAGACGTAAGAATCGGCGGCAAAAAAATAAACAAAGGCCGCTACACGCTGTACGCTGTTGTGAATGAAACAAGCTGGACCATCATCGTGAACAAGGACACCGATACCTGGGGCGCTTTTAAATACGACGCCAAAAAAGATGTGGTACGCATCGAAGTGCCGGCACAAAAAACCGACGATGTGCTGGAATCGCTTGCAATGGCTTTTGAAAAAACTGGCAACGGTATAGCACTCATCATTGCCTGGGAACAGGTGAAAGTTTCACTTCCCATCAGTTTATAAAACCCCGCCATGAAAAAAATCTGTTTCCTCTTCATCTTATCCTTTTTGATTGCCGGCTGCCAGGAGGCTGAAGAAAAACCGGACGTAAAAAATGCGCCTGTAAAAAACGATACGCTGCGACAGGTATTGCCGCCCGCCACCGAATATACTTCTCCGGACAGGTCGCCTATGGATATGATCTATTTTCCTGCGGATTACCCGCTGCTGAAAATGGCAGGCAATGCACCGGCACTGCCGTCAGCCCGCATTATTTACAGCCGGCCTCAAAAACAAGGGAGAAAAATTTTTGGTGAACTGATAAAATACAACGAACCCTGGCGGCTCGGCGCCAATGAAGCTACCGAACTGGAGTTGTTTTCAGCAGCCGTCATTCAAAACAAAACCGTCAAACCGGGGCGCTATATTATTTACTGCATCCCGCAGGAAACAAAATGGACATTTATACTGAACAGCAACCTGTATAGTTGGGGGCTGCAGCAAAACCGTCAAAAAGATTTGCAGCAGTTTGATGTGCCTGTAGAAAAAATGAACAACCCCGTGGAATTTTTTACCATAGCATTTGAAAGAAAATCTGGTAAAACCGCCGATATCATATTTCTCTGGGATGATGTGAAAACAAAGCTGGTTGTGAGTTTTTGATTTTTCTGTTGATGCTGAAGGGGCAATCGCAAACGATTCATCATTCATCCTTGCCTGCTGAAGCTTGGGCGCAGGCGGTACAGAGCAGACACCTATCTTTACACTCATGTGCGGCATATCCGGAATTATTTCTCCTGATTCATCATTAGTTAATGCACCACGCATACAAAAAATGACCGATACGCTGGCTCACCGCGGGCCCGATGGCGAAGGACAATGGATAAATGAAAACGGAACTGTTGCATTGGGTCACCGCCGCCTTGCCATCCTTGACCTGAGTGAAGTTGCCTGTCAGCCCCTGCATTATCTCAACCGTTACAGCATTGTTCACAACGGTGAAATCTACAACTACATCGAGCTGCAAGAAGCTCTCCAGAAAAAAGGTTATTCATTCTTTTCAAAAACCGATACCGAAGTCATTACTGCAGCTTATGACTGCTGGGGTGAAGACTGTCTCCTTCAATTCGACGGCATGTTTGCCTTTGCCATCTGGGATGAAAAAGAAAAGACACTTTTTGCCGCACGGGACCGCTTTGGTGAAAAACCGTTTTACTTTTACCGCGACGATGAGCAATTTCTCTTTGCCTCAGAAATGAAAGCGCTTTGGGCAGCCGGTGTGGAAAGAAAAATAAACCGGAAGCTGCTGTTCAATTTTCTTACCATCGGCTATGCCGATAACCCGGACAGGCCGGAGGAAACTTTTTTTGAAAACATCTCTAAGTTACCGGCAGCTTCCATTTTGAAATTTTCATTAACCCATTTTCATTCTTCAATATTCCATTACTGGGATATTGAAACAGAAAATGAAAACGAAAAAATAACAGATGAAGAAGCCATCGAACAATTTCGTTTTCTTTTTCAGCAGTCGGTAAAAAGGCGATTGCGCAGCGATGTACCCATAGGCACCAGCCTCAGCGGCGGGCTGGACAGTTCCTCTGTGGCAGCATCAATTCATGAATTAACATCCGGCAATGGCGCATACAAATGTTTTTCGGCTGTTTTCCCATCGTTTGAAAAAGATGAATATTCTTTTTCGAAAAAAATTGCAGAGACGTTCGGCCTTCAGCACTTTACTGTGCAACCCGATGCAGCATCGCTGGCCGCAGATTTTGAAAAACTTTTTTATCACCAGGAAGAACCGTTCGGCTCAGCCAGCCTTTATGCTCAATACAAAGTGTATGAACTGGCCAGCCGGCAGGAAGTAAAAGTTTTACTCGACGGGCAGGGCGCCGATGAAACGCTGGCCGGCTATCATAAATATTACAAATGGTACTGGCAGGAGCTTTTTAAAAAAAGAAAACTGGCCGGCAGCAGGGAATTGCAGGCAGCAAAAAAGCTGGGCGTAACGGAACGTTTCGGCTGGAAAAACCGGGTGGCGGCGCTGTTTCCCGAATTTGCCGCCATCGTGCTGGAAAAACAATACCTGCTGCATGCGCTCCGGCATGAAGACCTTACCCGGGAATTTATCCGCCTGCAAAGCAAAGAAGCATATTACGAAACGCCCGAAATTTTCACTCTGAACGGTGTGCTGTATTTCAACACCTGCATACACGGCCTGGAAGAACTGCTGCGCTATGCCGACAGGAATTCGATGGCGCATGGGCGGGAAATCCGTCTGCCGTTTCTTAATCATGAACTGACGGAGTTTGTTTTTTCTCTTCCCTCGCATTTCAAAATAAGAAAGGGATGGACCAAGTGGTTGCTCCGTAAAACCATGGAGAACAGTTTGCCCGCTGAAATAACATGGCGGCGGGACAAAACCGGTTTTGAACCTCCGCAGGAACAATGGATGCAGGATGAAAAAATACAGCAACTGGTTATGGAAGGAAAAAAGAAACTTGTGGAAGAAAAAATTTTACACCCACAAGTGCTGAATAATAAGATTCTGCCGGCAGCAGCGTATGATGCAGCTAACTCCCACTGGCGTTATCTGACTGCTTCCCTGCTTTTCAAGTAAAATGAAATCTTCATCTTTGCACAAATTCAACTTATCAATAATGAAATCAGGAACCAGGTATGTTCATGCCGGCACAGAACCAGACCCTTCTACCGGAGCCATCATGACTCCCATTTATCAAACCAGTACCTATGTGCAGCAGGCGCCGGGTGTACACAAAGGCTATGAGTATGCCCGCAGCCAGAATCCTACCCGCATGGCGCTGGAAAAAGCTTTTGCCGAAATTGAAAATGCAAATTATGCGCTTGCCTTCAGCAGCGGTGTGGCCGCTACTGATGCAGTGATAAAGCTGCTGCAGCCCGGCGATGAAGTAATTGCCGGCAACGATATGTACGGCGGCACTTACCGCCTGTTCAGCAAAGTGTTTGAAAAATTCGGCATCCGTTTTCATTATGTAGATATGCACCGCGCCGAAAACATAAAAAATTACATTAATGCCAATACAAAGCTGCTGTGGGTGGAAACTCCCACCAACCCGCTGATGAATATTGTGGATATTGCCGCGGTGGCTGCCATTACCAAACCAAAAAATATTTTACTGGCAGTGGATAATACATTTGCCACACCTTACCTGCAAAACCCTATAGACCTTGGCGCCGACATCGTGATGCATTCCGTAACCAAATACCTGGGCGGACACAGCGACCTGATTCAGGGTGCTTTGATGATGAATGATAAAGACCTTCGGGATAAATTATATTTTATACAAAAAAGCTGCGGTGCCGTGCCCGGGCCGATGGATTGCTTTCTGGTGCTGCGCGGCATAAAAACCCTGCACCTGCGGATGAAAGCGCATTGCGAAAACGGGAAAACAATTGCACACTGGCTGCGCAATCATCCGAAAGTTGGCAAAGTGTACTGGCCGGGGTTTGAAGATCATCCGGGTTATACAGTAGCTAAAAAACAAATGTGCGACTTTGGCGGCATGCTGAGCTTTGAGCTGAAGAATGACAGCGTGGAAGAAGCCATGCGGGTTCTTTCTTCAACAAAACTTTTTTCCCTTGCTGAAAGCCTCGGCGGCGTAGAGAGTTTGATTAACCACCCGGCCACGATGACGCATGCATCTATCCCGAAAGAAGAAAGAATTAAAAACGGGCTCACCGATTCACTCATCCGGCTGAGTATCGGCATTGAAGATGCGGAGGATTTGATTGCAGATTTGAAACAGGCAATTGGGTGATGTGATGATTTGATGATTTGATGTTTTGATGATTTGGCAATTGGATGATGTACTAATTTGCTGATGTGAAAGTAAATCTGAGATTGATTGAGTTTTTAAACAAGAAAGCCGGGGAATACAATCATCCGCGTTTTATCAAAGATGACCCGATTTCTGTTCCGCATTTTTTTACCAAAAAGCAGGATATAGAAATAGCCGGTTTTTTTGCCGCCCTATTTTCCTGGGGTAACCGCAGCACCATCATCAGCAAGAGCCAGGAGCTGATGCAGCGGATGGACAACGCACCGCACCAATTTATTACGCAATACAAAGAATCCGATATAATAAAACTCCAGGGGTTCCGGCATCGTACTTTTCATTATGCCGATCTTCTGTATTTTATTGAGTTTTTAAGTCTCCATTACCTGCGAAACGAGAGCCTGGAAAATGCGTTTTCAGCCGGCATCAGCAAAAAGGATGAAACAGTGGAAGCCGGATTAAACTCTTTCAGGAAGTATTTTTTTGTTTATGAACACGAAAAAAGAACCGAGAAACACATCGCTTCGCCTGATGCTGGCTCCACCTGCAAGCGGCTGAACATGTTTCTGCGCTGGATGGTGCGCCGCGATGATAGAGGCGTTGATTTCGGTATCTGGAAAAACATTTCGCCATCCCTGCTCATTTGCCCCATGGATGTGCATGTGGCAAGAGTGGCAAAAAAGCTGGGCTTGCTGAAAAGGAAACAGGTGGATTGGCAGGCGGCAGTTGCACTCACCGAAGCTTTGCGTATGTTGGATAAAGATGACCCGGTGAAGTATGATTTTGCCTTGTTTAATCTCGGCGTGATTGAAAAATTTTAATTCCGGGAATGACACAAATTGACAAAGAATTGATAGTTGCCATCCGCCATTCACTGAATGTTGATTTGCCGGAAATGATTACGATGGAATTGCTGGAAGAAAAACTGGCGGCACAGATTAATGATCTGATCCAATCTGATTTTCAGCAGCTGCTCACAATTTTATACCGGGTGGATTTAAATGAAGCAAAGCTCAGGCAATTGCTGAAAGAAAACTCCGGTGCCGATGCCGGGAAAATCATTGCCGGCCTTATCATCGAACGGCAATTGCAGAAAATAAAAACCCGCCGGGAATACAGCCGGCGGAACGAAAATATTTCTGATGAAGAAAAATGGTAGGCCCTCCTGAATCCTCCCTAAAGGAAGAACTTCATAAGCCCCCTTTAGAGGGTTTGGGGGTAAACATCAGTTCTTTCACCTTCTCTTTATCTTCTTTCTCATTCTTCAGGTCGAACATGGTGCCAAAGACATGATCCCACAGCGTGGAGCTTACGCCAAAGCCATTATGCTCGTTTTTGTAATGATGCAGGTGGTGATTGCGCCACAGCGGTTTCATCCATTTGAATGGCGGGTTCCAGGCATGAATGGCATAATGCATGCTGCCATACATAAGGTAGCCCAGCAGAAAACCGGGAAAGAACATGAATGCATAGCTGCCTGAAACCAGGTACATCAGGCCAAAAAGTGTTGATGAAATGATGAGGCTGGGCACCGGCGGCATAAATAACCGCTGCCTGTCCCGGGGATAATGATGGTGATTGCCGTGAAGCGTATAGACAAATTTTTCAGCACGGGGCGTTTTGGGCACCCAGTGAAAAATAAACCGGTGAGCTATGTATTCAAAAAAAGTCCAGAAAAACATACCGCCAAAAAAGACGAACAGGATGGTTCGGGTGCTGTAGTTGTGGGTGGTTGCCGCCGTATAAAGCAGGAAACTCAATATAGGAATATACATGCCCCAGATGACCAGCGGGTTTGCTTTTGTAAGCGCTTCGAGGAAATCATTTTTGAAGAGGCGGGCCTGGCCTTTGTTATGAATTTTTTCGAAATGCATATAAAAAATCGTCGGAGCAAAGATAAGTAATGTGCTTGCCGGGATGTAAAAGTTGAGCAGAGAAATTTTTATACCCGGTCTTGATTTTAATCAGTACTTAGCAGTTGTTCAACAGTCTGAAACTGATTACCTTTTTGCTTTAAATATTTTATCAAAGATGGCAGGCGGTTATAAAATTTATCCGTTCTTTCCGGCCCGGCGCCAATATGCATGAGCAGGATAAAACCGTTCAGGCCTGAAGGGCGGGTCTGTTCATAATTTATGATGGAGCGGTAAATCGTTTCACTGCTGCGGTAGTTTTTGTCCTGGGGTGATGTGTAGTCAGCATGACTGAGTGTACCCGGAGTGTAACTGATTAACTGCAGACCCAGTTGTTTTGTCCATGCAGCAATCGTATCGTTGTACCATTCGTAAGGCGGCAGAAAATACTTTGCTTTTTTTACATCCATACCCAGCCTTGCCATTTCGGAGTAATTATCGGCCAGGTCAAAACTGAATTGTGAATGCGTGACCAGCAGGCTGTCTCTCTTGTTCCAGTCGCAGTACAGCAGGTGCATATCGGAGTGAGCGCCGAGATAGTGGCCGTCTTTTTTCAATCGCCGTATCATCTTCGTGAAATCAGTATTGCGGTAAAAATCGCCGGTAAAAAAGAAAGAAGCTTTTACGTTTTCTTGCTTTAATGCGTTGGCAATAAGTTCACCGCCTTCGGCAAATTCATGACCGGTGAAAACGAATGCTATATTTTTCTTTGTAGTATCACCTCTTATTATCGCACCGTGGCAGTAACTAAAGTTTTTTTTTGGGAAGGTTTCAACGCCCCTCCTTTGGAGAGGTTTAGGGAGGTCGCCTCCTTCGCAGCAAGCAGGTAAATCAGCGATGCGGTGCCATCCATTGTAGGTTCGTTGGTGCTGTAATCGCCATAGTCGTCATGATACACGGCAAGATCGCTTTGAAATTCTGCATATTCATCTGGCTGGTAAAGCCTGATGCCGATAAGATTTTTGAAAATGCTGGTATAAACCGGGCCATCCACAAGGCCGCCGTCAATGGGATAATTTTTTAAATGCGTGAAAGCCGAATGAGGGTCAACGGGTGTATCACCCCACGAGGGCAGACCGTAAACCATGGATGTGCCCCATGGATTGCAGCCAAACAGCCAGTCGAAATTAGCCTGCTCCAGTTCATCAAATGTTTTATCGCCGGTGAGCTGCCTGTACCAGTAGCATTGAATGGCAAATGATGTGGTGAGATTGTTGCTGCACCAGATAAAGGGAATGCCGCGGTAAAAAGCGTTTTGCTTTGCTTTGTTCCAGACGAGTTCGACGCCTTTTTTATAAAAACCTGTTATTGTATCTCTTCGTTTATCTTTTAGTTGTTTTGCCAATTCATAATGACCAATATTGATGAAGGGATACCATTGATAATGTTTGGCGGTATCTGCCCCGAGCCAGGGAGTGATTGGTTCCATTGAAGCATATCTGTAAGCATTTTGTAAAACCGTATCTATGTTTTTGGGAAATGGGTCTGACCAAAATAAAACATCATGAAACCATACGGCACTCAATTCCAAATCATCAACCCAATTATCTTCAGCATAAATATAAGGTGATCTAACAGAAGCGGTTTGCGTAAAACCTAATTTTCGCTGGCTAAATTTAAAAGCCGATTTGGTTTTCGACTTTAATAAGTTGCTATAGTCTTGTTCCTGATAGCGGAAAATTTTTGCCCCCAATCCAAATGCACTGGCAAACTTACCTGCAGTAGAAGACGTACCCGTTGTCGCATTCATAAACTTCCCTCTTTGCTGCGGTTCGCCGCTTACAAAATACACCGGCCGCCGGTAGCCCCTGCCGTAAAAGGTATCCTGCCCCGGTATGCGCATGCCCATGTGGTCGCGGTCATCAGCAACCTGGTTGAACATCCAGTCATCCCGGGGGTGCATTTTCAACAGCCAGTCCAGTCCCCACTTGGCTTCATCCAGTACATCGGCTAAACCATTTTTCCCGTCAAGACCATTGGCAAGTTTTTCATCGGTAAAAACATTTGGAAAATCCCTGTACGCAGCCAGTAAATGATAAGTGGCATTGGCAGACGTGGTGGAGTATTGCAGGTAATCACTTGCATCGTGCCAGCCGCCCACCACATCAATGTAGGTGCTGTCTTTGATACCCGCCTTTTCCCCGTACAATACATATCCATCATGCGTATGACAACTGTCTTTCAGAAATGGATTGAAGCCGCTGCGCTGCTGCCGCATATAACGCAAACAAAAATCCGCAGCGCCTTTGTACACATCCTCGCCGATTTCAAATTCCGGCGATTTCACTCCGCCTGCCTGCAGGTAATATCGTCCGGGTTTTTTGAATGCAGAAAAATTCAAGCGGTAAGTTAGTTTAAATGGGCCATAAGCGCCGAAAGGTTTTCCTGCGCTGCCGGTAAAAACAACTTTGTTTGTTTTTGCATCGGCCAATTGCCAGGTATTAATACCTTTTTCTTCCTTGCTGCACCATACGGCCACTTTTATTCCGTGGGGTAAATAACCGAGCTGATTAATGCGTATCCATGATTGGGTCTGCTCCTTTTTTGGAGAAAACGCAAAAAACATGAATACAGCAATAAGGAGTTTTAATCTCATGGAGTTAAGTTACTATTAAAATTTATTTCACCGCAGAGAACCGGAGATAAAGAGGTTTCGCTGAGAGTTTCGGCGTATGCTTTGCGACCTGCTGTTCTCTGCGCAAAATTTTGCTGAAAAGGATTCAGAACCCTGAACGGAGCGTCGCAACGGAAGCTGAATAGAAGTGATATGAATCGCAAGATACAGACAGGCGAATAAAAGTAAAA
>CAYUJD010000096.1:0-12925 GCA_964444975.1 uncultured Chitinophaga sp. | reverse complement strand
AGCGGCGCCAGTTGTCCCGATGCATTGGTGGAAGGAGTGATTAATAAGCTGGTGAGTTTTTTCCCAATCCAGATTACAAATAAAGAGATACTGGAAAAAATAACTTGACCATTAAAATAAAAACCTCAACCCTTACGAATTTGTCATACTATTTTGCTGGCTCGTTTCTGGCCCAGATATATCTTTAGTAGAATTAAGAAATTCTTCAATATCTTTTTTCCGGGTATCAAAAAATTTGGAGTTCTTCAATTTATTAAGAAATTGATTTCGGCTAATTCTTTTTACTTCTTCCAAAATATTTAATTTGACACCCAAAAAGCTGGTATTAAAAAAGTTGGAATTAAAAAACCAAGCCGGGTCTACTTCATCATTCAGTTTGAAATAGCAATTATCAAAAGTGCAATTGAGAAAACAAGTGTCTATCATAACAATATTTTCAAATTTCACGTTGTTGAAAGAAGACCCGTGAAATGTGGTTGCCCTTATAACCCCGTTTTTGAAAACAGTATTTTCATAGAGGGAATTGCTCAGGGTATTATCCTCAAGCAGTACGTTATCCAGGGAAACATCCTGGAACAAAGCCTGCCCAAAAGCCGATTTTTCCATTTTACACTCATGAATAAAAATTTTTCGGAAAGTGCAAAAATTAAAATCATTGGCGCTGAAATGAGCTTTAATATTATGAAATCCTGAAGCGGTAGCCCGGGAAATAACAATCCCGAGGGTGTCTGCCATCACCTGTTTATGCCAGAGAATTTTGGCATTTTCATCTTTTGTAGATTGTAATTCCTTCCATTTCTGCTGGGTCGTCATTTTCAAATCATCAAGCAAGCCAATTACCACCATTTCATCCTTTTTATTCTTTAATTGTTCCACATAATTTATTTCCAGTTCATTAAAAGTTTTTTCCAAATCGTGTATACGGCCTTTCAAGCTATAGCCCTGTGAAAAATAGTTGTAATTAATACCAATCAACCGGTCAATGATTTCGTTTAGGCGGGCAGTATCTTCACGTCTGATCATGGTGACCAGTTGGTTAGCAATGGCATGACAAACATTATAATCCAGTTCGGTGTAAAGCCGGTTTATGAGAATATTAGTGGTAATTTTCTGGAGTTTAGGTGAAGACCGGAATGTTTCGAGGTCGGCAATCGCTGCAAGTACTTCGTCTTTCCGTGGTGAATAAATCATCTTCAAATTAGCACTATATGCATTTTCATTTTTCTGTGTCATATACTGGCGGTAGCCGATGTAGCCAGGTATCAGCACAGTCAGAATGGGGCCGATGATTTTTATCAGATCTTCAAAGTTCATAATTGCGTAGGTATTAACTAAAGGTAACTCAGCCTGCAGCCAAAGTCAATACCCGTTTCGTGGTATTTTAATTAAAAAGGGATAAAGAGTTTGTTTTCCTTATCCCTTTCCATGTACAGTGTAATAAAAATTTTACTTATACAGCATCTCATAATACTCATGCGCCATCCGGTTGCTGTCGAACTGGAAGCGAACATCCCGCATGCCGTTTTTCATGATAGAACGCCATATGTCGTAGTTATCGTAATATAAAGGAAGAATTTCCTTCTGCAGTATTTCGTACAGTTTTTCCCGGTCATATTCATCCTGCTCATGTACGGCCATGTGTGCATAATCAGCTTTGGGTATTACAAAGCCGTTGTGCCGGTGATTGATGAACTCCGGTATCCAGCCGTCTTCGGTTGAAAAATTTACAGCGCCGTTCATGGCCGCCGTCATGCCGCTGGTGCCGGAAGCTTCCCTCGGCACACGGGGATTGTTCAGCCATACATCCGCCGCCTGCTTCAGCCTTTTCGAAAGACCCAGTTCGTAGCCAATGAGCACAGCCACATTTTTATATTTCTTGCTCAGGTGCACCAGGTTGTTGAATTCCGATATGGCCGGGTAATCTACCGGGTATGGCTTTCCCGCCCAGATGATTTGCACCGGGTATTTCGTATCATTTATCAATGCCTCAAAATTTTCTTCATCGCTGGTGATAAGCGAAGCTCTTTTGTAACCGGCAAAGCGGCGTGACCAGACAATGGTGAATACTTTCGGGTCAAATAGCTTCCCGGTTTGATCGGCCACAATTTCAAACGACCGCTTCTTCAGGTATCTTTTGCGATCGTCAAAGGCCCAGTCGTTGCCTTCTTCCATAAACCGGTAAAGCTGCTTATCGCTCCAGTAATGCCAGTTTTGCGAATTGGTGATAGATATGATGGGACAGGTTTTATCATGCTTCTTCCACATTTCCCTGGATACATGGCCGTGCAGCTGCGACACAGCATTGGCCAGCTTTGCAAACCGCAGCGCCACAAGCGAATGATTAAACATATCTTCCTTATTGCCGGTAAGCTCTTTCACCTGCTCCACCGTCAGCCCGCAGAAATAGCTCATTTTGTGACAAAGAAAAATATCATGCTTTTCATTACCCGCTTCTTCGGGGGTATGCGTGGTAAAAACCAGGCGATTTCTCACTTCGTCCAGGTTGTGATGATATTTTTTATATAAATAAAAAGCAGCCGAAAGTGCATGTGCTTCGTTCAGGTGGTACAAGTCAGGGTTATAGCCGATTTCATCCAGCAGTTTGGCTCCACCTACCCCAAGCAGGATGAATTGGGCTACTTTGGTGGCTACATTGGCATCGTAAAGGCGGTGGGTAATGGTTTGCGATACATAATCGTTTTCCGGTAAATCGGTACTGAGTAAAAATAAAGGCGCTGTTTTGAAAATCTCCGGGTCCAGGTACCAGGCTTTCACCCACACAGGATGTTCATGTACCGTTATCTGGAATTTGATGCCGGTATCTTTCAGAAAACTGTAGTGTTTTTCCATCCAGGTCACCTGCAGAGTCTGGTCCTGGTTGCGGGCCTGGTCGTAGTAGCCGTATTTCCAAAGAATGCCGATGCCGATTAGGTTTTGTCGCAGCTCATAAGCACTGCGCAGGTGAGAGCCGGAAAGAAATCCCAAACCGCCGCTGTAAATCTTTAATGGCTGGTGGGTTGCAAACTCCATTGAAAAATAAGCGATCTTCTTTGCATAACGTTCATCAAAGGGGTAAGGAACTTTGAAATGTCGAAAACTCATGTTGTGTTGGTTTTACAAGGAGGCGCAATATAAATGGAATTCATCATAACCACTTGAGGGCATTACCAATTATACAATCAAATTATTCACAAAAGGGGAAAATATTACCGCCTTTAAGTATAAACAAACACTCATTTGGAAGACCGCTTTGAAGCGGTTCGTTTTGGGGGTTCCTTTTTCCGTGGATACGAACCATCGAAAGAACACTTCACACCGCGATGCGTGCCGCAGGGTTCCAGTTCTTTTATCAAAACTGAGGAAGATGTAAAATTCAACTGAAGTGCGCATACATCACCCGGCTGACGATAAACTGCTGTATTGGCCGAAGTAAACCCGGCTGTTCCTTTCAGTTCGCCGGTACACTCGCCGTTGTTACGATCGAAATGAATAAAGAAATTTATTTTCCCCGGTTTCACATCATCGCGGATGGATACTATGTTCAGCTTATCCTTTACATAGTCAGCCGAAAATTTATTTTTCCTTGGCAAGGTATCAATCGGGTTAATCACTTCCCTTACCCGGTCGTCGAGGGCATCAGTCATAATGAGCAGAAACCGGCCTGCGTCTTCATTATAAATGTAAACTTCTTTCCCTTCAGCCGTGCTGCCGTCGGGTCTTTTTAAATAGGTGGATTTATAAAAAGAAAAACGGCGGTCGAGTCCGCTCTGCTGGCTGGTGGCCGGGTTGGCATCATTTACCTGCAGTGGCAGCCAGGCTTTGAATTTTTTTTGCCCGTCAAAGCAAAGTACCAGCAACGCTTTCTTTTCTGCCGTCACGGCTTTTACAAATAAATAGGTTTCCTGTTTGTCCACTTCCACTCTTTGGCCGATATAAAGTTTTGGCTTCGCATTTTTCCCAAAAATTTTTAACGGCACGGAATCGGGTACAAATTGCGTAAAAATTTTAAAGCTGATGAGCAGCGAATCTTTTTCCCTTTTATTCAGCGTGGTATCGGTCACTTCCACGGGCGGGTTCACCAGTTCAAACGATTCAATAAAATCATCAATAGCCACCGGCTCTTCGCCGGAGAGGGAGGGTTTTTTCTTTTCGGTGCAGGCGGCCAGCAGGTACAGGGCCATAGCCGTGTAAATAAGATACCGGATCATGGTATGGCAATTGTGTACCGAATATAATCCTTTCTGCTTTTAGTGCACAGCGTAATTTTTGACGGGAACCTGCCCCGTAACAATGCCAGCATACATTTTCACAGCACGAACTAAAACCCGGATAGGCTTTAATTTTTAAAATGGCGCACGGCCGGACAGACCGGCCCGTTACTGCGCCTGCCATGATATTATTTCTTGGTCATCCGGTTTTAATTTTTTAGGTTTGCCTAAATTTATTTTTAGTCATGCTTAACTTTTCGGCCAGCGAAGAAAATTACCTGAAAACCATCTTTCACCTGCAATGTGAAGACGGCAACGTAACTACCAGTGAGCTGGCAGACCGGCTACGCACCAAACCTGCCTCTGTAACGGATATGATGAAAAAACTGAAAAGCCGCCGGCTGGTGCACTACCGGCCTTACCGCGGTTTCCGCCTGACTGATGCCGGCACGAAAGTAGCCCTCGGCATCATCCGCCGGCACCGCTTGTGGGAATATTTCCTTGCTGAAAAACTCAGGTTCAGTTGGAATGAAGTGCATGATGTGGCCGAACAACTGGAACACGTAAGCAGCAAAAAACTTATTGACAAGCTGGATGAATTTCTATCTTTTCCAAAATTTGACCCGCATGGCGACCCCATACCCGATACCCATGGTAAAATGAGTGCGGGCAGGCTGATGAGCCTTGCTGAATGGCCGCTGAATAAACGGGCACGCATCTGTCATGTAGCCGATCAGTCGGCCCTGCTGCTGGAGCAGCTGCAGCATAAAAAAATAAGTATGGGCGCCCGGCTGGTAGTGAAAAAAAAATTTGCTTTTGATGATTCACTCGAAATAAAACTGGAAAACAAACCTGCCTTCAGCATCAGCGGGCTGCTGGCAAAAAACATTTTTGTAAAACATGGATAATCCCGTACATAATTACCCTTCGCTAAGCGAAGTGCACCAGAGTGTGGACACTACCAGCACCCGGCGGCCGGGCTGGCGCAGGGTGCTTTCTTTTTTCGGCCCCGCCTACCTGGTGAGTGTAGGCTATATGGATCCAGGCAACTGGGCCACCGATCTTGCCGGCGGCAGCCAGTTCGGGTACAAACTCATCTGGGTACTGCTGATGAGCAACCTGATGGCGCTTCTTTTACAAAGTTTGTCAGCCCGCCTTGGCATTGTAAGAGGCCGCGACCTGGCGCAGGCCAACCGCGAAACGTATCCCCGCTACATCAATTATGCTTTATACGGTCTTGCGGAAATTGCGATAGCCGCAACTGATTTGGCCGAAATTCTTGGCATGGCCATCGGGTTGCAGTTGCTGACAGGTCTGCCTTTGCTTTGGGGTGTGCTGATCACTGTACTCGACACTTTTCTTTTCCTGTTGCTGCAGCGGCTGGGCATTCGAAAAATGGAAGCCTTTATTATTTCGCTCATTGCCATTATCGGCATTTCGTTTTTAATTGAAATTATTTTAGCTAAACCTGATCTGCCAGAAGTGGCTGCCGGTTTCATTCCATCAATACCCAGCTCCACAGCGCTCTATATCGCCATAGGCATCATTGGCGCCACCGTGATGCCGCATAATCTATACCTCCACTCTGCCCTGGTGCAAACCCGGAAAATAAAAAGGGATAATGATGGGATAAAAAAAGCATTGCGGCTGAATGTGATTGACAGCGCTATTGCACTGAACATGGCATTTTTTGTAAATGCCGCCATACTGGTGCTGGCCGCCACTGTTTTTTTTAAAACCGGCCGCACCGATGTGGCAGAAATAAAAGTGGCGCATGAACTGCTTCAGCCATTGCTCGGTACCCATATAGCACCGGTATTATTTGCTATTGCCCTCATTGCTTCGGGTCAAAGCTCCACCATCACCGGCACGCTGGCCGGGCAAATAGTGATGGAGGGTTACCTGCAGCTGCGTATCAGCCCCTGGGTGCGGCGGTTGATGACCCGGCTGATTGCCATCATTCCGGCCGTAATAGTGATTTTGATTAACGGTGAAGAAAATATTGACAGCCTGCTGGTGTTGAGCCAGGTGATTCTCAGCCTGCAGCTGGGTTTCGCCATCATACCTTTGATTCATTTCACCGGCGACAAAAAAACCATGGGACGCTTTGCCATCAAACCCTTAATGATACTGGCTGCATCACTCATCACGGCTGTGCTTGTGTACCTGAATATAAGAATGGTGGTGGAGCAGGCTTCTGTTTTTTTTGCCAGCTCTGATAACCTGTTTTGGAAAATTATCATCCTGCTTGGCGGGGCAGCGTTGCTGAGTTTGCTTGTTATCACCATTCTCTATCCATGGCTGCAGAAAAAAAGAAGAACTGTTCAACTGCAGATGCATGCCGAAGCCGGAAGCCTGGCAGATATTTCTGTTCCTTTTTACAGCAAGATTGCTGTGGCACTTGACTTCAGTAAAAACGATCCCAAGCTGATTGCTCATGCTATCGGGCAGGCAAACAAAAGCACTTCGTTTGTACTGATACATGTGGTGGAAAGTGCATCAGCCAGGATACTGGAACAGGAAAGCGATGACCTGGAAACCAGGAAAGACCAGGAAAAACTGGACGCCTATGTGGCGCAGCTTATATCAAAAGGTTTCCGGGCAGAAGGCAGGCTGGGATTCAAAAACCGGTCGAAGGAAATTGTGCGCATTGTAAAAGAATCAGCGGCCGATATGCTGGTAATCGGGGCACACGGGCATACCGGGTTTAAAGACCTGCTCTATGGCGAAACAACCGATGCTGTAAGACATGAATTGAAAATTCCCGTACTGGTGGTAAGTCTGTAATATGTGGTACGAAATAGCAATCATATCTACGATGGTGGTGGTGGGCACTATTTTCTTCGGCCATTTTGAAGAGATGACACCGAAATGGAAACGCCTGCTGAAATTTATCTTTTATACTACGGCGCTTTGTCTCATCTCTTATTTTTTTGGCAGAAAATGGTTTCATATTTCCCTTGGCATTATGCTTCTATTCCCGCTTATCATTCATGTGTGGTGGCTGCCAAAAAAAGGAATCAACGGCTGGACCGGTGAGCCGAAAGAAAAATATTATAAACTACGGGGATGGAAAATGAAAGAACCGAAATAGTGCCGCCCGGGGGTGAAAGCCTGCAGTTACCAGTTACTGCCCGGCATAAAAAATTAATTGGAATGAATGAATAAGGTTTTTGAATGTTCTCTCACCAGGTGCTTAAACCGGCTGAATGTTTCCGGCTTGATATTTAAAAAGGAAGCCAGGTATTTCTGCGGCACCCGCTGCATCAGTTCAGGATGTTTGTTTACAAAATTGATAAACCGCTCCCGTGGCGAAAGCTTAACCATCTGGCTCTGCCACCTGTCTTTTAAAACCATGGTGGTAGTGGTGATGAGCCGGCCCAGGTGTTCCAGCTTGTGCGATGTGGCATACAGGGTTTCCAGCGAATCGTAGCTGATGGATGTAAGGACGGAAGGCTCGATGGTCTCGATGCTGAATTCTGATGCTGTGCGGCTGTGAAATGATTCCTGGCAGTGAATGATATGACCCTCGTATGAAATCTGGGTATTGATTTCCTCGTTTCCTTTTTTATAGTATTTGCGCAGCAGCCCTTTTTCTATGTAATTAATATAGTTTTCCACTTCGCCGGCCCGGGTAACGATTTCCTTTTTATCGAAAGAGCGGATAACCAGGCAGGGGGCTATAAGAGTATTGTATTCTTCCTGTGATACAGGAATGAATTTATTGAGAAAATCCAAAAATGACTTCCTGGATGGCATTGCTACTAATCGTGCCTAAGTTATGAAATAGTTGAAAGGAATGCGATAACATGGATTGTTTTTTCAGAAAGAATTTATTTTTTTCTCTTTGGCACAAGTTTTTTCAGCCGGCTGAAGGTTTCCGGCTTGATGTTGAGGTAGGAGGCAAGGTATTTTTGCGATACCCGTTGCAGCATGTGCGGATGCTGGTCGATATAATCAAAAAACCGTTCCCGGGTTGTTTTCGCCAGGCGGTCATACCATTTTTCATCTTTCTTTACATACATGCCGGTTAAAATCAGCCGGCCCAGTCTTTCACCCTGCGGATAATTTTCCAGGGCTTCCTCCATTTTTTGATAGCTGATGGATAGGAGTGTTGCCGGCTCCAGGGTTTCTATGGTTACCAGCGATGGAACTCGGCTCAGGAATGAAAGCTCGGCATGAATGACATGCCCTTCGGTGGCAAGCTGCAAAGTCACTTCATTCTTTTTAACGCGGATGAATTTACGCACCAGGCCTTGAAGCACCATGTTCAGGTAATTTTCCATCTCCCCTTCGCGGATGATGACAGTTTTTTTTTCAAAATGCCTCAGCTCGCAATACTGCAGCAGACCGGATAGCTCAGTTTCAGTAAGCGGCATAAAATGGTTCAGGTATTTCTGCACAAACCCGAATTGTTCCGGGCTGATATGTCTTATTGTCTCATTCATGCCTTCTTTTTACAAGCAAGTGTTTCAGCCGGCTGAAAGTTTCCGGTTTTATATTCAGGTACGAGGCCAGGTGTTTTTGCGGCACACGCAATACCAGGTCGGCATTTTCATTTATAAACCGCACAAACCGCTCCCGGGTAGAATACCGGATATTATCCAGCAGGTGCAGCTCCTGCACCAGAAAGTAATGCGTGGTGATGATGCGGCCGGTCCGCTCCCATTTTCTGCCGCTCCGGTACAGTTCCTCCAGTTTTTCTTTCGAAATGCGAATTGCTTCTACCGGCTCAAGTGTGTCAACAATATAGCGGGAGGCAGTGCCGGAAAAAAAAGAGGCGGCCGATCCGATGATGCCGCCTTCCTTAACAATATGGGTAATCACTTCGTTTTTCCCGCGGTAAAAAAATTTGCGGGCAACCCCTTCCAGGATGAAATACATGTAATGCTCCACTTCTCCAATATCAGTAAGCCTCACTTTTTTACCAAAGCTGCAATGCTCTGCACGGCTCATCAACTCCTCAAAGTCTTCTGCTGACACCGGGGTGTAGGTGTTCAGGAAGGCAAACAAATCACTGGTCATAAATGCAAGATATAATTTCCATAAAATCCTCTGTCACGGATTTGAAAATTTTCCGAAATAGTTTTTCCAGATCATGAAATCACTAAGTGCATACCTGTAATTACAAAATGCGGAAATGTACTTTTACGATTGCCTCAATTGCCGTAGGTTTGCGCCCCGGCTTTTATTTTCAGCCGGTTTGCCGGTACCATTACTTTTAAAATCTTAAACCATGGCAGGTAAAATCAAAGTAGCAAATCCCGTTGTGGAACTCGACGGCGATGAAATGACCCGTATTATTTGGAAGTTTATCAAAGAAAAACTCATTCTCCCCTACCTCGATATTGACATAAAGTATTACGACCTCGGCATTGAACACCGCGACCAAACCAACGACCAGGTGACGGTGGATGCCGCCCATGCCATCAAACAATTTGGCGTAGGTATCAAATGTGCCACCATCACACCTGACGAAGCAAGGGTGAAGGAATTTAGCCTGAAGCAGATGTGGAAAAGCCCCAACGGCACCGTAAGAAATATTCTTGATGGTACAGTTTTTCGTGAACCGATTGTAATAAAAAATATTCCGCGGCTTGTCACCACCTGGGATCGCCCCATCATCGTGGGCCGTCATGCCTTTGGCGATCAATACCGGGCTACCGATTTTGTGGTGCCGGGAAAAGGCAGGCTGACTGTAAAGTTTGAAGGTGAAAACGGACAGGTGATTGAGCATGAAGTGTACCAGTACAAAGGTGGCGGCGTAGCGCTTACCATGTATAATACCGATGAAAGCATCCGCGGCTTTGCCCGCAGTTGCATGAATATGGCTTTGCAAAAAGGTTGGCCGCTGTACATGAGCACCAAGAACACCATTTTGAAAAAATATGACGGCCGTTTCAAAGATATTTTTGAGGAAGTGTACAATGCAGAATTCAAGCAGCCGTTTGAAAAAGCAGGTATTACTTACGAACACCGGCTGATTGACGACATGGTGGCCAGCGCCATGAAGTGGAACGGCGGGTTTGTGTGGGCCTGCAAAAATTATGACGGCGATGTGCAGAGCGACTCGGTGGCGCAGGGCTTCGGTTCATTGGGTTTGATGACCTCCGTACTGGTAACACCTGACGGAAAAACCATGGAAGCCGAAGCCGCACATGGTACCGTGACCCGCCACTACCGGGAACACCAGAAAGGGAAACCCACTTCCACCAATCCTATTGCATCCATATTTGCATGGACAAGGGGACTTGCCTTTCGTGGCAAGCTCGATGGCAATGATGCGCTGGTAAATTTTGCCCATACGCTGGAAGCTGTTTGTATCGAAACAGTGGAAAGCGGCAAGATGACCAAAGATCTTGCCATCTGTATTTTCGGTAATAAAGTAAATCACGGGGAGCATTTTTTATACACCGAAGAGTTCCTGGATGCCATTGATAATAATCTTCAAAAGAAACTGGTCTGATGAGCGTCAAAGTATATAACTTTTCATCCCGGCAGCAAAACGCCGGGATTTTTTATCTAAAGCAGTAATTGAGTAAACCTGCCGCTTATGAACAAATCATTTTCCAGCCGTGCATTTTCGGCCGGCTTATTGGTTGGCACACTGGATATTCTCGCAGCCTCTGTGCAATTTTATATAAAAACAGGCAAAGACCCGTTGCCTGTACTGAAATACATAGCAAGCGGAGTTTTTGGCGCTGCGGCTTTATCCGGCGGAACAATGATGGCAGTTTGGGGACTTCTGTTTCATTACTTCATTGCGCTGTCTTTTACTTTCCTTTTCTTTTTGCTGGTAAAACAATTCCATTCATTGTTGAAATACCCCGTGCCGGCAGGCATAGTTTACGGAGTGTTTATCTGGAGTGTGATGCGTTTTATTGTTTTGCCCCTTTCGCATGTGAAAATGGGTCCGTTGGTATTAAAAGATGCGGCTATTGCAGCTGCAATCCTGGTTGCATGTATCGGATTACCGCTGGCATTTTTGGCAAAGAGAATTCTGAAGAAGGATGGTTAGATGCCTGCCCGGCTGACGCCAGTCGGACGGGGTCAGATGGTGTGATGGTAAAATTTGTTATTAGATAACATCATCCTTCCCTATCTAAATATCCAATTTACTAAAAGTCATCTCAAAAGTATTTCCAGACTACAGATTTCACAGGTTAAGCAAACAGATTGCACCGCTTTTATTCTAAAATCTGAGAAATCTGTGAAATAAAATCTGTGTAATCAGTGGTTAATTGGGGTTAAAAGTGACTTTTGAGATAGCTTGTAATATTTCAAACTATCCGACCTTCAACCAATTTTTTTACCTTGCAAATAAGGATAATGATAAAACTAGTAAGAACCGATTCCGGAAACCAGGATTTCATTGAACTGGTCAGGCACCTCGATGCAGAACTGGCGGAAATTGACGGCAGCGAACATTCCTTTTATGCCCGGCTGAACAAAATTGGCAACCTTAAAAATGTGATAGTGGCGTATGCCGATGATACACCGGTCGGTTGCGGCGCTATCCGGGAATTTGCTCCGGATGCAATGGAAGTAAAACGAATGTATACTTTGCCCGGTTACCGCGGCCAGGGAATCGCCACAAAAATTCTGGCAGCACTGGAAGCCTGGGCAACTGAGCTTGGTTATAAAAAATGTGTGCTGGAAACCGGCAAGCGGCAACCGGGTGCAATAGCGTTGTACAAAAAGAGCGGATATATGAACATTCCGAATTACGGGCAATATCTTGGCGTGGAAAACAGTGTATGTTTTGAAAAAGAAATTGAAGCATGACAAACGCAACTACATTACTGCTCCCGGTATGTTTTGTTCTTGTTCAGTCATTTTCTGACAGTGCCTACAGGAATAAACCTGTTGTGGTTTGGCAGCCTTCGCATCAAACCGATACGGGAAAAGATTTCAGCGAAGCGGCCGTTTGCAATGCCATTGCCGGAGCTGCCATGAAAACAAAACCCCGGTTGAAAGAATACAAAGTGTGGAGTCTTGGCAACACCGAGTATCATCATTCCGATGCGGGCAGCAATACAAAGATGGAACATACCAGCGCCGTCATTGATGGAAAAATTTCCGGCTACGCTTATGAACTGCAGGAGTCAAACAAACTCAACCCGGAAATTTTTATATCTATTCACAACAACGGCGGCACCAGCCGCCATGCCGTGTGGGGCTTTATTCATTATGGCGATAAATATGAAAATGAAAACCGGGAACTGGCCGCAGCGCTTATCAAAGCCATCAGCGAAGCAAGCGGATTGGAAAACCGCGGGGTTCATCTTGACAGCAGCACGGGCCGCAACGATTACCGCTGTGCCGCCACCGGCAAGCTTGGATTTTACAGCCTCGATGAAAATATCAATACAGCGCCTTACCGTGTGTTGCTTGAAATAGGTGATAACGCCGTGAGCCGCGAGCTGCTGCTCAATACGGAAAGCCAGAAAAAAATCGGCCGGGCAATCAAGAAAGCACTGGTGGCGTGGATAAAAGAAAAGGGATTGTAGAACTTATCTCAATAGTCAATAATTTCAACACAGTGGCACAGAGTTAAGGAGTTACACAGAGAATTTGCCTCTGAAAGAACATCCCGGTGTTAAAATTACTTTTGAGATATGTAGTAAATATTTTGAGTTTGTTGCTACTGAAACACAGAAGATTAATTAGGGTCTTCCTGTAAATTCTAAGAGGGCCATTTGAGTTAAAAATCCAGA
>CAYUJD010000095.1:0-13567 GCA_964444975.1 uncultured Chitinophaga sp. | reverse complement strand
CTTTTTGAATGAAGAAAAAGCATTGAGACCCTATGAAACTTTTAGAGGAATTACCTGACGTACAAGAGTGCGACGCAACGAAAGCTTAATAGTAGTAAAACAGCCGACACCATAATCATATTCATCCCTCCGTCATCCACCCGACAGCCCCTGATGCGTAATTGATTTCTCTTTGCAGCTGAACTATTCAATCATGACCAATCATTACGACATTATCATCATCGGCACCGGCAGCGGCGGCAGTACCATGGCTTATAAACTTGCACCGACCGGCAAACGGATTCTTATTTTGGAAAGAGGAGGCTTTGTGCCCAAAGAAAAACAAAACTGGGACCCGCATGAAGTGGTAACCCTTGGCCGCTACCGCCCGAAAGAAGATTGGTATGATAAGGATGATAAACCGTTCAAACCTTTTATCCATTACAATGTGGGTGGCAACAGCAAGTTTTATGGCGCGGCCCTGTTCCGCTTCCGCGAAAGCGATTTTGAAGAAGTAAAACATTACGGCGGTATTTCTCCTGCCTGGCCGCTGAAATACGACGTGTATGAAAACTATTATGAGCAGGCCGAAAAACTTTACAGCGTGCATGGCAAACGCGGCATTGACCCGAGCGAACCTTTTGCCAACGCTGAATACCCGCTGCCGCCACTGGCCTATGAACCTTTAATCCAGGACCTGGAAAATAAGATGCGCCGGCTTGGTTTGCGTCCTTTTCCCTTGCCGATGGGTGTGAAGCTGCCGCAGGATTATACTACTACCGAATCGCCGGTAGTGCTGGAGAATTTTGACGGTTTTCCTGACCTCACCGACAGCAAAGCCGACGGGCAGGTGATGTGCCTGCGCCCGGCACTGAAAAACAAAAACGTAACGCTGATGCCGTATGCTTACGTGGAAAAACTGCTGACAAATTCTTCCGGTGATAAAGTGACCGAAGCAGTAGCCATAGTCAACGGTGAAAAAATAAAATTCAGCGCCGATATTTTTATTGTAGCCTGCGGTGCCGTGAACAGTGCCGCCCTGTTTTTGCGCAGTGCAAACGATATGCACACAACCGGACTAGCTAACTCCTCCGGCCAGGTTGGCCGTAACCTGATGCTCCATCACAACGGTTGCCTTGTCGCATTTACCAAAAAGAAAAATGACTGTGTGTTTCAGAAGAGCCTGGGTATTGCCGATTTCTATCACGGCGCTGACGACAGTGAATTCCCCCTTGGTGAAATACAGCTGATGGGACGAAATGATGCAGATACGATCTTGTGGATGGGTGAAACTTTGTTTCCTGGTAAAACTTATGCTGAGCTGAAAGAAATGAGTATTGATTTCTGGCTTACGGCTGAAGATTTGCCTTCACCGGAAAACCGGGTAACGCTGCGCAAGGATGGAACCATAAAAGTAAATTATACCCGTACCAACTATACGGCGTACGAAAAACTCAAAAACAAGCTGAAAGAAATTTTTGTAAAGCTGGGTGAGCTGGATGCGGATTATAAAGATGTGAAATGGGGCGGCTACGACCTGGATGTAAGCGGCATGAGCCACCAGAACGGCACGCTGCGTTTTGGCAGTAACCCCAAAACATCGGTGCTGGATTTGAATTGCAAAACACATGATTTGGAAAATGTGTATGTGGTGGATGCCAGCTTCTTTCCCAGTTGTGGCGCATTTAATCCGGCACTGACGATTGCAGCGAATACACTACGGGTCGGCGATCATTTGATAAGTGATATTTTTAAAATGACTACGATTAATAAAAATGAAATGATAGAGGTGCCATAAGCATATGCAACAACTAAGTGGAACAAGATCGGCTCTTTACCATCTGTATCCGGGTATTATCATTACAGCCTGTTTTGCTGCGCTGGCTCCCCTGTTATTAAAGTATAATCTGCCGCCGCAATTCAGCTTATTGATTGTAATAGCGATTGCCGCTGTACCGCTTTTGCTTTTGCATTTAATTAAAGCGGCAAAAGCCGGGCATAAAAATTCTATTAAAGAGTTAAATGGCTTCAACCAAAAATTGCCAACCGGAAAATTAATACTATTTGTTTCCGGCCTTGTTGTTTTTGCATTTCTTATATGGGGAGCAACACAACCATTGAATGAGATCATTACAAAAAAACTTTTCAACTGGCTGCCCGATTGGTACACCGTGCAGGATTTTACAGGATACAGCAAGCAGGCAATCCTGCTCACATTAATTCTTAATTTATTGCTAAACGGAATCTTAGCGCCCCTTGTTGAGGAATATTATTTCCGCGGATATTTATTACCACGCATGGCAGCATGGGGCAAATGGGCATTTATATTAAATGCGGTATTGTTTTCACTCTATCATTTCTGGCAACCCTATATTTATTTAACGCTGATTATTTCTTTATTACCCATGAGCTGGCTGGTTTGGAAAACAAAAGATCTCCGGGTCGGTATTTACACGCATTGTGCATTGAACGTAATTGGCGCTTTAGCATCATTTGGTTTACTGATGAAATGAAAATATAAATGGAAGAAATAGCAAAGACGATAACAGTCTATATCAGTCATGGCCTGGAAATAATAGCGGCAGCGGTAATAGCAGCAGCGCTAATCCGCCTAATCATTGAATATTTTCAGTCGGTAACAAAAACAAAAAGCGGCTTATCCGCCATGGAGGCAAGAGTGCAGTTTGGAAGCGCTGTGGCTGTTTCATTAGAACTTTTATTAGGCGCCGATGTACTTGCCACCGCTGTGGCACCCTCCTGGGATGAGATTGGTAAACTCGCGGCTATTGCAACGATTCGTACCGCATTGAATTTTTTTCTCGAAAAAGAACTGAAGCATTCAAAATCTCCGGCCTAACGTCTTTCACCCGACAGGTACTCTTTTCATCATGTTGTCTCTTTGCATTATGAGAGTAATGCCCATACAGGTATTCAGCGGCAGCAGCGGGATGAAGCAAATGAAAGCAGCATTCCGGCAAAACTGGAAACATTACCTGCAGGAGGCTCTGGGGCTTGCCATCTTCATGGTTTCAGCCTGCTTTTTCAGTGCCATGCTGTTTTCAGAAAAAAGTTCCTGGCACAGTGCCATACCGGGCTTTATGCTGAAAAATGTTTTCATGGGTATAGCCATGGGAGCAACGGCCTTATTCATTTTTTACTCACCCTGGACGGCGCCCAGCGGCTCGCACATCAACCCGGCCGTTTCATTTACCTTTCTGGTACTGGGTAAAATGTGCCGTTACGATGTACTGTTTTTTGTGCTTGCGCAATTCCTTGGCGGTACTGCTGCGGTTTACCTTATGCAATGGCTGATGGGCCCTATGCTCATTGACCCGCCTGTGAATTCAGCAGTTACTGTTCCGGGTACAGATAGTACTGCCTGGGTACTGGTTACCGAACTGCTGATTGCATTCATCACCATGAGTATGGTGCTGTTTACTTCAAATCACAACAAGCTGAAAAATTTTACCAGAATATTTGCCGGATGCCTGGTATGTACCTGGGTGATTGTGGCTGGTCCGGTATCCGGGTTCGGAATGAACCCTGCCCGATCATTTGCCAGTGCCTTGCCGGCCGGTACCTGGACGGCTTTCTGGATTTACCTTTTCATACCGTTTGCAGGCATGCTGCTTGCTGCCGGGTTTTATTTGCTTATTCAGAAAAATAAAGTGAACAATCATTATCCAAATACACATTTAAAAAGTAATAATTCAAAAAATACTTTGCTGGAACCATTAGAATTTATGTTATGAGAAGAATTACATTTTATTCCTGGCTGATGCTGCCGTTACTGTTGCATTCTGTCATTGCATTTTCACAGGTAACAAAGGTGGAATCCATCGGCATTACGGTAAAAGACATGGACCGTTCGCTGAAGTTTTACACCGAAGTGCTGGGTTTTAAAAAAATAAGTGATAACGAATACAATGGTAAGAGCTGGGAAAAACTGCAGGGCGTGTTCGGGTTGAATATACGTGTGGTGAAGCTGCAGCTGGGTGATGAATTTATTGAGCTCACTGATTACCTGACCACCGGCGGCCGCAGCATACCTGAAGATGCAAAGAGTAACGATCTGTTTTTTCAGCACATTGCCATCGTGGTGAGCGATATGGAAAAAGCCTACCGGCACGTGAAAAAATTTAACGTAGAGCATGTGTCCACGGCTCCGCAAACATTGCCCAAATCCATCCCGGCTGCTGAAGGCATTAAGGCTTTTTATTTTCATGACCCCGATAATCATAATCTCGAACTGATTTATTTCCCGAAAGGAAAAGGCCTTGAAAAATGGCAGAACAGTAATGGTAAAATATTTCTCGGCATTGACCACACAGCAATTGGTGTAAGCAGTACGGAGCACAGTCACCATTTTTATATGAATCTTCTTGGCATAGAACGAAAAGGCGACAGCTGGAACAAAGGAACTGAGCAGGAGCACCTGAACAATGTAGAAGGTGCATCGCTGCACATTACCGGCTACCGTGCAGCAGCTGGCCCCGGAATTGAATTTCTTCAATATATCCATCCCGGTCCGGGCAGGCCCTACCCTGCCGATTCCCGGGCGGATGATATCTGGCACTGGCAAACAACACTGATTGTAAATGACGCCGAAAAACTGTTCGCAAAGCTGAATGCAGCCGGTGTAAAATTCATTTCAAAAGAATTGGTTCATCATCAACCGGGAAACAGGCATGCCAAATCTTTCCTCATCCGTGACCCGGACGGGCATGCCATGCTGATAAAAGAATTCCTGCCCCAAGGTCTAAAGGGGAGTAATTGAAATGGTTATATAAAATCTGAGCCTTTGAAATTTCTGTATATAATGATTAAACCAGCGATATGAAAAAAATAGTCCAGTTAATCCTGCTTTTAGTTGCTTGCTTTTTGACTGCAACAAACCTGGATGCGCAGGGCTGCAGCGATGCCGGCGTGTGCACTATTCATTCCATAAAAAACAATGCGGAAGGCCATGAATCAAAAGAAGGGTCGAAAAACGATTTATCCGTCGGCTTTGGCTATGGCATTGGGGAACGCAGTACCAATAACTATACCCTGTATGCCGAATACACAAGAACACTTTCGGTCAGATCATCGGTAACTGCAAAGCTGAATTATGCCGCCATCAGCGGTGAACTGGCGAACACATCCGGTCCCGGTGATGTGTTTCTTTCCTTCAATCATGCTTTTGATATAAAAAACAAATGGCAGAAATCTTTTGTGGTGGGTGTGAAGCTGCCCTTTGACGGCGCCGATATTGTGGAAAACGGGATTCACCTGCCGATGCCTTACCAGACCAGCCTCGGCACCATAGACCTGGTGCTTGCCCTGAACTACACCCGTAAAAATTTTGGCGCCACGCTGGCCCTGCAGCAACCGCTGAAAGCAAGAAATGAAAACAAATTCCTGGCAAGCGATTATCCCAATGAACCGCTGGCGCCGCTGTACTGGCCTTCCAATGCGTTTGAACGGAAAGGCGACCTGGTGGGCAGGGTATCGTACAATTTTAAAACGGATAAACGGTTTTCAATTCGACCGAGCTTATTGGGAATTTATCACCTGGGCAACGATACCTATGAAGATGCCAATAAGAACCGCCGGGCCATCTTCAATTCCAACGGCCTTACATTAAACGGCAATGTGTTTTTTGACTACCGCCTGAAAAACGGAAGTGGCTTTGAACTTTCCCTCGGCACACCATTTATTGTACGTGAACAACGGCCTGATGGGTTGACGAGAAAATTTGTTGCATCACTTGAATACCAGTTTAGCTTTTAATCCACTGTCACGATGAAAGGAAAATGTTTTTTACTTTATGTATTATGTAGTGCTGTTGCATTTACATTGTATAGCCAGGCCACAGCGGATTTTGATGAAAAATTTAAAATTTACCGGGAAAGCCTGATTGGAAAATCAATCAAGGCATTTAAGCTGGCAGACCTGGATAATAAAAAATGGAATTCAAATGACCTGAAAGGAAAGGTTATCGTTATAAATTTCTGGTTTACCGCCTGCAAACCCTGTATTCTGGAAATGCCGCACCTGAATAAACTGGTAAATGAAAACAAAGACAAGCCGGTTGTGTTTATTGCCCCGGCTCCGGAAACCGATGCACAGATAAAAAAGTTTTTAAAGAAATACAGTTTCGATTACCATATTATTCCTTCCTCGCTGGAGTATATCACGGCGCTGGGAGTTGAAAATTTTCCAACTCACCTGGTGATTGACAAGGAAGGAATCGTAAGGCAGGTGTTCATCGGCTATGCGGATGATATTAAGGAGAAGCTACAGGCGGAGATTGACAAGCTGGTTAAAAAATAGATTGCTCACAGATTACACACCTGCCCGTCCAGCCAGGCGGTGATTCTCACAGACCAGATCTGCTTCTTTAATCGTAATGCAAAAAAAATCTGTGCAAATCCGTGACATCTGTGAGAGTAAACGGTGCATTAAACAATGAATAACCAATCTGAAATACAACTGCAAAAGGAAACGCTCCGCATTGAGACCTTCAGTGACGGTGTGTTTTGTATTGCCATCACATTGCTGTCAATAGAAATAGGTATAGAAGTGCACGGCGATGTTACCAATGCCACACTCACTCATGCTTTATTGGAAAAATGGCCGTTGTATCTCGCTTACGTTATCAGTTTTATCAATATCCTGCTGGCATGGATAGGGCATCACAGCCTGTTCAAGCTGTTTCTGAAATCGGACAATGCCATTATGATCACCAACGGCATCCTGCTGATGCTGGTGGCGCTGGTTCCCTTTCCTACCAAAACACTGGGAGAATTCTTACTCAGTGGCGGGTTTAAAACAGCTGTCATCTTTTACACAGGTTATTTCGTGCTCATCAGCCTTGCCTTTCGTTTGCTGTGGTATGCCGCCAGCCGAAAACGGGAAAACCTGGTGCATGATGTGACGGAAAAACAAATCCGCCTCACAACAAGAAACGAAAACATCGGCCTCATCTGCAATACAGTAATTTTCGCCGTTGCCTTCATCAATCCCTGGCTGGCGCTGGCGCTTAGTTTTGCCATGTGGGTGTATTGGATGGTGTTGGCCTAAGCAAAGTTTCGTTTACATTTATCACATGAAATCTCTTCGCATCGCCATCATTCAGCACCGGCCTGTACACCTGAACCTTAAAGCCAGCACGGAAAAAGCATTGATATTATTAAAAGAAGCAGCTCAACAAGGCGCCCAACTGGTGGTATTTGGCGAAACCTGGCTCAGTGGCTACCCTGCATGGATTGATTACTGCCCGGATGTGGCCAACTGGAATAATGAAGCCGTGAAAGAAGTTTTTTTGCAGATGCACACCAACAGTGCTGCAATTTACGATGAAGAAATGCAATCGCTTTGCACAGCGGCAAGAGAACTGGGTATTATGATTGGCATGGGCTTCAATGAAAAAGTGACAGGCGGGCCTGGCGGAGGTACAATTTTTAATTCCCTTGTCATCATCAATGAAAAGGGGGAGATAGCCAATCATCATCGCAAGCTGATGCCGACCTTCAATGAAAAACTTTTGTACGGAATGGGCGATGCCGCAGGATTGAAAACCCTGCCGACTAACTGGGGCAATCTGGGCGCACTGATTTGCTGGGAACACTGGATGCCGCTCAGCCGGCAGGCGCTGCACAACGAAAATGAAATGATCCATCTGGCCCTATGGCCTGCCGTGCATGAGATGCACCAGGTAGCCAGCCGGCATTATGCCTTTGAAGGAAGATGTTTTGTAATTGCCGCCGGGCAGATGATGCAGGTAAAAGATATGCCGGCACATTTAACGCTGCCCGTGCAATTAAAAAACAACCCGGATAAATATATCCTGAATGGGGGCAGTTGTGTGATTGACCCGAAAGGTGATTATTTATTAACCCCGCAATATGACAAAGAAGAAATTCTGTATTGTACCATTGACAATTTTGATACAGCCCTTAAAGAAAAGCTGACGCTGGATGTAAGCGGTCATTACAGCCGGTGGGATGTGTTTGAATTTGGTGTAAACAAAAAACGCAAAGAGATTTAATTTACCATGCCCGGTTCATCAAAGAAAAAAAAGGCAGCCTTTGTAAAAAGGCAAATGCAGAACGTCAGCTTCAAAAATGTTGATGAGCTATTGGAATTTTTACCTGAGGATGAATTGAAAATCGTTGCGCTGCTTCGTAAAATAGTTTTCCACTGTATTCCTGACATTGAAGAAAAAATTTCTTATAATGTTCCGTTTTATAAACGCCATTTTAATATTTGTTATATCTGGCCATCGGCTGTGCAATGGGGCAATGTAAGACTCAGCGGCGTACAGTTTGGTTTTAATAAAGGCTACCTGATGCAGGATGAAATAAACTGGCTGGAAAAAGGAAACCGCAAGCAGGTGTACTACAAAACTTTTCACTCTGTGAAGGAAATAGATATTGAACTGCTGAAGACTTACCTATTTGAGGCTGCTTATACTGACGAAAAGATTTCGAAGAAGAAAAAGAAATAACAGCCGGCACCGGGCAGATACGTCCTTGTGCTAATCTCCATGAGATAAGGACAAGCTTTTAATTGGATAAATCAGATTTAAATCCTTTTTTTACATCAGCCGGTCCTTTTTGTATTATGTATCTGCTCTTGCAAAACCAACTGTGTCCCTGAACAATTGGGGTGAGACATCTGCATTCGTTTTAAAGAAGCGGCTGAAATAATATTCATCCTGAAAACCCAGGTCGTAGGCAATTTCTTTTATCGCCTTTGATGTCAGATACAATTCCCGCTTGGCTTCAATAATGATCCGCTCGGCAATGAGATCGGTAATTGTTTTATTGAAATGTGTTTTTGTAATCTTTGCCAGCGCCTTTGGAGAAATATTCAACATGGCAGAATAATCACTGGGCGAATGCGTTGTCCTGTAATGATGTTCAATTGCATCTTTCAGCTTTTGTAAAATAAATGGTTCTTTACTGCCCTTCAGTTCCTGCTGTAATGCCGGGTGCTGGTTTGTTTTTAACCGTGATGCATTGATGAGAAATATTTTAAGCATTGAAACCAGCAATTCATATTGTGCCAACTCATGATTTTGCATTTCTTTTTTTAGTTGACCGATCAAAGTTAAGAAGCCCTGCATCTCCTCTTCAGTAACATGGATCATCGGGGGCTGGTAAATATTATTAAAAAGAACTCCGTTGCAGGCAACTTCTTTCTGATGCCTGTGGATGCAATAAAAATCCGGATGAAAATTCATGCCTATACCCTGTATTTCGTCTACCGTACCGATCATAAACGGCTGGTAAGGTGAAAAGAAAAGCAAACTGTTCGAAGAAAGATCATACTCCGAAAAATCTGCTTTCAATTTACCACTGCCTTTTATGATGCCAATGATTGAATAATAATTAAGACGCTGAAGGTGATCAAAGTGATCATTGTTATCAAAGGAAAATATTCTAAAAGCAAGATTACCGTTTTGCGGATTCACCAGGGTCAAAGTAGAAGCAGCTGTCATGCAAATATATCATTTGAATTTACGATCCTTTTCTTCGATAGGCATATCATTGATACTGGCAAACCGCTTCCGCATCAATCCATTTTCATCAAACTCCCACATTTCATTTCCATAGCTTCGAAACCATTGCCCGGTATGATCATGCCATTCATATTCAAACCGGACAGCCATCCTGTTTTCACGAAATCCCCAAAGTTCCTTCTTTAATTTGTAATCAAGCTCTTTTCCCCATTTTCTCCCCAGGAATTTTTTTACCTCATCCCGTCCGTTGATGAACTCAGTTCTGTTTCTCCATTCTGTGTCGATAGTATAGGCGAGGCAAACTTTCTCCGGATCTCTCGTGTTCCAGGCATCTTCAGCTAATTGTACCTTTTGCAACGCTGTCTCCATGGTGAATGGCGGAAGCGGATATTTCATTTCCATAAAATTATATAGAGGAATGAGCAACAGGCGTGGCTCATTCCCCATTTATAGTATCAGGCACTAACATTTTCCAGGGGCGCTGCAACCGGAAAATCAACAGGTATACCCGTAAGATTGTGCAGGTAATTCATTGCAATTTTATCACTCACCTGCAAAATCACGTCTACAAGATTGCCATCATTGTAACCGGCAGCATAAAAGGAATCAAGATTAGCCGGGGACACCCTTCCTTTGTTTTCTGTTATGTCTTTTGCCAAAACAACCAGCGCATTCAGTTTGGAGTTGCTACTGTTGCCAGAGCGGATGTTCAGTGTTTCTTCTTCGGAAAATCCATTCATTTTGCCAAGCACGGTATGTGCACTTTGACAATAGATGCATCCATTCACCTGGCTGACCACAAGGTTTATTGCTTCTTTTTCTTTGTTGCTCAAAGATGTTTTTGCGCTTTGATAGGCAAGGTACCTGGACAAACCGTTTTCAGAATAGGCTATCGTTGCATAAAGGTTAGGGACCATACCCAATACTTTTTGAAGGGCATCGAAATTAGCCTGGTTATTTGCTGAAACATTTTCTCTTCCCGGAACTGTAAATTTTTTCATCTTTAAAATTTTTTTGTTTGAGTCATTATTGACAATACAAAGATGAAAATCCGGGCTGCCGTTAACAATGGATATTGGTTGCAATGAGATGGACAAATTTCCCTGCTGAGGCTAACCAAGGCAGGATCAGGATGAAATTATCAATTAAAAATTTCTCCCATGCATCACCGGGTGCATCTCCGTTTTCATTTTTGAAGGAAGTACAAAACTCCAGTTTACCTGCAGCAATATTAGACTGATCCATTCTTTTCTTTCATTTCTTACTACCGAATTGTAGCCAATCCCTGTTTCAAAATGCCCTAATCCCTTTACCGGGAAACCTATACCGCTGTATAACCAGTTTTCTGAAATAAAACTATGACGCCGGCCGGAAGTGATGGCATAGATTTCATTGTTTAGTTGCCAGTAAAGTTTTTTATTGAATTGCCTTACAATGCCTGCCTGGTACCGGGCTCTTGTGGAAAAATTACCGGGCGCATCCGGATAGCTGAACCACCTCTCTTCAAACCGCAGGCGGTTATTGAATCGTATTTTATTACCCGGCACAGAATACATGGCCTGCTGCACCAGCCGGTGTTCATTGCGCCAGTCGCTGCGAAAAGGATTATTGCGCTGGAAACCATAACCGGCTGCCAGTATCCATCGTTTTTTCAGTTTGCGTGCAACAAGAGCCTGCGAATAAATTTCAAGAAACCGGGGTGCATACTCCACGTTTTTCACCGTATGATAACCTTCCTTTGTTTTGGAAGCCACCAAAAAATTCAAATCAAAGTTTTTTTGATGTACCGTAAAAGAAACGGAAGGTGCCAGGCCGGGAAAATTCAGGTTTTGTGAATTGATTTTCGCTGCGGTATTTAACCCAACAAGTAATAACAAAAAAAGCTTTTTCATTTTGACACTACTCCACTTTCTCAGCTTTTCTTGCCTTTGACTTTTTACGGTTAACTTCAAACAAGTCATATTCCTTCATCACCCGCAGCACTTCGGCCACGCCCCATGCCTGTGCCACGCAGCCCCGGGGATGATGCGGTGCATCAGCATCAAATATTTCTGAAACAGAACCAATACAACCCTCATTTAAATGATACTTAAAATCATCAACAATCTTTTTTGCCTTCAGCTTTCCACTTTTAGTATTTAGCTTCATCGCCGCATCCACGTAAGCGCCCAGCAGCCAGCTCCACACCGTTCCCTGATGATAAGAAGAGTCACGATGCCACTGGTCGCCGCCATATTGATGTACGTAGTGAGCATCTTCCATTGGCAGACTACGTAAACCAACCGGCGTGTACAATTTTTCTTCTGTAACCTTTAATATGGCTTCAGCCTTTTCTCCTTCAATCAGTGCAAAAGGCAGGCTGATGGCAAAAAGCTGGTTGGGCCTGAGGCTGGCATCCGGTTTTCCGTTTTCGTCAATTACGTCGTACAGATAATTGCCTTCGGCAAACCAGAAAAGTTTTTCAAAACTCACCCGGGCTTTTGCTGCGCTTGCTTCCACCACATCTGCATCCTTCATTTGTTTATTCAGGCGCAGCAGTTCTGCAAAAATCTTCAGCACATTGTACCAGAGTGCCTGTATCTCCACCGGCTTGCCCATGCGTGGTGTCACTACCCAGGTGCCGATTCTTGCATCCATCCAGGTCAGTTGCTGACCAACTTCACCGGCATATAACAACCTGTCATCATCCACATGAATATTGTATCTGGTTCCTTTAAAATGCCAGTCAATAATATCTTTCAGCACTGGAAGAATTTCATTCAGCACAAATTTCTTATCGCCGGTGGCCTGTAAGTATTTATACACCGCTATAAAATACCAAAGCGTTCCATCCACATTGTTATACTCCGGTGGTTCTTTTTCCTGGAAGCGGTTGGGCAGCATGCCCATGCTTACACTTTGTGCAAAGGCGGAAAGAATTTTCTTTGCATCTTCAAACCGGCCCGTACTGAGGGTAAGACCGGGTAAAGAAATCATTGTATCTCTGCCCCAATCAGTGAACCAATGATAACCAGCTATCACCGTTTTAAGGTCTTCATTTCTTTTAACAATAAACTGGTCGGCTGCAAGAATTAGTTGTTGCAGGGTTTCATCTTCCGGCTGACCCTTGAGCAGGTTTTTTCTTCTTTTCAATTCTTTTATAAATAAATCCTTTGCATTTCTTCCTTCCGGGTTTTCAGTTGAAATGATAAAATTTAATTCGTCACCTTCATTTAACTGAACAGAAAAGATTCCGTGATTGAATAGGTCTTCGGTATAATCCAGTCCCCGGTATTGTTCTACACCGTATTTAAAATGATAGAACCATCTGGGCGTATGCCGGTATGTGGAACCGGGAACAGCAATATAAACATGATTCACTCCATCAGGTTGATTATGGAAAATCCCATTATTAAATTCGGCATCCCAATGCATACGGGGCGAGGCATGACCCAGTTCATGATAACCCCTTGCCGCCATCAATGGCAAAAACTCTAAAGTAAATGATGAATCAGCCCTCAGTACTTCGTATTTCATAACCACTGTATTCTCGCCATGAATCATACAAATAGTTTTCTTTAACTGAATGCAACCGGTATTATAAGTCCATTCAGGAAAAAAATTCTTGGTAAACCTTTCTAAAAACCTGTTGCCATCGGGATGAAGCACATCGCCATCATAAACATTGCAGCTTAATTCAAATCTGCTTTCTCCGGTTATGATTGTTTCATCGAGTTTTGAAAGCAGCACCATCCTGTCAGCAGGCGGATGGATGGCCGCCACCAACAAACCATGATAGCGTCTTGCATGCGCCCCGGTAACAGATGAACCGCTCCAGCCGCCAAGGCCGTTTGTTTCCAGGTATTCCAGCCCGGACGCCTGAGTGAAGTTCTGTAATTGGTTTATGTCTTTTTTTAGCATGATGTACTTTTTTATTTCACGCAAAGGCGCAATCCCGAAAGCTTTAGGGACGCAAAGAAGCAAAAGCTACTTTGCGGCTTGTTTCTTGAAGCCTGGCGTCTTTGCGTGAGGTTTTATGCTGAATAGAATTACAGGACGTACAAGAGTGCGACGCAACGGAAGCCCAATAGTTATGCTTCA
>CAYUJD010000094.1:0-13869 GCA_964444975.1 uncultured Chitinophaga sp. | reverse complement strand
TTTTTTCAGGATGTTGTAGGCAAAACTTACATAATACATGCCGCCGATGTAAGGATTGCCAAATCCTGTCTGGTAAAATTTATTGGTGATATTGGTGCCGCCCAGTTTTATCATTGAATTTATCTTTGGAAACCTGTAATTCACCTGAGCATCCAGCGTGGTGTAGGCTTTTACCGTGCCATCGGCCAGGCCGCCGCCTTCCCACAAGAAATCATCCTGCCAGCGCAGGTTGACGCTGAAACCGATTCTTTCTTTTTTGCCAAGACCGCTGTTGCCAAAGCCGGCATTCAGGCGGTACTTAGGTGTATTGAACCCGGCCATAAACCCGCTGGGTACTTTGGTCAGGTTATCGGTGTAAATATTAAATGACGAGAAATAGTTGTTTGTCATTTTATAATCAAACCCGATACCGGCGCCCCAGGTATTTACTTCCACATCGCTGTTGGTGACGATGGACCAGGGTGTGCTTTGACGGGTTGGCTGCACCAGCACTATGCGGCCAAGAAAATCGGAATATTTTCCGAAGTAGGCATACGCATCAATCAGCAGTTTTTTGTTGATATAGCTTTTGTACCCAATTTCAAACGACTGCATACTTTCGGGCTTCAGTCTTTTATAGGTCCAGGGAGAAAGCTGCCCGTTGTCAAAAACATAAGTGGGATATTTTTCCGGCTGCAGCACATCCAGTATCCACGGCAGGCCGCCCAGTAAAATGGCATTGCCAACATTCAGCTTTATCCACTGCTGCTGGGTAGTGGGAAATTTATAAGCCGTCTGGTAACTCAGCCTGAAATTATGCCCGTCGGCAACTTTAATCAATGCGGTAAAGCGGGGTGTGAATTTACCATTGAAGTTTTCATTTTTATCGTAGCGGCCCGATGCAGACAGGGTCAGGATTTCGTTGAACAGTTTTTTGGAAGCCTGGGCATAGGCGCCCCATTCATTTATTTTTATAGAGCCGGCTGTGTCAATAAATAAAGTACCTTTTGAACTCAGGATATATCTTTTCACATTGCCGCCGATGATGATGTCGGCAAATTTTATTTTATCGGAAAGGTTGTACTGGCCTTCGCCCATCCATAGTTGCGATTTTTCAACAAACAATCCGCCTCCGGGAATCGGAATACTTCTTACCGAATCAAAGATTCTGTTGAACTGGGCCGAGCCGGCTGCAGGGCGGCCCTGGTCGGCAAAGGCGCGGGCAGCATTGTGCGAATTAATATCGCTTGCGCCACCGAGCCGTGATTGAATATAGGCCTGTGCATATTGAAGGTACCAGCTTCCCATCGGGTTGGCAGGATTATAACTGGGCTTCCATGCTTCATTAAACAATTGCGTTGTCACTGTAGCGCTGTATGCTTCGCCGGCATCTTCCTGCGTAGTGTAGCCACGCAAAAACCAGTTTTTGTGTTTCAGCTCCAGCTTGTATTGTCCCACTTTTATGTCTTTAAGTGAGTAGCGGTTATTGCCGGTGTAAACTGTATTCCCGGTGGCCCAATGACCGGCAAGGATGGCTTCCAGTTTGTCAGAAAGTTTATAATGTAATGCCCCGTTCAGTTTAATGTTTTTTGTTTTAGGGTCAATTACATCAATTTCATGATAACCGGTGCGGGAAACTTTGGTAGGATTGGTCATGGAGCTATAAAGCTGCAGGATGGCATTTTGCTGCGGGCTGCCGGGAGGATAAAACTGGGCAATGGCGCCCACAAACTGGCGGACATCCACCGAAGTTTCATCGCCATACACATTCACTCCATCATAATTCGGGTCGGTAAGTCTTGTACCGGCAATCACTTTGCCTCGAGTACCGCTGCGCAGGTAATTGCTTGAATCATTTGCCAGCCAATCATTTGCTTTCAGGTACTGAAAGCCGACTTTAAATGCAATCTTATCATTGAATTTTTTTGCAAAGCGCAATGAATAGTCATAATAGCCGCCGGTTTTATTTCGTTGTTTTTGCCCTATGTCAGTGAGTCCGTTTTTCAATTGAACGGACAGACCGGTATGTTTAAAAGGATTTTTGCTATTGATAAGAATGGTGCCGTTCACTCCGCCGGGTCCGTACAAGGCAGAGGATGCACCGGGAAGAATTTCAATGCTTTCAATGTCCAGATCGGTAAGGCCCACAAAATTGCCCACAGAAAAATTAAGCCCCGGCGCCTGGTTATCCATGCCATCCATCAGCTGGTTTACCCGGCTGCTGCCGCTTCCATTGAAGCCACGGGTGCTGTAGGTGCGGTAAGTGAGGCTGGAAACAGTGACGTCCAATCCTTTTTTATGAAGAGGTAAGTCGTAAACCGATCCGGTTGAATTGATAATATCTGTTTTTCCAACTTTTTCTATTGAAATCGGTGAATTGATGATTTTACCGCTTATTCTCGGATCGCCTACTATGACCACTTCACCCAAAATCATTTCGTTCACTTGCATTACCACGCTGACTTCCGACTGGTCAACAACCGGTTTCTCCACAGGAATAAATTCCAGGTGCGAAAACAACAGGGTAACCGGCAAGGAAGCCACTTGCAGGGAGAATTTGCCCATGGCATCCGTTACTGTACCCCCGGTACCATTTTTTATTTTAACTGATGCCCCTGCAACGGGTTCATTTTTTTCATCGGTTACTTTTCCTGTTACCGTTTTGCTTTGCGCAAGCAGGCCGGAAGCTGTGATAGCAGCAAGCAGCATGGTTAATAAAAGCTTATTCATACTTGGTGGCTTTTGGGTTATAAAAATTGTTTTTTATATCAGGAGCTGGTTTTTTTTATTATTCACAGCAATTAAGTTTTTGACTTAATTCCAGAAACATCATTCTTCCTGTTCATAGGGTTTTTTGATAATGCCGGTTAAAATGAGTGTCATTTCCCTGAATTTTCCTGTGTCTCCGCTGATAATATAAAGATCACCTCTTCGGGGATGTATTCTCTCTGGGCCTACGGCACCTAATACCTTCCAGAAATCGGGTGATGTTTTATAGTTTGAATCAGAAAACCGGAATTCATTTTTGGGTGACTGCCTGAGGGAAAAAATTCCCCACCAGCCATCGGTTATAAACGACATAACCGCATACTCCACTATTTTTTCTTTACGATTTTCGGGTTTTACCACCAGGCCATTGCGCATGATATTGATCTGTTTGATCTCCCCGGCATCAAATCCAACGATACTGTCTTCGTTCATGGTTCTTACAATACCTGCCAACACATTGTATTTTTTATCTACAGCGGTTAAAAAAATTGAGTCGTTGATAAATTTGTGAAAGGCGCCTTTTATCACTTTTTTATTATCCAGGGTTCTTAATCTTACATAAAACTGGAGAACATCTGTGCTTGTTTTATTTACTATAGTATCTTGCCCTGATAGGCTGACGCTAACCAGGAAAATAAAAACTGATATACTTATCAATATTGCGGTTTTCTGTTTCATAATGCGGTTAATTTCTTTCAGTTTTCACACATGCTCATCATATAGAAATAGGGGTCAAGGGTAGTTTCATTGTCGGCCACCACCGGGTGCGGGCCCAGGGTGATGTATAAAAAGTTTTTCCCGTTCAGTATGTTCCAGATAAAGCTTTCGCTTTTTACACCTGTATTATTCATTACTTCGGGCAGCAGTTCGCAGAGCAGCCCGGCCCAGCAGGCTTTTTCAAGTTCTTCGGCAGCGCTGTTTGCTTTATTATTGTTTTCTTCCCTGCTGCTGAACTCCCGGCTGGCAAGCGTGGTGCCGGTGAAGAGCAGTATTTCCTGGTGGCTTGTTGTCGGTTTCATAACCTTTGTTTTTTTCATGATGCCAAGCTACTACCACGGACAAGCCATTTATAATTGAATTTTGCATTAGCGATTCCCTGATTTGCAGTTTTTGCAACCGGTTTGGCAGCCTTCCCGGCATCATCCATTTTTTTAAAAAAAGGGCTCAGTGTAAAGCTACCTGTTGCAGAATCTGCAAAAAAAGGGTGATTTAACGGGGTGGGGAGGAGTGAAAACCGGGATTTTTCAATTAACTTTTCAAATGTAAGTTGCAGAATATGCAATAGGAGCCTCAAACTGCCAACCAGCCATGCCCGAATATCAATCACAGGAGTTTTTATTCCAGCGGATAAAGGAACTTTTACCCCCATATGCGTCTCTCGTGGATTCTGTGGCTGAAATATTGCATGTAAGCAACGACAGCGCCTACCGGCGCATACGGGGCGAAACACCCCTGGTGCTGGATGAGGCAAGGGAACTGTGCAGTTATTATAAATTATCGCTTGACCAGGTGCTGAACGTGCAGGGCAACAGCACACTGTTTCAGAATGTGCGCATCAACATCCAAAACTACAGTTATGTAAAATATATTACGGATATCATAAAGCAGGTGGAGTATGCCGGCAGCTTTATTCATAAGGAAATCATTTATCTCACCAAGGATATGGCCCTGTTTCATAATTTTTACTTCCGGCCGCTGATTGCCTTCCGTTATTTTTTCTGGATGAAATCCATTGTGCAGCACCCCGATTTTGCCAATAAGGAATTTGAGTTTTCCCTGCTCTCCGACGAAATAGAAAAACTAAGCCGCGAACTGACAATGGCCTATAATAAAGTACCCTCGGTGGAAATATGGAATACGGAATGTATTAATTCCGCTATCTCACAGGTGGAGTTTTACAGGGACTCGGGCCTGTTTGCACATGCCGCCGATATTAAGACCATTTACGAAGCGCTGGAAGAAACCATTCTTCATTTGAAAACCGAAGTGGAATACGGCGCCAAGTTTATGCCGGGTGAGAACCCGGAAACCAAAAAGAGCAACTTCCGCTTTTTTTATAACCGGACAATCCTGGGTGATAATACTATTATGGTGGCTACAGACAGAATAAAAACTGTTTTTATCAACTACGATGTGCTGAATTATATGTTTACCCGGGATGAAAGCTTCTGCAATCCCTGCTATGATGATATGCAAAGAATGATAAGGCGGTCTACCCTGATAAGCCAGACCAGTGAAAAACAACGCAACATTTTCTTCGGCATCCTGCTGAATAAAATAAAAGACAGGATGAAAAACTTATAAACGAAACAGCTATGAACATCAACGAAATCCAACAGCAGCTTTTCCAGTTTATCAAAACAAAGCTTCCGGCCGAGGCATCAGTAGCCGACGAAGTGGCCCGGCTGCTGAATATCAGCAGCGACAGCGCCTACCGACGCATGCGGGGCGAAAAGCTGATAACTTTTGAAGAGCTCTACACATTAGCCACCCACTTTAAAATATCGCTTGACCAGCTGATGAATATCCAGACAGGGGCTTTCCTGTTCCAGGGCAACCTGCTCAACCCTAAAACCTACCGCTATGATGCCTACCTTACCGGCATGATGCATAATATGGCATATCTCACCAGCTTTAAGGAAAAAGAATTTTTTTACCTGTGTAAAGACACGCCCATCTTTCATTACTTCAATGTGAGAGACCTGGCGGCATTCAAATATTTTTTCTGGATGGGGACACTGCTTTTTTTCCCGGAATTCAGAAACAAAAAAGTGGCTTTTGAAGAATTCCCCGATGAACTGGAAGCGCTGGGCAGAAAAGCGCTGATGTTTTATAACCAGATGGACTCAACTGAAATCTGGAACATTGAAAGCTGGAACACCACTATGCACCAGGTAGAATATTACCTGGACAGCCAGATGTTTCAATCCGATGATGATGCCCTGCGGGTGTACGAGGCTACGGAAAAAGTGCTCGATCACCTGGAAGAGCAGGCGCAGCGGGGTTATAAATTTGACATCAACGACCCCGGCAAAAAGCCAATGGGCCGGTACAGCATGTATTTCAACGAAACAGTAATCCAGGACAACAGCATGATGGCCGTGCTGGACCGCTCCCGGATGGCATTTGTGCCGCATACCGCCATTAATTATATGATGACCCGGGATATTAATTATTGTGAAAACTACTACCAGTATGTGCAGAATCTCATCAAGCGATCCACGCTGATAAGCGAGGTGAGTGAAAAGGAAAGAGCAAGATATTTCCGCCGCATGCGTGAACGGATAGAGCGGCGCAAGGAAAGCCTGCGGGTGTAGTGTTATTTTTTTCCAAAGAAAAAATGCCTGATTCTCTCCGGCAGGATATTTGAAATATCTTGCAGCAAATTGCCGCTATGAAAAAAATCATGTACGCTTTCTGTTTTTATTCCCTCTTCTGCTCAGGCAGCCCTTTGGCGCAGTTCCCCATTAAGATTGGCAAAGGCGGTGGCAGCTTTACTGAAGCCGAAGCTGCCGAAGGAATAAAAGAAGCGCTGGTGAACGGCGTAACCAAAGGCGTTGCTTTTCTGAATAAAACCGATGGTTTCTTTGGCAATGAAGCCTACAAACTTTTTCTGCCGCCCGATGCAAAGAAGATTGAAACCACCCTGCGCAAAGCCGGCATGGGCGCCCAGGTGGATAAAGCCATCCTGGCCATCAACCGGGGCGCCGAAGATGCCGTGGGCTATGCCACTCCTATTTTTGTGGATGCCATCAAAGAAATGACGCTGACCGATGCCATCAATATTGTAAAAGGCCCTAAGGATGCCGCCACACAGTATTTTAAAAGGAAAACAACGGAAAAGCTGATGGCCGCCTTTACTCCGCCGGTAAAAACCTCGCTGGATAAAGTGGATGCCACAAAATATTATGCTGACATAGTAAATACCTACAATAATTTTCCTACCACGTTTAAAAAAGTAAATCCCGATTTGCCTTCGTATGTCGTAAGCAAAGCAGTTGAAGCTTTGTTTGACCAGGTAGCCAAAGAAGAAGCCAACATCCGGGAAAACCCGCTGGCAAGGACGACTGAGCTGTTGAAGAAGGTGTTTGGAGGAGTGATAAAATAACTTCTAAAGTTGATCAATTGAAAAAAACTCCGGTCATTGTGCCGGAGTTTTTTTATTGTCAGTTTCATAAACTTATTTTGAACTTGACTGAAGGGAGAGGCTGATTAACGAAGCTGCCGTTTTGCAACTGTGGCACCTGCTGCATCTTAAAGGACATGCTCATTGCTTTGCGTTTGTTTTTGCCTGAGGCAATGAAAACAGGAATGCTGCCAAGCATTGCTACGCCGCCTGCTACGAACAAAACTGTTGGGCCCGAACTGGTACTGAAAATATCTTGTAAGCCCCATATAATACTGCCGCCAACCATAGCTGCGCCACCACTCAACAGTACCCAGGCAGCAGTTTTCTGGTTTTTACTTTTTTGCAGGTAATCCTGCTTTGTTAATACAGATGCAGGATTCGATTGCTGGCTGAACATTACAACGGAGGTTATCAACAATAAAAGGGAGATGGTGATCTTTTTCATAAACTTATTTTTAAAAGTTAAAGAATGAACTTGATTGCTAACTAAACTGAAATATTATAGCTGTCGTACCTGTTGAGACCCGAACAACATACTCATTGTTGATTGCGTAACTAATCACTTCCCTCGCTTACTTCATTTCCTAAACTGGTATCAATACCGGCCTGGTTAGTTAAAAGACATCCAATACTTCTGGGAAATAATAGATCCCTGTTTGTCATACAGGTAAACTGTTTCATCTGCTCCTAAAACGAACCCGATTGTGGATGCACTGTAATTAATACTGGCGCCTTTATTCAGCAGGGTGCCGGCCGGAATTACATAGGTATTGGTATCGGAGCCACCTATAAGATATTGCCTGATTTCAACCAGCTTCCAGTTTTCCAGGTTGACCATTCCGTTTGATTCGTTTTTTAACGTGAGGTGGGAATGTTTTTTGACTTCTGAAATAATGACTTTTCCTGTTGATAAGCCCGATGATATAACATCACCAAGGTTGCCTGATGATTTGGAACAGGAAAGCAATGATGCTGCCGCTATCGCAGGCAATAGGATGTAAAGAATTGACTTTTTCATACTCTTAATTTTTGAACTAAACTACAGCCGGGTATGGCCGGTTTATAATTGAACTTTGCATTAACCGTTTCCTGGTTTGCGGTTTTTGCAAATGGATTGATAAAATGCAGTTTCATCTGGCAGAAAAATTCAAGATGGCCATTTAATGAAAACCGCTTTTGCTCCGGCGCTGGTCGTTGAATGAAAATGGTTTATTCCATGCGGGATCGGGTAGCTGCAAAATCTATCGGGTTAAATAACCCGGTAATAACAGGAAAGGAAAATCGGGGAAATGATTTATAACCGGCAGCTCTTATTAATTCAGCTGTAAAAAGTTTAACTTCATTTCATGAAGCCGGCTGTCCTGACAACCTTATGTTTTTTCATTGGTATTCACTGCGGTTTCACCCAGGATACACCTGTTATAATTTCTGCCAGGATGTTTGATGTTGAGCAGAAAATAGTTTTGTCAGCAATGAGTGGATGGCTTTTCAGGGAAGGTAATGATCCTGCGTGGTCGAATAAAGAACTTAATACCAGCGACTGGAAAAAACTGAAGCCGGCAGAATTATCTGCGAAGCTTGCCGACAAATCAGGAAGAGTGGAAGGTTGGTTCAGGTTTTCATTCAGGCTGGAAAAGGATTTCATGAATATTCCTCTATTTATAGGCAGAGGTGGCTGGGCAGCTACAGAAGTTTTTATAGATGGAAAATTCTTAGCGTCCTTTGGCAATACCAGTGCAGACTACAAAACTTATAAAGAACATAATCCGGCAAACGAACTTTCTATACCGGCTGCACTGGAGCCGGGTAAAGAGCATACAATAGCCCTGTATTTCGTTGACTATACAGCACCTCTTTCTTTTGGTCTTTTACGATCAGCAACAATTGGCACTCATCGCTCCATAAGACAAGGCCTTCGTTCCTTATTAATACTCACAGGCCCGGATTATAACCAGAAGGTACAAAAATACACGAAAGAAAAACTGTTATACAGGAGTATATGGTTATCAGCAACCATATTATTAGCCTTACTTTTTTGGTTATTGTATTTTCAAAATCCCGGCGAAAAGAAAACGCTCATGCTCATTGCGCTTTATTCCAGTTTTTCAGCCTTGTCGAATTTAACCCGCTTTTTTTTAATTAACAATGATGTTTCATTTCCTATCTACCAGAAGAATGATTTATTATTTAAACTGTGCACCTGGATCATTTTTGTGCTCACTTTCATCATTGCAAAAAAAATTTTGAATTTTAAAATTGCCCCCGGTATTAAGCCATTTTTAGTTGCTTTTACGGTTTTAGGGGCGTTCAGCATATTCTTTAATTTCTTTTTAAAGTTTTTATATCTCTCCATGATTGTGAGTTGTTTCTTTTATGCTTACATATTGGTTTCTTTCTGGAAAAAACTTAAAGTATCGCAATGGGCCATTGCGATCGGGTTAACTTTATCCGTATTATTCGGTGTTCTTTTTGGTATTGTCAATTTTGGAAGTTATTTTAATAAGCACTGGCAGCTTTTTCAGACCGGTATTTATTTCACATTCCCTCTCTCGTTACTGGTTTATGTGTCAATCAGGTTCCGGGAAATTTCCAAAGAAAAGGAGAAGCAGGCACTGGAGCAACAAAGAATTTACAAGGAACTACTTGAGCTTGAAGCCCGTGCTCTCCGGGCCCAGATGAACCCGCACTTTATTTTTAATTGTCTTAATTCCATTAAGGCATTGATGCAGGAGAAACAAACTGAAAATGGTATTACCTATCTTACTGATTTCTCCAAGCTCATCCGTACTTTGTTCAATAATGCCGATAAAAGGGAGATCACTCTTTTTGATGAAATAGAAACCTGTAAGTATTACCTGCAGCTGGAAGCCATGCGGTTAGGCACAAAATTGTCATATGCGGTAAATGTGGACGAATAAATTGATTTAAAATCAATATCGGTACCGGCGCTGGTCATCCAGCCTTTTCTTGAAAATGCCATCTGGCATGGGATAGTTCCCCGCGATAACGTGGGCTGCATTTCACTGGATGTTGTAAAGAAAGATGCAATGATTGAAATTACTATTGACGATAATGGTATCGGCAGGGAAGTATCAAGACAAAATAAATCAACCAGCGATCCGGCTCATCAATCCAGGGGAGTGAATCTTACCCAATCAAGGCTGGAACTGAACAGGTTATTACAGCAGCGGGAGGCCGATTTACAAATTTTAGATAAGAAGGATGAAAATGGTAAGGCTGCCGGGACGAAAGTAGTTCTGCGTTTCAGTGAGGACAGATAAGCCAACTGCCAAGTACGGGCTTGTAAGTGCCAATTCAGATTACTTTGAAGGGTTGTAAAAGGCTAATTTTAATTGATGCCGGGAATATCTGAACTCTATTATCGGGCACTCCGGTTATTAATAAAATGTGGCGACTTATCCCGGACTACCCGGGGATATAAAAAACAGAGTAAGCTTATAGATATGTGGAAATTAAAACCGGCAAGTTTGAAATCAACCTCTGAAATAATTAAACCAGTTGAAGATTATGATAACAGGGAACCAGCAGGAACAAAAGTTGTCCTTACCTTTAACCTGCAATGACATGCTCCGCTCCATCATCATAGACGACGAACCGCAAAATGCATCTATTTTAAAGAATGACCTTAATTTACATTGTCCTTCTGTAGAAATAATTGCGGTCTGTCATTCTGCCAAGGAAGGCATCATGGCTATCAAAAAAGAAAAACCCGATCTTGTTTTCCTTGATATTGAAATGCCCTGGATGAATGGTTTTGAAATGCTGGAAGTGTTGGGCGAAGTGAATTTTTCTATTATATTCACTACGGCGCATGATGAATTTGCCGCCAGAGCTTTTCGCATCAGCGCTGTGGATTACCTCTTAAAACCTATTGATGCCAACGACCTGAAGGAAGCAGTGAAAAAGGTTCATAAGAAAATTGAACAGCAGCATGGTAATATTCATATTGAGAATCTTCTTCGTAATATCAAACAACCCTCCTCGCAGCAAAAGATTGCTTTACCCTACAGAGACGGATATGAATTTGTAGAAGTAAGCCATATTATTTATTGCCAGGCCGAAGGCGCTTATACAAAAGTATTTCTCGATAATAAAAAATATATTCTTGTTTCCAGGACATTGGGCGACATTGAAGAACTCTTGCCGAATGATTTGTTTCAGCGTATTCATCATTCGACAGTCGTAAATCTGAATTATGTTACCCATTTTGTAAGAGGAGACGGCGGCTATTTAAAATTACAGACAGGAGAAGAACTTACCGTTTCCAAATCAAAAAGAGAAGCCGTGATGGGCAGGCTGGGTCTGAAGAAAGAATAACAGGAGAGTATTATTCCCAAATAGCCTGCAGATTCACCTCAATCATGCAGCTTTCCTCAAGCTGAAAAGAAAAAGACATTTCCTTTTGCAGCGGCACCTGCTGGTATTTTTTTTCTTCGAGCCGGTAAATTTCAAGCTCTTTTTTATCGGCATCAATAACCAGGTAATAAGGTATGCCGAACTGCTGGTATAAATCAAACTTGGTATTGCGGTCTTTCAGCGCCGTGGCCGGCGATAAAATTTCAACAACAAGGGCAGCGGGAAAATCAAGATAGGGTTTGCTGATTTTGCCGCATACTATCAGGGCATCTGGTTGCAGAATAGTATCTTCTGAAATCTTTACATCAATAAAATTATAAACTACACATCGGTCGCAGTCAGATTTTTCTATGGCCACAACTAACTCCTTAATAATTTTTGCTGCCGTACGTTGGTGCTTCGGTGTAGGCGCCGGGCTCATAGCATAAGGAATACCATCAATCAACTCCCATCTGCCTTCCCACTTGCAGTAATCGTCGTAAGTATAATGGGGTAATATTTTTATGACTGATGACATAAAGTAAAGGTACTGATTTAATCCCCGGCCAGCAATACCTGCCACGCTTCCTTTACTTTTCCTTCATCCAATAATTTTTTTGCATAAGTATGCAGCTCCCTTTCCATCTCATCCGGGTTTAGGCTGTAATACTGAATGATGTTTTTCAGGTGCGTGTCATCAAACGAAGGTTCAATCACCGGTATATTACTTACATTGGCCAGCTGTCCCAGGTTGTTGCCGGTAAGTATTTTGCTGTTGCGGATGCTTTCGGGCAATGCATCCACCCCGATGCCCAGTTCCGTATTCGGTTTGGGTACCTGGAATAAATTGCTTTCATCCACCCGGCAGTACCAGTCGCCGCCCAGCCGCGCCACATGGTGAATTTTACGTTGATCCATCTTTTTGTTTTCATCAAGCAATGAATCGTCTATATGCATGCGGAGCACTTCACAGATAACCAGATTGCCGGCGCCGCCTTCCGTGCCCAGCGGTTTTACTTCAATCACTTTACATTCCATCTTCACCTTGCTCTCTTTTACCATCGGCGGCTTTACCATGGTGGCGGGCTCCGGAGTAAAGCCGGCTTTGACAAATTCATTCACTTCTTCCGGGTATTCGCAGCTTGCAAGTGAAACCTGGTGAACCATTTCGTATGTCACTATGTTCACTACTACTTCCGGTACTTCTTTCACATTTTCCAGCGTATGCTTGGTGGTATTATCTCTTATTCTTCTGCCCGGTGAAAAAATAACAAGGGGTGGATTGCTTGAAAACAAATTAAAAAAACTGAACGGGCTCAGGTTCACATTGCCGGCTTTATCAACCGTACTGGCAAAGCAAATAGGCCTGGGGCCAATTACATGCTGCAAATAATATTGCCGTTCTGCTGTACTTAAATCTTTTAAATTGAGGATCATAATTTATTTAATTGCCACGGAGGCACGGAATTCACGGAGTGATCATTGGCCACTATCATTTTCGTGTTCCTCTGTGTCTCCGTGGCATTCATTTTTTCAGTTTCAGAATACTCCACTCACTCTCCTCCGCCACTATCGTATTGCTCAGTCTGCCCAGCCCGTCAATTTCCATCTCCACTAAATCATCAGCCTTTAACCATTGCTCAGTATAATCCGGGTCATTCAGTTTGCCCGTACCATTCAGCTCCAGGAAACATCCCGTGCCTACCGTGCCGCTGCCAATCACATCACCGGGAAAAAGATCCACACCATACGAAGCCCGTTCAATTATCTCGGCAAAGGTCCAGTCCATATCGGCAAGATTACCTTCACTCACCTGCACGCCGTTTAACCAACATTTCATTTTCAGATTCCAGCTTTTACCCTTGTGATTTTCCTTGCAGGGCACTTCAAATTCTTTTAATTCATCAGGCGTCACCAGCCACGGGCCAATCACGGTTGCAAAATCTTTTCCCTTTGCCGGACCCAGGTTCAGCAGCATTTCTTCCATCTGCAGCCGTCGGGCACTCAGGTCGTTCATAATCATCAGCCCGCCGATGTATTCATCCGCTTCTTCTGCTTTGATGTTTTTTCCGTGTTTGCAAATCACTATAGCCGCTTCCAGTTCGAAGTCCAGTTTTTCAAAATGATCGGGCATGCAGCGCACTTCGCCCGGCCCCTGAATACTGTGATGATTGGTAAAATAAAGAACCGGGTACTGGTCAAATTCTGCAATCATCGGCACTTTGCGGTTTCTTCTCGCCGCTTCCACATGCTGGCGAAAGGCATACCCATCACGACAGGATGTGGGATAAGGCACCGGCGCCAGCAGCATTACTTCACTCAAGGGTATTCCCCTGCTTGTCGTTCGTTCACCTTCCCGCAGCATCAGCTCACCTGCCTGCGCCACCGGAAACGAATCCGCCCAGTAATTCAGAAACAAACCCATGCTGTTCGGCAAATCAGGATGCAGCACTTCCATGTCATACACCATATCATGAATCAATACACCCAGCCGGTCATGACCGTCCTGCAAATACGAAACTAATTTCATCGGAAAATTATTTAGTGGCGCAAGATAAATTTTATTATGAAGTCAGCTGTCGGAATTCCTCTAAAAGTTTCATAGGGTCTCAATGCTTTTTCTTCATTCAAAAAGC
>CAYUJD010000093.1:0-13985 GCA_964444975.1 uncultured Chitinophaga sp. | reverse complement strand
TATTTTCTCACAAATCCGTGACAGGTGTGGATTTCATTTTTACAGGAAGACCCAACTTATAGCATGACTAAACACTCCTTACTCATTGCTCTTTACTCTTTATTCCTTTAGCAACTCATCTACAAAAGAATAAAATTCTTTTCTGAACTCATCATAATGCTTACCCGTACCCGGTCCGTAAAACACGCCGTGAATCTTTCGGACATTGCCCTTTTTATCCAGGAATATTGTAGTGGGAAAGGAACGGATGGGTGTCAGTTGCGGCAACGTTTTTTCGGTTTTCTTTTCATCCGAAGAAGTGACACCGGTTATCAGCATAGGGTATTGTACATTAAAAAGTTTTTGAAACTTGCTTAAACTCTTTTTGCTGCGCTCCATGTCGGTCGAATATTCATAAGCCAGCCCGATTACCTCCACACCCCGGTTGCGGTTGTTGTTATAAAAATCACTCAGGAATCTCGTTTCATCCATGCAGTTGGGGCACCAGCTTCCCATCAGCTGGATGATGACCACTTTATTTCTGAACTGTTCATCATGTATGGAAACAGGTTTGCCGGTAAGGTCATTGAACGTAAAATTCAATTTGCTTTCGCCTTCCCGCAACTGTGCAGGTTCACTCTGTTCCGGCGCTTTTGCATTTTCATTCTTCACAGCAGTCCATGTTTCTTTGCCGGCGATACCGGAATAAAAAACACCGCCTGAAATTTCCTGTGCACTTTCAATTTTTGCATAAAAAGTATAAGCATGTGCTCCGTCAAAGGTGGAAAGCTTCAGCGAGTCGCCGGTGACAATGCCGTCGAGATAACGGTAATCGCCGCTGGGAGTAAGAAATGTACCGGTGAGCCGGTTGCCTTTTTGTACAAATTCGGCAACAGCTTTCCGGTTTGTGCCATTTGCTCTTGTAATCCTCACATCCCAGCGGCCGGTAATGTTTTGTTTTGCATTGCCCTGGTTTTGCAAAAAACGAAAAGGTTGTGACGGAAAAGCAAAAAACGGCCAGTGCTGAAATGCCCCGCTGGTTCCTTTAATCCATGTGCCTTGCAAACTTCCGTCAGCATTTTTTTTAGCCCGGAATGAAGATTCAAACACCGGCATGGAAAAAAACACCGAGTCACCGGAAATCATCACCGGGCTTATCCTGATTTTTTCTTCTGCATTGATGACATAAAAAACTGTTTCATTGTTTTCCATCGCAGACTCCAGCTTAAAAACAACCGTGTTGCTATCCTGCCTCACCAGGTAAGCCCGCCAGCTTTCGGGCAGCGCTGTTTGAGCAGCGGCAGTTAAAACTGTTGAAAATAATACGGTAACAGTAAAAAATTTTTTCATCGAAAAATTTGTAAGCTGCAAGATCGGAAAAAACAGGACAAAGCCTGTCCGGGTGCTGACAGGCTTTGTTGCATTGATGTTAAGAATCATTTACCGCCTCAGCGGGCATTTGTTTTTGCCTGTTGATAGTTGGGTGTGTACTTCTCATTTCTCAAAATGGCAAGCAGGTCTTTTTCAAGACTTACGACCGGGAATTCGATGATTCGCCCCACTTCTTTTCCGCCTTGTTCAACAATGATGGTCGGCACCCGCACAATATTTTTTCCTGCTTCTTCATGCTGCGGACTTTTTTTATAAAAGCTATCCGAATTACCAACCATAACCAGTGTGAGCCCTGTCATGGGAAATTCGCAGCAGTCGAGCATTTTCAAAAACCGGGGCACTTCTCTCCTGCTGTCGCCGCACCAGGTACCCAGAAAGATGGTAATGGTTTTATCTTTCAGAAGCGGGCGGATGAATTGGCAGGTAAATGAATCCACTACGTAGGAATCATAATTAGCCTTAAACCAACCATTGTACGGCGGTTGCAGCAGGGCGCTGCGGTCATGCTTGCCAAGTAAAATATCATTGGCCGGTGATTGGGCATCAATGCCGGAAGGCAAAAATGATAACACAGCTAAAACAACTATGGTGGAAATGAAATTCCTTTTCATGGTAAAATATTTTTATTGGTTAAATAAACAGGTATGTACATACATGCAGCATGCCTCACAGCATGTGCCGGGTAGTAAAAATCAGGAAAGAAAAACGGTTTCAGGCAGCGGGTGGATGAAAAGGAGCAGCGATAAATCTTTCGCTTAATGCGGCTTTGTAACCAGCAAAACCCTGAACAGATAAATTAACCGGCTGGTATATTTCAAAAAAAGACTGGGGGCTAAACTCACTCAGCTTTTCACTGAGTACAATTTTTAGACTGCTTTTTGCATCAGACCCATCCTTATCGAACATGGAAATAAGATGGTCATCGCATCCGCAATCACCCGAATTCTGCACTGCTTCAGCCTGCCATTTACAAAACAGGTAAGTGGAAATTTTTCCAAATTGGAGGGAGAAAAAAACAAACAGCAGCAATATGGCAGGAATGATTTGTCGCATTAATAAATGACCAAATTACAAAAAATATTTAGTTTTGGAATGCTTTCAACACCCCTATAATGAAAGAGAAATCAATAAACAGAAGTTTCCTCTTTGTTTTTGTTTTCCTGTTATTTTTAAATCAGGGCTTTTCACAAAATTTCGACACCATCAATATCAAAACCACCCAGGTGGCCGGTTCGGTATATATGCTGGAAGGTTTTGGCGGTAATATCGGTGTACTTGCCGGGCCGGACGGAATTATCTTAGTAGATGACCAGTTTGTACAGCTGACCGACAAAATAAAAAAAGCCCTTGCTTTTCTCAGCAATAAATCTGTAAAGTTTATAATCAATACACATTATCATTTCGATCATTCTGATGGAAATAAAACTTTTGGCGGCGAAGGGGCCATCATTGTGGCCCATGAAAATGTGAGGAAGCGGCTAACAACCGGCCAATTGATAAAAACTTTTAACATGGAGCAAAAGGCATATCCCGCAAACGCTCTGCCTGTAATTACCTTTGATGAATCGGTAACTTTTAATATAAACAACGAAACGGTGCAGGTGTTTCATGTAAAAAATGCACATACGGATGGAGATGCCATCATTTACTTTAAAGAGTCAAATGTGATGCATACCGGCGATGTATTTGTCCGTTATGGCTTGCCTTTTATTGATATGGCGGCTGGCGGCAATGTGGATGGAATGCTGGCGGCTATTGATTTACTTCTCAGCCAGGTTAATGATAAAACGATCATCATCCCCGGTCATGGCCAGCTGAGCAATAAAAAGGATATGCAGCACTATAAAGACATGGTAGAAACTGTAAGAACCCGTGTAGCGGATGGAATAAAAAGCGGCAAAACGGTGGACCAAATCATAGACTCAGATCCTGCAAAAGAGTACAACACAATATTTGATAAAAGGGAATTTGTCCGGATAGTTTACGAAACTATCAAAAAATAACCTGGTTACTTTTTCAGGTTAATCAGCATATCGCTGGTCATGGCCGTAAGGCTGAATTCTTCTTTCCATCCCCAATCCCCTCTTGCCACCGAATCATCAATGCTTTGCGGCCAGCTGTCGGCAATAGCCTGGCGGTAGTCGGGTTTATAGTGTATTTTAAATTCGGGAATATGTTTTTTGATTTCCGCTGCAATTTCTTTTGGCGAAAAGCTCATGGCAGAAATATTATAAGATGTCCGTACCGAAATTTTTTCTGCCGGTGCCTCCATCAGCTCAATAGTGGCACGGATGGCATCGGGCATATACATCATGGGTAAATAGGTATGCTCGTTCAGGAAGCACTCATACCTTTTTTCTTCCAGCGCCTCAAGAAAAATTTCTACAGCATAATCCGTGGTCCCCCCGCCCGGCGCCGATTTGTATGAAATCAACCCGGGATAACGCAGGCTTCTTACATCTACCCCAAACCGCTGGTGAAAATAATTGCACCAGAACTCACCGGCATATTTGCTGATGCCATACACGGTAGCCGGCTCAATAATGGTATGTTGCGGACAATTTTGTTTCGGGCTGGTGGGGCCAAATACTGCAATAGAGGATGGCCAGTATATCTTATGCAGTTTTTCTTCTTTGGCAATGTTGAGTACATTCAGCAGGCTCTGCATATTCAGGTTCCAGGCAAGCCCGGGATTTTTTTCACCGGTGGCAGAAAGGATGGCTGCCAGCAGATAGATTTGCGTGACGCCCTGCCTGATTACCTGCACATGCAGCATTTCATTATTCATCACATCGAGGCTCACATAGGGGCCGGTACCTTTCAGCAGTTCATTTTCTTCCCGTAGATCAGAAGCGACCACATTACTGTTGCCGTAAATTTTCCGGAGAGCCAATGTGAGTTCCACTCCTATTTGTCCGGAAGCGCCGATGACGAGGATCTTTTCTTTGAGCATGGCAGTCAATTATCAAACAAATGTCTGATGAGAGAGAACAAATTCCAAATCCCTGTTTACGGCCCGCCTGCTCACCCGATTCTGTGAATCGCTAATTCTGCATTGCCTTTGCTTTCCTGAAAGAATAGTTTTAAGAAAAATTATTGCATAGTTCAAAAGTAATTTAGAAAAAGTCAACTACAATATTTATAAAACTTCCTTACTCCCTTTTAGGGATGGGGGTATAAACATTCTGCTATGAGAAAAATATTTCCCCTTTTATTAGCCACGCTGTTCAGCAATCTTGTCTTTGCCAACAACGTACAAATTTCCAACGTATCGGTAAACGGTAACAATATCAGCTTTACCATTTCGTGGGAAAACAGTTGGAACACAACCAACAATACCGATCCCAATTATCCCAACAACTGGGATGCGGTTTGGATTTTCATTAAATACCAGCGGGGTGATAACATCTGGCGTCATGCTCCTTTAAGTTCAATCAGCAGTAACCATTCTGCTACCGGTGGCATATTGCAGGTGGATGCAGTTACTGATGGTGTAGGTGTATTCATTCGCCGCAGTAGCCCTGGTGCAGGTAATATCAGTGCCACTACAGTTACATTGCTTATGGGCACATTGCAGAGAGCAGGCACTCCTAACTTCAGAGTGTTTGGAATAGAAATGGTGTATTGCCCAACAGGTGAATTTTGGATTGGCGATGGAAATACTGATAACAATTTAAATTATTGCTATTTAAAAAAAATAACTTATTCGTCTCAGTTAAATGGTTTGCCAATGGGAGCACATTTTGTTGGGAGCCTGCCAGTTCCCAATACATTTCCAATGGGCTATTATGGATTTTATATAATGAAATACGAGGCCAGTTATCAGCAATATGCAGATTTCCTGAATACGCTTACCTATAATCAACAATTATGGCGCACAAATGTATCACCGAATTCACCAATTGGTGTACGGGCCATAGAAAATGTTGTAAACGGAGTGAGTATCGGTACCACAAAAACCATTGAAATAATCACACCTGGCATAAATAGTACAATACCGGCAATATATGGCTGTGATTTTACAGATGACAACAATTTTAACGATATAAATGATGGACAAAATATTGCACTTGAGGGAATAGATGTTATGGATTTTCTTGCATATCTGGACTGGTCTGGTTTACGACCAATGACTGAAATGGAATTTGAAAAAGCATGTAGAGGAACTAAAACTGCTGTGTTGGATGAATATGCCTGGGGTACTACTGAATTAAAATGTTATCAACGTGTAATTGTGAACCAGGGAATTACATTTCAACAGTTAACCAATTGGGGAGAGGCGTCTGAAGCGTTGCCAGGAATGATTGTTAATGGAAGATGTTTTTGTGGTGTAAATATTACAATAGATTACCCGGGAGATGGAACGGGGAGGAATGGCATCTTTGCTACTTCTGCAACCGGAAGACAGTCTTCAGGTGCTGGGTTTTATGGAGCTATGGATTTATCTGGTAATTCATATGAATTTTGTGTTTCACTTACATTTATTGGTCATTCGATTGTATACTCCGGGAATCATGGCGATGGATTTTTAACAAATTCTGGAAATCCAGATGTTACTTTGTGGCCAGAATTTGATGTCTCAAACAAGATTCAAATTCATTATAAAGGAGGCGTGTGGTTCGGAACAAATCCAGATTTGCCGAAAACATCAAATAGGCCCCTGGGCGTCACACCAATCCAAAGAAAAGCGGGGTTTGGCATCCGCGGCGTAAGAACATACTACTGATAATTAACTACACCGCTTTTTCAAAAGAGCCTTCATCACTATTTCATGAAAAAACTGCTGTTATCAAATTTACTTTTTATTCTTTCCTGCTATGCATTTGCACAGTTGGACAACAGTTTTGGTACCAATGGGAAAGCGATTATTCCAGTGGGAAGCCTGGGAGATGTAGCTTATGCAACAGCAAGACAAACGGATGGAAAAATAATTGCCGCCGGCTACAGCGCAGTTAGCGGTCGTTATGATTTCTCCGTAGTGCGCCTGAACAGCAATGGTAGTTTGGATAATAGCTTCGACGGCGATGGCAAAGCAATCATCACATCGGGTACTTATGGTTCCATCTGCTATGCAGCAGCCATCCAAACCGATGGAAAAATCTTACTCGCCGGCATTGCCGTCAACGATGATTATGATTTTGCCATAATAAGGTTAAATATTAATGGTTCTTTAGATAGCAGTTTTGATGGCGATGGGATAAAAGTAATACCCGTTTCCGATCCCTTTTTTAATGATGAGTGTTATGCCATCACATTGCAGGCAGATGGAAAAATTTTGCTGGCAGGTTATGCCTCTTATGCACCCAACAATAGCTTCCAGGATTTTGCGGTAGTGAGATTAAACACTGACGGCTCATTGGATAGCAGCTTTGCCGGAGACGGGCATGATGTGTATCCGGTTAGCCAGTTTGGAGATAAAGCCTATGGCATTGCAGTACAAACGGATGGGAAAATTGTGCTGGCAGGTGAATCCTTTATTAATGACCATGATATTGCCGTCCTTCGCATCAACAGCGATGGAAGCGAGGACAGCACATTTGCCGGCGATGGTTATGCATTTATCTCTAACGGTTACCGGGATGAATGCCGTGCCATTAAAATTCAAACCGATGGGAAAATAGTTGTAGCCGGCCGGCTGCGCAACCAATCAGATGGCATTAATGATTATGAGATCAACCGGTTGAATACTGATGGAACACTTGATAACAGTTTCAGTAGTGATGGCGCCCTTGTTATTGGAATTGGTGCAACAGATGATCTTGCCACATCCACGGCACTCCAACAAGATGGTAAAATAGTTGTGGCAGGCTATAGTAATGCCGGAAATTTTACTAATACCGTATCATTGATAAGATTGCAAACTAACGGGGATCCTGACAGTTGTTTTTCCGATGACGGAAAACTTATTATTACATCCGCTGCAAATGAATATGCTACTGCAGTGCTGGTGCAACCGGACAATAAAATAGTTCTTGCGGGAGCCACAGGTCCGAGCAATGCAGAAGATTTTGTTTTATACAGGCTGCTCGGAAATTGTGGACCTTGTCCCGATCAGGATAATGATGGCTACACTACCTGCCAGGGAGATTGCAATGACAACAACCCTAATATTCACCCCGGGGCCACAGAAGTCTGTAATGGCTTGGATGATAATTGTAACGGACAGGTTGACGAAGGGGTATTGATTACTTTTTACCAGGATGCTGATAGCGATGGATATGGAAATCCTTACATGACCATACAGGCCTGTTCTGCACCTGCCGGCTATGTAAACAACAATACGGATTGTAATGACAACAATCCGAATATTAACCCGGGCGCAACAGAAATTTGTAACGGGATCGATGATGACTGCGATGGTCTGATTGATGAAGGATTACTCACTACCTATTATGCCGATCTGGATGGTGATGGATATGGCAATCCTGTAATTAGCATTCAGGTATGCAACCCCACGACTGGTTATGTCGCAAATAATGAAGATTGCAACGACAGTAATCCCTTAGTAAACCCGGGTGCAACCGAAATTTGCAATAATAACATTGACGACGATTGCGATCAATTAATAGATGAACAATGTTCTTCACCTTACACCGGGGGAATTGGCGATGGACATGATACAGCCAGACTGGAAACACAGGTCTTTGGTCCTCCCCCCTATTACACGCCTTATTACGGAGGTAATGGCGATGGACATGATACAGCCAGACTGGAAACACAATTTTTCGGACCACCGTTATACTACACTCCTTATTATGGTGGCAACGGTGACGGGCATGATACCACAAGATTGGAAAGCCAGGCTTTCGGTCCTCCTGTTTACTTCACACCTTATTATGGTGGCAATGGCGATGGGCATACGATGACAGTAAGCACTTGTAATATCAACACCTATTATCGGGATGCTGATAACGATGGTTATGGGAATATTGCAGTTACTACACAGGCCTGCTCTTTACCTACCGGATATGTAAACAATAATACGGACTGTAATGACAATAATGCAACTGTTCACCCGGGTACAATTGAAATATGCGGGAATAATACTGATGATAATTGTAACGGGCTTGTAGATGAAAACAGCATGACAGCCACCATTTCTCCGTCCGGCACAGTATCATTATGCCAGGGCACTTCATTACTGCTCACAGCCAATAACGGAGCAGGTTTTACCTATCAGTGGTATAGAAATAATTTACTATTGACAGGACAAACCGGAATTACATTAACCGTAACCCAGCCTGGTAATTATTATGTTGTGATAACGAATGCCGGGAACTGTACTGCAACTGCTGTACCTACAACAGTTAATATGACCAACAGCCCTCCTGCCGGAATTACTATCCAGGGGAATCCTAATAATTGCCCGGTGAATTTAATGGCTCATCCCGGGGGGCCAGGGGTTACTTATCAATGGTTTAAAAATAATTTAGTTATTAATGGCGCAATTTCCAGGAATTATACTGCCGGCACATCCGGCAATTATACTGTAAAAGTAACAAAGGATGGTTGTTATGATATTTCTTCACCTATGTCTGTCACTTCCTGCCCACAAAGTATGGCAAGACAAGATATAACCAGTGTATTAAAAGAGGATACAGTCGCGGGGTTGACGCTTTTCAATGTTAAGGTATTACCTAATCCAAGCTCAAATGATTTTACTCTGCATGTTCTGACAGGCAGTAATGAAATGATAACCATAACCCTATTTGATGCAGGTGGAAAATTCGTGAAAACAATAAAATCAAGACCAAATGTTCCCATTCGGTTTGGCAGTAACTGGATACAGGGAATTTATATGGCAGACGTCAGGCAGGGAAAAAATCACCGGGCCCTGAAACTGGTAAAAATGTAACCAACCCACTTGAAATCTATTTAGTAAATTAGTAGTAACATCAATGCTGTTGACGATAAAACATTTCATACTAGCTGTCTTTATTTTTGGTTATTCCTCTGTAACAGCACAACAGGTGCCCGATCTGATCTTTACCAATTTGACAACAAGGGATGGATTATCCAATAATGCCATCCATTGCATTACTCAGGACAGCAGCAGTTTTATATGGATTGGCACGGATGATGGTCTGAATCGCTTTGACGGAAAAAGATTTAAAATTTACCGCCACGATCCTCTCAATAATAATTCTCTCCCGCATTCAGATATCCGGTTGATGACCGTAGAGAAAACAGGCTTGCTTTGGGTAAGCACTGCCAAAGGTCTTTGCCTGTTCAACCCTTATACCGATTCGTTTACCAACTTCAGCCATATACGGGGCAGGCCTTTTATTGATCACATGAATAACCTTTGGGTGGGAAGCGATTCGGGTCTTTTAAATTTCGATCGAAAAACAAACCAGTTCGAAAAATATGATATTTCATTGCCGGAAGAGTTGAAGAATAAACCTAACGCCAGTGCAATTGGGCTTATTTTTGAAGATTACAATCACCAGCTTTGGTGCACCAGTGATTATGGCATATATTCATTTAACAGGCAAACTAAAAAATTCACTTTTTTCGCCAATAAGTTCAGCGTCGTTACTCAATATTTTTCTGTGCCTTCTTCACCAAAGGAACGCTACTACATTGCGCAATGGGGTAACGGCCTGTCTGAATTTAATCCGCAGAGTTTAACACCATTTACAAAGGTATCAATCAGGGAATCACCTTCCGATATTTTTCTTTCTGTTATTACATATCCCATTGCAGCATATCCCCGCAGCGTTTTTGCCGGCACCGATAAAGGGTTGGTATGGTACGACCCGGACTCCCGGCAAAGCCGGGTATTCACTCATAATATTTCCAATCCCAATTCTATTGCTTCTAACCAAGTAAACAATTTTTTTAAAGACAATCAAAATAATTTATGGATAGCCACCCCCGACGGAGTCAGCATATTGAACCCACAGTTGCAATTATTCCGCAATCTGCGCTTATCCGATCAGCAATTGCCTGGCAAGCGGGTAGTAGCAGGCTCGGTAAACAATTATTTTGATGATGGCCAGATGCAATGGTTATGCCTATGGCACGCAAAAGGAATAGCAAAATACGACCGTAACTGGAAACTGGAAGCCCAATGGAATACGGTGCCTCCCTTTTCTAAAAGGATTGGCTCCAAAACTATTTATGATATCTGCAAAGAAACCGAAAACCAGTTTTGGTTTTGCACCGATTGGGGCATAGTAAAATTGAATGTTGCCAAAAATCAATTTAAGCTTTTCGTACCCGAAGAAACTTTCCAGGAAAGCAGCCGCCATTATGAATTCCGAAAGATAATTCCGTTCGGAAAGGATAAATTCTGGATACGGTCCTGGAATTGGGGAGTATTTGTTTTTGATAAGCGACTGGAAAAATTTACCCGGCATTATTTACATAGCAAAGATGATGAACATAGCCTGGCTCATAATGAAGTAAAAGATATTGTGTACGATCTTAACGGAACTTTTTTTGTTTCCACAGTGAATGGCCTGAGTGAATATCGTCCGGTCACCGATGATTTTTTAAACCATCGGTTTATGGATGGAGATCGGCCGGGTGGAATGAAAAACTATTTTGGCAGGATGGAAGCTGACCGGGAAAACCATCTCTGGATTTGCACTACACTGGGACTACTCAGGTATAATACCCGCACTCAACTGTTTACTCAGTTCACAACAGCCGACGGGCTTCCGAATAATAACTGCTTCCGGATCTGCAGTGATAAAAATGGCAACCTGTGGATTACAACTCATAATGGTTTATCCTTTTACCACGTTCAAAAAAACAGTTTTACTAATTTCTATATAGAGGATGGCTTGCCGTTAAATTTTTTTGACGGTGCCCTAAACACTACATGGGATGGAAAAATACTGGCCGGCTACACGGGTGGGCTGGTGCTGATTGACCCTGATAATCTTCCCAATAATCCTACCATTCCTCCTGTTCAGATCAGCAGCATTAAAGTGATGAATCAAAATATGCATTATTTAATTAAAGAAAATGGTATAAAGGAAATCCGTCTGAAACATTATCAAAATGTATTGGCATTTTCATTTTCTGTCTTGAATTTCACCAATCCTGCCAGGAACAAATACTTTTATCAACTGTCAGGATTTGATAAAGACTGGCGGCAAAGCGAGGATGGTAATATAATATACACCAACCTGGGTCCCGGTACCTATATTTTAAAAGTAAAGGGCAGCAACAACAGTGCTATAATGAATGAAGATGGTGATACACTGCATATTATCATTACCCCGGCTCTATGGCAAACAAACTGGTTTAAATTGGCTGCTTGTCTGTTATTGGTTACCGGGTGCTGGTTGCTGTTTCGAAGAAGAATCAAAGCCATCCGGCATGAAGCAGAACTAAAACAAAAGATTGCGGAAACAGAAATGCAGGCATTGCGGGCACAGATGAATCCGCATTTTATTTTTAATTGCATCAACAACATTGATGCGCTGATACAAAGCAACGATAAATACCAGGCTACTGTTTACCTGAATAAATTCGCCAAATTGATCCGCAACATTCTTGACAGTAGCAAACATAATACAGTAACGCTGAGTAAGGATATGGAAACACTGAAACTTTATATTGAACTTGAGCAATTCAGAAATGAAAATAAATTTACCGCCGAGATCAAAGCAGATGAATCACTTTTGACAGATGATTACAAAATACCTCCACTGATTATACAACCGTATGTAGAAAACGCTATTTTGCATGGCTTACGAAACCGACCGGACAATGAAGGGAAACTATTTATTTCTGCTACAAGAAACGATAACCTGATCGAATTTATTATCCAGGATAATGGTGTGGGCAGAGATGCAAAAAACAATAGGGTTAAAAAAGAAAAGCAATCGTACGGCATGCAGATCAACGAAGACAGGATCAGGCATTTTAACAAAGAAGAATATGCATCCGTGGAAATTACAGATCTGAAAAAAAATGGTAAGGCAACCGGCACCATAGTACAGGTGCATTTAAAAATTCAATGATGCTGAAAGCAATTGTAATAGATGATGAACAGAAAGGCCGCCTCGCTTTGAAACAAAAGTTGAACGACTATTGTCCTGAAGTGGAACTGGTGGGTGAAGCTGCAGATGGAGAAGAAGGACTGCTGCTGATTGAAAAACAAAATCCCGATATTATTTTTTTAGATATTGAAATGCCCCGTATGAATGGTTTTGAAATGCTGAGCCAATCATCTCACAAAAATTTTCAGATCATTTTCACCACTGCTTACGACCAGTATGCAATCACAGCTATCAAATTTTCAGCATTTGATTACCTTTTGAAACCAATAGATATTGGTGAACTCAAATCGGCAGTGGAAAGAGTGAGTCAGCATACACAACATCATACTGAGAAAAAACTAGAAGCACTTGAACAAAACCTTACCGAAAAATATGCGCTCAACAAAATTGCCATCCCTGCTTTGGATGGTCTCTTGTTTTTCAATATCAGTGATATTATTCACCTCGAAGCACAAAGCAATTATACCATTATTTATTTTAATAATCATCCCCGGCTGATCGCCAGCCGTACGCTAAAAGAATTCGAAGAGATGCTGCCATCAAAATCTTTTTTCCGCCCCCATCATTCCCATATCATCAATCTCCATTACATCAAACGTTATATAAAGGGCGATGGCGGGCAGATTGAAATGCAGAACGGGAATTTTGTAGATGTATCAAGAAGGAAAAAAGAAGAATTTCTTAGAACAATGAGTTCTTGATTACCTTTACCGAATGGAAAAATTTCTCAAAGAGCTTTTTGCCAACCAGCAGTACGATGCAAAGAATTTTTTTCTGATTGCCGGACCCTGCGTGGTGGAAAGTGAAGAACTGCTGATGGAAGTGGCAGAAAAAGTTTCTTCACTCTGTGCGGAGCTTGGTATTCCTTTAATTTTCAAAGCATCGTACCGAAAAGCAAACCGGACAAACGCCGCATCGTTTGCCGGCCTGGGTGATGAACTGGCTCTTGGAATGATTAAGCATGTAAAACAGAAATTCTCCCTTCCCGCTACAACTGATATTCATGCAAAAGAAGAAGCGGTGCTTGCCGCACAGCATGTTGATATTTTGCAAATACCCGCTTTTCTCTGCCGCCAGACTGATTTATTGGAAGCTGCAGCAAAAACAGGAAAAATAGTAAATGTAAAAAAAGGACAATTTGTAAGCGGTGAAGCAATGAAGTTTGCCGTAGAAAAAATCCACAGAGCCGGTAATGATAAAATCATGCTGACAGAAAGAGGCACTACTTTCGGTTACCAGGATCTCGTGGTTGACTATCGCAACATACCCATCATGCAATCACACGGCGTGCCGGTGGTGATGGATTGTACGCACAGCCTGCAGCAGCCCAACCAGGCTGCCGGTATCACGGGCGGTAATCCGCAAATGATAGAAACCATAGCAAAGGCTGCCATTGCTGCCGGCGCCGATGGAATATTTATTGAAACACACCCGGACCCTGCCGTTGCAAAAAGTGATGGCGCCAATATGCTACGTTTGGATTTATTAAAAGGTTTGCTGGAACGCCTGTTAAAAATCAGGAAAGCTGCACTTACATAAAACGGGTCTTCCTGTAAAAATGAAATCCACACCTGTCACGGATTTGTGAGAAAATAG
>CAYUJD010000092.1:0-14064 GCA_964444975.1 uncultured Chitinophaga sp. | reverse complement strand
TCCATCAGCCTGTCTTTAATTGCTTCTACTGTCCTGGCGCTGATGTCCATTTTCTGGGCTATTTCCTGGGCAGTAAACTCCATGCAGATATAGCGGAGCACTTCTCTTTCTTTATCGCTCAGGGTTATTTCGCTGTTCAATGAGGGCACAATTTTTTGACGGGCATGCGAACGCTTCAGCAGGATGCGGTTTACAAAATTGTTCAGGTAATATCCCTTTTCATACACATCCATGATTGCCCGTCTTATTTCCTGCGGCTCGGCATTTTTCAGCAGGTAGCCGTTGGCGCCGTTTTCCATCATGTGATACACAAACCGCTCATCTTCGTACATAGTAAGCACCACAATTTTTATATCCGGGTATTGTTTGCTTATGATTTTAGTGGCTTCAATACCGTCTTTGCCGGGCATACGCAGGTCCATCAGTATCACATCAGGTTCAGTTTCGGGAATTCCTTTCAGCAGTTCGTCGCCGTTTTCGGCTTCCAGCACAAATTTTATGTTGGTATAGGGACGCAGGGAAAGTATAACTCCCTTCCGGAAAATTTTATGATCATCGGCTATAGCTACTTTAATTATTCCCATAGTTAACAGACGGATTCAAAATTATTAAATATTTCAGGCAGGTACTTTTGTTATTATTTATGCCCGGTCAGCTGTACGGTTCATCCTTTGGTATTTCCAGTGTTACCTTGTAATAGGTTTGTGAAATATCCTTTTCAAAAAAAATTTCGCCCTTCAGCAGCCGGATGCGGCTGCTGATATTTTTCAGTCCCAGCCCGATATTGCTCTTGTTCAGTTTTTCAAAATCAGCCTGCACGATACCGCGGCCGTCATGATGCATCCTTAGGTAAAAGCGGTCGGCATGTACATTCTGCGTCAGGTGGATAAAACTGGCGTTGCTGTGCTTTAATATATTGTTGATAAGCTCCTGCACAATGCGGAATACCAGCAGTTCTTTTTCAGGTTTTAGCCGATCTTTATAATCATGAAAGCGCTGGCTGGCATTTACCGATCCGCTGCCGCTTATTTTCTGAAACAGGTCGTTGATGGCTGATTCAAGACCGAAGTTTTTCAGGGTAGGCGGCATCAGGTCGTGGCTGATGTTGCGGATGAGCTGAATGGTATCGTCAATTATCTGGCGTGCCTGGTAAATGCTCTGCAGCTGGGTCACCTTATCCTGGTTCACCAGGTTTTCGTTCAGGTACAGCCTGGCCGTAGCCAGCAGGGGGCCGGCATCATCGTGCAGGTCGGCCGCCAGGCGCTGGCGTTCTTCTTCCTGCATTTTGATGGAGGCGTTCAGCATCATCCGCTGCTGTTCAATTTCCATTTGCTGCAGTCTTTGCTGGAAACGCTGCACCCGCCGCTGGTGCATGATGATAAAAATTACAAGCCCGATGGTGAGAACAAGCATGGCCACGGTGCCCAGTAACAGGACCGTAACAGTGTTGGTGGAGGCTTGCAGGAGGAACATAGGAGTCGATGTATTATTTATCAATTCATATCAAGATAAGGTATGTTCTTTTTTACGTTTTTATGATTTGGTGTTTGCTTTGCCATTACACGAAGTCCAATAGCTAATAGAATATTTTTAATTATATCAGCTATATAACTGAGAAACCAATATTTTGTTATTTCATCTCTATCCATAATATTGGCAAGTATATTAAAGAAAAAACTACCTGATAAGTAAATCAATATTCCTGTAGCAAACCAAAAGCAGTAATTTTCTGATAAATGATTTCCCTTTGGTTCATTTAATTCTTCATAGAAATAATAAAAGATATAGACCAAAATGAGGATTGTTTCAATCCCAATAGGGACCGAATCAATCCTTTTAAACTTTACAGTGAAAAAATATATTACCTGGAAAACACAAAAAAGAAATGAAATAATTATTATCATCTTACGAATAATGAAGTTTCTTATGGCAAACCAGAAAATACCAGCAAAAAAGAGGTACTCAAAAAATGTAAAAGATTGATAATAGAGTCGCTTCGAAAACTTGTTTGGGGTAAGAGATTCTTCGAATAATACCAAGAAAAAAAATGAAACTGTATAAACAACAGTCAATACTCCATTTTTCTCACTTCTCAACTTTTTCCAGAAAAGAAAAAATAAAATGGGAGGGAATAAGTAGGTATAAGTCAGGATATTATAAAAAAGGCTTTCTATATTTTTGGATTTTGTCCAAAAATAGAAAACCCTTCGCTAAATAAATAATTTTTAAAAGATAACTTTTTGAATTATATAATTCAAAAAGTTATTCCTCCCAAATTATACTCGCAATGTCATCAGGTTGAGCCCTAAAAATCTTTTTCATAAGTCTTAGTTTTCAGCTTTAAGATTAATTACAGGGATAAAAATTGACCAAATGCCGCCCTATCTCAAGGGAGGTTTCATAACCAGGGTGGTGCTTAAATGCCTGGAATGCAGTGCCAGTAAGGATTTTGACGTATCTTTACCGGTATTCCTACGAATAAATTAGAAGTAAAATCACTTCGTATTGCTCGTAAAAATACGGTCATAAAAATAGATATTTCCCGGGGATTTTTCCGGTTTTTTGAGCACTTATTAACAGCTGTGGAAAAGGGGCATTCGGGAGAAGCGGAAGGAAACTGTCAGGGCATCAAGACCCCGGTTCTAAAAAGTCGGTTTCATTTTGACGGGGATAGAAAAAAAGAAGTTGATTGACTACGGAAGTAGCAGATGGTCTTCAAAGGATAATGAGATTCTTTTTTGGACGGTTTCTTCCCGGTGGAGACCGGGAGCAGGACATTGGATGTTTTTTGGGAGCTAATCCTCGTCAATCAACTTGCTTCAAAAATAAATGGCAGATTGAATGGCTGCAAGAGCAAATATGCTCATTGTTTCGATTATGGTTTTTACTGTTACGGTCGTAATAATACAAAAACCGCTACGTGAAATTTCCTGATTCATCCTGTAAACTGAAGCCGTTTTTAAGAACCCGGAATGCATGATTTTTTCATCCGCTTTATCTCCTTTTATCTTTTTATCCCTTAGCAAAAAAAGAAGTATTTTCGTTCAGTCAATTCAAAACCCATTAAATAACAGATTACCACTATCCATGACTGCCGAACAAATCAAGGTTGCCATTGCCGATGACCACAAAATTTTCCGCGACGGAATAAAAATGGCCCTGCGGGACAAAGAATACCTCAAAATCATCTGGGAAGCCGAAGACGGAAAAGACCTGATGCATAAGCTCAAAATAAAGCTGCCCGACGTGGTGCTGATGGACATACGCATGCCCGAAGTGGATGGTATCAATGCCATCAGCCTGATACGGAAAGAATACGAAAGCCTCAAGATTATTGTGCTTACCATGTACGACGACCAGGAGATGATTACCAAAATGATGGAGATGGGCGCCAATGCCTACCTGACCAAGACTACCGATCCGGAAGAAATTTACCAGGCCATTCTTACCTGTATGAACGACGATTTTTATTTCAACGAGCTGGTAAACAAAGCCGTGTTGCTGAAACTGCAGCATAAGAAAAAAGTCAGGCAATTTTATCCCAACCCCGTAAAATTTTCAGAAAAGGAACTCAAAATACTGAAGCTGATTGCCGACGATAAAACGACGGAGGAGATTTCGAAGGAAGTGTTTCTGAGCCCACGCACCATCGAAACCATCCGGCAAAACATGAAGCAAAAAGTGGGAGCCAAAACCATTGCCGGGCTGGTGATGTATGCGATGCGGAATAAATTGCTGGAGTAAACCCCCAACCCCCTAAAGGGGGCATTGAGACTAATTTAAACATTAGAATCAAAAAACATGCCGCAACAGGTAAACTCAGATAATATCAACAACAGCTTCTTCAATGGGTATTACAAGGAAATCTGGCGGCAGATATTTCCGGAAAAAACCACGCTGGCCGAAGTTGATTTTATGATGGAGGAAGGCAGGCTGGCTGCCGGCAGCCGGGTGCTCGACCTGATGTGCGGTTATGGGCGGCACAGCCTGGAGCTGGCAAAACGAGGCGTGCATGTAACGGCAGTTGACAACTTGCCTGAGTATATAAACGAGATAGAAGCGAAGGCCTCCGCCGAAAACCTGAATATCGAATGCATTTGTGCCGATGTGCTGGAGATGAAGATTGACCGGCCATTTGATGCCGTTATCTGCATGGGCAATAGTCTGCAGTTTTTCAATGAAGACGGTTGTTTGCACCTGCTTTCAAATATATCAGCTCATCTGAAGCCCGGGGGGAATTTTTTTATCAACACATGGTCGCTTGCTGAAATAGTTATAAAGAATTTCAAAGATAAAAGCTGGGGCAAAGTTGGGGACTATCTTTTCTTTACTGAAAGCAAATTTTATTTCCATCCCACCCGTGTGGAAACCCTAAGTACCATCATTACCGATGCCGGTGAGCGGGAAGAAAAAAAAGGAATTGATTTTATTTACAGCATTGCAGAACTGGAAGCCATGCTGAATAAAACAGGTTTTCAATTGAAAGAAATCTATAGCATTCCCGGTAAAAAACAATTTACGCTGGGCGAGCCGAGAGCTTATATTGTGGCGGAGAGAAAATCTTCCTGATTATGAAACTTCTCTCATTATTTATTGGATGTTACTGATTGGAATTTATGAAGCCCAGAGAACGGGACGATGAAAGTATTGCGACGCAAGGGACGATGCCATGAAATACTACGGCCGGGTACAAAAAAATTAAAAATTAATTACCTACCAGCTGGCAGATGTTGAAAGAGTTCACTTCGCTCCGCTCGTGAGAGAAAAAGAAAGTTGACCGCCGGAGACGGTGCGCTGGTTTTTACAAAGGATTTGGAAATTTCTTTTTGGACGGTTTGGACATTGGACGGTTTCGGATTGCGGAGAATACGCTGTGTCCGGGTCAATCAACTTTCGGGGGCAAAGCTATGCCTGCAACGCATTGTATGCAATAGCAAATCTTCCCGATCTTGCTTTTATGGTTTTTACTTTGGCAAGCGTAAACTCACTAATTTTACCTGCGTACTTTTCCGCCAAAATTTTTTCGGTAAAGTAGATTCCGAAGCGGGAAAATCAAGTACTAGTACGATGGTATATGTTGCAGGATTTTTACAATTTGCAAAGCGAAACAAACGGAAAAAATAACTTTCAAAAAAATTCGTTTATTTACTAATCAATATCCGATGGAATCATACGCATTCAGAAATAACTTTAAAAACCAAACTGTTCTCATGAAAAACCCAGAACCCGGCCATGTAATCAAAGTGGCCATTGCCGATGATCACACCCTGTACCGCTCCGGCGTGAAGACGTCACTGAGTGCTCACAAAGACATTCATATGGTGGCTGAAGCGGAAAACGGAATGCAGCTGCTCAATTTACTGAAGCACATCCAGCCCGACGTGGTACTGCTCGACATTTCGATGCCCATTATGGACGGGCTGGCTACCCTGCCTGAAATAAAAAAGCTGTACCCCCATGTGAAGGTGATCATGCTCAGCATGCACAACGACCACTCCATGATCAGCCGCATGATGGAAATTGGCGCCAACAGCTACCTGACCAAGGAAAGCGGCGCCGAGAAAATTTATGAAGCCATCAAGCAGGTGTATGAAAATGAGTTTTTCTTCAACGACCTTACCAATAAGGCCCTGCTGAGCGGCCTGCGCAACAAAACTTTTGCCGATGCACACAAACCGGCCGAAGTGCACCTGAATGAAAAAGAAATTAAAATACTGCGCCTGATGTGTGAAGAAAAAAGCACCAAGGAAATAGCCGACATCGTGGACCTGAGCCCCCGTACCGTGGAGGCTATCCGCGACAAGCTGAAAACCAAAACCGGAACCAAGAGCATGGCCGGCCTGGTGATGTATGCCGTAAAAGCGGGTATTGTGGATCAGCCATGACAGCCACCCAAAAACTAATGTGCAGCCATTCACAACCGTGGATGGCTTTTTTATTTTACTTTGACGCAATGAAATTCATTTTGCTGAACGGGATTATTACTGAAGGCGATAAAGCCTGCATTGCAGCAGACAATAGCAGCTACCGCTACGGCGACGGACTTTTTGAAACCATGAAAGTGGTGAATGGAGAAATTCAGCTTGCCGGCTATCATTTTGAGCGATTGTTTGTGGGCTTAAAGGTTTTGCAGTTTGCAGTTCCTGATTTTTTTAGCCGGGAAAAAATAAGGGAAGAAATACTGCTGTTGTGTAAAAAAAATCATTGCGGCCAGCGGGCAAAAGTGCGGCTTTCTGTTTCAAGAGGCAGCGGTGGCTTATACGACTGTGATAACCGGCTACATTATCTTGCCGAATGCCGGCCGCTGGAAAAAGCTGCAGACTACCTAAATGCCGATGGTCTTGTAGTGGATGTTTTTCCTGGTGCCTGGAAAAGCTGTGACAAGTTTTCGAACCTGAAATCGGCCAATTACCTTCCCTATGTGATGGCAGCGCTTTGGGCAAAAGAAAATAAGCTGGATGATGCCCTGGTGCTGAACCAGCATCAGCGCATCTGCGATGCTACCATTGCAAATATTTTCTGGGTAAAAAATGAGAAAATTTTTACACCACCGTTGAGTGAAGGTTGTGTAGCGGGAGTGATGAGACGTTTGATTTTAAATGGCAGGTTGCATGTTGCAGATTTGGATTTAAAGATTGAAGAGTCGCTGCTTACCGGGGCAACGTTGTTGGATGCTGATGAGGTTTTTCTTACCAATACTGTGTCGGGCATTCGTTGGGTAAAGCAATGCAGGAATAAAATTTACAGCAATACCGTTACAAAAAAAATTTTTGATGCCTGCCTGTTGCCATTGATTGGTTGAAGCATTAATCGAAGAAGTAGAAATTGCCGCCGCCTCCTTCAAATCTCGGGTTTACAAAATTGCTCAGCTTGGAGCCGAAGCGGTAGCTGAGTCCAAAACTGGTGTAATAATTATAGCCCGAAGCAAGCTGCCTGCGGCGGGTGAGCACTTCCTGCTCCGTGGCGCCGCCCTTGGGCAGGTAAAGCTGATCCCTTGTTAGCCCGCCGAAAGCGCCGATATTAAATGAAAGCCCGCCCGAAATACGGACGTTCAAAAATATGTTTGCACCTAAGTTAAAATATTTCCAGTTGTGAAAATAATTATGATAACTGGCTCCAAAGGATGCTGTACCCCATTTCTGGTTAAAGGAAACGTTTACTTCGGCGCCGTGCCCTGTTAAAGTTTCTGCTGTTTTATTGTAGAGGGTGGTATCATAATATTTGTTGCGGCGGATATCAACCGTGTAGCTGATGGTAAAGAATTTTGTGTTTACATCCTTGTAAGGATAAATATCATATTCCACTCCGGTTCGCAGGTAAAGTCTTCTTTTGTTGTTGGAAAAGGTACTGCTGTTCAGGTTGGCTTCGTAACCGTAGCTCCAGTGGCTGTTGATGCTTTTAATAAGGTAATGATTGAAGCCATAGTCATCATTATCCACCGTAAATTTTTCAGTCCCGTTGGTGGTTTCATATTCGTAAGTGGTTTTGTTTTTACTGCCGTAAAAGCTGAAGCTGACTTTTAAATCTTCCGTTACCCGGTTGGCGGCAAACCGCCCGCTGTAGCGAAGACTTTTATAAACTTCATCCGCATTAATATTTCCATTGGCGCTCACTCTGAGCACCCAGTAATTCCAGGGATCTTTTGTGGCGGCTGTATCTTTTTTCCCTTCGGAGGCAGCGTCTTGTTTCATGCTGATAGTAACACCGCTTACCGATGCGGTTTTTGCAATGAAAGGCGCCAGGCCCAGTTTCAGGTATTTAACAAACAAATCTCTTCGTTCAAATTCGGTGGCTGTATAGCTGGTATTAAAACGCAACGTATCTGACTGGTTTTTAAACTGGTTTTTCCCGAAAAAAATCAGTTGATACTGGCTGCCGCCGCTGCCAGTGGATTGTTGGGTTATCAGCACATGCAGATCGGCCGCCTGGTAGTCAAGCAAAAAGTCCACGATATTGATTTCTGTTTTAATGAAAGTCATGTCGCACCAGGTATTGCTGCAGTCAATAAACACTTTCAGCCTTTGTGTTGTCTGGGTTGTGTTTTGGGCTTGTGAAAAAAGGATGGTAATTGAAAGAAGAAATATGCTTAACGGTTTTCTCATGTATAGTGGTGATTTGGTTATGGTTTTGTTGCAATTAACGCATCATGTTTTACATTCAGTGTTAAGAGTATGACAAAAAACCCAAGATGCCGGCACAAAGGAAATCCATATTGTGGTGCAGAAAAAGATTACTTTATGAGAGGAAAAGACGGCTTGATGATTGGATGGACGAAACAGGTATATGAGTGGAAGCTGACTGGTAAAGGGTTTCAATAGCCTTTTTACCTCTTTCGCCAAGATAAAGGGAAAAATCATTTACATAAAGTTCGATATGCTGCCGCATCACCTCTTCGCTCATTTCCTGTGCATGCAGCTTTACATAGACTGAAATCAAGGGATAATGGCCAAAAGCGAACGCAAGACTTCTTTTTATCAATTCCTCCACTTTCAAACCAAGCAGCCTGTCAATTGACCGCTTAATGGCGATGCCCCCCAGCGGCACAGGCAGTTTCATTTTTTCTTCCCAGTATTCGCCAAGGTCGGTCACTTTGTGCAAACCTTTTTGACGGTAGGTAAAACGGTTTTCGTGGATAATGACACCCAAAGCTGCTTCTCCGGATAAAACGGCATCTTCAATTTTATCAAACCGTACAAAAATTTTTTTCTTTGCTTCAGGGTAGGCAAAAGAAAACAGGAAATTGGCCGAAGTGTTTTCGCCAGGCAGAACAATCAGTGATTCATTTATTTCATCATCCTTCATTCCTTGTTCCTTGTTTGTAATTAATAACGGCCCCACTCCGTTTCCCAAAGCGGCACCGGAATGAAGCAGGACATAGTTATCCAGATTTTGAAAAAACGCCGGGAAGCTGAGCTTGGTCACATCCAGTTTCCCATCATAAGCCCATTTGTTAAGTGTTTCCACATCTTCCAGCGCTACCTCAAACTCCAGTCCTTCAGTGTCAATTTTTTTATTTACCAGCGCATCAAAGATGAAGGTATCGTTGGGGCAGGGGCTGTATCCGAGGTTTAGTTTCATTCAGGAAATAAATTATTAATTATTGAAATTAAAGTTTCATTCAGGTTGTAAATTGATTCCGGCATATTCCACTTCTTCTTGTTCCTTTCGCCAATATAATTTGATATACTCCTGATTTGCAGAAAAGGAATTTTTTCCATCTGGCACACATAGTGCAGTGCGGCGCCTTCCATGGATTCGGTAGCGGGATGGAAAACCTCCCGGTAAAACTTTATCACCTGTTTTGAAGTGCTGATGTTGTTTACGGATATCCCCCTCACCGTTTTCAATCCTGTTTTTTTTAAAACATCCTTGTGCGGGTTTACCAGCCAGCCGTTTTTGTAGGGGGGCTGGTTGTGCGGCACCAGTTCCAGGTCAAAAAGTGTTTTGAGTTTTTTCATTTCCACCACGCTCTGGTCGGCAATGGTATCCTGCTTTACCGCCACCACATCGCCTAACGAAATTTTTGAATCGAAACTACCCGCCACACCGGCTTGTATCACCAGGTCATATTTTTTCAGCTGCAGCTGGCGGGCAATATGAAAAGTGGAGGCCGTAAGCCCGATTCCGGAAACCAGAATATCAACTTGAGCTGAATGCAAGCGGCCGGTTGATTTATTTATCGCTTTAATAAAAGGCCCGATTTCTTTGGCAGTAGCCGCAACAACAAGAATATTTTTTCCCATTATAGCAAATATCGCATATCAGCCCGAAAGCCGATATGGTTTAAATTTGCGCCTTAATGCCTGGTGCGTAAGGAAAACATTCAAACATGGTTTATTTAACCCGGATAGAACATTTCAATGCGGCACATAAGCTGCACAACCCGGCCTGGAGCAAGGAAAAAAACGAAGAAGTTTTTGGTAAATGTGCCAATGAAAACTGGCACGGACACAATTTTGAACTCTATGTAACTATTAAAGGCGAGCCGGATCCGCAAACGGGTTTCGTATTCGATGCGAAAAAATTAGGAGCTATTGTGCAGGACAGGATAATAGAAAAGCTCGACCACCGAAACCTCAACCTCGATGTGGATTTTATGCAAGGTAAATTGTGCAGCATCGAAAACCTGGTGACAGGCATCTGGCACGAACTGGAACCGCATCTGCCTGCCGGTGTAAAACTGCATTGCCTGAAGCTGGTGGAGACATCGAAGATTTTTGTTGAATATTATGGTGAATAATGAGTTCATTATTTGCAAACCTTATCCGGTTGTCAATTGCCTGACCGGCAGAAAGCCGGATGAAATCGAACTTCGTAAATTGTAAGACATTTTTTGACTGAAGCATGAATAAAAAAGTGGCCATATTCAGAAAAGAACAGTTCAATGCAGCGCATCGCCTGTACAACCCGCAATGGGATGATGAAAAAAACAGCCGGGTGTTTGGTAAATGCGCCCTGCCCAACTATCATGGCCATAATTATGAATTGGTAGTAAAAGTGACGGGTGCACCCGATGCTGATACGGGCTACGTAATGGATATGAAAGAACTGAGTGACCTGGTGAAAGAAAAAATTGTTGACCGGTTTGATCATAAAAACCTGAACCTGGATACGGCAGAATTTAAAACCCTGAACCCTACGGCGGAGAATATAGCCATGGTGATTCATGATTTACTGCGGCCTCATATTGACGAAAAGAAAGAACTACAGGTAAGACTGTATGAAACACCGAGGAATTTTGTGGAGTACCCCGGGTGAGTAGTAAGTAATGAGTATTGAGTAATGAGTAATGAGTAATGAGTGATGAGTCCCGTAGATCTGCTAGGTCCGAATGTCGGGTCTGACGACTTTGACATCAGACTCTGTCGGAGATGGCGGCCGCAAGCGTCGGCATAATTTCTGAATCATCGAATCTTATTTATTGGAATTTGTCCCGATAGCTATCGGGATAGTTATTTGTAATTTTCAAACATTATGGCATATAAAAAAACAGAACAGTATTCGGACCACATCACCAGCGGTTTGATTCAGAACTATGCGGAAATACTCGGTTTGCTGGGCGAAGACCCGCACCGCGAAGGATTGAAACGAACGCCTGAGCGGATGGCTAAAGCCATGCAATACCTCACGCAGGGATATCATATGGATGCAAAGGCCATCATCAATGCAGCAAAATTTCATGAAGAAGTAAGTGAAATGATTGTAGTGAAGGATATTGAAATTTACAGCATGTGCGAACATCACATGCTGCCCTTTATAGGCAAGGCGCATGTGGCTTATATTCCTAACGGGTGGATTACGGGGCTGAGCAAGATTGCCCGGGTGGTGGATGTGTTTGCCCGCCGCCTGCAGGTGCAGGAGCGGTTGACCATTCAAATCAGGGATGCCATTAAGGAAACACTGAATCCCCTTGGCGTGGCCGTGGTCATCGAAGCACAGCACCTGTGCATGATGATGCGGGGCGTGCAGAAACAAAACTCCGTTACCACCACTTCAGCTTTCGACGGCGAATTTCATAAAAACAGCACCCGTAGTGAGTTTCTGAAGCTCATCAGTTCCGATTTGGGTTAATCTTTTATATTTGCAGCTCATTAAAAGGTTTGATTGCTTTGCATCAAACCTTTTTTCATTCCGGAGTTTATTTTCCATTTTCAGATTTCCGGAAAAGGGGGAGGGGGCTAAACTATCGAACCATGAAACATGCTTTTGTATTTCCGGGACAAGGCTCACAATACCCGGGTATGGGCCGGGAGCACTACGAAAACAGCGTTTTTGCCAAAAAATTATTTGAACGGGCAAACGAAATACTCGGCTTCAGAATTTCCGAAGTGATGTTTACGGGTACTGATGACGACCTGAAGCAAACCAACGTCACACAGCCGGCTGTTTTTCTTCATTCGATTATTGCCTACCGCAGCATAGACGGCGCCAAACCTGATATGGTGGCCGGTCACTCGCTGGGTGAATTTACGGGCCTGGTGGCAAACGGTACGCTGAGTTTTGAAGATGCACTTCAACTGGTGGCTGTGCGGGCAAGGGCCATGCATAAAGCCTGTGAAATGAATCCCTCCACCATGGCGGCCGTGCTGAACCTGGCTGATGAAAAAGTGGAAGCCATCTGCATCGAAGTGCAGAAAGAAACAGGTGAAGTGGTGGTGGCTGCCAATTACAATTGCCCGGGCCAACTGGTGATTAGCGGCAGCAGGAAAGGAATTGAAATTGCCTGCGAACGAATGAAAGCTGCCGGTGCCAAAAGAGCATTACTATTGCCTGTAGGCGGCGCTTTTCATTCTCCGCTGATGGAGCCTGCCAGGGAAGAATTGAAAGCTGCTATAGAAACCACCAAGTTTCATAATCCTACGTGCGCCGTTTACCAGAATATTGCTGCAAAAGCTGTGATGGATAAAGATGAAATAAAACAAAATCTCGTTGACCAGCTTACCGGTGCCGTGCGCTGGACCCAAAGCGTTCGGGCCATGATTGCCGATGGCGCTTCGAAATTTACTGAAGCCGGCCCCGGCAAAGTGCTGCAGGGTTTGATACTAAAAATTGACAAAGCCATGGAAGTAAACGGTGTGAGCTGACCTGCATCGTTATTTTACTATCATTTCCCCGTGATGTTTTCAGTAACTTGGTGTAACAAAACTTTTGCACCATGAAAAAACGTTTACTCCTTGTTCTTTCAGTAATTTTTGTTTCTCCTGCTTTTATTTTTTCCCAGCAACGATGCGCCACGTATGAGTACTTTCAAAAACAACTGGCAGAAAATCCCGCCTTTGCCCGCAAAGTGAAAGACTATGAAAACAATTATATTGACTATATGATGAAAACGGATAAACCGAAGGGGAAAGGAGGTAAGATAAAAATTCCGGTGGTGGTTCATGTGGTTTACAATACGGCAGAACAAAATATCAGTGATGCGCAGGTTCAGTCGCAAATAGATGTGCTGAATGAAGATTTTACTGCCGGCAACAATGATTACAATAATTACGATGCCGGCTATGGCAGTGTGAAAGGCGATGCCAATATCGAATTTTGCCTGGAACAGGTGGTCAGGGTTTTTACCAAACACAAATCATTCCCGGTAAATGATGGAATGAAATTTACCAAACGAGGAGGCAGCGATGCCGTGGACCCGTTGCATAAACTGAACATGTGGGTATGCAACCTGGGCCAGAACCTGCTTGGCTATGCACAGATTCCCGGTGGCCCTGCTGAAACTTTTGGTGTGGTTTGCCATTACCTTGCTTTTGGCAGGGGGGCTACTTATAATTTTTTTACAAATTATAACCTGGGCAGAACAACCACCCACGAAGTGGGTCATTGCCTGGGGCTGCGCCATATATGGGGCGATACCCGCTGCGGCAACGACCTGGTGGATGACACTCCCGAACATGACGGCCCCAACTTTGGCTGCCCGCCGCAGGGCTTGCAAAGCCTGTGTGCCGGCAACCCAGCGGAGATGTGGATGAATTTTATGGACTATACCGACGACCGCTGCATGTATTTTTTTACGAACGGGCAAGTGGACCGTGCCAATTTTTTTATAGAAAATGATGAGCAGATAAACAGTATTGTGAACACAACATGCAGCAGCAGTCCCGGCCAGGGTAATAATCATATTACCGCTGCCGGAGTCAACCAAAGTGATGATGCAAGAATGAGAAAAACTGGTTTTGAAATTTATCCTACAGTCACTTCGGGCCCGCTCACCCTGGAAATAAACGGTTCAGCAGCCGGCGTGGCCGAAATAAACATTTATAACCTGAATGCTGTGCTGGTGATGAAGCAAATCATTTTTGTACAGCAGGGAGCAGCTGCCACAAACATCAATGTGGGCAGGCTGGCCAATGGCATTTATTTATTACAGCTGACGCAGGGAAGAGTAAGAAGTACACGGAAATTTATTGTTCAGCATTGATGTGTTTTGCGGGAACTCCTGCTGGCAGTTTTTATAAATAAAATTTATTTAACTGCCGTAACCAGGTGAGCAGTAAAAGGTATTTCAAAACCATTTTCTGTTTTAAATTTCTGCATTCCGTTTATTACATCTTTACGGATTTG
>CAYUJD010000091.1:0-14245 GCA_964444975.1 uncultured Chitinophaga sp. | reverse complement strand
AAGATGGCATCAACCGGAGCTAGTTAAAATATGGGGTTAGCTGATGGGATACGATAAAATTGAACAAAGAGCGGATAGTTTGAAAAATGTAATAAGTAGTTCAAATGTTGAAAAATATTCTACTCTAACAGACAGTATGGCTTATTATATTTCAGATAGTATTCCTCCAGATACGCTTAAAAGGGAACTTTTCCAAGTATTATTCTTTCACAATTCGATCTTAAAAAGTATTAAACGATTTAATAATGGTGCCGATTCATGTTATTGTACTTCATATATGGGCTATGTTACCGGGTTAACTTCATTTGAATGCAATCAGGATATTATAGTTAATGTAACCGTGTTCAAGGATTATTTGGAAGACAGTATTAATTTACTTCAACGGTATAATGTTGAATATTTAATTGAGTATCTTGAAAATTATTCTAAGGATGAAATATCTTATGATGAAATATTCATCAAGATTTATGAAGAATCTGGAGGGGTACGAATAAATCCGATTTTTATTCCATTTCCATGTCCATGGCTAAGTGGTGAGGATTGTGGTTGTTGCGGGAACTATCAAGGACCTTGTATTATGTGTGCCATTATTTGTTATATCCATGACTTTCAGTGTCAAAATTGCAAACCTAAATGGTATTGTCTTCGGGGTTGTAAACCCACACCGTGTGATCCACTTTAATTTTTGACTATGTTCCGAAAATTTATTTTTATTATCGGATTGATTTTATTAATAGTAGCAATTACTGACCTTGTTTTGTGGATAGTGATTGCAAGTCCTGAAGAAAAAAGTTTCGATGATGCAGTAGCTGAGTATATAGGGTTGTATCCCCAAATAATTGCCGATCCAATAAAATTAACACTGCTTAATATGATATTTTTATCCATTGCAATTGGGTGCTTTATTTTTTCAATGGCAAAAACAAAAAGTTCAGGTATGAGAAAACTTTGCTATGTACTGATTGTAATCAGTGGCGTATTTATTCTTTGGAATTTGTTTTCTTTAATGTAATATTTCTACTTTCTCATCCCCGGCATGGCTTTGCCGCCAAACATTCCCGCTTTATTCATTCCCTTCATCATGCTGCGCATTTGCTCAAACTGTTTCATGAAGGCGTTCACTTCGCTGATGTCTTTACCGGCGCCTCTGGCTATTCTTTTTTTGCGGCTCATGTCAATCAGGTCGGGGTCGGCTCGCTCTTCCGGCGTCATGGAGTTGATCATGGCTTCAATGCCTTTGAAAGAGTCGTTGCTTATGTCGAGGTCTTTTACCTGTTTACCCACACCGGGAATCATGCCCAGCAGGTCTTTCATGTTGCCCATCTTCTTTATCTGCTCCAGTTGCATTTTGAAATCGGCAAAATCAAATTTGTTTTTGCGGATTTTGCTCTCCAGCTTTTTTGCCTGCTCTTCATCAAACTGCTCCTGTGCTTTTTCCACCAGGGTAGTAATATCGCCCATGCCAAGGATGCGCTGTGCCATCCGTTCGGGGTAAAACACATCGAGGGTATCCATCTTTTCACCACTGCTGGTAAACTTGATGGGTTTGTTCACCGTGTATTTTATGGAAAGAGCGGCGCCGCCCCTTGTGTCGCCATCCAATTTGGTGAGTACAACACCCGTAAAATCGAGCCGGTCGTTAAATGCTTTTGCCGTGTTCACTGCGTCCTGACCGGTCATGCTGTCCACGACAAACAGAATTTCCTGCGGGTTCACTGCATTGCGGATGTTCGATACTTCGGTCATCATGGCTTCATCAATGGCAAGACGGCCGGCTGTATCAATGATGACCACGTTTTTGTTTTTGCTGCGGGCTTCTTTTACTGCACTCTGGGCTATTGCTACTGCGTCTTTGGTTTCCTCTTCAATATGCACAGGTACATCTATTTGCTCGCCCAGCACCCGCAACTGCTCCATTGCCGCCGGACGATAAATATCAGCAGCCACCAGCATAGGGGAGAAACCTTTTTTTGATTTCAGGTAGCTGGCAAGCTTGGCGCTGAAGGTGGTTTTACCCGAACCCTGCAAACCGGCAATCAGAATTACAGCGGGGTTGCCTTTTGCATTGAAGGCAGCTTCCTGCCCGCCCATTAGTTCGGCCAGTTCATCTTTTACAATCTTCACCATCAGCTGGCCCGGGCTAATGGCATTAATTACTTTTTCACCAATGGCTTTTCCCTTTACCCGGTCGGTAAATTCTTTGGCTATTTTATAGTTCACATCAGCATCCACCAGGGCCCGGCGTATGTCTTTGAGCGTGGAAGCAATATTGAGCTCGGTAATACGGGCCTGGCCTTTTAAATTCTTAAAGGCCGATTCTAATTTTTCCTGTAGCGAGTTGAACATAAACTAATACTGTTTCAGTCGGCACAAAACAAAAAGTGAACTTAACGAGGTTCACTTTTTAAAGAGTTGCAAAGATAAGAATTCGGGGAGTGTAGATTTTATCTTATGGTCTTTTGTTTTTGTCTTTTTTTCAGGCGCCGAGATAAGTGCGGAGAAGCTGGCATCTTGTATTCGTCTTCAACTTGGTTATGGCCTTGTCTTTAATCTGTCTCACTCTTTCCCGTGTCAGGCTGAATTTTTCGCCGATGTCTTCAAGACTCATGGGGTGATCAACACCGATGCCGAAGAAAAAACAGATTACTTCTTTTTGTCTTTCGGTCAGTGTAGTCAGGCTTCTTTCAATTTCGGTTTTCAACGATTCTTTGTATATAAGCTCGGCGTCGGTTTTTTCTGCGTTGGGATTTTCAAGTACATCCAGCAGGGTGTTTTCTTCACCTTCGGACAGGGGTGTATCCATGCTTACGTGCCTTGCCGAAATACCCATGGATGCATTTATTTCTTCAATGTCCAGGTTTAGTGCATCAGCCAGTTCTTCGGCCGATGGCTCCCGTTCATACTCCTGCTCCAGTTGCGAGTAGGTTTTCTGAATGCGGTTGGTAAGGCCCACTTTGTTCAGTGGCAGCCTTACAATCCGGGCCTGCTCTGCCAGTGCCTGCAGAATGCTCTGGCGAATCCACCAGACAGCATAGGAAATAAATTTGAAACCACGGGTTTCATCAAAACGCTGGGCGGCTTTTATCAATCCCAGGTTTCCTTCATTAATCAGGTCTGGCAGCGAAAGCCCCTGGTTCTGGTACTGTTTTGCCACTGACACCACAAAGCGAAGGTTGGCTTTGGTAAGCCGGTCCAAAGCTTTCTGGTCGCCTTGCTTTATCTGGCGGGCCAGCTTTACTTCTTCTTCGGGGGAAATGAGTTCTACCTTGCCGATTTCCTGCAGGTACTTCTCCAGACTTTGCGATTCACGATTCGTAATCGACTTCGTGATCTTGAGTTGCCTCATGCTCATAGGTTGGGTTGTATTTAGGTTTTTTTAAGGGTAAAAGAATATTGGTTTGGTTTGGTTTTTATTACCCAAAAAATCCCCACGGTTTTCCAGATATCGTCAGAACGTATTGAACGTCAAAGCAAATTACTTAAAATAGCAATACGTCCAAAAAAATATTTCGCAACCCATTTAACGCAGCCCTACGGGGTTTATTTTCCGGGAGCTGAAATAAACGGCATTTCGTGGAAAAATAATGGAGAAAATACTTTGCGGCATAGATTAATTTTTTATTATTGCACGGGTCGCTACAGACAAGAAAAACCAGCATGGCGCAGAAACAATTATATACTTTGGAGTTTCCCGTGAGATGTTCGCCTGCGATTCTTTACGAGTTTCTGGCTACACCTGCCGGATTACAGGAGTGGTTTGCTGACAGAGTGGATGAGCGGGATAATATTTTCAGTTTTACCTGGAACGGTTCTGCCGAAAAAGCCGAAGTACTGGAAAGTGAACAGGATAAATTCATCCGGTTTCACTGGTTGCATGCTCCGAAAGAAGAATTTTTTGAATTGCGTATTGAAAAATCAGAAGTAACCAACCAGACAATTCTTGTAATAAAAGATTTTGCGGAAAAAAAAGATATCAAGGATCAAAGCATGCTTTGGGATTACCAGGTAAAAGAACTCTTCCACCGCCTGGGTAATTAAGTGCATACTTTCAGCAACAGTTCATAACTCCGGCACAGCATATTTTCCATCGCAGCAGGCAATTCAAAGGGAAATGTTATTGCCAGTTTCAAAAAAGGATTTTTTGTAATTGTTTTTTCCAGCTCCTTTTTATTATAACTTTTGATGGATTGATAGTTATCCGCAGCCACATCGTGTTCCCATTCATGCCCGCCGGTGCTGATGAAGCAATGATTTTTACCCAATGTAATTTTGTGGTCAATAATTTTTTTGTAAAAACTTTTTTTATACCGGCCCGACAGATGCAGCGTGGTGCTGAAAAATTTTCCCCACCAGAACAGGGTGCGGATGGCAAAAATATCATGTTGCACAAAATGACGCGGATAATCAAGCACCAGCCAGGGCAGGCCTTTGTAGTTTTCGCCTCTTGAAATTTTCGGCGATGTGAGCAGCACTTCTTGTGGCAGTTTTGCAGCGTATCTTTTTATGATTTCCTGTTGCTCCACATGCAGTTCTTCCAGGAAGGTTTTCATCTTTTGCAGGATGGCATTCTTTGTTAAAATAAAATCTGTGCTGCTCACCAGTTCCAGTTCACCGGGCAAAAGCTGTATTTTTGTTAGCTGCTTCATCAGTCTCAAAGGGATTTCATTTGACAAAAATAACAACCGGCCTTTAGCCCTGTCTATTATGTTTAAAAAACTTGATAAGCTGGTAATAAAAGCCTTTATCGGTCCCTTTATTGCCATTTTTTTTCTTACCCTGCTGGTGCTGGTGCTGCAGTTTTTCTGGCTCTGGATTGATGATTTCGTCGGCAAGGGTCTTTCTGCCAATATAATTTTTGAATTTGTATGGTACCAAAGCGCCGTATTGGTGCCCCTGGCCCTGCCGCTGGCTGTTCTGCTTTCTTCGCTCATAACCTTCGGCAACCTGGGTGAAAGCATGGAACTGGTTGCTGTAAAATCATCGGGTATTTCGCTGCTCAGGTTTATGCAGCCTTTATTTATTGTAAGCCTGCTTATCTGCGGCATAGCCTTTTTATTTTCCAATAACATCATCCCGGTGGCTGTATTAAAGTCGCAGACATTGCTGGCCGATATTGTGTGGTCAAAACCGGCATTCGATATCAAAGAAGGTGTTTTTTATGATAAGCTGGAAGGATTTTCGATAAAAATCGGGAAGAAAGAAGCCGACAGCATTGTTTATGATGTTATCATTTTTGAAAAAGGCGCCAGCAACCTGCAGGATAATTTTATTATTGCCCAAAGCGGCATTATGCGAACCACCGGCAACAAACGGTTTCTTGAATTTAACCTGAAAGACGGCTGGCGCTACCAGGAGCGGGGCGACCGCCTGAGCCGTAATTCAGAATTTATCCGAATCGGTTTCAAAGAATACAATAAACAGTTTGACCTGAGTTCGCTGGGTTTGCGCCAGCGCACATCCGATACGGTAAACCGGGCCAACCACCGCATGCAGAGTATGCGCCAGCTGCGCAAAGCCATTGATTCGCTGGAGAATGATGCACGCCAATACACCGAAAAAGTAAAACGGGATGTTTTTTCGGTATTCAAATTTTCGCATTACATGGACAGCAGCTATACTGCACCCGGAATCTCTACTATGCCTGCTGGAAAAAGATTTGATGAACTGATACCTGACAGTGCAAGGCTTGCAGTAAATCAAAAGGCGGCTTCGCTTATCGGATCCATTACACTGAATGCAGAAATTGCCAAAGCGGAATACACTTCAAAACAACGCAACCTCCGGCTGCACAAAATAGAATGGCATAAAAAAATCACTCTTTCGGCGGCCTGTTTTGTTTTATTTCTCATTGGCGCCCCGCTGGGATCCATCATCCGCAAGGGGGGCATCGGCACACCGCTGGTAGTGGCTGTATTCCTGTTCATGTTCTTTTTCTTTTTTAATACAGCAGGCGAAAAATATGTAAAGGAAAATGTGATGACCGCCTTTGGCGGCATGTGGATGGCCACGCTGGTATTACTTCCCGCCGGCGCTTTTCTGACGTACAAAGCCATGCATGATTCCAACCTGATGAGCCGCGAGTTTTATTTCAGGCTATGGAGAAAAATCAGGATGCTGCTGAACAGAAAGGAATAATATTGCATACCCATAAACGGCTGATGACTTCTTGAAAACACAATCACAAAGCCTGAAAATGCAAAAATGGGTAGCGACGGTTTCCGTGCTGCTGCTGGCAGCTAAATTTTTTGCTTATTTTCTCACCCATTCAGTGGCCATACTTACCGATGCGCTGGAAAGCATCGTGAATGTAGCGGCCGGGTTTATAGGGTTATACAGTTTGTATGTGGCTGCATTGCCCCGAGATAAAAATCATCCGTATGGCCATGGCAAGGCAGAATTTATTTCCTCCGCCATAGAAGGCACCTTGATTCTTTCGGCCGGGGCTATCATTATTTATAAAGCTGTACTACATTTAATATTCCCGGTGGAAATAAAAAAAATTGATGAAGGAATTTTGCTGGTGGCAGCCACTGCAGGCGTCAACTTCATTATGGGTTTGATTACCGTACAAAAAGGAAAGAGAAATAATTCGCTTGCGCTGGTTGCCAGCGGAAGGCACCTGCAATCCGACAGTTATTCCACGCTGGGTATTATTGTCGGACTCGTATTGATTCTGGTTACAGGAAAAAACTGGATTGACAGTGCCGTGGCCATCCTGTTCGGGGGCCTTATTATTTATACCGGTTATAAAATCGTACGCAAATCCATTGCGGGCATTATGGACGAAGCCGACATTGAGCTGCTGCAAAAGATGGTAGAGCTGCTGAACAGCAACCGCCGTGAAAACTGGGTAGACCTGCATAATCTCCGGGTGATAAAATACGGACCCGTGCTGCATCTCGATTGTCACCTGACCGTGCCCTGGTACCTGAATGTGCATGAAATGCACCAGGAAGTAGAGGCATTGAGCAGCCTGGTAAAAAAAGAATTCGGCGAATCCATGGAGCTGTTTGTGCATTCCGACGGCTGCCAGTCTTTTTCCTGCCGCATCTGCAGTAAACAAAACTGTAACGAACGAAAGCATAATTTTGAAAAACAGGTTAACTGGACAATTGATAATATCTTGCAGAATCAAAAGCATCATTTATGACGATAACGAAAACCGTGTGGCAAAAAGATCATGAATTTGTCAGCCAACTGGATCACAACACGATTAAAATTGACGGCAGCCGCAAGCATGGCTTTGGCGCCAAGCCGCTGCTGCTGGCCGGCTTGGCTGCCTGTTCGGGCATTGATGTAGTGGATATACTGAAAAAAATGCGGGTAAGGTTTACTGACCTGGCCATAGAAGTGAAATCGGAACAAACAGATACTTTTCCAAAAGTGTATAAGGATATTTATGTTTTGTACCAGGTGAAAACAAAAAAGGAAAATGAAGAAAAGGTGAAAAAAGCCATTGATCTTTCACTGGAAAAATATTGCGGTGTGGCAGCCATGCTGCGAAAAAATTCAAAGATTCATTATCAACTTGAAATTATTTAGGTTTCATGCTTTCCAAACGGTCGCAATATGCACTGCGGGCATTGGGCTACCTGACTGAGAAGTACAAGTCGGGGCCGGTGCTGATTTCAGAAATTGCAAGGAAGAAAAAAATTCCGTTAAAGTTCCTGGAAAATATCCTGCTTGAACTGAAAAGCATTGATGTGCTCGACAGCAAAAAGGGGAAAGGCGGTGGATACTTCCTGAAAAAAGATCCTAAAAATGTTCGGGTGGCCGACGTAATCCGCAAAGTAAACGGCCCGATTGCAATGCTGCCCTGCGTAAGCCTTTATTTTTACGAACGTTGCAAAGACTGTGATGAAAAACATTGTGCGCTGCACGACATTATGATTGAAGTAAGAGACGCCACTTTGAACATACTTGAGAAACGAACACTTGTAGATTTGGTGCAAAACCCCTGAAAAATAGCTTAAGCAAAATCTACCTGCTTGGTAGGGCAGCGCTTTTGGCCTATCTTCGCAGCCATCGGTAACTATGAAAATCCGCTCTGCCATTTGAGTTAAATTTTGAAACAAAAAGAGAGAAAAATATGGGTGTTCCGGTGAGTGAATTATTGAATGAGTTAAAGGATAAAAGCATTGCAGAGCAATTGCAGTATTTCGTTAACCGTTTTCCCGGGCAGGTGGTTTTTTCCACCAGCTTCGGATTGGAAGACCAGGCCATCACCCATTACATTGCATCCAATAAGCTACCTGTGAAAATATTTACGCTTGACACCGGTAGACTTTTTGCAGAAACATACACAACCTGGAGTCGGACGGTAGAAAAATACAATATTAAAATTGAGGCTTACTATCCGGAAACAGCAACATTGCAGGAGTTTATAACTGAAAGAGGCCCTAATTGCTTTTATGAATCAGTGGATAACAGGAAGCAGTGCTGCCATATAAGAAAAGTAGAGCCATTGCAAAGAGCCCTGAAGGGAAACGCAGTGTGGATTACCGGCATACGGGCTGAACAAAGCAACAATCGCCACGACATGCCGATGCTGGAGTGGGATGAAGTGAATCAGATAATTAAGTTTCACCCGCTGCTCAGCTGGACATGGGGCCAGGTGAAGCAGTATGTGAGCCGCAATGATGTTCCCTGCAATCCTTTGCATGATAAAGGATTTGTAAGCATCGGCTGCGCTCCCTGCACAAGAGCCATTAAGCCCGGCGAAGATTTCCGTGCCGGCAGATGGTGGTGGGAAGACAATACTAAAAAAGAATGTGGCCTTCATATTCATGAACAAACTGTAACGGCACAAGAAGAGGAAAAGTAGAAAATGATTGGCCAGGCAAAAAAGTAAAGGGATAACACCCTTAATTTTTATAAAAATAATCCTACTAAATTAGTAGACTAATAAAGGAAACACATGAGTCAGTATCATCTCAATTACCTGGAACAACTGGAAGCGGAAAGCATTCACATCTTCCGCGAAGTGGCGGCGCAGTTTGAAAAACCGGCCTTGTTATTCAGCGGCGGAAAAGATTCCATCACGCTGGTGCACCTGGCAAAAAAGGCATTTGCTCCCGGTAAAATTCCTTTTCCGCTGGTGCATATTGATACCGGGCATAATTTTCCCGAGGCGCTGGACTTTCGTGACGAACTGGCAAAGCAGGTGAATGCAACACTGATTGTGCGAAAGGTGGAAGATACCATCAAACAAAAAAACCTGACCGAACCAAGAGGAAAATTTGCCAGCCGCAACTGGCTGCAGACTTACACGCTGCTCGACACGATTGAAGAATTTAAATTTGATTGCTGCATCGGCGGTGGCCGCAGGGATGAAGAAAAAGCAAGAGCCAAAGAAAGAATTTTTTCAGTACGGGATGAGTTTGGGCAGTGGAACCCCAAACTGCAGCGGCCGGAACTGTGGAATATTTACAACGGCCGGATTCATAAAGGAGAAAATGTAAGAGTTTTTCCTATCAGCAACTGGACGGAACTGGATATCTGGAATTATGTAAGGAAAGAAAACGTTGCACTTCCCTCCATCTATTTTGCCCATGAACGGCAAGTGATAGAACATGAAGGGCAACTGGTGGCTGTGTCAGAATTTATCAGGCTGGATGACACCGATGTGGTGATGAAAAAGAAAGTACGCTACCGCACCGTAGGCGACATGACCTGCACAGCAGCCGTGGAATCAAATGCCGAAACCCTCGATGCAGTAATTAATGAAATTATTTCGACAAGGATAAGCGAACGTGGCGAAACGAGAATTGACGACAAGGTAACCGAAGCGGCGATGGAAGACCGGAAGAAGAACGGGTATTTTTAAAAGTCCCAACCCCTAAAGGGGCTGTGGGAGTAATCTTTATAAAATGAAATTTTCTAATACTCAGTCAGAGATAAATTTGAAAGACTGATACAAACTAAGTTCCCCCTTTAGGGGGGCAGGGGTTTATGGACTTACTACGATTTATCACCGCAGGCAGTGTTGATGACGGCAAAAGCACACTCATCGGACGATTGCTGTACGACAGCAAGAATATTCTCATGGACCAGCTGGAAGCGCTGGAAAAATCATCGAAGAATAAAGCAAACGGCGAAGTGGACCTGGCACTGCTTACTGACGGCCTGCGTGCCGAGCGGGAACAGGGCATCACCATTGACGTGGCCTACCGCTATTTCAGCACGCCGAAACGAAAATTTATCATTGCCGATGCACCGGGGCATGTCCAGTACACCCGCAATATGATTACCGGCGCCAGCAATGCCAACCTGATAATTATTCTGATTGATGCCCGCCAGGGCGTGGTGGAGCAGACACGGCGGCATTCCATTATTGCCTCGCTGCTGAAGATACCGCATGTGGTGGTAGCAATAAATAAGATGGACCTGGTGGATTATTCGCAGGATGTGTTTAACAACATTGTGATTGATTACACCGAAGTGGCAAAGCAGCTCGGGCTGAACGATGTCACTTATATTCCCATCAGTGCACTGGATGGCGATAATATTGTGGACAAATCGGAAAAAATAAACTGGTATAAAGGGAAACCCCTTTTGGAGTTTCTTGAAGAAGTGGTGCTTGACAGCGATATCAATCTTACCGATGCAAGGTTCCAGGTGCAGTATGTCATCCGCCCGCAAACGGATGAGCTGCACGATTACCGCGGCTATGCCGGTAAAGTAATCAGCGGGGTGTATAAAAAAGGAGACCGGGTAAAAGTATTGCCGCAGGATATAGAGACCACAATTGCTTCTGTTGAAATTGCCGGTAAAGAAGTGGATGAAGTGTTTGCCCCGCAAAGCGCCGTGATACTGCTGGCAGACGATATTGATATCAGCCGCGGCGATTCGATTGTAAAAATTGACAGCCTGCCGCTGATAAGTAACGAACTGGAAGTGCTGCTCTGCTGGCTGGATGATAAGCCGCTTATTTCGGGCAATAAATATTTACTGCAGCACAACAGCCGCCTGCTAAGGGCTGTTGTAAAAAATGTGGAATTCAAGCTGGATGTAAACACACTGCAACGCCAGCCGGTGAACGGCGGCGTGAAGCTGAATGAAGTGGTGAAAGCGACCATCAAAACCGCCTCGCCGCTGGTGTACGACAGCTACGAAATGCTGAGTGAAAACGGCAGTGCGGTATTGATTGATGAAACGAGCAACAGTACGGTGGCGGCAGTGCTGATAAAATAAACCCCCGCCCCCTAAAGGGGTAGACGAGAGACTCATCGCATATTGATCGTTTCTTTATTTAATGAATAGTGTTGATTTGCTTAATATGCCGAAGCAAAAATTGAATAATGAACGGAAGCCCGGCCCCTTCTCTCCTTTAGAGAGGAGGTCGGGAGGTGAGGTCATTCTTGCCGGCGCCGGCCCCGGCGATGCAGAACTTATCACTCTTAAACTACGGAAGCGGCTGGCCGATGCCGATGTCATCATTACCGACCGGCTGGTAAATCCGGCAATAATAAATGAACATGCACGAAAGGATGCGCTGGTCATTTTTGCCGGCAAGCAGGGCTACAATGAAGCCTCGGCCACCAGAGAAAAAATAAATGCGCTGATTATTGAACATGCCCTGCAGGGGAAAAAAGTGCTGCGGCTGAAGGGCGGCGATGTGGCTTTTTTCAGCAATGTGCTGGATGAGCTGCTCACCTGCAAACAGCACGACATACCGTTTGAAATTATTCCCGGCATTACGGCCGCATCCGGCGCCTCGGCGTATGCGGGCATACCGCTTACAGCCCGCGGCTATGCACAGGGTGTGCAGTGGCATACCTACAACCCCAACAGTAACTACATGCCTGGGCGGTGGAAAGAGCTGGCGCAGACCAGCGATACACTGGTGTTTTATATGGCGGGTAAAAATTTGTGTGAACTCTGCACGCATCTCTTACAGCATCATAAAGCGGCCGATACAGCGCTGGCCGTCATCGAACAGGCCACCACGCCCTACCAGCGGGTATATCTTTCCACACTCAAAAACTGCTGCGCCGATTTTGCAGCAAAAGAATTCACTTCACCCTCCCTTGTCATCATCGGAAATGTGGTAAAGCTGCACGAGAAGTTTCACTGGTTTGAAACTGTGAAAGAAAAGGGGACTGTGTTTTTGGAGCTGGGGGAGTGAAGGATCATTTACTTTGCTGAGTCACCACTATTGTGTTTCTTTTGCAACATCCATCCGAACGAAATCCATTCGGATGGGCTCCGTTCAATGCCCCGAAATTGGTTTAACATTTATTACTAAAACAAACTGACCTCAATTATTAGATTTTTCCTGGTCTTTGTAATGAATCACTACCTCGGTTATCGCGGGGTTTTGCCTTGTCAGGGATATGAGGGGAAGATGGGGTGGAAGGTTATTACTTCACAAGCATGTCTGCTTTTTTTTGATACCGCTTTATTAAGTTATCAATATTCCCGCCCTCCTTTTTCCATCCAATTACTATGTCATCCGCCAGTTCTATCATCAGCCTATTGCGGAGCATCGCTGTTTTTTCCGATGCCCGGATTACTTTTTTATAAAAGGGACTGATAAGCAGCAGCCGGTTTTCATTTAATGCTTTTTGAAATTCCGGCTTTGGTTTTTGGGGCAATGATTTTGCCAGTACTACGATCAGCGGCTGATTTCCCTTCAACAAAATAGCCAGCACATCTTTTTCCAGCGGGCTGTGAAAGCCGCTGATGACACATTGTTTCTTTTCCCGCATTTCCATGGCCCAGTCATAGCATTTCAATACTGCAGCCGCAGGAATCTGGCGGCTGCAGAGGAAGGCGGTTTTGTGAACCTTTAAAATTTCTGTATTCCCCAATGTATGCATCTTAGCCGGTTATTATCCAAGTACTGTCAATTCGGTCTATAATTTATCCCGACACGATGTCGGGAAAAATGTCGGGATAAATCTCCGGATTCAGCCCATTACTGGTCAATTTGACTATTTACCGGTAATTTAGTGGTCATTTCGGTCATTTAGCTTTCACGACACTATGTCGCGGAATATGTCGCGAATCGATATCCCATTGAATCTATTGAGGTCATTACGAGTCATTCATTAATTCTTGAGTCAACTATGAGTCAATCGTGAGTCAATTGAGTCAATTATGAGTCAATTCATATAATAGATCACCCCAGCCCCAACTCCCTCTCTTCTCAAAACTTTAAACTTATTAATCAATTCAGTCAGATCCCTGGTTGCTGTTTGGCGAGACATATTGAACAATTCAACATACTTTGTATTTGTTATACTTCCATTTTCCATCACAAAAAGCACCGCCTTCACTTGCCGCTCATTCAATCCCATTTTTCTTAACTGTTCTTCGGTGTAACGATCTTTAAATAGAGTTACAAACAAACCACCATCTCCTTCCACTATTCCGGGATCAGGAAGCCAGGCTTCTTTGCAGGAGTTGATTATTTTCAAAGTACCTCTGCCCCATAATTCAATATAGCCGCCTTTGAAACATACATCAGCAATTAATGGATTTCGGGGACGTGACGGATGTGGCCTTTTGAGTGAATCTAAATTCATTCCTTCCGGCAATGTGCCTTCATTCCAAATGGAAATTCGGTTATCATATACCTTAATTTGTATGACCGTTCCCAAATAGTAACGATGAACCAATGCATTCAGCAACATTTCACGAAGAGCAGCAACAGGATATTCACCTTTTTCAATACGCTGCAATCCTTCAAAATCTATTGGTTTAATAAGGAATTTTTTATTTAATAGATCCGGTACTTCTTTGAGTAATTGAATAATATTTCCTTCTGCCTGTTCCTGGAATTTCAAATCGGTATCATCTTTTCCAAAGCGGCCAATTTTTACAACACAGTTATTATAGAATTTTCCAGGATTCTTTCCAAACAAGACAAGGGCTGCCCGTTTTAATTTTACTTGTTCATCAATCAGCCGAAGATTAGTTAATATTTCAGTAGTAGATAATCCTTCACCTTCTTCAATACGTCCGGCTTTCTTTGCATCAGCCAAAAATATTTTTACACTTTCTTCATTAATATCAGCAAGGGTCGCTGTTGGTTCAATCACTTCATCCCATTTCTTTCCGCTTTTACGAAGAAGAAATTCATTCAGTGCAGTTCCCGTTAATTCCTGCATTGTAGTGCCGCTACGGTAATAGTATTTTCCTTTTAATGAAATTGGCACTTCATAAGGCTGGGTAATCAATTCCAGGAAATCACAAGCGTTTCGATATTAGTCAAAGATATTCAACTGAATATGATTTAGCT
>CAYUJD010000090.1:4792-15353 GCA_964444975.1 uncultured Chitinophaga sp. | reverse complement strand
TTTCTCACAAATCCGTGACAGGTGTGGATTTCATTTTTACAGGAAGACCCTAAATGAGCCGGCTTTATTGCCGCACTGCTTTTGCCAGTCAGGCCTCAGGGCTTCAAATTTGAAACAATTTTGTTTGAAACAACTTTGTTTCATACTTCTGATAAAAAAAGAGAATAGAATTTGAAAATAATGCCGCCTTCTCAAAAGTAATAAGGAGCACAAAGGACACGAAGAAAACACAACGGACACAAATGAATTGCGTTGTGTTCTTTGTGTCAGATCGTCTTCACATATTAAACAACTCCTGGTTACCAGTTACAGATTTCTGATTCCCGACCTCCGACTTCATACCTCAATCTCCCCTTTCATATAAAACACACACTGCCCGGCCATGGTTACTCTATCACCCCAGAGCTTGCATTCCAGCTCGCCGCCGCGGGGTGAAAGCTGGCGGGCAAACATTTTCATCTTCTTCAGCTTTTCGGCCCAGAATGGAATGAGTTGCGAATGGGCAGAGCCTGTTACCGGGTCTTCATTGATGCCGGCAACCGGTGCAAAAAAACGGGACACAAAATCAATATTGCCTGTGCCAGGGGCCGTGATAATTACTTTTTCTCCCGTTTGCAGCAACCTAGTAAAATCAGGCGAGCAGTTTTTTACAGCCTCCTCATCACGAAGCTCCACCAGGTAATCTCGGTTTTTATACACACTCAACACTCCATCTACGCCCAATGCTTCAAGCACTTTTTCAGGATATGCATGGCAGCGCTCCGGTTTCCATGACGGGAAATCCATCACCAGCACATCGGCTCTTTTTTCCACTGACAGCTTCCCGCTTTCGCAATAAAAATTTACCTGTGTTTTTCTGAAATCCAGTTTATTAAAAATAACCCAGGCGGTTGCCAGCGTGGCATGACCGCACAGATTGATTTCAACAGCTGGCGTAAACCAGCGCAAATCGTAATCAATCCCCGGTTTGGAGGAGGGTATAAAAAATGCCGTTTCACTCAGATTATTTTCTTGTGCAATTTTCTGCATCATTTCATCAGAAAGCCATTTTTCCAAAGGAATCACCGTGGCAGGATTGCCATGAAAAAGTTTATTGGTAAAAGAGTCAACCTGGTAAATAGTTAATTTCATTTTTCATCAGTGTTGATAGATTTATTCCTGCATCATTTCTATTATCACCGATTTGATCTCCTCCGCATTGGGTTTGCTGAAGTAGTCGCCATCACTGCCGTAAGAGGGACGGTGCTCTTTGCCGGTGATGGTGCGGGGCGCCACATCCAGCCAGCGATAACCACCCTGTTCTTCCATTACTTTATTAAACATGAAAGCGGCAGCGCCGCCGGGCACATCTTCATCCACAAACACGATGCGGTTGGTTTTCTTCAGCGATTCAAGTATGCGGTGATGGATATCAAAAGGCAGCAAAGTCTGCACATCCACAATTTCGCAACTGATGCCCAACTGCTCCAGCGCCTGGGCCGCTTCCTGTATAATGCGCAGCACCGAACCGTAAGAAACAATTGTCACATCTGTTCCTTCTTTAATCACTTCCGGCACACCAAGCGGCACGGTGAACTCAAGCAGGTTGGAAGGTAGTTTTTCTTTCAGCCGGTAGCCGTTCAGGCATTCAATAATCATTGCCGGGTCGTTGCCTTGCATCAGGGTATTGTAAAAACCCATTGCCTGTGTCATGTTTCTCGGCACACAAATCCACATGCCCCGCAGCGAGTTAATCACCATGCCCATGGGTGAACCACTGTGCCAGATGCCTTCGAGCCGGTGACCCCGGGTTCTTACAATCAGCGGGCAGCTTTGCTTGCCAGCCGATCTGAAATGCAAAGTAGCCGCATCATCGCTCAGCGGTTCCAGGCCAAACAGCAAATAATCCAGATACTGAATTTCGGCAATAGGCCGCAAGCCACGCATGGCAAGCCCAATGCCCTGTCCCATGATGCTGAGTTCCCGGATGCCGGTATCAAAAATTCTTTGCTCACCGTACTTTGCCTGCAGGCCGCTGAAACCCTGGTTCACATCGCCTATATAACCAAGATCTTCGCCAAAAGCCACTGCCAGCGGATTACTGGCAAAAAGAGCATCGAAGTATTTGTTCAGCACTTCAAAACCATTCACCAGCGGTGCATCAGGCGCATATTGGGCTTTCACTTCTTTTACATTCAACGTACTTTTCGGTCCTTCATTAAAAAGATGAGAATTGAATAAGGCCTTGCTTTCTTTCAGCAGATCATTGTAATAGTCGCGGGTCCAGTAGGCGGCATCATGATTACCTGCCACATCCATCACATCATTCAGGGTTTTCATCACATCGCGGCGCAGCGGCTCACGGTTGGCAGCCAAAGATGACGAAAGCTTCAGCAAGGCATCTGCTTTTTCCGGTATTGCAATGGCCATTGAGTTCACCAGTTCGGTCACTCTTGCTACCTGCTGTTTTATAGGGCCCTGGTATTTTTCCCATGCACTGTTTTTTTCTTCTTTGACCTGGTTTTTTGCTTTGGTTTCAAGGCGGTTCAGTTCTTCATCCGTAGCCAACGCAGATGCCACAATCCATTCTTTCATTTTTTTAATGCCATCCCATTCACGCTCCCACTCCAGCCTTTCAGGACTTTTGTAGCGTTCGTGGCTGCCGGAAGTAGAATGCCCTTGCGGCTGTGTCACTTCCTCTACATGAAAAAGCGCTGGTGTAAATGTTTCCCTGGCAAGGCGGATGCCTTCTTCAAACGCCTCGCACATGCCGGCATAGTCCCATCCCTTTACCCGGTAAATATTCAGCCCGTTGGAATTGTCTTTTTTCTGAAAACCGCTCAGCGCTTCCGAAATGGAAGCTTTTGTTGTTTGCAGTTTTTTGGGAACAGAAATACCATAGCCGTCATCCCATATAAAAATCACCATGGGCACCTGCAGCACCCCGGCCGCATTTACCGTTTCCCAAAACTGGCCTTCGGATGTGGCAGCATCGCCAATGGTGACAAAGCAAACTTCGCTGCCATTACTTGAAAGCTGTGCAAACTGTTTGAGTTCTTTTGAATAACGAAACAACCTGGAAGCAAGTGCCACACCCAACGAACGGGGCATCTGGCCGGCAGTCGGTGCCAGGTCGGCTATGATGTTTTTACGATTGACGAGGTCAAGCCAGTTTCCTTGCTCATCAGTAAGCGGTGTGCAAAAATGTGATACCATCTGGCGGCCGGCGCTGTTGGGGTCATTATTCACATCGGGGTCGGCATAGAGCTGGGCAAAAAATTGTTCTACTGTGGCATGACCTATTGCAAAATGAAAAGTCTGGTCGCGGTAATAACCGCTGCGGAAATCCCCGGGTCGGAAAAATTTTGCCATCGCCATTTGTGCTACTTCTTTGCCATCGCCAAAAATGCCAAATTTGGCTTTGCCTGTAAGAACTTCCTTACGACCCAGGAGGCTGGCTTCACGACTCAGGCAGGCAATGAAATAGTCGTTTAAAACCTCATTGCGGAAACTTTCGAATGAAAGCTTATCGGCAACACTGGCTGCGTGATGGGAATTTTCCATTGAACAAAGATAGAAGAATCACCATCGGTACAAACGGGTGTTAAAAAATTGAGAATTTAGCCGCCAAAGTCTTATGGTTTTAGGTTTCGAAGCCCTAAATTTGAGGTCTGAAAATTTTATTATGAAACAAACCTTTACCCTGGCGTTCATCATGCTGTTTGCCATTGCCATAAAGGCGCAAACAACGGCAGCCACCACACAGGAAGTTCTCTCCATGAAAGAATCAGGTTTTGATTTTGGACAGATACCCCAGGGCAAACCCGTTTATCATTATTTCGAAGTGACCAATACCGGGGTGTTCCCTATGGTTATATCCAATGTACAAACCAGTTGCGGATGCACTACACCCGAATGGAGCAAAGAACCCATTCCGGCCGGCGGTACGGCTAAAATAAAAGTAGGCTACAATGCCGCAGCTGAAGGCAGGTTTGAAAAATATATTACCATCTACTATAACCAGAACCAGTCGAAGCAAGTGAAAATAACAGGAACGGTTTGGAAAGTACCGGAGGGCTCAGCGCCGTCAAATGCTTCTGTTCAATTGTTAAAACAAAAAAATTAAACAAGAGATGAAAAATTTATTCTTCCTCGCTGCAGCCCTCTTCATCAGCGCTGCAGTTATCGGACAGACAAAAGTGGATGATGTGGCAAAGTTCAACACTGAGCTGTATGATTTCGGAAAAATAAAACAAGGCGTACCGGCTGTTTATTATTTTGAAATCAAAAACAATTCCGAAAAGCCACTGGTGATAGAATCGGCCAGCGCCAGCTGCGGATGCACGGTTCCGGAATATCCCAAGGAGCCGATTGCACCGGGTAAAACGGCCAAAATAAAAGTGCAATACAATGCAGCCTCAGTCGGGCATTTCAGTAAAGATGTATATATAAAACTGGCCGGTGTGAATGACCAGAAGACACTCAAAATTACCGGCGAGGTTATTGCCACCGGCAGCAGGTAGATATTTTTAAAAACAAATAAACTCACGTCCCTGTTTACAGCAGGGATTTTTTATTGCCGGTATTTCACTTCGGGGGAGATAGCTACCTTTGATGCATGCTGAATATTTCAAACCGGGGCAAACAAATGCCCGCTTCACCCATTCGCAAACTGGTTCCCTATGCCGAAGCCGCAAAAAGGAAAGGGATCATGGTTTATCATCTCAACATCGGTCAGCCTGATATTGAAACCCCGCCGGCCATACTGGATGCTGTGCGGCAGGCCGAAATAAAAGTGCTGGAGTACAGCCATAGCGCCGGCAACGAAAGCTACCGTCGCAAGCTGGTGCGGTATTATAAAAAAGTGGGTATTGATGTCACGCATGAGCAAATCATCATCACTACCGGCGGCAGCGAAGCCATTATGTTTGGTTTCTTCTGCTGCCTGAACCCCGGCGATGAAGTAATCATTCCCGAACCGTTTTATGCCAACTACAACGGCTTTGCCTGTGCGGCAGGTGTGAAAGTGGTGCCTGTTACATCCCGTATTGAAACCGGCTTTGAGCTGCCGCCGATTGAAGATTTTGAAAAAGTAATTACCCCGAAGACAAAAGCCATCATCATTTGCAGCCCCAATAACCCGACGGGGTATTTGTACAGCCGCCGGGAAATGGAAGCGCTGAAAGAAATCTGCCTGCGCCATCAGCTGTATTTGTTCAGCGATGAGGCTTACCGTGAATTTTGTTACGATGGTGAATACATAAGCGCCATGCACCTGCAAGGGCTGGAAGAACACGTGCTGCTGATGGATACTATTTCAAAAAGATACAGTGCCTGTGGTGCCAGGCTGGGCGCTTTTGTTACCAAGAACAAGGCTGTGTATGATACGGCCATGAAATTTGCACAGGCCCGGCTGTCGCCACCGGGACTTGCCCAAATACTGGGTGAAGCCGCTGTGGATTTGCCCGACAACTATTTTAATGCACCAAAAGCAGAGTATTTGGCACGGAGAGATTTGCTGGTGAAAAGACTGAACCAGATGCCCGGAGTGTTTTGTCCCAAGCCCGGCGGCGCTTTTTATGCCATGGCTAAATTACCCATTGACGACTGCGATAAATTTTGCCAGTGGCTGCTGGAAAGTTTTTCACTCAACAATCAAACAGTGATGCTGGCGCCGGCCACAGGATTTTACAGTACCGAAGGATTGGGTAAAAATGAAGTGCGGCTGGCTTATGTGTTGAACCTCGATGCCATCAACGCTGCTATGGATTGCCTGGAAAAAGCCCTGGAGCAATACCCGGGCAGGGTGAAGAAGGAAAAACAGGTTACTGTTACTGAAAAATAAATTTCAATATTTACCTGATTACTGCCTTCAGCACTACATCCTTGCTGTCTTTTCTCACTATCCTGAACAAATAGAGCCCTTTGCTTAGCCTGCCCGAAGGCATTAGATTGCTGATATCATCCAGCCGCATTTCAAAAATCTTTTGCCCGGCCATATTAATCACCTGCAGGGTGGCTGGTTCAAGCTGGTTATCAGAAAGCACAGTGATGGGCTGATACTGCCATGCCGGGTTGGGATAAACAATAAATTCTTCGCCGGCGAAATAATAAACCGTTTCGGCGGAAGAATAAATCATTCGGCCGCCGGCCAGTTCAAGTTTTATACGGTAAATGTTTGCCCCTTTCTTCAATGGGCCGTCGTTCAGTGAATATTGCAGGGATGAGGGATTGGAAATTTGCTGTGCCTGGACAAAATTACTACCGTCAAATTTTTCCAGCACTATCCTGTTTACATTGTAAAGTGTTCCCAGCAGCAGGTCAAGCTTTGCGGAAGTACCATTGAGCGAAGCCAGGAAAGAGCGGAGATAACATTCCACGCCCTGTGTAGTGTAATTGAAAGTATAACTCTTTACCCCTTCGCGGCTGCCGATAAGCGGCGCCACTGCATAATGCAATGAGGGATTAGCGCTTTTAGCAAGCAATACAAAACTGTCAGCAGTAGTAGCGATGGGTTCAAGGTATTTATTGCCCAATTTATACACCCGGTAGTTTGTAACTCCCGGCAATTTGCTCCAGTAAAAAAGAAATGAGTCGGGGCAATTGAAACCGGCTGCGGTCGGGGTTCTGTTTGCAATGGTAAATGTGTCGCTGACAAACTGATTGGCCCCGATTGTCATTCTCAATAAAGCGGTTGTCGTAAATGAAGGAACATTCCATTTGTAATAACCCGTTGCCAGGCTGATTGCATTCTGAATCAGTTGCCAGTTGTTCCCGTTATCGGTGCTGAACTCAAGCATGCCGTTTGCAGCTGCAAAAGTTGAATACCACCGGATAGTGTTGGAAACAGAAGGGAAAATAAAATCGCTTGCCGTAGGAAAATTCCATTCGAAAAAATCAATTGAATCAAGCTGCCAGGCGATAAAAAAATTCTGCGGGCCGGAACCGACATTAAAACCGGTCACCCGAAACTGATAATTACCAGGAGCAGGATTGGCCAGGGTTACCTGTTCCATATTATTCAGGCTGTCTCTATTTCTTTTTGCCGGTTGAAGCAGAGAATCTGGATGAGGAAAATGATTAAGCACCCAGGGTTGCCAAATTTGCCCCGAAGAAATTTCTATGAGCTCAAAATCCAAATCATTGATTAATGCTTTGGCGGCATTGGGCGCTGCCGGCGGATCGTTCCAAACCAATGTTGCCTTTAGTTTTTTTATGCCCGCCGGCACAGAAATAGTGAAAGACTGGTTGCCCCCGTTTGAAACACTGCCGCTAAAAAACCGGTTTGCCTGCACGGTCTTTATAGCATTAACAGCGTTCAGGCTGCCGAATCCGTAAGCATAATCTACTTCGGCATTGCCCGCATCATCGGCGCTGTTGAGCAGAATGGCTTTTATCAGCGCATTCGGCGGCAGTACAGCATTCATTTGTTTAAATATATGCTGAAGCAATAACGAGGTACCTGAAACCAATGCTGCAGCGCCGGATGTACCATCTTCGCCAAAGGCCACCAGTTCCGGTTTTACTCTTCCATCATGTGCCGGTCCTTTTGAACTCAGCGGTTCTACAACAGTAAAAGAATCGGCGGCTCCGGCTGTAATAATATTTTTTGCCAATTTAAAACTGCCGGTAAGATTGGCAAATCCTGCAAGCCCTGCATAGGTGCCGGTTGATGGAGAATTGTTTCCCGCATTACCCGATGAAAAAACATGCAGCAGCGAAGCATTGCTGATGGCGCTGGCATCATAAGCAGCCGCATCAGCGCCGTAATAACTTTCCACTCCCACACCATAAGAATGATTTTGCACAGAAATATTGTATTGCTGGTAAGCAGCATTCGCATCCGGCAGCAGGGTTACAAAGCTGGAAGAACTGATGCTGCTGCCCCAGGCCGCACCTTTACTCAGGTGCCAGCTGTTGCCCCCGCCGGCAATCATGGTAGCCATAATGGAAGCATGCGAGCTGACAGTGGATGAAGAAAGACTGGTAGAAATAAATCGCCCCGTAAAATCAATATCGGTGGTATCGGGTTTGTTTTCCTTTACCGACACCACCATGCCATCGCCATTCAATGCAGGATATTTTCTGTGAATGAGATTTATTTTATTGGCGGAAAGATCCAGCCGGTCGAGAAGTAATTCTTCTTTTGGCACCCGCAAAGCACTTTCAATAAAAAGAACTCCCGGCGCAGGCAGAAATACTGACTTCAGTTCATCAACTGTAGCCATAATGCTGAAGATGAAAAAAGTTCCTGATTCAAAAATTTTTTTAGCCCGATAAGCCGGTTGCAAAATATCAGTTGGAACATTATCCGGGTTAATCATCAGCCTGAATTCAGACCGGCCGGATATTCTGCCGGCATTGATTTCTTTTAATAGACCCGGAGAAATCTTTTGCAATGAATCGGTTACCTGGGCCGGGCTGAAAAGTGTAATCAATACAGCAGCCAGGAAAAAGAGCGGTTTTAAAATAAAGCTGGATACGCCGGCCGGGTTTGCAGTTTTCATGGCTTAAAAGTATTGATTTATTGGTTTTTATTCAGACATGGAAAAAGCAAAGGGTTTTTTACGAAACCGCTGTTGATATAAAAAAATGTAACAAAAACATTTGTTAGTAACGTAAAAAAATATCTAACTTGTTCCCCTTAAAATATACCCCGACGGTATTATTCACGTTAAAATCATTTACCAAAATTTTACATCACATGAAACACACTTTGAAAACAGCTGCTTTAATAATGATTGCAGCAATGGCGCTTACATCCTGCCAGAAAGATGTAAAAGTTGCTGAGGAAGAAATTTCACAAGAAGTGCTGGCTCAAATTAAAAACCTTGGATTCAGCACAGCCAATGTGCAGAAAATTGAAGAAGGCTACCTGGTGGAAGGTGACATTGTTCTTACTTCCGACCGTTTAACTGAACGTCCCTCTTCACCCACACTCCGGATTGCGGAAGTGGAGCAGTACCGCACCTTCAATCTTGTAACCGGTTTGCCACGCAACATTACCATCAGTCTCAGTGGCAATTACAATCAGAATATTTCTGATGCAGTAAACAATGCCATAGCCCGTTACAATGCTGAAAATCTGGGAATCACTATGACAAGAGTAGCCAGTAGTGGGAATATTAACGTAAGTGTTGTTAACGGAGGGTCTTATATTGCTTCAGCAGGATTCCCTGATGCAAGCGGCAACCCTTATCCGCAGGTAAAATTCAACAGGCAATACAGGAACTGGAATAATGCCACACTTACTACAGTATTGACACACGAGTGGGGTCATTGTATCGGTTTCCGCCATACTGATTATATGAACCGCAGCTTCAGTTGCGGCACCGGCGGCAACGAAGGACAGGAAACAACAGGCGTAGGTGCCGTGCATATTCCGGGTACCCCTACCGGCCCCGATGCTGCATCCTGGATGCTTGCCTGCATTGGCAACGGGGTGAACCGGCCGTTTAATAGCAATGATAAAACAGCACTTAATTACCTTTATTGATAGCCTATCTCTTTCTTTCAAAAAAAGCCGCCAGGTGACTGACGGCTTTTATTTTTCTATTCGCCAGCAGAAGCGCTGAAGCGGCCCTGCAAAATCAAATGGAGTGGTTTGGCGGGTAATATCTTTTATGGAAGCGCTGTGCAGTTTTTCTTTTTCCAGGATAAATTTCTGGTAATTGGTGCTGAAATAAAGCAAACCACCGGGACATAAAATTTTTAAACAATCATTTATCAGCGATACATGGTCACGCTGCACATCCAGAATATCTGACATTCTTTTGCTGTTGCTGAACGTAGGGGGATCAAGTATGATGAGATTAAAACCTGAATCGGGAGTTGTTTTTAAAAACTGAATCACGTCGGCCTGAACATACTTGTATTTCGAAGCATCACTAAAGCCGTTGAGCCGCATGTTTTTTCCCGCCCAGGCAAGATACGTTTTGGAAAGATCAACAGTAGTTACTTCCGAAGCGCCGCCTGCAGCAGCATATACCGAGAAAGAACCTGTGTAGGCAAAAAGGTTCAGCAGCTTTTTCCCGGCCGATTCGCTACGCACCATTTGCCGGGTAATGCGGTGGTCAGGGAAAAGCCCTGTATCGATATAATCGCTAAGATTCACAATAAATTTCAACCCGTTTTCCTGCACAATGAATTCCGATTTTGTGTTTTCAAATTTCCTGTACTGCCCGCTCCTTCCCGCTTTTTTTTGCCGCAGCTTTAAAAAAAAATTTTCCTCCTTTACTTCCAGAACTTCGCAGATAACATCCATACTTTTTTGAATCCATTCATTATGATCTGCATCACTCATTCCATGCCATCGCTTGTACTCAGCCACATAAACATTTTCTTCATAAACATCAATACGAAGTGGAAACTCTGGCAGATCATGATCATAAAGCCGAAAGCAGGAAATATTTAACCGTTTTGCCTGCCTGCCAAGGTGCCGGCTAACTTTCATCAGCCGGTTGCGGAACATCCGGAATTTTGCTTCATCCATAAAAAATAATTTACGAACTTAGTCAACCTGTTTCTAACCATTCAACCATTCAACCATTCAACCATTCAACCATTCAACCATTCAACCATT
>CAYUJD010000090.1:0-4692 GCA_964444975.1 uncultured Chitinophaga sp. | reverse complement strand
TTCAACCATTCAACCATTCAACCATTCAACCATTCAACCATTCAACCATTCAACCATTCAACCTACCCGACTGCATGTACGCCATTGTTGACATAGAAACCACCGGCAGCTACGCTTCAGCCAACGGCATTACTGAAATAGCCATTCATGTATTTGACGGCAAAAAAGTAGTGGAAAAATTTGAAACCCTTATCAACCCCTGCCAGCCGATACCGCGGTATATACAGTCATTTACCGGCATCACCGATAAAATGGTGGCCGGCGCTCCGCTGTTTGAGGAAGTGGCCGAACAGGTGTACAGCCTGCTGAATGAAAACATTTTTGTTGCCCACAATGTAAACTTTGATTACAGTTTTTTGAAAAGTCATTTGCTCAGGGCCGGGTTTGACCTGACTTCAAAAAAACTCTGCACCATCCGGCTGAGCCGGAAAATTTTTCCCGGATTTCCCTCGTACGGCCTTGCCAACCTGTGCCGTTCGCTTGAAATTGATATAAGCCGTCATCACCGTGCCGGCGGCGATGCGGATGCCACTACCCGGATTTTTAAACTGCTGCTGGAAAACGACCGGGATAATTTTATCAGTCAAAGCCTGCTGCGTAATTCAAAAGAACAATCGCTGCCGCCCAATGTACCCAAAAAACATTTTGACCTGCTGCCGTCCACACCGGGTGTGTATTATTTTCATAATGAAAAGGGAAAAATAATTTATGTAGGCAAAGCCATCAACATCCGCAGCCGGGTAAACAGTCATTTCAGCAACAACAGCGCCGGCAGGCAGAAACAAAATTTCATCCGGCATATCCACTCTATCAGTTTCCGCAGCTGCGCCACGGAGCTGATGGCAAGCATTCTTGAATCGGCCGAAATAAAACGCTACTGGCCGCAGTTCAATTATTCGCAAAAACACTGGGAAGATGTATTTGGCATTTATGCCTACGAAGACCAGAATGGTTACCTGCGTCTGGTGATTGAAAAAAACAAAAAGTATCTGAAGCCGGTTTACACTTTCCGCTATATGGCCGACGGTCATGCGTGGTTAAGAAAAGCAGTGGAAGAATTTAATCTTTGCCCCAAACTTTGTTTTCTTCAGAAAGGAAGCGGGCCCTGTACAGAAGCAGAAAACAACAACTGCAAGGGCGCCTGCATGAATGAGGAAAAAAAATCGGCGTACAATAAAAGAGTAAAACAAGCCATTGCCCGGCTGAGCGAACATGAATCGTTTGCCATTGTTGATAAAGGTCTGAACCAGGATGAGCAGTCCTGTATACTCGTACATAAAGGACGCTTTGCCGGCATGGGTTACCTGCCTGGCTGTTTTGAAATAAACAACCCGGAAGAAGTAAAAGAATTTTTAACCGCCTACCGCGAAAACAATTATATCCGCAACCTGCTCATCGGTTACAAAGAAAGATTCCCGTCAAAAATCCGGATGCTGAACGGCGCTGCTGCCGGCAGCGTGAAAGAAAAATACAGCTCTGTCGTTTAGGTTATCTTTGCTTCCCTCAATAAAAATTTCATGAAAAAAATAGCCGGAATTATTTGTACCTCTATACTCTGTGCACCTGTTTTTTCACAGGTAAAAAAACTGCCGGTAAAGCCCGTAGCACCCAAACCCGTATTGAACAACCTGCGTGATTCGGCCAGCTACACAGCCGGCATTTTTATTGTGAACCGTTACCTGCCGCAAGGCATCAGCGGTTTCAACACTGCAATTATTAAACGAGCTGTGGATGATTTGCAGGCAGGTAAAAAACAACTGGTAAGCGATGCCAATGCCGATAAAGTGATACTGGCTTACCAGCAAATGCTGAAGTCAAAAACAAAGCCGCCGGTAAAACCTGCTGCTGCCGGCATAGTGCTGAAAAACCTGCGTGACTCGGCCAGCTATGTGGCCGGCATTTTTATGATTAGTTTTTTTAAAAGTGTGGATGTCACCAACCTGAACAGTGCAGTAGTGGCCAGGGCGGTTAACGATCTGCAAACCGGCAAGCCCCGCCTGCTCAATGACAACCAGGCAAATAAAGCTGTGATGGACTACCAGTATAAATTACAAATGATAAAATCGAAAGCCAATATTGAAGCCGGTGAAAAATTTCTTGCAGAAAATAAAAAAAGACCTGAAGTGAAAACAACAGCCAGCGGGTTGCAATATGAAATCATCACGCAGGGCGAAGGACCCGTGCCGCAAAACGGCGACGTGGTGAATTGCAATTACTGCGGTACTTATATTGACGGAAAGGAATTTGACAATTCTGCAAAAGCCGGCAAGCCGGTTTCATTCTCAATAAACGGTGTGATCAAAGGCTGGACCGAGGCGCTGCTGATGATGCCCGTGGGTTCAAAATGGAAATTGTATGTGCCATACCAGCTAGGTTATGGCCCCGGCGATTACCGCGATATTCCCGGCGGCTCCGTGCTCCTTTTCGACATCGAACTGGTAAGTATTACTGGCAAATAATTATTTCAGGTTTTCTTTCATTTGCGCTATTTGCGTACGGGTGCCGAATACAATTACTTTGCATCCTTGAGTAATCAGTGTATCGTCGGATGGATTGATAAGAAATTTTCCATCTTGGTTTTTTATTCCAGGGCAACTTACACCGGTTTTGTTCCAGTCCATCACTTCCTTCAGCGATCTGTTTTTTAAACGGGCAGGAAAAATTTCAAAAGGTACCGATTCCATATTCACCGATTCGCCGTCTTCACTGGAAAGAAAATCCATAAACTCAATCACATCCGGTTTCGAAACAAGGGTAGCCATATGCGAACCATCGATTTTATCAGGCATAATAATGTAATCGGCACCGGCCTTTCGCAGTTTGGGATACGAGCCTTCATCCGAAGCACGGCTGATGATTTGTATTTTCGGGTTCAATGCCCGTGCAGAAAGAACGATAAAAACATTGTCGGCATCTGCAGGTAGTGCTGTAATCAGGGAAATGGCTCTATCAATGCCGGCTGTCCGCAGCAGTTCATCATCCGTGCTGTCGCCCAGCAGGTAAACTAGGTCGAAGAAAAAAGGCTGATTGCAAAAACAGAATCAGAAACTTGAAAAGGGGAAAAAACAAAAGGGGCGGCACGAAAGCCGCCCCCGCCGTTGGTTAAAACCTTGAAGCTTTAACGATTTTTCACGACGAATTTTTCAACTGACTGCTCACGGGTGTCAGTATTGATAATACGGATAGTGTAGAAACCCGGAGCGAGGTTATCAATCTGAATAGTGTTGTTGCTTACAGCTTTCCACTGCCTGATGATGCGGCCATGCATATCCATCAACGATACATCGCGGATGGCATTCACATCTTCAAACACTACATTCACTTTGCCATCGGCGCTGGGGTTGGGGTAAATGATGGTTTTGGTTTTCTGACCATCACCCCGTACCGAACGGATCGGGCTGAAAGAATAGGTGTCGTCGAAATCTATTTGCTTTAACCTGTATTGGGAGATGCCTTTCGTGTTATTGATATCGCCAAACTCATAACTCAGCGGTATAGAACTGTTGCCATTAAATGCTTTTGAATCCACAAAGCCCAGCGATTGCCACATGCCATTGCCTACTTTGCGTTGTACATCGAATCCCCTGTTGTTCTCTTCAATTTCAGTTTCCCATTTCAGGGTTACCTTATCGCGGTAGCGGGTAGCAGTAAAGGAACGCAGTTTGATGGGCAGGGTGGCACATACTTCTTCAATAACCGGTGTACCCAGGACGTTTGAAAATTCCCGGCCGGTAACTTCTGCAAAAATTCCATATTGCGCCCAAGGATCCAGACAGCAATAAGGATGCGGCAGGTTAATGGGTCCGGAACTGTAGGGCGTTGATGAATTAAGTACTATTGTATCCGAAGTGTGCACCAGGGCATCGTCGCCGCCAGGTTCTTTAATTCCATCCAGGTCATCGGCATAAATTCTGTACAAAACATGAATATCGGTAGCGCTTCCGGTGGTAAGCCCAATTGCAAACTTGAATGGCGAATTAATACAGATCTTTTGCAGTGCAATGGCCGGATCGTTGAACGACTGTGTCAATCCGCAGATATAACATTGTGCCTTGGGATCAGGTGCATTGGAGTTGGAACCCCAGATATCCGTTTTCACCACAATGGGGGCGCCGCAGGCAATGTTTACAATAATCTTGATATTGGTAACCTCAAAATGCAAAGTATCTGTGGATCCTTTCCGTGTGACTACAGCATTAAGCCCCGGGGAGTTGGAAGGTTTGGTTAAAACTACTGTGCCATCGTGCGGGTAAGAGGCGGCAAAGTTTGCCGTCACATTCACCGGAGTATTAGCCGGAAAAGTAACTGTGTTCAGGTTAAGAAAACCGATATCAAGAAATGATTTACCCACGTCATCCACGGCAGTTCCCAATTCGGCGCTGGTACCGGGGTTCTGGGCATTGGAATTACCGCAATCGAAAATGGCCGGGCTTGGATAATCGGGCGCCAGCCACGAATGAAAGAAAAGGTATTTAAATCCGGAGTTAGTGACAATGTCGAATGATGCATTGAATTTGTATTCACACTTGGAAGCTCCAAGCACCACCGGATCGGCCGCTGGTGTAATTACCAGGTTGGCAAACTGCAAGTCGCACTGTGCTGTGGTTTTGTTGCAAACCATCAGCGCCAGCAAGCTGAAAACTGAAAGTAAGATCTTTCTCATACTACAAGGTTTTAAATAATAAGTGAATT
>CAYUJD010000089.1:0-15809 GCA_964444975.1 uncultured Chitinophaga sp. | reverse complement strand
GTGAATAATGGTTTTTCCTGTTGCAATCATAATGCTGAAAGGTTGATTAATAGAATTTGCAAATGTATGAAAAACCATTTCAGGCAGGCTGTCTTATTCATGCTCCCGGCCTTTGATGGCACTGTTTTTCCACGCCTTGTTCAGCGCATCAAATTCTTCCCGGTCTTCGGCAGAAAAATCCCGGTTGGATAAGTTTTTCAGATCAGGCTGACCCGCATTTACCCATGCTGTGTACCAGAAAGAGGCGATAGCGTAAATGGATTGCTGCATTCTTCTTTCCACCATGCCGTTCAGCATTGCATCGTAGGCTTTGGTGAAGGCGGAAGAATATTGACGGATAGTGACACCGTTTCTTTCTTCAAAAGAAAATTTCTGGTCGGCAGGAAAAGTTTTACTTAGTTCTTTTTCAAACAACAATACCGTATCGGCAGCCGCTGCGCTTTCCAGCACACGCTGCCAGATGAAATCACCCGGGTTTTTTATATAATCAGCTTTGCCGATAAAAAAATCCCAGCCCACTGTTGTCGGGTCTTTTTCTGCCAGCAGCTCCGGCACGCGGCTTTCCCAAAAACCGTGAATGCCCCGCTGGTCGGTAAACTGCCCGTTGTGATTGCTGCAGGCATGCAGCGGCACATGTGCATCAGAAATATAATGCCCGATTTCGGCAGAAAGCTTTAGAATTCTTGCCTGGTTTTTTTCTTTGAAAGCATCGGTGAGCCGCAGCAGCATGGTTTGCACCCACCAGGGCACTATGCCATGCGCCATCAATGTGTCTTCTGAAAATTTTGCAACAGCATCATTCCATTTGCGGGGCAACTCCGCAAATGGATATTTACCGTAATGATCAATATCAATGTAATGCCGCGGACCTTCTTCGGGCACGGCGTATCTTCTTTTATCGGGGTCCACCGCATGCTCGCTTAAAAAATCTATGTGTTGTTTGTAGAGAACAAGCATTTCAGGCGGGAGTAGGAAAACAGCCTGGTAGTTTATTTTGCGGTGGGCAAAAAAACCCCAGCAGAAGGAATGAAGCGAAGAGAAGAAGAGCAGTATTAAAAGCAGTATACTTTTCATCCCATTGTTTGATTGCCTGGTTACTGGTATGCTGACTTTGATTGAAAAATGATCAATTAAAATATCCTTTAACCATTTAACAACCGAACTATCAGGCCAACATTTCTTTAATTTAACTCTTTTAGTTCTTTCTTCGATTCATCATCCAGGTCCACCACACCACCAGTTACGGCATACTTCATCGCTTCACCGGAAGAAATTTTATCAATTTTTCTTACCCGGTCGCGGGGCAGTATGTACAGCTGCCCGGCAAAATTGTAAGCCTGCGGCACATATACCCCCACTTTGTCGGCGCCCATTTCAAACTTCTGCATTTCTTCATCCGTAAGAAAACCAACAATCCATACGTCGTCTGAAAACACATTGGCCAGTACGGCTTTGTTGAACCGCTTGCGGGAGCCGGCAAAGGCTTCAAAAAAATCACGGGTGCTGGTGTAAATGAATTTGATGCCGGGCGTTTTTTCAAGCCAGCGGTCAAAAAGATTAAAAAGACGGGACTGAATAAAAAATGAACTCAGGTAACCGATAATGATGATAGCTGCAAGTACGATTAAAAACCCAAGGCCATAGTTTTTTACTTCGTAACCGGTAACTTTTCCGTTTGCATCATAAATGGGCTCCCTAAATATGGGCACCCAGCTATCCACCGTGGAAATAACCCAGTAAATGGCATATATAGTGATGGCCAACGGCGCAATAACCAACAGGCCCTGGAGGAAATACTGGATGATTTTTTTCCAGCGGAAAGGCTCTTTCGGCAGTAAATTTTTAAACCCGGAATGATTTTCCATTTGTCAAATTTAGGATAAAGAAAACTGGACAGGCGGTTAAAAAAATGGATGGAAACTTTGGCAACGAAAAAAGTTTCCATAGTTTTGCCCTTCCCGGTAAGTACCGGGTTTGTGAAAATGGAAATACAGGCACGAATCAAACAGAAAGCCGATGAAATGTTCCGGCGTTACGGTATCCGATCCGTCACCATGGATGATATTGCTGCACAGCTGGGCATGTCGAAAAAAACCATTTACCAGTATTATGCCGATAAGGACCAGCTGGTAGATGCGGTGGCGGTGGATGAAATTCAGTTTTCAAGGGAAAGCTGCCTGCGTGATGCGGCGGCATCGGCGAATGCCATTGAAGAAATTTTCCGGGTGATGGAGTTTGTGGAGGTGATGTTCCGCAACATGAATCCTTCGATGCTGCATGACCTGGAAAAATATCATCCCGGCGGGTACAAAAAATTCCTGGAGCATAAGAACACTTTTTTGTACGAGATGATAAGGCGTAACCTGGAGCGGGGAAAAAAAGAAGAATTGTACCGCCCTGAAATCAATGTGGAAATCATGGCCCGCTTCCGGCTCGAAAGCATGATGCTGGCATTTAACCCCGACCTGTTTCCGCAGTCCCGTTTCAACCTGGTAGTACTGCAGCAGGAAATAGTAGAGCATTACCTGTATGGGCTGGCAACGTTAAAGGGCTACAAACTTATTTTAAAATACAAGCAACAACGGTTAAACAAATGAGTTATGGCACGCATTAAAACGAAAACCATTTTACCTGCCTTTTTCCTGTTTTGCTTCTTCAGTTTTCAGCTGAAAGCCCAACAGGTATATGAAATAACGGTAAAAGATGCCGTGGATATTGCCTTTAAAAACGTGGCCGACCTGAAAAATGCCAGGCTTGATTATAAGATTGCCGAAGCAAGAAACCAGGAAATTGTAGGGCTGGCCCTGCCCCAGGTAAGCGGCACGCTGCAGGGCAATCATTACCTGTCGCTGCCGCAGATTCAGTTTCCCGACGCTACCGAAAGAACCATTTACGATGTGCTGCGTGACGAGGGTGTGAGAGACGGCACCGGCAATCCCATTACCAAAGAAGGGGAATTTGTTGTCCGCAACTTCAGCTTTTTTACTCCCTGGAATGTAAACGGCGGAATAAGTGTGCAGCAGCTTTTGTTCGAGCCGCAGGTGTTTGTGGGGCTGGAGGCAAGAAAGGAATTGCTTGTCAACAACGGCCTGCAGGTGAAAGTGACGGAAGACAGAGTAAAGGAAACAGTGTATAAAAGTTATTATGCCGTACTGATTTCGCAGAAACAACTGGAGTATGTGCAGGAAAGCATCAGGCGGCTGGAAAAACTGGCGGCCGACATGAACGAACTGTATAAAAACGGGTTTGCCGAAAAACTGGATATTGATAAAACCACGGTGTCGCTCAACAATACAAGAACAATCGGAAACCAGTTGCGCAATGCGGTAAGCATAGGGCTGGCAGTATTAAAGATGAACCTCGGTTTGCCACAGGCCGATACCCTGGTTTTAAAGGATAAACTGACACCGGAACAAGTGAAGGACGGCTTATTGGAAGAGGGTTTCAAATACGAAGACAGGAATGAAGTGAAGTTGCTGAACAGCGCCGTGCGGCTGCAGGGTTATGATGTGCGCCGATACAGGCTTTCGTATGCACCCACCATTGCGGCTTTTTATAATTTTCAGCGAAACGGCCAGCGCAGCGCCAACGGAAATGACAACGGAAATCCCTGGTTCTGGTACAATACCAATATTGTTGGTCTTACCGTCAACATTCCCATTTTCGACGGTATGCAGAAGAAACATAAAATCAAACAGGCGCAGTTCAACCAGGAAAAAACCAGTAATACACTTGACCAGGTAAAAAAAGGAATTGACCTGGAAAAAACGATTGCGAAGAATACACTGGCCAACGCCATTCTCACGCTGAATTCGCAGGAAAAGAATATGGAGCTGGCAGAAAAAGTGTTCAGCACCGTGAAGAAAAAATATGAACAGGGGCTGGGCTCCAGCTTCGAAGTGCTGCAGGCTGATACGGAACTGCAGCAGGCGCAGAGCAATTATTTCAAAGCGCTGTACGATGCCATCATTGCCAAAATAAGCTACCAGAGGGCATTGGGTAAACTCTAAACATTCAGTCCCGAAAAAATTATTCAACCATATTTAAAACCGGAAACCATGAATAAATTATTGATGACTCTCGCTGTTGCTGCTGCACTCTTTGCTGTTGCATGCGGCGGAAAAGACCAGAAAGGCGAACTGGGTGAGAAAAAAGCAAAGCTGGAAAAACTGAAAGCAGAAAAGACAAAACTGGATAAAGACATTCAGCAACTGCAGATGGAGATCGCCAAACTGGATCCTGCTTCGGTGACGGTGGCGCCAAAACTGGTGGCCGTTACTCCCGTAAGTATGCGGTCGTTTGCGCACTACATTGACCTGCAGGGCCGGGTAGATGCCGACAATATTTCTTACCTGACACCCCGCGGCATGCCGGCGCAGGTAAAAGCGCTGTACATTAAAAAAGGCGATTACATAAAAAAGGGTCAGCTCATCATGAAGCTGGATGATGCCGTGCAGCTGAAACAACTGGAAAGCCTGAAGACCCAGCTTGGATTTGCCGAAGATATTTACAGGCGTCAAAAAAATCTCTGGGACCAGGGCATTGGCACCGAGGTACAGTTGAAAACAGCAGAAAACAATGTGAATGGTTTGAAAGACCAGGTAAATACGCTGCTGGAAAGCTGGCAGATGACCAATGTAAAATCGGAGGTGGATGGCTACGTGGAGCTACTGAACCTGCGGGTGGGTGAAACCTTCAGCGGGTTTGCAGCTGCAGCGCCGCAGGTGATGATTGTAAATGCATCGAGCCTGAAAGTGGTGACCGATGTGCCGGAAAATTATCTTGGCAAAATAAGAAAAGGAACAGTAGTGGAAATCACATTGCCCGATGCGGGACTTGAGTTCAACAGCAGCATTGCGCTGATGAACCAGAGCATCGGGCTGAACAGCCGCTCGGTAAGCACCGAAGCAAAAATTCCATTCAGACCGAATGTGCACATCAACCAGGTGGCGCAGGTGCGGATAAAAGATTATGAAAACAAGAAAGCAGTGGTGATTCCGCTGACTACCCTGCAAACTGATGAAAAAGGAAAGTATGTGTATGTGCTGGCCAATGAAAACGGGAAGAATGTGGCAAGAAAAAAACAGGTGCAGGTGGGAGAAATTTACGGGGAGCAAATTGAAGTGCTGAGCGGGCTGGGCGAAGGCGACCAACTGATAACACAGGGCTTCCAGAGCCTGTACGAAGGACAGCCGGTGACGACAGAGAACCTGCTCTGATATAAAAGTTGGCTGAGCAGAATTACTACCGCTGAAGTGTGCGACGCAAGGGACGGTGAAAAGAATTCCTGCAGCTGGCTACATTCAACTACGCCTGGCAACTGCTTTTAAAGCTTCACAGGTCATGGGGCTTTGCCGGATAAATAAAAAAATATTTTATGAGCCTGAAAGAAAAAATCATTGATAAGTTTAAAGAGTTTAGGCCAACCAGCTGGGTGATTAACCACCGCACGGTAACTTATGTGGCCACCCTGGTAATTACACTCTGGGGGCTGAATATTTTTAATACGCTGCCTAAAGAATCATACCCTGATATTGTGATTCCGCAGATTTATGTTTCCACCGTATATGCGGGCACTTCGCCCAAGGATATGGAAGAGCTGGTGACACGGCCGATTGAAAAACAAATTAAAGGCATCACCGGTGCCAAAATCAGGAATATCAAAAGCACCTCCATACAGGATTACAGCAGCATCGTAGTGGAGTTTGAAACGGATGTGAAGGTGGAATCCGCCAAGCAGAAAGTAAAAGATGCCGTGGATAAAGCCGCGCCTGATTTGCCCACTGATCTCACGGTGCAGCCCAATGTGCTGGAAGTGGCTTTCTCTGATTTCCCCATCATGTTTGTGAATGTAAGCGGCAACTACGATCCCATACAACTGAAGGGATATGCAGAAAAAATGCAGGACCGTTTTGAATCGCTGGCCGAAGTAAACAAAGCGGAAATAGTAGGCGCCCCGGAAAGAGAAATCCAGGTAAACGTGGATAAGCTGAAAATGGAATCGGCAGGTATTACTTTCAATGACATTGAACAGGCTATCGGCAGCGAAAATGTGGACATCAGCGCCGGCAATATAAAAGTGGGTGAAATGCAGCCAACCATACAGGTAAAAGGCCAGTACCGCTCGGCCTACGAAATGCAAAACCTCGTTATCAAAAGCATTTATGGCGCCCCGGTGTACCTGAAAGATATTGCCCATGTGGTGGACACCATGAAGGAAAAAGAAAGCTACTCGAGGCTTGCCAATAAAAATGTGGTGACACTGCAGATAGTAAAGCGTGCCGGCGAAAACCTGATTAACACATCCGATAAAGTGAAGAAGATTGTGGATGAAATGAAACTGACCGAGCTGCCCAAAGACCTGGATGTGGTAATAACCGGCGACCAGAGTGTGCAGACAAGAACCTCCTTCAACGACCTTATCAATACCATTGTCATCGGTTTTATTCTTGTATTGCTGGTGCTGATGTTTTTTATGGGAGTGAACAATGCCTTCTTTGTGGCGCTGAGTGTGCCGCTGAGTGTGTTTGTGGCTTTTATGTGTTTGCCCATTGCCGACTGGATAGTGGGAACCAAAGTGACACTGAATTTTATCGTTTTGTTTGCCCTGCTCTTTGGCCTCGGCATCATAGTAGACGATGCTATCGTGGTGATTGAAAACACACACCGCATTTTTGGCAATGGCAAAGTGCCGGTAGTACGTGCGGCAAAAATGGCCGCCGGCGAAGTGTTTGTGCCCGTGCTGTCCGGTACGGTCACCACGCTGGCGCCATTCTTCCCGCTGCTGTTCTGGCCCGGGGTCATCGGCAAGTTTATGATTTACCTGCCCACGGTGCTCATTCTTACACTCACCGCTTCGCTGATTGTCGCCTTTCTTATCAACCCGGTGTTTGCAGTTTCATTTATGAAAACTGAGCATTACCCGGGCAAAGAACCACGAACAGCGCTGTTCAGAAAACCAGCCTTCTGGTTTTTTGTTGTGGTCGGTTTGCTGCTGCACCTGGCTGGTCAGCCCGGGTTTGGCAATTTTATTTTTGTGATGATTGGCCTGGTAATACTAAACCGGTTTTTAATAAAAGATCTTATACATCGTTTCCAGAGCGGTTTTCTTCCCCGCATCATGAACCGCTACGAAAGAGGCTTACGCTGGGCACTGAAAGGAAAAAGGCCCGGCTGGCTGGTGGCTTCCATCTTTTTACTTTTTGTAATTGCTACCGGCGGGTTGGCTGCCAATATTTTTCTTGGAAGAATACAAACCGATTTTTTTCCGCAAGGGGATCCTAATATAATATATGTGTACCTGAAAATGCCGGTGGGCACTAAAACAGAAACCACCGACAGTGTGACCCATGTGCTGGAAGACAAAGTGTTTAAGGTAATGGGTGAAAAAAATCCTGTAGTGGAATCTATTATCTCCAATGTGGCCGTTGGCGCCACGGAACCCTTTATGGGCGAAAGAGGCACACAGCCCAACCTTGGCCGCATCCAGATTTCGTTTGTGGAATATGAAAAACGGCATGGAGTAAAAACAGCTCCTTACCTGGAAAAACTCAGGCAGGAGATAAAAGAAATTCCCGGGGCTGAAGTAAGTATAGCTCCGCAGCAAACCGGTCCGGCTTCCGGCGCCCCGGTAAATATTGAAGTGGTGGGTGAAGAGTTTGATGAAATTGTAAAAACCGCTGTTGACCTGAAGCGCTATCTCGACAGCATAAATATTTTCGGCGTGGAAAGGCTGAAACTGGATGTGGACATCAGCAAACCGGAACTTGCGCTGAGTATTGACCGGGAAAGAGCCCGCCATGAAGGACTGAGCACCGGACAGATCGGTACTGAAATAAGAACGGCACTCTTTGGCCGCGAAGCCAGCAAACTGAAAATTGGCGAGGATGAGTATAAAATACAAATTCGCTACAACGAAGAGTTGCGCAACAACCTGACCGACCTGCAGAACATGAAGATCACTTACCGTGATTTCAATACCGGGCAGGTGCGGCAGGTGCCCATCAGCGGGGTGGTGAAGTTTGATTATAGCAGCACGCTGGGTGGAGTGAAAAGAAAAAATCTGAAACGACTGATTACAATTTACTCCAACCTTACTTCACCCAGGATTGACCCCAACAAAGTGAACCTTGATATAAGCAAAGCAATTGCGGAATTCAGGAACAAACCTGATAATATCACCATCAGGCAAACAGGCCAGCAGGAAGAGCAGGCAGAGTCGCTGGGTTTTCTTGGCACCGCCCTCATCATTGCGCTGGGTATGATTTTCGGCATTCTTGTGCTGCAGTTCAATTCGCTGAGCAAGCCTTTTATCGTGTTGTCTGAAATCTTCTTCAGTGTCATCGGGGTGTTTCTCGGTTTTGCCATTACCGGTATGGATATGCCGCTGATTATGGTGATGGTGGGCATTGTGGGGCTGGCGGGTATCGTGGTAAAAAATGCCATCCTGCTGATTGAGTTTACCGATGAGCTTCGCCACCGCGGCATGCGCACAAGGGAAGCAGCCGTGCAGGCAGGCAAAATCCGTATCATACCCGTAATGCTGACGGCGCTGGCAACAATACTTGGCTTGCTGCCGCTGGCCGTAGGGTTCAATATCAACTGGGTTACCCTGTTTGAAAATTTTGACCCGAATATTTTCTTTGGCGGCGACAGTGTAGTGTTTTGGGGCCCGCTTAGCTGGACCATCATTTTCGGTCTTGCTTTCGCCTTCTTTATGACGCTGCTGATGGTGCCCGGTATGTACATCATAGCCCAGCGGCTGAAGCGACCGATGGAGAAATTTTATGGCACCAAATGGGTGGCCCTGCTGGGTTTTCTCGGTCCGTTCTTCTTCATTTTTGTAGCAGTAATGTTTCTGGTGAGAAAAATACAGGGAAAACCCGTGTGGCTGGGCCGGCTGAAGCAGCGAAACGGCAATGGCTGATGTCTAAAGTGCATAGTTGGTTTTACCCCGACCGTGTCGGGGGCCCGCCGGGTATTCTTATCGGGCAGGCAAGGTGAAAATAAAAGCGACCCCCCATATCTGACTGCTTATGTATACCGGGGGGTCGTTTTTTTATTTCCATTCAATTTTATCAATACGCCGTCACACGCACTTCATGAATTCCGTTTTGCGGCGAGCAGTTGCCGCAGTTTTGCGGCAATGATTTGTTCCAGGCATACTGAACAGTTTTTGAAAGTATGGTTTCCCAGTTGCAGTGGCCGGTGGCAAAATAGCTTATCTCCTGGTGAAAAGCCTGCACAAAGCTGATGGAGTACAAGCCGCCCTGCGTGGAGGCCCACGATACTTCGCCGGGTTTTGCCGCAGCGGAAATTATACTGCCCCTTGAGTTGACGAACAGGTTTCTGAGTTTTAAAACATCGGACGTATTGTCCACCTGGAAACTCCAGTAATTGTTTCCCGTAACGGCCGAAGTGTTTACTTCATCATTGCAGCAATCACCCAGCACTACATTCAGCCGGGCGCCTTTGCGGTCAAGAATATCTTTCACTTCTTTCAGGTTCATCGAATTTTCTGCCGATGGCTGTACATAAGAAGAAGTACGCAAATCAAGCCGCGGCCATTTTTCTGTCTGGTTTTTCCAGCGGAAACCATGACCACGGTATATGAACAGCACAATATCATTTTTACCGGGGTAAACTGAATTCAGCGTGGACAGCACTTTCTCTTTTGAAAAATTATACTCATCAACAATGTACTCGCTGAAACCGATACCCAGCGCTGTGGCCACCTGGCGGAATTCATTTTTCAGGTTGGTGCGGTCCACAGCGCAGCTGATGCCGATTTTCGGGTCCAGTGTGTTGGCCACAATCACAAGGTGAAGTTTTGCAGGCAGCAGCTGGTCAAGTGGCTTCAGGATCACCGGTGTGATGCCGCACATTTTTTTCAGCGCTGTGTATTTCATTTCATCGGAGCCAAAAAATTCCCTGAGGTAGCTGTCGGTTATTTTAAGCGCATCGAGTTTTACGTAAGAAATCGTCCGCCTGTAATTCTCAGAACGGAACAGGGAATCGTCGGTGGTGTAGAGGTCGTCGTACTGCTGTGTGCTGTTGTTATAAAACCAGATAAAATGATCGGGATAGTAGCTCTGTTGTGTTGTTTTTTCTGTAATGAAAGCGGGGTTGGAGCCGCGGAGCATGCAGTATTTTAAACCCGTGGCCGTAGACCCGTATTCCATTTTATAAATTACTTCCACCACATTATACCGGTTATCGGTGTTGTATGCAATCCGCATGTAGCAGTTGTTTTCGTGAAAGAAAACAAGGAAAGCTTTGTACTGGGTGTTGAGCTTGTCGCTGAATTTAATTTCGTACAGCGACTGGGCTTTTAAAGGGATATTGACAGCGGTGAACAGGCAAAAGACAAGCATCGTTAAAAAAGTACGGGAATTCATAAGCAGTATTTTTGAAGTTGACATTTCAAAACTAAAAAACATTTTCGCATCCCGGCAAGTTGAAAAAGAAGAAACCGGGTTTGGCAGGATATATTTATTTTAGAGCCTTAATGATTCACCAAGCTCCAAAACCATGAAATCAGTTTTAGCAGCAGTTATTCTTGCTATCATGCTTCCGGCATGCACCGGTAAAAAGAAAATCGAATTGCTGCCTCCGCCGGCCGGCAAGGAGGCTGTAAGCAAAGAATTATCCGGGAAAAAATACCACACCGAAAAGCTGGCGCTTATCTCCACACTTGCAGGCGACAGGAATAATCCTTATGAGTGGTTTGAGGATATCAAGGATACATCCATTTTTTTCAAAAAATACAGGGATGACCGGATGAAATTTGCCCTGCAGTTTATTAACGACAGCACTGCCGTGGTGAAAGATGCATCTGGCGACAACCACGGCAACTGGGAAGTAAGCGATAAAACGCCGGAGGGGGAACAGCCCGGCCTGTTTGCCAGGTTTTCGTTTACCAAAAATGAAGTATTATTTCCCGGCCAATCCGGGTCTTCCGTTGTTACATACACTTACCGTGTGCTTGGCATCAGCCCCTCGCATCTGTTTCTGGAAACCCCCAATATGTTTAACAACCGCAAGCTGGCGGTGCTGATGAAGGCGGAATAACCGAAACAAAATTTTTTTTAGGGCTAAACTAACCGCAACAAAATTGAAATGCCGGAGCATAAAATTCGGGTGCATTTCAAATTGGCGCATCCCCGATCAGCATCAGCCCCCAGCTCCTAAAGTGGAGTATCAGGTTGAGAGTTTGTTATTCCCCTTCAGGGGATAGGGCAAAAGCGACAATTTGGAATGCACCCTAAAATTCTCAGCGCCCCTGCAATTCTCCGGCTGCATTTTTCTTTCAAAACGGCTTCACAGTTTTAACTCCCGGGGTGATGTTTGCGCTTTCAGGGTAAAGCACGGCCTTTACCATATTATTCAGTGTAAGATATTTTTTTGCAGCCTTCTGTACATCTTCGGCGGTTATGGCATCCACCTTTTGTTCATAACTTAGTTCATCTTCCGGGTTGTCCTGGTTGATCCACGCATTGGACAGAGCGGTCAGCCACCAGTCGTTTTCCTGCAGGCTTACATGGTATTGTTTCTTCCATGTTTCTTTTACTTTATCCAGGTCTTTCTGTTCGGGTCCTTTTTCCTGCACTTCTTTTAACAGGTCAAAAAAAGCGGTGCTGAGCTTCTCCACGTTTTCGGGGCCGCAAGGTACCCGTGCCGAAATGCTGAAATGCACGTAGGGACGTTTTTCAATGCCGCCCCTGATGCCGCCGCCGTAAATACCGCTCATGTCTTCACGCAGCTTTTCGATGATTTTTATGTTCAGCACTTCCAGCAGGGCAGCCAGGTGCAGTTTTTCTTCGCGGCTGTACTCCGTTTCGCCTTCGAAAAAGATATTAATCATGCTTTGCTTTTCCTTTCCTCTTTTCAGGTTGACTTCGGTAATTCCCTTTACCAGGCGAACACCGTTGTCTTTGTATTTTATTTCGGTAGCTGCAGCCGGCAGTGAGCCGATGTATTTTTCAAATAGAGGTTTTGCTTTTTCTACATCAATATTGCCAACAAATGTGAAATGCATACCCCAGGCATTGCCGAATATCTGCCCGTATATGGAAAATATCTTGTCAAGGTTCAGCTTGTCCAGTTCTTCCGGCTTCGGCATGCCGCTGGATGCCCACGGGTGATTGTTGTATAAAATTTTTGTCAGCGTATCGCTGTACCATAGCTGTGGGTTTTGTTTTACAAACAGCAGCATGGTTTTGTTTTTTGATACAAATGATTTGAACAGCGTTTCATCCTTACGCGGCCGGGTGAAGTAAAGATGCAACAGCTGCAGGAAGGTTTCAAAATCTTTCACGCTGCTGCTGCCCTGGAAACCTTCTTCATGATTATTTATGTAGGGAAATCCCTCAACTGTTTTTCCGGCAAGGAATTTCTGCAGGTCAGTGGGGCTCATATCCTTTACTCCCATTTCGGAAACAATGCTGGCAGCATACTGTGCATTGTTTTTATCGGCCAGGTCGAACCGGTGAAAGCCGCCCCAGCGCCAGGCATCCAGCAGTATTTCATCATTCTGCAGCTGGGTTGGTTTTACGGTTATAGTGATGCCGTTGCCGAGAGTGAATTCGGTGGTGCCGAGTTTTTCATTTCTGGTTTCAGCCGTTATTTTCCCGATTTCAGGCTCTTCATCGAGCAGTGATGAGGCCAGCGCTTTTTCTTCATAAGGCTTCACCGGTTTATTGGTGGCGGCAATCACTGCTTTCAGCAGTTCATCGCCGGCGGGCAATTCATTTTTCTTTTTTTCCGGTGCCTGCAGCAAAGCAAACGCATTGGCAGTGGGAGGCATTTTTTTTGCCGCGGCATTTACTTCATTTAAAGTGATGCCGGGTAAAACCTGTTGCAGGAATTTATAACGATGTTCCGGGCCGGGCACGGGTTCGCCCTGCAGGTAATGCTCCACGTATTGCCCCACTATCTGGCCCGAAAGCGTTTTGTCTTTTTCGTGAAAATTTTTTTCCGCTTCCTTCAGCATGTCGGCCTTTATGCGGTCCAGTTCCGATTGCAGAAAACCGAATTGCCTGGCGCGGTTGGTTTCGGCCACCAGCGCATCAATTGATACCTGTATCGGCACTTCGCCCGGCAATGCCGCGGAGAAAAACGAGTAATGGCCCCTGATAAATGACTGGTAGCCTGTATAGGCAAACGCAAAGGGGGGATTTTCCTGCTGCGTCAGCTCGTTCAGCCGCTGGTTGATGAGGGAGCTCAGCATTTCTTCCAAAAGTTTTTGGCGGTAGTCAGCCCATGTTTTTATTTTTTTAGCCGGTTTTATAAAATTAAAAATCTGCAGCACGGTATTGGTGGCTTCTTCATCCGTCACCACCATGGCTTCGGGTTTGGTGCGTTGTGGAATAGGAATGATGGCAGGCCGCACAGTAGCATTCGCCGGGTTTTTGTATTTGCTGAAATGCGCCTTGATTTTTTTCTCGGCCAGGGCCGGGTCAATATCTCCCACCACAATCACAGCCACCAGGTTGGGGCGGTACCAGTTGCGGTAAAAGCTTTTCAGTGTTTCGTGTTTGAAATTTTTCAGCACTTCATCTTTGCCGATGGGCAGGCGCCCGGCATATTTTGAACCATTGAAGAGGCGGGGAAAATACTGGCGGCTCATCCGCTCAAAAGAACCTTTGCTCAGCCGTGATTCTTCCAGCACCACGCCGCGTTCTTTTTCAATTTCGTTTTTGTCAAACAGGTTATTGAAGGCCCAGTCTTCCAGTACAGTAAAACCTTTTTCCACCACGGCAGAGTCATCGGTGGGTATGGGCAGTATGTAAACCGTTTCATCAAAGCTGGTGTAGGCATTCAGGTCGGCGCCGAACTTCACACCGGCTTTTTGCAAATAATCCACCAGTTCATTTTTTGGAAAATTTTTCGAGCCGTTGAAGCCCATGTGCTCCATGAAGTGGGCCAGCCCCCGCTGGTCGTTATTTTCCAGCACGGAGCCCGCATTCACCACCAGCCGCAGCTCCAGTTTTTTTTCCGGCTTTACATTTTTCTGAATATAGTAAGTAAGCCCGTTGGCAAGCTTACGGGTTTTTACATTGGGATCAAGCGGTACCGGGTCGGTAAGTTTATATTGGGCAAAAGAAACAACTGAGAAAAATAAAAACAGTAAGCAACAGACACGTTTAAGGTTGTGATTCATAAGTAAGAGTTTTGGGAGGCAAATATACACTTATATTGAGGGCTGAAAATTAAGCAACAATTCCTTCATGCAGGGATTTCACTACAAGTGATACCCGGTTTTTAACATCCAATTTAAAAAACAGGTGGTCCCTCATTTTGTCAATTGCACGGATGGACAATTTCATTTCCCTTGCAATCTCTTTGTACGTAAGGTCAGTTCTTGCAAATTGCAGGAACTGAATCTCTTTTTTTGCCAGGGCGTATTTTCGGAACTCATTGGTATCGCATTCGTCGTGGAGGGCATTAAATATTCTGCGGGCTGTATGGTCGCTGTAATAATATCCTTTTTCTTTTACGGAATAAATAGCTTTCTTCAGTTCATCAGGGTGCATGTTTTTTTTCAGAAAGGCTTTTGCCCCGTCGCGAAGAAGCCGCATCATGGCAAAGTCGGAATCAATAAAGGTGACGATAATGACATTAATTGAAGGATAATTTTTTTGCAGCCAGGCGAGGGTGTCGTACCCGTTCATTCCCGGCATCTGGATATCCAGTAAAACAATATCAGGCAATGAACCTTTTTTTAATTCTTCCTGCAGTTCAAGGCCATTGCCGGCTTCCAGCATTACCCGGCAATTTTCAAATTGATTGATGAGAGGGATAAGGGCTTTGCGAAACAAAAGCTGGTCTTCCACAAGGCCGACAAGAATATCTTGTTTAACCATTTTGAATTTTTATTAAATGCAGAAATAAAGGATAAATTTTTCGGCCGCAAATATACAGGGGGGGGGGGGGCTAAATAAAAAATCTTTTTATTTTATATTCCAACAGGGGGAGGATTTTCTCCCCTGCGCATGTAATGTTATCTGTTATTTTTGGGTAGAGAAAGTTCTTTGAAAGGGATGTTTATCTCATTTGCGGGGGAGAAAAGAAATCGGGAAGAAGGATTGTTTTCCCTCTCTGGATAGTTTCCGGCGTATGTAGATTTGGTTCATCAATTGGCCGATTGCACGGGGAATGCCGAAAACCGTTATTTCAGAGTAGGCGCAAAACAAATCGTTTATGAAAAAGATACACATAATTACTCTTGTTATTATTAGCATGTTCCGAATCAATGCTATTAATGCTCAGATAGTGCCTTGTGCAGCAATAAATGTTGAGGCCTTCCCTAAAAATCCGCAAGCAGGTTCATATAATTATTTTGGAGTAAGAGTGACATTAGCCCAAACTTACGATCAGGATATAACTGTTAACGGATATATTTACGATGAGGGAGATCCAAACAATGATCATCCTTATTCATTAACGGTAACTGCCGGTAATTTATCAGCCGAAACTGATGATAATTTTTATCAAACAAGTCCTGCGAACAATGCAGCGTTAGACATAAGCTCTATTACACCGATAACTGTAATTAATAATGGCACCTATTACAATACTCAATGTTCTTTCCCCGGCAGTAATGGGTATTATGTAAGTGAATTTTTAAATAGTCCATATATGGACACATTACTGGTTGCTGCAACACAGTATAGTCTAAATATTAAAGGATTACTTTTACAGACAGGAGGAACAAATCTAAGTCAGGAATATTTTCAATTTGTTCAAACTAATAGTGAAGGCTCCCCCAAAGTTCGGCCACTTCAGTTTAGAGTTAATAATCGATTTTA
>CAYUJD010000088.1:0-15925 GCA_964444975.1 uncultured Chitinophaga sp. | reverse complement strand
GTCTTCGGCATGCATCAGCGGTGTATCAAAATCGCAGTAAATAATATTATTGCTGCAGAGGGCAAGATGTGCCGATGCCGTCATGCCCAGCCTTGATTCCATAAAGGCGCCGAGCTGCATCTGCATACCGGCTTTATCGGCCAGCTTTATTATTTCCCAGGCCCGGTACACACCGCCGGCTTTTCCCACTTTAATATTAAACAGATCGCAGGCTTTCAGTTTCAGCAGCCGCTCCGCATCATGCGCATCGCCGCAGCTTTCGTCGGCCATGATGGGTATGGGGCTTTTCTTTTTTACTTTGCGCAGCCGCATAAAATTCCATTTGGCAATCGGCTCCTCGCAAAGCTCAATATTGTAAGCATCAAGTGCATTCAGCGTGTCAATCGCTTCTTTTACACCCCAGCCCTGGTTGGCATCAATACGCAGCGGAATGCCGAAGCCTGCTGCATCCCGTATCATGCGTATCCGCTCCACATCTTTTTTCTTCGATTCACCCAGTTTTACCTTGATGGCCGGGTAACCGGCTTTTTTTATTTTCAGCGCATCGGCCGCCATCTTTTCTGCACCGTCAAGACTCACGGTGTAATCCGTCACAAGTTCTTTATTGTTTTTTCCTTTGTACAGTTTGTACAGCGGCACGCCTTTGTACTGGCCGATGATGTCGTGCAGCGCTATATCAAAAGCGCTTTTAATACTGTTGTTGGCATAAATCAGCTTATCCATAGCGGCCACATGTTCTTCCATCTTCAATGGATTTTTTCCTTTCAGCATTTTGCCAAAGTACTGGCCAACGATGAAGCAGGTGTCCATACTTTCCCCGTTCACCGGCATGTATGGACTGCTTTCACCAAAGCCGGTAATGCCCTCGTTGGTTCTTATTACTACAATCACATTCTCCACATGGGTTTCGTAAGCCAGTGAAGTAATAAAGGGTTCAATCAGCGGGATACGCAGTTTATAAATTTCCACTTGTGCAATGGAAAGCCGGTCGCTCATGCAGTTGGTTTTTATTGTTCAGAATTAAACAATACCCGAATACCGAAGTTAATAGTTCCCGGCAACGGTGCATTTTTATTTTTCAGCAGGTAGCCATTTGAGTAGCTGGTGGTCGGCAAAAGAATTCTTGCTTCAGAAAAAATAAAAATTTCATAGCCCACCGGCAGTTCCCAGCCGGCAGTAATGTCAAAGGTCAGCCGCTTGAAATTACCGGAGCCGCCCAGGATATTATCCTGTACCAGGTAAAGCGAAGTATCGACAGCTGCAGAAAAATTATTGGTAGCCGTACCGCTGGTTAGTCCGAAACCGGCAGCGCCATAGAGGTTGAATTTCTCCAGCTTTTCAGCAGAGCCGTAGAAATATCTTTTTATTCCCAGCGAAAAATGGCGTAAGCGCATTTCTGAACGGCTGGTAAATGAAAAGGACTGAGGAACGGTGGATGAAGATTTTGCTTCAGCCGACAGGTTGCTTTTGTATTTACCATTGCTGTGGTAAGAGAACCACGCATACAACGTATGTTTTTTGGTAAAATGCCATTGCGGGATAATCGTTTGCCCTATTACTGTAAATTTTTGTTTACCGTCAAAATTGTGAAGCAGGGACAGATCGGTTGCCAGGCTGTATTTTACCTGGGCATACAGGCAACTGGATAGAAAAGCTGAAGTGAAGAGCAGGATATAGCGATTGTATTTCACCGGGAAAGTTGTATTGCAATGTTAAGTAAATATTCCGCATAAAGAAAAAGCCATCCGCCGGAGCGAATGGCCTGCCAATAACTTTAAAAAAATCACTTCACCAGCTTCAGTTCATGGATGAGGTGAGAAGCGCCGCCCAGCTTGTCAATGCACCAGAGTACATAGCGGATGTCAACGCATATCGTCCGGTTCAGGTCTTTATCGAAAGCAATTTTATGACTCAGCGCTTCATAATTACCGTCGAAAGCAAGGCCAATCAGGTTGCCACTGCCATCCAGTACGGGTGAGCCGCTGTTGCCACCTGTGATATCGTTGGTAGTGATGAAGCAAACCACGAGGTCTTTTTTGTTTTTGTCAATATACAGACCAAAGTCTTTCTTCTTTGCCAGTGCGATAAGATTTTCCGGCAGGTCAAATTCATAATCGCCGGGTTTGTATTTCTGCAGCACGCCGTTCAAAGTGCATATATAATCATAATATACGGCATCCCGCGGCCGGTAGCTTTTTACATTGCCAAAGCTCACCCGCATGGTGAAGGTGGCATCGGGATACATCTTTTTTGCTTTTACCGTATCCATTTCCATAATGCCTTTCAGGTAAATACGACCAAGCTCAGCATTGCGGGTGCTGAACTGCTGGTATTTTGCCGCATACTTGCTTTGATAATTGATAAGAAAAGCGCTGGCATGTGCATAGGCGGGGTCATCCTGCAGCGTGATGCCGTCGGGATTTTTGAGAAATGCATTCCACCGGGCATCATCAAATATCATCGTTTTTGAAAACACATGAGCGGTATATTTTTTATAGGTTTCTTCCTCATTCAGTTTGCCCCAGGCGCCTACCTGCGAGCTGAAAAAATCAACCGGATGCTGCTGGCGGTCCACATCCTGGTAAAACATTCTTGTCACGTCGGCAAAAATCCGCTCGTCGGAAGCCCTGTTTTCGTTTTTCAGGAATTCATTTCTTGCCTTTATTGCTTCATCCAGTGCGGCTTTGATATCGGCGGCTGTTTTTCCCTGCTGCACCAGGGCGATTTCAATCTGCTGCAGGCTGGCGGCAAAGGCCAACAGCGGCGAGCCAAAAATGCCTTCGTTGATATACATGCGGTGTTTGGCATAGGGCTGCCATGCTTCGTACGCTTTGGCCCAGTCTTCAAACAGCGTTGAGTAATCTGGTTTTCCCTGCGCCCATTTAATAAAAGCTTCTTCGGCTTTTTTCTTCTGGCCATACACATCGTATTTCAGCAGTTGGTTGGTTTCGCCGTCATAAAATTTCCAGTAATTGGCCATGACGGAAAAGCTGGAGGCAAGCTGAAGTTTTACTGCCGGGTCTTTTTTCATTTCTTCCAGCATATATTTCATCCGCACATCACGCAGCTTTACCAGCGTAGGGTTGTCAATTTCCGTTTTTAGTTTTACGCCAAAGGATGTTTCGTAACGGTTGGTGCTGCCGGGATAACCATAAATCATGGTATAGTCGCCGTCTTTGAAACCTTTTAATGAAACGGGGAAAAACCATTTTGGTTTCAGCGGCACATTTTCTTCGCTGTATTCCGCCGGTTTTCCATCTTTACTCCTATACACCCGGAACACGGAAAAATCACCGGTATGCCGGGGCCATTCCCAGTTATCGGTATCGCCGCCGAATTTGCCGATACTTTCCGGAGGAGCGCCAACAAGACGCACATCTTTATAACGCTGGTAAACAAAAAGAAGGAACTGGTTGCCTTTGAAAAGGCTGCTGATTCTTGCTTCGATAAACTGCGGAGGGTCAGAAAACTTTGCATTCAGGTTGCTGAGCACCCTGTTTTGCCGCTGTACTCTTTCTGCCCCGCTCAAACCCTTGAGTGAATCCATCACCATGGCGGTTACATCTTCAATCCGCAGCAGAAACTGAACGGACAACCCGGAAGGAATTTCTTCCTCTCTTTTCATGGCATAAAATCCGTCCCGCAGGTAGTTGTGCTCTACCGTACTGGCCGATGCAATCACATCATAGCCGCAGTGGTGGTTGGTAAAAATCAATCCTTCGGCACTGACGATTTCGCCGGTGCAACCGCTACCGAAAATAACAACGGCATCCTTGATGGAGGGTTTATTGATGCTGTAGAGTTGTTCTTTAGTAAGCTTCAGCCCCCGTTTCACCATATCGTTGTACACCTGCTGGCCCAGCAGCAGCGGCAGCCACATGCCTTCATCGGCAACAGCCTTTGAAAGCAGGGTGATGAAAAGAAAAAAAGTAAAGAGCAGTTTTTTCATCCTGATAATTTTTTTTTACAGAACAAACCTAAGGTAAAAATCAGGTGCAGCCAACGACCGGATGCCTTATCTTCTTTATTTTTACACGATAAAAACATAAGAATGATAACCACAACCACCCCCAGCATTGAAGGAAAAACCATTGAGCAATATCTTGGTGTTGTTTCTTCCGAAGTCATCATCGGCGCCAATGTGCTGAAAGATATCATGGGCAGCCTGCGTGATTTTTTTGGCGGCCGCAGCGGCACGTACGAAAGAGTGATTGATGAAGCCCGGCAGAATGCCATGAATGAACTGATTCAGCGGGCCCAGTCGCTTGGCGCCAATGCCGTAGTGGGTATTGACCTGGATTTTGAAACGGTGGGCAGCGGCGGCAGCATGATGATGGTGATTGCTACCGGCACTGCGGTGAGGGTGAGTTGAAATGATTTTGTCAATGCCTGATCCTCAAAAAATGTATCGGGTAATTTAACATCTGCATAGTGGAAAAGGGTGAATGATTTATTTATCATCTATCTCTGACATAATACTTTTCAGCTTATCTTTTATTTCTTTTTCATTCAGCCGGGCATCCATTGCTTTCAGCAGGCGGCCGGATATTACCCAGTTCATGCTGTAAGTGATGGACCTGTCCTGGTAGCGGTACAGGGGTATGGTGCGGTAGTGCTTTGTATTTCCGAAAGATGTTTCCAGGTAATTGATAAGCCGCTGATCGTTGGTGCTGGTCTGGCTGCTGTAGGCGCCAATGAGTGTTTTTACCGGTGCAGCCAGGTCATTGATCAATGGGTTTACTTTCTGCAGGTCGGGCCTGAAGCCCACGGGGTCGTTGGTGATGTGCAGCACATGAAAATCCAGTTTGCTCATCATGGTTTTTATTGCAGGATCTTTTTCCTCAGCCCTGAGCCTGTTCAGTTCAATAATCATTTCGTTTACTACGCCGGCGCCGGAATTGTCGAAGTAGCCGCCGTCAACAAAATAGCTCGATTCATTTTCATCTGTATTTAAATAACGATGATCAATGCGGCCGGCCGGGCTTACATAAGGAAAACTGGCGCCCAGCACTACGGCGCTGCTCAGTTTTAAGTCTTTCTTATCGTCAACCAGTGCCAGCACATCAATGCGTTTGTTAAAAGTTTTTTCGTCGATGATGATGTTGCTGATGACACCCGGCAGCCCGTCCTGCATGCGGGTGCTGTTGATGCAGAGTATGGGAAGCCGGTAGGCGGTATCTTGTTTTTGTGTGATGAAAACAGAAAAACCGGCGGCCAGTCTGTTGTAAAGAAAATTGTTTTTTCCTGAAGCTTTTTCCAGCGCTTTTGATAATGCAATAGCCCTGTCGTCAATTTTGCGGATGCGCAGAAGATGCCGAAAAACATCGGGCCCCAGCATGCGGGCAAGGGTGTAAGTAAGAAAATCGGTCTTCAGGTAATTTTTTGCTTCCGTAAGAAAAGCGCTGTCAGTGGGGTTAGCTTTTTTTAATTCAGCTTTGCTGCGCAGCAAACTGAAAAATGCCGCGTTGCCCACACTGCCTCCCGATGCGCCGGACAAACAAAACAGGTGCTCCGAAAATTTTCCATCTGATTCATCTTCCAGTCGCGAAAGCACCGATGCCACCCAATAACCTGAGCGGGATGCACCGCCGTTTGCCAGCACAAAGTAAACCGGGTATGGCTGTGCAGCGCTGTCAAGAAGATCTTTTCGCTGCATCACCCAGTTTCTGAAATACTCTTTCAGGTTCATGCGGTTGGCGAAAGCGGCAGTCGTATTTTCTTTTGGCACCAGCTTCACCCTGTGCGGTTCATAGGTGCTGCCGAGAATAAATGCAATTATCCAGATGAAAAAATGAAAATTGATTCGCTTCAGCACCGACAGAACGGTTACAAAATTTACAAGCCCCAGCAATACGCCAAATGCAAGAATGACAAAGGGGAAACTGCCCAGCTGCACAGAAACCCATACACTGTAAATGGTGCTGACATAAACTATCAAAGCAAACAAGCTAAGGATATTCAGTGTGATGAAATAGGGTTTGTCTTCTTTGTCACGCACCAGGCCCCGGAGTTTTACTTTGGCCGAAGGCGACTGAAATAATTCTTTCTGCAAAGCTATATTCTGGTAAAATGAGCGGTTGTTGATATCGAGAAACCGGCGGCGCAGCAGCAGCAGCAACACCATACCTGCCTGCATGAATAGCAGCAATATCAGCAACATCGTTACGGATTTTATAATAACAACGAGGATTGTAAAACTTACCAAAAAAGCATACGTGACGGCTCGGATACCTTTTACCCAGGCCTGCTCGGCCTGGAATGGCGCATTCTTTTTTTTGCTGATAAGTTTTGACCAGGCATTGTATAAAAGAAAATAATACACGATGCTTGCTGCCAGCAGCACATAACAAAGCCAGCGGGGAAAAATTATTTTTAGTACCGGCAGCTGTACAAAAGCAAGAATAATAATTGTAAAGCAGGAGAAAGCCAGCAGGCGGGGGCCATGTATGCGCAGCTTTTCCCAAATGCGGCGGTTGTTATTGTTTTTTTCAATGTAATTATAATAAATGCTGCTGATGTCAGCCACTTCCGGATCCTGCCTGTTGTTTTCATTTTTATCAAGAAAATCAGCCAGCGATTTTTCCAGCCGGCTTTGTATCTGCAGGTCTTTGGCTTTTGCCGCCAGCCGGCAGGTGTACCAGGTAACGTACGACCAGAACAAAAGCGCCAGGATAAAAAAAGCAAACACATCCCGGTTTTCCAGTGTAATTATCATCAGGTCTTTGCCCTGCGTGATTTTCCAGAATGCAAACCAGGCAAATACAAGAAACAGGGTGCCAGGGAAAAACAGCCAGATGACTTTAAACAGGTTGCGCCAGAAATATCCCTTCAGCAGGTCGCTTGCATAAAATGGAAACGTGTTGAAGCTCGGTTGCATAAGCAGTATTTATTTGCATTAAAGGTAAGTGCAATTGAATCCGGAATCAATACCACGTTCGTGTTACTGGTTCAGCGTTTTCCACAGCAGGTCTTTCAGTTCAATGAGCCCTTTGTGCTGGTGCGATGAAATAAAAACGTGGGGAATGTGAGGAGGCATTTCTTTTTCCACTGCTTTCATCAGTTCCTCATCCAGCAGATCGCTTTTGCTGATGGCGATGACGAATTGTTTGTGCAGCAGTTCGGGATTATATTTTTCAAGCTCGCTGAGCAGGATTTCAAATTCTTTTTTGTGATCGGCGCTGTCGGCCGGGATGACGAAAAGTAAAACGGGGTTTCTTTCAATGTGTCGAAGAAAACGATGTCCCAGTCCTTTGCCTTCGGCGGCGCCTTCGATGATGCCGGGCAGGTCGGCTACGCAAAAACTTTTTCCGTCGCGGTATTCCACAATGCCGAGTTGAGGATTGATGGTAGTGAAAGCATAATCGGCAATCTTTGGTTTGGCGGCAGTAATCACCGAAAGCAATGTGGATTTGCCGGCATTGGGAAAACCAACCAGTCCTACATCGGCCAGCACTTTCAGTTCAAGTACTTTCCATCCCTCCACACCGGGTTCGCCGGGTTGTGCATACTCCGGCGCATGGTTGGTGGCGGTGGCAAAATTGTAATTGCCCAGTCCGCCTTTGCCTCCTTTTATCCAGGTTATTTGCTGGCCATCTTCAAGAATCTCTGCTTCTTTTTCACCGGTTTCTTCATCATAGGCAATGGTACCGGGCGGCACTTCGATGATAATATCTTTTCCGTCGCGGCCGGTCATTTTGTTTTTAGCGCCGCCTTCGCCGTTTTCGGCAAGTATGTTTTTAAAATAACGCAGATGCAGCAGGGTCCACAGGTTGCGATTGCCTTTTAAAATGATATGACCGCCCCTTCCTCCGTTGCCGCCATCGGGCCCTGCCAGTGGGTTGAATTTGGTACGGGCAAAATGCCGGCTGCCGGCGCCGCCATGACCGCTCCGGCAATAAATTCTTATCTGGTCAACGAAATTGGTTTTCTCCACAATGAAAAAGATTGGCGGCAAAAGTAAAGGTTCTTTTCATGCTGAATAGAATACAGGAAGCTGAAGTGTGCGACGCAAGGGACGCTGAACGGAGTGGTAAAGCTGGTAACACAATAAAAAAAAATTATTGAACTATGAATATTTCCAAATTAATGAGACTGTTTCCAGATTCCCCGTTCAGAAAAAGGGGGGGGCGGGCATAAAAAAACGCCGGCCTTACGGGACCGGCGCTGTAACGCAGTAAATGATTATTTACTGCACCACTAACTTCTGACTCAGGACAGATTTCCTTTCCTGGTCAATTATTTTTACAAGATACACGCCGCGTGCCATAGAGGGATTGAGTGAAATGGTTTCCACCTGGTCTTCGGCCTGCACGTTTACATTGCGCTGCATCACCACCCGGCCCATCACATCGGTGAGTTCAATATTGTAGTTACCGGTAGTCACTTTGCCAAACTGTAAAGTGAACTGGTTGTTGCCAACGGGGTTGGGATATATGTTGATTCCTGATGGAATTAAATTATCCGGAGCACGGCGGGTAGCATATTCGGGTGTTGTGTTTTTAGGTTTCGTTTGCAAATAATTGCTGTTGGCCAGGTCGGAACTGCGGAATATGCCTGCCGCTGCCTGGTATTGCGTAGCCGTCCAGTCTTTGGGATCAACAAGGAAATAAGCATTGCCATTGACGGCGCTGCTCACCAGCACTTTTCCTTCGGGTGTAACCACAGCGCCATTGGAAGTGAAGTCCTGCGGCAGCCCTTTGATGTAGCCCAGCAGTTTTGCCGCTTTGGTTTCCACATCTATTTTATACACACTGTTGCGGGCCGAAACAATATAAAGACCACCTTCATCATCGGCAATCATATCGCCGCCCCAGCTGCTGCAGCGGTTGTGAATGGATACACCGCCGTTGGAAGGATCATCCACTAATGAGCCGAGCTGTGTAACCTGTAATTTTTTTCCGGTAGTAAAACGGATGAAAGTATTGGCATCGTTTGAAACGGCATAGCCAATACCATCCGGCGCTATCACCATGCGGGTTATAATTTTTCCTTCATCATGGTGATTGCCAAAATGGGTAAACGGCTGATCGGTTACATAATACACTTTCATTGTTTTCAGATCCACATAACGCAACTGATCAATAAACATCGGTGTATAATAAAGCCGGTTGTTCTTTTTATCGTAAGCCATGGCGGCCACGCCGGTGCCAAAAGGCGGTTGTACCGGTGCGCCGTTTTGAGCGGCTAATAATGCTGACCATGGCTTTCTTGTGGCAGCATCCAGCGCTACAATTTTCGGATCGGTGCCATTGAGCAATACCTGGCTGAACTCACCGCTGCCAAGATCCAGTTTGCGCAGGGCATTCCATCCGGCGCCTGTTTGTTGCAGGTCTGTTACCGCAAAAGCAAAGCGGTCATTTTGTGAAAGAGTAATAGATGCAAGACTAAGCGTTCCCAGCAGCAGGGTGGCAGGAAGTAAATATTTTCTCATACACAAGGTTTTTGATTTAAAACGGAAAGTTTAAGTTACGAAGTTTCCTATTGATGCGAAAGAAATTTTTATGGGAGGCGTTTTACTTTTTAAACGGGCTGTAGCCACCGGTTTGTTTTCGTAATTCTACGGGCGGCTCACACAGCGGTTCACATTCTTTCCAGCTTTCCCGCATTTCTTTTGGCAGCGCCTGGTACAGTTTGGTGCCTTCGGTTTTCCAGGCAATCATTTCATCGCTTACCTGTTTTATTATTTTACCCGGGTTGCCTGCCACCAATGAACGGGCCGGAATTTTTTCATCCTGCTTTATCAAAGTCAAAGCGCCGACGATGCATTCATCACCCAGCTCCACATTGTCCATTATCACCGCGTTCATCCCTATTAAACAGTTTTTGCCAATCGTTGCTCCGTGTATAATGGCGCCATGCCCGATATGGGCGCCTTCTTTTAATAAAACGGTTACACCGGGAAACATATGAAGGGTGCAGTTTTCCTGCACATTGCAGCCGTCTTCGAGGATGATATGGCCCCAATCGCCACGTAATGCAGCGCCGGGACCGATGTAGCAGTTTTTACCAATGATGACATTGCCGGTGACGGCAGCAAGAGGATGAATAAAACTGCTTTCATGAATTACGGGGATAAAATTTTTAAACGTGTATATCATGGTTTTTTATTGTTCCCCTTTGGGGGATGGGGTATCAACTCTTTTCCTGTACGGAAACAGGTTCCTTTAAACAAAGCCACCTGTTCATCCTTTTGGTTGGTGACGGTGATTAAATAAACGCCGGTGCTTCGTCCGTTGTGTACTTCTTTTGCTTCGGCGGTAAGGGTGTCGCCGATATTGACCGCTTTGGTAAAGGTGATGGTGACATCCAGCGCCACGGATAAATTATTCCGGTTGTTGCAGGCAAAAGCAAAGGCGCTGTCGGCAAGTGAAAAAGGAATGCCGCCGTGAATAATGCCAAATCCGTTCACCATTTCTTTCCGTACCGTCATTTTGATGCGGCTGTACCCTTCTTTTATTTCCAGCACTTCAATTCCCATCCACTGGCTGAAAAAATCATTTTCCATCATGTGGCTCACCACTTCTTCATGAATTGAGGACATAACAGGATTATTAATTATTGTTTATTCCCCGGTGAACCTGGGAATTCTCTTTTCCAAAAAAGCTTTCACGCCTTCTTCAAAATCCTTTGTGCGGGCAGCCCGTTGCTGAAACACATCTTCATCCTGCAGCTGTTCTTCGAAAGTGCTTTTATAGGAAAGGCTGAGCAGCTGCTTGGTATAAGCCAGCCCTTTTGTAGGCAGGGTGGCAAGAAAGGCAGCGATGTTCATCGCATTTTCAGCAAATGATTCGTCGGGAAAAACTTTATAGATCATCCCGATTCTTTCGGCTTCCGCAGCCGGCACTTTTTCACCCATCATCATCAGGGCACTTGCTTTTTGCCAGCCGATCAACCTGGGCAGGGTATGTGTACCGCCGCTGTCAGGTATCAATCCGATTTTTGAAAAGGCCTGCAGAAAGGATGCGGATTGCGAAGCAACCACTACATCACAACACAACGCAATGTTTGCCCCTGCACCTGCAGCCACTCCGTTCACGGCAGCCACCACGGGCTTTTCCAGCTTACGGATTCTTCTTACAACCGGGTTGTAATGTTCGGAAAGGATTTTACTCATGCCAGGTCCAGTGGGATCGACAACTTCTGAGAGGTCTTGCCCGGCTGAAAACGCCTTGCCCGCACCGGTGATGTACACACAGCGCACTTCTTTCTTTTTGCATTCATCCAGTTTCTCCTGCATCAGCAGCGCCATTTCCCGGTTAAAGGAATTGAGCTTACCAGGCCGGTTGAGGGTGATGATGCCGACGGAATTTTTTATTTCAAAAAGAATGGAACTCATGTTTCAATTCAGGTTAAAAATACTTCACCTTTCCCGGCATGGCTATCGGGTACCGGCCGTCATCATCCGGCACGGTAGGCGGCAGGGCATTCCAGTCATATTCTTTCGGCATAATGCTGATGCCGGAAGCAAGCAATTTATCCCACTCTATTACCTGGCCGGAGTAAGTGGCCATACGGCCCATGATGGCGGTCATTGTACTTTTTGCCCCATTTTCCGTATCGGCAAATTTGTATTCGCCTTTGGCAATGGCGGCAAACAGTTCATCATGCTCGGCTTGATAGGGATTGTTCTCCGTTTTTTTATCAAACTGGAAAATCACATTACCACCGTTGTCTTTCATGTGTGCCGCCCCACAGAAAATTTTTCCTTTGGTGCCAATCAGCAGTTCATCCACCTTGCTCATCGTTCCGGGTATATGGCGGCACTGGCTGTTGAGGATGGTGCCATCGGCATAATGAAACTCCACATAATGATGGTCATAAATTTCACCGTGATCTTTTCCTTTACGCACCTGCCTGCCGCCCATGCCCTGCGCTTTCACCGGGTAGCCGCCCTTGAACCAGTTCACCACATCTATATTATGTATGTGCTGCTCCACGATATGATCGCCGCAGAGCCAGTTGAAATAATACCAGTTGCGCATCTGGTATTCCATTTCGGTCTGGTTATACTTTCTGGGGTTCACCCATACGCCATCGCCATTCCACCATGCCTGCGCCGATGTGATGTCGCCGATTAAATTCTTTTTGGCAAACAATTCACGATACGAATTCTGGTAATGCCGCTGCAGGCCGACAACTACATTCAGTTTTTTTTGCTTTGCCATTTCAGCGGCATCCAGTACTTTCTTCACACCTGCCGGGTCGGTAGCCACGGGTTTTTCCATAAACACATGCTTGCCGGCGTTAATGCATTCTTCAAAATGGATAGGACGAAAACCCGGTGGTGTGGTAAGTATCACTGCATCAGCATGAGCAATGGCTTTCTTGTAAGCATCAAAACCCACATACTTTCTTTCTTCCGGCACATCAATTTTATTTTTGATGTTGCCTTTCACGCCGCTCCAGTCCGAAAGGTCATCAGCCGTTAATGCTTTATAGCAACTGTCAACCCGGTCGCGGAAAGCATCGGCCATCGCCACCAGTTTTACGTTTTGTCTGGTAAGGCAGGCCTGCATGGCTGCGCCTGTGCCACGACCGCCGCAGCCTACCAATGCCACATTAATTGTATCCTCAGCGCCGCTGAAATAATTTGCTTTTGACAACAAGGGCATGCCCATTGCACCTCCGGCCAGCACGGCAGTTGTCTTTACAAATTCGCGGCGGGAGTTTTTATTTTCTGAGTTCATGATGCGGGGTTTTAATTACGGGGAGTATATTAATTTGAAAGATATAAGGTAAAGAATTTTTCTATCACTTCGGCTGAGGGTTGTTTCAATGGCCGCACCAGCCTGAAACCGGCAAAGGGCGCATCAGTAAGCCACCACTTGCTTTTGGGTATCTGCGGGTCGCGGCGGTTCCAATCGGCCAGCCATTTGATTCGGTTGGCGCAGCGAAGTTCACCGGCTTCATCCATGTATGAGCCTCCTTTCAAAAGATGAGGATGGCGGCTGATGGGTTCCAGCACCGGATCGGTTTGGCCATCGTTCATTTTTGTAAAGTAATTTTCATCATACTGATCCAGCACCCACTCGGCTACATTGCCCAGCATATCATATAAGCCAAAAGCATTGGGCTGCAACTGCCCCGCCTTATGATAAACACTGCCGCTGTTCTTTTTATACCATGCATACTTTTCCAGTTCTTTTTTATCATCGCCAAAAAAATATTTTGACAAAGAGCCGGTGCGGCAGGCATATTCCCATTCAGCTTCGGTGGGCAGGCGGTAAAAGACCCCGGTTTTTTTATATAACCAGCGACAATACATGATGGCCGTTCTTTGCTGCATGCTGTTTACCGGGTAGCCACCCTCACGGCCCATATCCCAGCTCAGGTCCACATACTGCGGGCTCGGCCGGGTGATGGCATCGGCATTCATATTCTGGCTTGTGGATGCATCTTTAAAAAACAAATCAAACTCATCATGTGTCACTTCAAAGGCGCCCATCCAAAACGGTGAGATGGAAAAAGTTTTCTGCGGGCCTTCATCGGCGTCTCTGCCTTTTTCACTTGCAGGACTGCCCATGGTAAAACGGCCGCCTTTCACAGGAACCATCCTGAATTTTACGGAAGTGCCGGGAATAGTTTGTTCGTATGCAACAAAGGAAGTGTCGGTCGGTTGTGCAATAATATTGTGACAGATAAAAATGACGAGTAAAAATGAAATAACTTTCATAAAGGGGTTCAAGATAGTTAAGTTCTTTTAGTGTAATATGAAATCCTGGTAAAGGGATTGATTTTTTTATGCTACCAGCTGCGGTTTTTTATGGCATCGTCCCTTGCGCCTGCCCGTCCGTATCCGCCGCAGGCGGAGCAGGCGGGTCGCAATCCTTTCATTGTTCATCAATTTTTGCGGCTCCCGGATTTTTTTCATCCATTAAAAATAATCATCGGATTTCCGGGATTTATAAATAATTACTTTTTCCCCTTTAAGCATCGTCATGAAGAGTGCTGCATTTTCTTTCCGGGCAAGCCGCATTGCTTTTTTTACCGGCAAAATGCTGCAGGCGGTGGCCAGCCAGTCGGCCGTAGCGCCGTCTGCGGCAATCACGGTTACATTGCGCTGCGATGTAACGCCATAACCCGTTCGCGGGTCAATGATATGCGAATATTTTTTCCCTTCATGAATGCTGTAGCGGTACACGTCGCCGGACGTGGCAACGGCGCAGTTCTGCAATTCCGGTTTCTTATCCCAATACGCTGTTTCACTTCCGGGCAAATTAATTGCAATACGCCAGCCGCTTTTTCCCGGCGGTGCATTGCTCATGGCAATATCGCCCCCGGCATCGGCCAGCGCTGCATTGATGTGTTTAGTTTTTAAATAATCAATCACCTGCTGTGCTGCATAACCTTTTACAATGCCGCCAAAGTCGAAACGGATGCCCGGTTTTTTAAATGAAATGGATTTGTCCGCTTCATTGATAACTACATTTTCAAATCCGGACACCGCTTTGGCTGTATTAATTTCTTCAGCCGCAGGAAATCTTTTTTCTTTTCCCGCTTTTCTCCATAGCTGTGTTAACGCCCCCAGGCTGATGTCAAAAGTTTTTCCTGATTTAACCCATGCCTGTTTTGACAGCAGAATCATGCTGAACAGCTCATCAGACACTTTTACCGGCTGGTTAGCCTGTTCCGGCAACCGGCTTGCCTCGCTGGCGCTGTCGTAATCGCTGAAGATGCGATTGAGTGAATCAACCATCAGGAAACATTCTTTTGCCAGTTGAACCGCTCCGGTGGAATCCGAATGATAAAAAATGATATTGAAAGGCGATCCCATTTTGATTTGGGAAAATTCAAACCGTTTCAGTTGGGCCGAAAGCGATAAAGGGGTGAGAAAAAGTAAAAACAACCGCTGCATGAAACCGAATTCTTACATTTAGGTTCTCAAGATAAAAGTTTATGCAACGCAGAAAATTTCTCCGCAACAGTTTTTTATCCGGCGCTACCGTGATCGCCACCGGTCACCCGAAAGTCATCGGGTCGTTTGCATCAGCCAAAAATGAAACTTCCCTGAAAGAGAACAAACCCTTCAATCTTGATTATGCTTTTCACGACGGCATGTTTAAAAATAATGGCGGCCCGGATTTTCTTGACCAGGTTCGCTGGGCTTACGACCAGGGCTTCCGCAGCATTGAAGACAACGGCATGATGAGCCGTCCGGTTGAACAACAAAAAGCGATTGGGGATCTTCTTGCAAAATTGGGTATGCGGATGGGTGTATTTGTCATTACTTCCGACAACTGGCACTGGAAGACATCACTCACCAGTGGCAAGCAGGAATTTATTGACAGGATGATGAAAGATTGCAAAGAAGCAATTGAAGTAGCGAAACGGTGTAATGCAAAATGGATGACCGTGGTGCCGGGCAATTTCGACAGAAGTCTTTCGCCGGATATGCAAACGGCTAATGTGATAATGGCCTTGCGCAAAGGCGCTGAAATACTGGAGCCGCACGGGCTGCTGATGGTGCTGGAAGCGCTGAGCGATAACCCGGATTTATTTCTGCGCTATACACACCAGTCATACATGATTTGCAAAGCGGTGAACAGCCCGGCCTGCAAATTTTTGTTTGACATGTACCACATGCAGCGCAACGAAGGCAACATCATTGCCAATATAGACAAGGTGTGGGATGAAACGGGTTATTTCCAGATTGGTGATAACCCGGGACGTAAAGAACCCGGAACAGGAGAGATGAACTACCGGAATATTTTCAGGCATATTTACAACAAGGGTTATAAAGGGATTCTGGGCATGGAGCACGGCAATGCGCTGCCGGGGAAAGAAGGAGAGCTGGCGCTGATAAAGGCGTACAGGGACGCGGATTCATTTAAATGATTTTTGATTTACGATTTCGGATTTCTGATTTATGTGGGGTCTTCCTGTAAAAATGAAATCCACACCTGTCACGGATTTGTGAGAAAATAGT
>CAYUJD010000087.1:0-16000 GCA_964444975.1 uncultured Chitinophaga sp. | reverse complement strand
TTCTATTAATCAACCTTTCAGCATTATGATTGCAACAGGAAAAACCATTATTCACAACTTCGGCGCCGGGCCTTCTGTTTTACCCAAAGAAGTTTTTGAAGAAGCCAGCCGGGCCGTAATTGATTACAACAATTCCGGTCTTTCCATTCTTGAAATCGGGCATCGTACCCCGCTGTTCCAGGCAGTGATGGATGAGGCAAGGGCTTTGGTAAAAGAACTAATGAAGCTGGATGATGACCATGAAGTGCTCTTTATGCACGGTGGAGCTACCACCCAGTTCATGCAGGTACCGATGAACCTGCTGAATGAAAACGGGCTGGCCGCTTACATCGAAACCGGTACCTGGTCACTCAAAGCCATCAAGGAAGCAAAACTTTTCGGCCATGTGGAAATTGCCGGCTCTTCAAAAGACACTAACTACACCAGCATACCCAAAGATCTCTCGGTAAGCCCAACTGCCGCATACCTGCACATCACTACCAACGAAACCATTGCCGGCACGCAATGGAAAACTATTCCGTACGACTGCGGTGTGCCGCTGGTGGCCGACATGAGCAGTGATGTGCTGAGCCGGGTGATTGACTTCAATAGGTTTGACCTCATTTATGCCGGCGCACAAAAAAATATGGGAGCCGCGGGAGTGAATATAGTTGTAATAAATAAAAAGATTCTTGGCAAGATAAACAGAGCGCTGCCCGGCATGATGGATTACCGCAATCACATTAAGGAAGGCAGCATGCTGAACACGCCGCCGGTATTTGCCGTGTACGTGGCCATGCTTACGCTGCGCTGGATAAAAAAACAGGGCGGCGTGGTTGCATTGGAGAAAATGAACACCCGGAAAGCAGAATTGTTTTACAACACCCTCGACAGCCTGCCTGTGTTCAAAGGCGTGGTGGCAAAAGAAGACCGAAGCATGATGAACGCCGTGTTTGTTATGCATGACCCTGCACAGGAAAAAGAATTTCTCGACCTGTGCAAGCAGGAAGGCATGGTGGGTGTAAAAGGCCACCGCAGCGTGGGCGGTTTCCGGGTTTCCATGTACAATGCCCTGCCGTATGAAAGTGTGGAGGCAATTACGCAGCTGATGAAGGAGTTTGCGGGAAAGAAAGGATAATTTTTTTACCAATAAACAATCAAAAATCAGTAATCAATAAATGGCAATCATCAGGCCTTTCAAAGCGCTTCGGCCCCCGGCTGAGCTGGCTGCGCAGGTTGCTTCCCGACCCTACGATGTGTTGAACAGCCGGGAAGCAAAACAGGAAGCGGCGGGTAATCACTACTCTTTTTTGCGAATAACAAAATCTGAAATTGATTTGCCTGAAGGAATTGATATCCACAGCCAGCCTGTCTATGATAAAGCAAAAGCCAACCTGGAGCTTTTTATTCAAAACGGCACTCTCTTCAGCGAGGCAAAACCCTGCCTTTATATTTACCAGCAGGTAATGAACGGCCGCAGCCAGACGGGACTGCTGTGTGTGTCATCGGTGGAAGATTATTTTAATGATGTGATTAAAAAACACGAATACACCCGGCTGGAAAAAGAAAAAGACCGCATTGACCATATGCTGGCCACCCGGGCACAAACCGGCAATGTATTCCTGGCTTACCGCGATGTGATGGAAATAAATGCACTCATCAGCGGATGGAAGGCAAAAAACAAAACGGTTTACGATTTTGTTGCCAGGGACGGCGTGCAGCACACCGTGTGGGTGATTGACAGGGATGATGTCATCAATTCCCTCGTACGCCTGTTTGAAACCAAAGTGCCCAATACCTACATTGCCGACGGGCATCACCGGGCTGCATCGGCAGCCAAAGTGAGCAAAGAATTGTCCGGAAATGAAAACGCAAAATATTTTCTTACCACCATTTTTCCCGCAAGCCAGCTCAGCATACTTGATTACAACCGGGTGGTAAAAGACTTAAATGATTTGACAAAAGAGGAATTTATCGGCGCATTGCAGGAAGATTTCATGATAACCTACAGCCCCGAACCTGTAAAGCCGGTCACGATGCATGAGTTTGGTATGTACCTCGAAGGCAACTGGTATATACTGACTGCCAGAAACGGAACCTTCCCCGATGACCCGGTGGCAGTGCTGGACGTTTCCATACTGCAGAAAAATGTTTTAGACAAAATTCTCGACATCGAAGACCCGCGAACCGACAGCCGCATTGATTTTGTCGGCGGCATCCGCGGGCTTGATGAACTGGAACGCAGAGTAAACAGCGGTGAAATGGCTGCTGCTTTCAGTTTATTCCCGGTTACCATCGAACAACTTTTTGCCATTGCCGACAGCGGCAGTGTGATGCCACCGAAAAGCACCTGGTTCGAACCGAAGTTGAGAGATGGATTGCTCACACATTTGATTTAATATGGCTGTAAAAGAAATGATAATACCAGCCGTTTATCATACAATTCACCGGCGCTTTTAATTTACTTTGTACTATGAAAAAACTGACTCTTCTCTTTTGTGGTTTCGCTTTCACTTTTGCTGTGGCTGCACAGGATGATGCAAAAACCTTGCACCAGACGGCTCGGGGTTTTATGGCGCAGGCCGATTGGGACAATGCCATACTGGTGCTGAACCGGGCACTGCAGCACGATAAAAACAATCTCGAATACCACAAAGACATGATCCAGTGCTATTATTTCAAACGGGAATACGAAAAAGCGATTGAAGGTGTGAAAGCCGTCATCGGCCGCGACGATGCCGATGTGATGACCTTTCAGCTGGCTGGCAATGTGTACAAAGCCCTGGAAGAAGTAAAGGAATGCGAAAAGGTATATAAAACCGGCATAAAAAAATTTCCCAAAAGCGGGCCGCTGTACAGCGAATATGGCGAACTGCTCTGGGCACGCAAAGACTACAGCGCCATTGACCTCTGGGAAAAAGGCATTGAAATTGACCCGGCTTTCAGCGGCAATTATTACAACGCAGCCCTCTATTATTTTTATTCCAAAGACAAGGTGTGGAGCCTTATTTACGGCGAAATATTTGTGAACATGGAAAGCCTGAGCCAGCGGGGCGCCGCCATGAAAGAGCTTTTATTTAAAGGTTATAAAGAAAAACTTTTCAAAGAAACGAACCTGCTGAAAGATGAAGAAAACAGCAAGAGCGGCTTTGCAAAAGCTTTTCTTGAAACCATGAACAAACAATCGGCATTAATGTCGAAAGGAGTGACAACTGCTACTCTCACCATGGTGCGGGCACGTTTTATCCTCGACTGGTATGAAATGTATGCATCGAAATACCCTCACCGGCTTTTCGATCACCTGCAGCAGCTGCTGCGTGAAGGGATGTTTGAAGCCTATAACCAGTGGCTTTTTGGCACCGTGGAAAACCTGCCGGCTTACGATGCATGGACTAAAACACACAGCGGCGAATACAATGGTTTTATTGCATTTCAAAAGAGCCGGGTGTTCAGAATGCCCCCGGGGCAATACTACCAGGCGAAATGATGCTAACGGTGCCCTCTGCAAGAGGGCATTTTTATTTCTGGCTTTTTTGTCTAAATTGTTCCGGCAAAAATCAAAGTTTCGATTGCAAATGACACCGACAAGATTATTTGACTGTACACAATACCAGCTTGAAAACAATCCGCTGGAAGTAATGCTGGCAGGCAAAGAAAGCGGCAAGTGGAAAAAGTACAGTACACGGGATGTAAAAACAATAGTTGACAAGCTGAGCGCAGGCCTGATGAGCCTGGGTATAAGCTGCGGCGATATGAGCGCCGAAGGCAGGGATAAAATTGCCATCCTGGCTAAAAACAGGCCGGAATGGATGATGCTTGACCTGGCCGTGCAGCAAACCGGCGCCATCCTGACGCCGCTGTATCCTACCATTGGTGTGAACGATCTTGAATTTGTGCTGAATGATGCACAGGTAAAAATGGCTTTTGTAAACGACGAAGATTTGTACCACAAAGTGATGAGCATAAAAAACAGGGTGCCTTCGCTGAAAGAAATTTTTACATTCGAGCACGTTGCCAATGCAAGGCACTGGAAAGATGTGATGGAAGCTGCCACTCCCGAAGCGATGCAGCAGCTGCAGGCGATTGCAGACAAAATAAATTATCATGACCTTGCCACTATCATTTACACATCGGGCACCACGGGCATACCCAAAGGCGTGATGCTGAGCCATGAAAATATACTCAGCAATGTGATGGCTTGTATTCCCTGCTTCCCGCCGGAAAAAGAGCGGTGCCTGAGTTTTCTCCCCCTGAATCATATTTTCGAACGGATGGTGACCTACCTGTATTTGTTTGCAGGTGTTTCCATTTATTATGCTGAAAGCCTCGACACCATAGGCGAAAACCTGAAAGAAGTGCAGCCGCACATGTTTACCACTGTGCCGCGGCTGCTGGAGAAAGTGTATGACCGGATTATGCAGAAAGGAAATGAACTGACGGGAATCAAGCGGAAACTTTTTTACTGGGCACACAGCCTGGCCGAAAAATTTGAGCTGGATAATCCTATGGGATTCGGGTATAACCTGCAGCTTTCGCTGGCCAATAAAATCATCTTCAGTAAATGGAGAGAAGGGCTGGGCAATAATCTTCGCTGCATAGTATCTGGCGGCGCAGCCTGCCAGGTAAGGCTGATTCGCATTTTCACCGCAGCGCAAATCCCCATCATGGAAGGATACGGACTCACCGAAACTTCACCTGTGATTGCAGTAAACCGTTTTAATGAAAAACGCAGAATGTTTGGTACAGTAGGCCCGCTGATACAGGATGTGGAAGTAAAAATTGCCGAAGATGGCGAAATACTATGCAAAGGACCCAACGTGATGCTGGGCTACTACAAACGACCCGACCTGACCAAAGAAGTATTCATTGACGGGTGGTTTATGACCGGCGATATCGGGATGCTGATGGATAAAAAAGAAAAGACTTACCGCTACGATAAAGGCCAGGAAAACCGACAGGGCGAAGATGTTTACCTGAAAATTACCGACCGTAAAAAAGAACTCTTCAAAACCAGCGGCGGCAAATATGTGGCACCCTTACCGATTGAAAACAAGCTGAAAGAATCGCTGTACGTGGAGCAGGTGATGGTGGTGGGGCCTGAAAGAAAATTTGTAGGCGCATTGATTGTTCCTTCTTTCCCCAACCTGAAAGAGTGGTGCCGGCACAACAATATTCCTATTACAGCGTCCGCTGATATCATACGCAATGAAAAAGTGATTGACTTTTACAAAGAGCTGGTAGAAAGCTTCAATAAATTTTTCAACCACGTGGAACAGATAAAAAAATTTGAACTGCTGCCCAACGAATGGAGTGTGGATACCGGCGAAATGACTCCCAAGCTTTCGCTGAAACGAAAAGTAGTGATGGAAAAATACAGGGATGCCATTGAGCGTATTTATGCCTGAGCATGTCAGCACCGGGTTGCTGTTTACATAAGTAAAATGAAAAACTTCTTAAGTTGCGATTGGGGCAGCACTTCATTCCGCTTGCGGCTGGTAGATGCTGCAGCCTGGCAATACAGTACCGTAGTGTCAAAGGATACAGGTATTGTAACCATGTTTCCATTATGGAAACAAAGCGGTACCGGTGAACAGGGGCGATTTGATTTTTACCTGCAGGTTATCGGCCGGCATATCCGGATGCTGGAATCGCAAACGGGTCACTCGCTTAAAAACTTACCGCTGGTTGTGTCGGGCATGGCTTCTTCATCCCTGGGCATGATGGAAATGGAGTACAAAAAAATTCCGGTGTTTGCCGATGGCCGCGATCTCGAAGTAAAGAAGATTGCCGGAACAAAAGATGTAAGGAATGACCTGTATATCATTTCCGGTGTACGCACCGATGATGATGCCATGCGGGGCGAGGAAACCCAGCTGGCAGGCTGCGAACCAGATTCAATAAATGAAAGAATTCTCGTTTTTCCGGGCACACACTCAAAACACGTGACAGTGAGTAAAGGCAGGGTCACGGGGATTAAATCATTCATGACCGGTGAATTTTTTGAATTGCTGGGTGAAAAAAGCATTTTATCATCATCAGTGAGGCGTAGCGGTGGATTACATGACAAACAGAATAAAAAAAGTTTTGAAGCAGGAGTGTTGACAGGCCGGCAATCGAATCTTTTGCATACTGCATTTCTTGTACGGACCAACCGGCTGTTTAATAAACTTACTGAAGAGGAAAATTATTATTTTCTTAATGGCCTGATCATCGGCGCTGAAACAGGTGAAATAACTGAAAAAAAGAAAAACCGTGTTACCCTGGTTGTTTCTGGGAAATTGAAGCCGCTTTATACTGCAGCCTTTCATGTATCAGGATTCCGGGAATCAGAAAATAATTTCCGCACCGAAGAAGCTGACCTGGCATTGGTAAAAGGGCAGTGGCGGGTGCTGCAACAATACTGCAAGAATTAAAAGTTAATTTGAACTGTTGAAATACCGGGTTGCTAATTTTAGCGGATGGCATTTAACACCGGCAGCCTGTGCTCATTCGTTGCAACACCATCAAAATGCCTTTTTGTTTTCCGTGGCCCAGTTGGCCAGGCCGGGGCATTCTTTTATTTCATCATCAATCATGATGTAGTAAGAAGGAATTTTTTCTTTCATCCATTTATCCAGGGCTTTTTGCTTTTTTTCTTCCTGCGCCAGTTGCGATATACGGCTGAAATCATCTTTCATATTCAGCCGGTGCGGCTCGGTGCGGCTTTTGTAATGAATGATGCGAACGGCTTTTTTGCCGTTATCTTCGAACACGACGGGCTGCGAGTATTCACCGGGCTTCAGTTTATCGAGCATGGCCACAAGGTCTTTGTCGAGCAGGTCAATGGTAACTTTTGGCGCCCCATCGCGGCCGAGAAAATAGGGACCGCTGAATTTTGCCTGCTCATCTTCGCTATAACGGGAGGCGGCAGCGGCAAAACTCATCAGGCCGCTCAGCACTTTGGCCCGCACCGAATCAGCTTTGCTCATGGCTTGTTTAATTTCGGCATCGGTGACCGGGGGTGTGCGGAGTATATGGCGTATCACTGCTTCATCGCCGATGCGCTGCACCAGTTGTATAAGGTGATAGCCGAATTTTGATTTCACAGGGCCGATGATGTCGCCGGCATTTTTCAGGCGAAAACAGGCAGCCAGAAAATTCGGGTCCCATGTTTTATCGTTGCGGTTTACCTGGTACTGCCCGCCACGGTCTTTACTGCCGGGATCTTCGGAGTAGCGCATGGCCAGTTGCTCAAACGTGGCGAGTTTCATTTCCACCTGCTTTTTATAATTGAGCATTTCATCCATCACATATTTTTCCAGGTCGCGGTTGGCCTTGGGGTAAAAAACAATCTGCCCGATTTCCAGTTCCGATTCAAAGAAGGGCAGACTGTCTTTCGGAATGCGGTCGAAAAAAGCTTTCACTTCATTGGGCGTGATATGTACATTTTCTACAATCTTTCTTTGCATGGCCTCGGCCAGCTTTTGTTCCCGCACTACAGCCCTTGCATCTTCTTTTATCTGGTAAACAGATTTGCCGGCAATTTCTTCCAGCGCCTCCTGCGAACCATAAATATTGATGTAGCGACGGATGCGGTTGTCCAGGTCGGCTTCTATTTCTTCTTCAGTCACAGGCAGCGAATCTTTTTCGGCCTGCAGCATCAGCACTTTGGAAACTATTGCCTGCTCCATCAGCACACAGTGTGCATTTTCCGGCAGCTGGTTATCGTTTCTTTGTGCATCAGCAATGGTATTCTGAATGTCGGAATAAAGAATGATGCGGTCGCCAACAATGCCGAGAATTTTATCGGCCACCACTTTTGCCGACTGGGCCTGCACAGCCGCAGCAATAAAGAAAAGAGAAAAGCAGTGAGTGAAAATTTTCTTCATAACAGGGATTTATTACCCAAAAATAATTTTGATTACCGACGGAGCTAAAGGTGTATAAGTTTATTAACAAATCTTTTTTCTGTATGAAAATAATACTCCGGTAATATATTAATACTTTTTTTGTCCCGTAGCGATCCCGGTCACAACCGGGAGTGGGTAGTATATGTTCAAGGAACCATTCATGCGTTCCATCGGAACGCCGGGTGTTTGTTGTCAGAGCACCAAACGTTCCTACGGAACGTCAAAAAAAATCTTCGATTTATTCTACCCACCTTTCGTTCCTGCGGAACGAAAATAACCTGGAATGTTTTTCAAACTCAGCCATAAAGCTGAGTTGATGAATAATTACGTACCCATACTCACATTCTTACCTAAGCAGCGCATCAAAGTGTTCTCTTCACTTCCTCCTCCTCAAAGGCCTCCACCACATCACTCACTTTTATGTCGTTGTAATTTTTTATAGTCAACCCACATTCCATGCCGGCTGCCACTTCTTTTACATCATCCTTGAACCGCTTCAGCGAGCCAAGTTCTGCAAAAGCGCCTTCGCCGGTAGGATAGATGACTATGCCATCGCGGATAAGCCGGATTTTGGAATCCCGCTTGATTTTGCCATCCCGCACATAACAGCCGGCCACGATGGCTTTGTCGAACCTGAACACTTCTCTTATCTCCACGTTGGCTACAATTTTTTCCTGTATGGTAGGCTCCAGCATCCCTTCCATCGCCATCTTGATTTCTTCAATGGCTTTGTAGATGATGGAATACATTTTTATTTCGATGGCTTCATTTTCGGCCAGCCTTGCCGCCTGCAGGGATGGACGCACATTAAAACCAATAATGATGGCATCAGAGGCATTGGCAAGCGTCACGTCGCTCTCGGTTATCTGGCCTACTCCTTTATGAATCACTCTTACCACTATTTCTTCCGTACTTAATTTTTGCAGGCTGTCACTCAATGCTTCCACTGATCCATCCACATCACCTTTGATGATTACATTCAGTTCTTTGAAATTGCCAAGAGCCAGGCGGCGGCCAATTTCATCCAGCGTAATGTGTTTTTTGGTGCGGATGCCCTGTTCACGCAGTATCTGTGCCCGGCGGTAGGCAATATCTTTTGCTTCGGCTTCATCATCGTACACCTTGAATTTTTCGCCTGCCTGCGGGGCGCCGTTCAGCCCGAGGATGAGCACAGGTGTTGCCGGTGGCGCTTCGTCTGCTTTTTTACCCCTTTCGTTGAACATAGCCTTCACTCTTCCGAAATGCTGGCCGCTCACTACGATGTCTCCAATCTTCAAGGTGCCATTCTGTACTAGTACGGTGGCTACATAACCACGGCCCTTGTCGAGTGATGCTTCTATAATAGTGCCGCTGGCTTCCCGGTCGGGGTTGGCTTTCAGATCCAACAATTCTGCTTCGAGCAGAATTTTTTCAAGCAGCTGATCCACATTCAGTCCTTTCTTGGCCGATATTTCCTGGCTTTGGTATTTACCGCCCCACTCTTCCACCAGCAGGTTCATTTGCGACAGCTGCTCATAAATTTTCTGTGAGTTGGCACCTTCTTTATCAATTTTATTTATGGCAAAAATCATAGGTACGCCGGCCGCCTGCGCATGGCTGATGGCTTCTTTGGTTTGCGGCATCACGGCATCATCGGCTGCAATCACGATAACAGCTATATCGGTGACTTTGGCACCGCGGGCACGCATGGCAGTAAATGCTTCGTGACCGGGTGTGTCGAGAAACGTGATTTCTTTTCCGTTGGGCAGCTCCACCTGGTAGGCGCCTATATGCTGCGTGATGCCGCCTGCCTCGCCGGCCACCACGTTGGCTCTGCGTATGTAATCAAGCAGGGATGTTTTGCCATGATCCACATGGCCCATAATGGTAACAATAGGCGAACGGTGGTGGAGATGTTCTTCTTCATCTTCTTCTTCCACTTCTTCCATTTCCATCTGTTTTTCCATATCAATAAATTCCACGTCGTAACCAAATTCACTGGCCACCAATTCAATCACTTCAGCATCGAGGCGCTGGTTGATAGAAACCATAATACCGAGGCTCATGCACTTGCTGATGACGTCGGCAAAGCTTACATCCATCAGGCTGGCCAGCTCGCTTACACTGATGAACTCAGTTACCTGCAGTTTATTGCTTTCATCCACATCGCCGGCAGCTTCAGCCATTTCTTCACGCCGGGCTTTGCGGTATTTTGCTTTCAGGCTTTTGCCGCGGCCGCCGGCGCCGGCCAGTTTGGCCTGGGTTTCCCTGATTTTTTCCTGGATTTCTTTTTCATCAATCACTTTTTCTTCGCGGTGCCTGTCTCTGCGTCCTTTTTTATCGCGGCGGTCTTCCCGGCTGATGCGCTCCTCACGCCTGTCTTTATCCTTGATGGCTTCTTCCCGCTTTAATTCTTTCTTTTCGATAGGAATGCGTTTGCGTTTCCGTTTTTCTTCATGGCGGGGCCGTGTGTCAGTTTCTACTGGTAATTCTATTTTGCCAAGAATTTTCGGGCCTTCGAGTTTTTCAGCTCTTATATTTTCAATTACAGGAGGTACTTCTTCTTCTGCGGGCTGTTCGGGTTTCTTTTCCACCACTTCTTCTACCGCATCTTTTTTTCCCCTCTTCTTAGCGGGTTTCCCGCCATCGGGGCCAACAGGCTTTTCTTCCTTCTTTTTCCCGCCTTCGGTACGGGCAGGCTTTGTTTCCTTTTTGGGTCTTGTGGAGGAGTCAATGGCAGCCAGGTCAATTTTCTTTACCACTTTCGGGCCTTCCAGCTCCGGTGTTTCTGTTTTCAATACCACTGTTTCTGCCGGCGGTTCTGTTTCGGGGGTTGTTTCTTCTTTGGGTTCTTCCTTCTTTAGAGTTTTTTTCTCTTCTTTTTCTTTTTTGAAGACGATTTCCTCTTCGTCTTTCTTTTTCTTCAGATCCGTTACCACTCCCTTTGGCAGATCTATCATATCGCTTTTCAGCTTGGCCACTTTGTCGCTTTGAAACTCCTGCATAGCCATACGGTACATTTCTTCCGTAAGCTTTGCCTGGTCTTTCAGCTCTCCTTTTTTAGCCAATCCTTTACTTTCCAAAAAGTCAATAAGGGTTTCTTTCCCGATATTAAACTCTTTGGCTGCAGCCAGTACCCGTGGTAATTTTATTTCTGCCATTAAAAAATTTTATGTTATCAACTTTTAGTCGCTGTTCAGCTTTCGTTGTATCCGCCAGCCTGCCGATCACCGCCCGGTATTTCCGTTCAGTAATCGTGAATGGTCAATGGTGAATGGTGAAAATTCCGTTTGTTTTTACTCATTGACAATTGACCATTTACCATGCGCCTCTTTATTCTTTCTCAAACTCCGCATGTAATACCTTTCTCACATCTTCAATCGTTTCTTTTTCCAGGTCGGTGCGGCGTTCCAATTCTTCTACCGTCAGGTTCAGTACACTTCTTGCTGTGTCGCAGCCGATACGTTTGAGCTCATCAATCACCCAGGTTTCTATTTCATCGCTGAACTCGTCGAGATCAATATCAAATTCTTCTTCGGCTCCTTCATCATCACGGTATACATCCAGCTCATAACCGGTCAGCTCGCTGGCCAGTTTTATGTTTACCCCGCGTCGGCCGATGGCCAGCGAAACCTGGTCGGGTTTCAGGTAAACATTGGCATGTTTATTTTCCTGGTCCAGCTCCATGCTGGTGATTTTGGCGGGTGTCAGTGCTCTTTGTATCAGCAATTGAATGTTGTTAGTCCAGTTAATGACGTCAATGTTTTCATTCTTCAGCTCACGAACTATACCGTGAATGCGGCTTCCTTTCATACCTACGCAGGCGCCCACGGGATCAATGCGGTCATCGTATGACTCCACAGCCACTTTGGCCCGTTCGCCCGGGTCACGCACAATTTTCCTGATGACAATGAGGCCGTCGAAAATTTCGGGCACTTCAATTTCAAGCAACTTGGCCAGGAACTCCGGTGAAGTTCTGGAAAGAATAATTACCGGGGTGTTATTTCTCATGTCCACTTTTTTCACCACGGCGCGGATGGTTTCGCCTTTTTTAAAATAGTCCTGCGGTATCTGTTCGCTTTTGGGAAGTATGAGCTCATTACCCTCTTCATCCAGCAGCAGGATTTCTTTTTTCCAAACCTGGTACACTTCGGCATTTACAATTTCACCAATCCGTTCGCTGTATTTTTTTGCAAGGGCATTTTTCTTCAGATCGCTGATGCGGCTGGCCAGGGTTTGCTTGGCGGCCAGTATGGCGCGGCGCCCGAAATCGTAAAGGTCAACCGGTTCGTAGAGTTCTTCACCCACTTCGAAATCGGGCTCAATCTTCACCGCATCGCTGTAGGCAACTTCGGCCAGCGGGTCATTCACCTGGCCGTCTTCCACAATGGTGCGGCGGCGCATGATCTCCAGGTCGCCTTTTTCTGCGTTTACAATTACATCGAAATTTTCATCGCTGCCGAATTTTTTGCGCAGCAGGGTTTTAAAAACATCTTCCACCACTTTCATCATGGTGGGGCGGTCAATATTTTCGGCTTCCTTAAATTCCTGGAAAGCGTCAATCAGGTTGATGCTGGACATAGCGAATTATTTAAATAACAAATAACAAATGCCGGAAAGGGAAATCTCCCTAAAATTTTACCTGGACTTTTGTTGTTTTTATTTCTTCTTTTAAAATTTTATGCCGTACAAGTTCTTTCTTTTTACCTTTTCCACTTTCTTCTTCCACCACGATTTCATTACCGGTAACACTGATAAGCTTACCCTCTCTTTTCAGCCCGTTTTTCAGCACCACTTCCACCAGCCGGCCGGTATTTTTTTCATACTGGCGCTGGAGTTTCAGCGGCTCATCCAGCCCCGGCGATGAAACCTCGAGGGAAAAATCACCATTGCGAAAAAGATGTTCTTCCATCCATTTATAAAGAGCCCGGTTAATTTTGGAAAGCTGGTCAATGGCGGCGCCCTGGTCGGCATCCACAAAAACCCTGAAGTTGTTTGTTGGCTTTATCCTTATTTCTACCAGGAAGTAGCCCGGTTCTGCAGCCAGCAACTCATTCACTTTATGTTCAATAACCTTCGACTGATTGGTCTCATTCATAGCTTACATCAACTCCCGTGCGCCCCTTTAGAAACGGGGGTTAAATGAAGAAGGGAACGGATCCGTTCCCTTCTGTCATTCATTGCCGCTGCAAATGTAACGCAAATACCCGTTACCATCCAAATATTAGTTCTGACCCGTATGATAGTAGTTTAACAGGGCGGCTGCAGGATTTGAAATAACTTTGCCTGATGTTTTTCCGCTATCTTTTATATGCTTTAATAATTTACCTGCTTTACCGGCTTGTGTTTGATTTAATCATACCGGTATACAAAACCTCCCGCCGGGTGAGAAAGCAGTTTCAGGAAATGCACGACCGGATGGAAGAAGCGATGAGGCAGCAGTCATCAACTACTTATTCTTCGAAAGAAAAATCATCTGCCGGCACAAACACTGAAAACAAAAAAGACAAGCCGGGTGATTATATTGAGTTTGAAGAGGTGAAATAAAAATTTTTTTTACCTTGACCCTGCATTTCATTTCTCCTTTTTTTCTCTCTGATTAGTAGCCTGCAACAATTTTTTTTTTTAACTATTAAACTCATTAATTATGAGAAAGGGAATCATTTGGGCATTTGCAGGGTTATTAACGCTAGCCTCATGTCAAAAAAAAGTAAAAGAAACAAATAACTTACAAGAGGAGTTTCCTGCTCCGGCAGGCGGCGGAGGTGGCGGAGCTACAGTTGTAGATAAGCTAAAATCACTTGCACAAGCTTTTTTGTCAGATGCCAGGCAATCAAGTAATTTTAAGAAGGCAATTTATAATGAATGTTTGAAGGAAAAATATGATGATACCTATATTCCCGTTCGGGATTTAATAGCAATGAATGACACGTTATTACTTTGGAATACAACAAGAAAACAATATATACAAGGATTGGTTGATGAAATATTGGCATTTGGCCAGAATCAACCGGTTGTTTTTATTCCATTTGTTGAGGATAAGCCAGCATCGTGGATAATAAATAATGAATACCCAACGGGAGTCCCTGATGCAGTTATTAAAGACGAATATAATTCATCTACTCAAAAATGTCCGGGATATACATTAGATCAAAGCGATAATCTGGTTGCAAAAGGTCTGGATATTGATGAAGCCTATGCCTGGGAAAAGGATTTGTGGGTTTTTGGCGAAGAAGAAGGTGTTCCGGTGAATGATACAACAATAGGACATGTTTACAATCCAGGTGAAATTGGAATAATAAGCAGAAATAATGGAGATCCGGAATATGGTGGAATAATTCAAGTGACAGACTATAGGCAAATTGAGCCTTGGCCCGGTGGCAAGCCAGAATTTCGATTCATAATATCTAACGCATCTGGCACTATTATCAAGGATAAAGAGTTTCCAAAAAAGAATACAAAAAGAAAAGATTTTAAGTCTCCAAACTGGTACGATTTTAATGAATTCATTGCCTATTGGAATACTTCAAATATTGGAAATTGGATGATTGAGGGATGGGTCGAGCAAGATTGCAGAGGTGGTACCTGTAATACCGAAACAATTAGTCAGACTTTTCCTCCACCATGCACTGGCTGCCCCTCTACTACTATAAGTTATAATAAGAAAAAAACAGATTATGATATGGGCAGAACGATGATACAATTTACAGACCCAATTGCAACAACATATGGCATTTCGTATGCAAACATCAAAAGAAAAAACTAAAAATGAAATTCAAAGTAAAAATATTATTTTTTTTCTTATTTTACTCTTTGCCAGTAATTGTTTACAGCCAAAAGAAAAACAAAAATAGTCGTATCAGAATAGAGGCGATAGGTTCGGTGTTATTTGATAGTGAAAGGTGGTTTAATCACAATGAAGAAGAGGATTATTTTTATGGTGAATTCAGAATTGGATACCGTTTTACCCATTATATTGAGGCCAATGTTTTCATTGGATACGAAAAAAGACATTTTGGCTATTTCGCCCAACAAAATGCAAATCTGTACCTTCTTGACATGGAAAGACACTATACTCCGGTTGGGATTAATTTCCGATTAGATCTGTCAGATTTCTTTTATGAGCTTTTAAAACTATGGAAGAAAAAGGGAAAATGGGATATATATAATCAAATCGGTTTTGCCGTTTTGAAAGAAAAAGATATAAGAGATAATCGTGAAGAGTTTTATAGAAATCAGGGAGCTTATGTGCCTTACTTTTTATACCCCTACGTGGAAAGGAACGGCCAGAAGTACTTCACCTACATGGCGGGTATTCGGTACAACTTTTCAAAAAAACTTGGAATATTCATTGAAGGAGGGCAAGGAGCCTTTAAGGATCTGCAAATTGGAATCTCGGCTAAATTCTAATTCTCCATATCGTGAGATATATATTATTTTTTTTGTTTTTGTTATCAAGTTTTTTTTCTTACTCCCAGGACAGGCCAGGTAATCACAGTATCAAAATTTTTTTTGGTAAAAGCAAACATTATTCCGGGGATATCCCCGGAATAATGTTTGTTCCGAATACTCCCACTATTTTAAACAAAGACTTAGCTGGTCAATAGGCCTAGAAGGTACTATTCATGACGGCGCACAGGAATTGTTCTTTAATGATATGAATGGGAATCCAATTGATGGCTCAATTCGGTATACCGTTGCGGGTCTACAGGTAACGGGTCATTTAAGTTATAATTTTTTCAAATACGGGTCCGATGAATTACTGTTACGGATCAGCCCCGTTTTGAGATATCAATCTTCATCTTTGTATGATGATTTGACAATCTATTATCCCGCCGCAACAGGAATGCCTATTCCGGTTATAGTTTTTAATAATACGGAACCGCAAAGAATCTTTACAATAGGATTAAGTGGGCAGGTTTCCTAAACATATCCAGTAACAGACAAAATATCCATTGGCGTTTTGGCAGGGTATCAGTTTGATACATATGGAGACAATATTTCGCAGTTATTACTTAGTATCGGCTACAGATTCTAATCTATTTGAATACGTTGCTAAAATGAAAATCTTTGAATAACTCTCTAATTTTTTGTGGATCCTGTTGGGATCGAACCAACGACCCCCTGATTATGAGTCAGGTGCTCTAACCGTC
>CAYUJD010000086.1:0-16103 GCA_964444975.1 uncultured Chitinophaga sp. | reverse complement strand
CCTTACCTATACGACGAAAGCCAGGATGTGGCCAGGACTTATGATGCCGCCTGCACTCCCGATTTTTTTATTCACGATAAAAATCTGCGGCTCGTTTACCGCGGCCAGCTTGATGACAGCCGCCCCGGCAATGGAATACCCGTGACCGGCAAAGACATCCGCCGTGCACTGGATTGCCTGCTCAATAACCAGCCGGTGCCGCCGGAGCAGCAGGCAAGCATCGGGTGTAATATCAAGTGGAAGTAAAGTTTAATCTTTCACTAAAGCCAGCCTGCTCAACTCGGCAGTAATAAAATCAATTTCCTCTTTCCCCAGTTTTACATTCACGGCTTTTGCATTTTCTGTTGCCTGTGACGCATTTCTTGCGCCCACAAGTGCAATAGTGATGCCCGGTTGCTCCAGCGTCCAGCGCAGCACCAGTTGCGAAAGCGAGGCTTTCTTTTCTGCGGCAAGCGGTTTTAATTTTTCAAGAAAAGCATTTGTCCGTTTGATGTTTTCGTCTTTGAAATAATACAGGTTGGCCCGGTGGTCGCCTTCAGCAAACCGGTGGCCGGGTTTCATCTTGCCGGTGAGCAGGCCCCGCTCCAGCGGGCTGTAGGCAAGTATGGATAAATTATTTTTCATGCAGTAAGGCACTGTTTCTTTTTCAATATCCCGCTTTATCATGCTGTAAGGTACCTGGTTGCTTACAAGCGGCACATACTGCTGCGCTTCCTGCAGTTGCTCCACATTGTAATTACACACACCGGCATACCGCACCTTGCCCTGCTCAATCAACTTCGTCACGGCCTCCATTGTTTCGGCAATGGGAGTGGTTTTATCGGGCCAGTGAATTTGGTACAGGTCAATATAATCCGTACCGAGGCGGCGCAGGCTGTTCTCACACTCGGTTACGATGCTTTCTTTTCCTGCATATCTGTAAATTTCAATATCCCTGCCGCTATTGTCTTTGCTTTTAAAAGAAAGTTCGCCTTTTGCAAGGTCCCAGCGCAGACCGTATTTTGTAAGCAGCTGCACTTTATCTCTCGTCAAATCTTTGATGGCTTCACCGACAATTTCTTCGTTCAGTCCCTGCCCGTATGCCGGTGCGGTGTCAATGGAAGTGACGCCGAGCTCATACGCTGCACGGATGGCACGCACTGCATCGTTTCGTTCGGTGCCGCCCCACATCCAGCCGCCGGCGGCCCATGCGCCGAAGCTGATGAGGGAAAGCCGTAAGTCAGAGGTTCCGATGTTTTTGTAGTCCATAAAAAGATTTTGTGGTTGCAAAGTAAAAGGGTGTAATCCATATTACTTCCTGTGCTGTAGCATCAGCACTGCAAATTAGGTTTTGACTGTAAGGGGGTGTGGCAAAAATTTTACCTTCATGCCATGGCAGATGTACATGATAAAAAAACCCGCAGCTATAATAACTTGTCCCGATCATTTCGGGATGAGCCGGCCTCACCCCTGACCCCTCTCTAAAGGAGAGGGGAAAATGTGCCTGGTTTTTATGACAGACGTACTAACACCCCGGCAGCGCAGATTTAATATGCAGCAGATAAAGGCGAAGAACACAAAGCCGGAAATGCTGGTGCGGAAATTTTTACATGCCGCCGGATTCCGTTTTTCACTCCACAATAAAAAGCTGCCCGGCAAGCCCGATATTGTTTTACAAAAATACAAAACTGTCATCTTTATACATGGCTGTTTCTGGCACGGGCATAAAAGCTGCAGATACTTTGTAGTACCCAAAACCCGCACCCGCTGGTGGCTGGATAAAATAAACCGCAACAAAGCCAACGATGAAAAAGCGGTGAAGGTGTTGAGGAAAGAGGGATGGAAAGTGATTACGGTGTGGGAATGCGGGTTGAAGCCGGCAAAAGCGGAAACCACATTGTTAAACCTGCTCCCAAAGATTAAGAACAGGACTTACGCTTTGCACTGCCGGATTTAAATGCTAAATTTGAACAGCATGCTTAACAAAGTCATTAATATTGATCCTGAAATTTTAGGTGGCACTCCGGTTTTTAACGGCACAAGGGTGCCGATCAAAAATCTTTTCGATTACCTCGAAACCGGTGAAACCATTGAAGGCTTTCTCCGGGATTTTGACACGGTTACCCGTGAACAGGTATTAAAAGTGCTCGAACTCTCCGAACTATTAATTCAGTCATCAAGCACCATCCTGCATGAAAATATTACTTGATGAATGCGTGACCAAACGGCTCAAAGCACATCTTTGACGATTTGAAGTCAGCGCCGCAGCAGAAATGAGTTGACAATATTAAGCCTGCGCTTGGGGTGAGGAAATGTTATTGAATTTTATCTCTTTTCTGAAGATTATGTCTTGCGCAAAGAAGTTGAATATTTTCTGCTTTTAAAGATGTTCCTCCTTTTGAATATGGCAGTATATGGTCAAAATGTAAGTTGTCCTTACTTCCACATTGAATACATTGGCCTTTATCCCTTTTCCAAACTTCAAGTTTTATGGATGTGGGGATGATTCGGTTATGATCTAAATCTTTTATCTCTAAAACTTTTTTCTTCTTTTGATGAATTGTTTTGTCAGTAACCCGAAGTTTAAATTTAAAAACATTTCGTCCTTCGGATTTTTCAATCCAACTATCGACTAATTCGAAAACTCCGTTATAAACCCATATCCCGTTTTTTATTTTCTCATAAACCTTTATTAATTCTGCCTGTGCCTTACCATCTTTAAATTTCATGGCCGCTTGAAAAAATTTTCCATTTTCAGTTAAAGTTCCTCGTGGCGTATAGTCAGGTTGATCGACTGATTTAGGAAATCTCGCAAGATTTCGAGGTACATCATGACCTTCATAAATGAGTGTTTCTCCATTATCTTCCACTCGATCGGCATAGGGAGCCCCTTTCCTTAAAGACATTAAAATGACTGTTGTTTCGCCTTTAATCTTAAAATTCATTCCCTTCTGAAGACTTACACCTTCTTCTAGACACATTTGAGCATGAGAAATAATATCGCCAGGTTGAATTGACATTATTTCTTAAACTCTTTACTATTAAAAAAATCAGCAATCGAAGTATTCAGGGCCTTGATTAGTCTCTCAAGAATTTCAAGAGAAACATTGCGCCGACCATTTTCAACATCTGTCACATAGGTTCTATCTACTTCTGCTTTGTAAGCTAATCCTTCTTGAGAAAGTTCAAGTTCTTTGCGTAGTTCTCTTATACGCTGACCAACTTTTTGTTTTAAATCCATTCCTGGAAGGTCTTGAATTGTGGCTTTTAAGTCAACGGACTTTAAGGGTCATTTATTAATTTGCGTTATGAGAAAGGATAAAAGGCTTGAGAAAGCCGCAAACAAAGCAATTAAGTTGTTACGTAAACAAAAGCATAGACAAGGTTTGCATTTTATGATAAACTCTGATATGTTAGAAACGCATCAATGTTTTTTGGAATTTCCGAATGGTATTATAAAAATTGTTGAAGCTGATTCAACTCGAATAGATTTTAAAGTTGTATTTGAATATAGCAAACAAGAGTCAAGAAGTCTTCGAAGATGGTTACTTTTAATCTAACCAAATTGATGTGGTGATTGCTGAACAAAATTATCGAACCCTCAAACGGAGCGTCGCAAGCAAAGCCCAATAACAGCACCTCAGTCCATCCCATACAAACCTCTCCCTAAAAAAGCATCCCGGAATTTTTCTGCAGTTCACTCCCAAACCCAAACAAAATCAGTTTAAATATTTCGATTAAACCGCCCGGGTTTTATTTCCTATTTATCCCATCCCTACCACAAAAAAAAGAAATAACCCTACCTTTCTTACCTCATTTATCAATCATCCCGCATGACGAATCCCTTTCTCCAGGTACTTCTTTTCCTTTTCGCCGGTATTGTCCTCATCATTTTACTTACAGCAAGGTGGCGGGTGCATCCTTTTTTTGCCCTGCTTATTGCCTGCTTCGTGGTGGGGCTGGGCGTGCAGATGCCCGTGGCGGGTATTCTCACTGCCATCAAAAACGGGTTTGGTCATATCATGCAATCACTCGGGCTCATCATTGTGCTGGGCACCACGCTGGGCGTGCTGCTGGAGCACAGCGGCTGCACACGGGTGATGGCAAATTTTATTTTGAAAAAAACCGGTGAGAAAAAAGCGCCGCTGGCCATGAGCCTCACCGGCTTCATCGTGGGTCTTCCTGTTTTTTGCGATTCGGGCTATATCGTTCTCAGCGGGCTCAACCAGTCGCTGGCCAAACGCACCGGCATCTCCGTTGCCATCATGGCGGTATCGCTGGCCACGGGTTTGTATGCCGTGCATTGTTTGCTGCCGCCGCACCCCGGCGCTGCGGCTGCAGCCGTTACCACCGGTGTTGATTTCGGAAAACTGATTGCAGTGGGTATGGCTGTCGCCATTCCCGGCATGCTGGCCGGCCACCTGTGGGCACGATATGCCGGAAAACAAATTCCGCATGTGGCGGCGGAAGAAGAACACATCATGGGTCGTGCTGCAGCCCCGCATGTGTTCATGGCTTTTCTGCCGGTGCTGGTGCCGGTGCTGCTGATTGCCGTCAATTCATTTTTTGCGCTGGAAAAAAACGGGGGCCAAGCAGTGCATAAAATTTTTGCCGTGCTGGGCGAACCGGCCATTGCCCTTGCTGTTGGCGTGCTGCTGGTTTTTACATCGGTGCGAAGCTGGACGATACAAACCATCAGTAAGCAGTTGCAGGAAGGAGCGGAGAAAGCCGGCGGCATACTGGTCATCATCGGGGCAGGCGGTGCTTTCGGCGCTGTGCTGGCAGCCACAAAGATCGGCGAACATTTTGGCCAGTCGCTGAACCTTGGCAGCATGGGTATCTTCTTTCCTTTTTTACTTGCCTTTATTTTAAAAACGGCGCAGGGCTCTTCCACGGTAGCCATCATCACGGCCGCCTCCATCATTCAGCCGCTGCTGCCGGCCCTGGGTTTGAATTCTGAAAACGGTAAGCTGCTCGCTGTACTGTCTATGGGAGCCGGCTCCATGATGATTTCGCATGCCAACGATGCTTATTTCTGGGTGATATCAAAATTTTCAGGACTGGAAATGCGGCCGATGCTGAAAGTGTATTCCCTTGCCACGGTATGGATGGGGCTGGTAACGCTGCTGGTGGTTTATATTTTATCGTTGCTTTTATTGTAGAGCAGTGCCTGCTGCTACCTATCTCCTTAAAAAAGTTTGATGCAGTTCAGTAATTTTAAATGATGAACCAGATTGAAATATACCGGACAAAGGACAAGCAGACCCAGGTAGAAGTAAGATTTGAACAGGAAACTGTTTGGCTTTCTTTAAACCAGCTTGCGGATTTGTTTGATCGGGATAAGCTTGTTATTTCCAGGCATTTTAAAAAGTATTTACAAGAATGGTGAATTATCAATGAAGTCAACTGTTGCAAAAAATGCAACAGTTCAAATAGAGTCTGGCAGAGAGGTGGTAAGAAATATTGAATATTATAATCTGGATGCAATTATTTCAGTTGGCTATCGGGTTAACTCAAAACGTGGTACCCAATTCCGTCAATGGGCAACGCAGCGGTTAAAAGATCACCTGGTAAAAGGCTATACTTTGAACGAAAAAAGACTGCAGCAAGTGGCGCAAAATATGTACGAGCTGGAGCAGGCGGTAAACTGGTCCGGTAAAAAAATACAGGAAATATTTTCACAACACGGGTTTAACGTTTTTCCGAATGCATATACTCATTGCCCCCAATGCTTTTAAAAACAGCCTCGGCGCTGCCGAAGCTGCTGCTGCCATCAGGGAAGGTTTGATGGAAAGCCGCCTGCCCTGCACCTGCGTATGTTTTCCCGTGGGTGATGGCGGCGACGGCACGGGTGAATTAATTATTAAACATTGCGGGGGCGTTGAGGTGCCGGCTGAAGTGCATGACCCGCTGGGAAGAAAAATACATTCATCATTCGGGCTGATTGACGATGGTAAAACAGCCGTGGTTGAATTGGCCAATGCCTCGGGCCTGCGATTGCTGAAACCCGGTGAATATGAACCGCTGCACGCAAACAGCTACGGTACCGGCGAACTGATGAAGCATGCTTTGGATAACGGCGTGAATAAAATCATTCTCTGCATCGGGGGCAGCGCAACCGTGGATGGCGGCACAGGAGTATTACAAGCCTTGGGTATTCATTTTTCAGATGCACAGGGAAATAAGTTGAACCCATTACCGGAACGATTGATTGATCTTGAAAGTGTTAATTTTTCAAAACTGGATAAAAGAATTTTGAATTGCCGGCTGGTTATTCTTTGCGATGTGGAAAATGCACTGCTGGGAAAAGACGGCGCCGCCAATACATTCGGCCCGCAGAAGGGAGCGGGGCTGGCGGAGATTATTAAACTGGAAGAGGGATTAACGAAGCTGCGTGATGTGGTGTTTCAACAAACCGGAACCGACATGGCGCTGATGAAATATGGCGGAGCAGCGGGTGGCGTGGCAGCGGGTCTTGCTGCTTTGCTGAATGCAGAGCTGGTAAGCGGAATTGAAGAATTTCTCTCCCTTACGCATTTTGAAAAAGCACTACGTCGTGCCGACTTTGTCATAACCGGCGAAGGCAGTATTGATATGCAAACGCTGCAGGGCAAAGCACCGTTTGGTGTGGCCCGCATGGCAAAGGAAAAAGTACAATGGTCTGACAGGCGGCAAACAAAAGTAATTGGCCTGGCAGGAAAAGTGCCGCTAAAAACTCCGCCTGAACTGAAGCCGTATTTTGATGTGCTGTTATCCATTAATCATGAACCGATGGATTTACCAGCAGCATTGGCCAATACACGGCACAACCTGTACCGGGCAGCAAAGGCACTTGGTAATTTGCTTTCGCTTGTCATGCATTGAGGGTGCTTTTCACGCAAGACAGGTATTGTTATTAACTTTATATCTCATTTCAGAAATAAGGGGTGGATCTTTTTTTAAAAAACAAAAGCTGATGGAAACTCCTTCACTCCAATTGAAGCTGCAGGCCCCCTGGGAAGAGGTAAAGGAAAGAATGAAGGAAAATGATTTCCGCCTTACCGATGATGACCTTGCCTACTTGCCGGGGCAGGAAGAGGAACTGCTGCAACGGCTGGAAAAAATTATGAATAAACCCCGCCACGAGATTATTGCCTACATCGAAAGCATTTCATTCAACAGCGGTATTGCCGGGTAAAAAAACTCTGGCCCTGCCGCAAAACCGGGACAGGCATCCGGAACGAATTATTTCTTTATTCTTATTCATCCTGCTGAAAAGTAACCGGCTGCCGGAAATAATTTTTTACTTTCCGGTTTTGTGCAATCGCCGGTTTCCACGCAGGGCTGTTTTTTATGATGCGCAGGGCTATGCTGTCAAATTCTTTGTGAAAAGGCACCGTCACTTCCGCATCCTGCACCCTGCCTTCCTCATCCACCACGAAAGAAACAACCACCACTACCCTGTTGGTGTTTTTTATGGCAAATCCCGGTGGCCAGTAAAGATTTTTTTCCATGTATTTCGTCCAGCCTGCTGTGCCTCCGTTTTTAAATACCGCATCGCTGTTTGCCCTTGATGTATCAGCCTGCTCTGCGCCGTCGTCATTATAATATTTCACCGAAACGATTTCCCCTTTATCAAAAACCAGTTCGCCGGAAAGGCTGCCGTTGCGGTGAAAATATTTCCACTTGCCGTGTTTCTTTTCCTTTAGCAAATACCCGGCAAAGGAAATGCCGCCATTATCAAACCAGCCATAATGAACATTCATGCTGTCATTTACATAAGCGATGGAGTCGGACATATAACCGTTGCGATGCCACATGATGCGGCTGCCGGCGGGTATGCCATTATGATACATGGCCGAATCGGCCATCATGCCGTTGGAATAATAGCGTACACAAATTCCCTGCTGTTTGTTGTGCAGCATCCGCCCAAGGGAGGAAGGTCTTCCGTTCGGATAATAATAAAAAGCATAGCCGTTTACTGATTTGCAGTCAGCATCCTCATACAGGGCCTGCATCTGGAGCTGCATATTGCCGAGGTAATAATCGCGGCGCAGCCAGCCGCTGTCGGTTTTTTCCACTGTGCTGTAAAATCTTGCATCCTCCGGTTCGCAGGCTTTCCAGTTATAATCATAATAGTTTTCCTGTTTTTGGCCGGCAGCGCTAATGCTGATCAGAAATGAAAGTATACAAACCAGGCGCATGGTTGTGTTTTTGACTCAAATATAAACCGGTCTCCGGCATCACGGGTATCGAAGCAAAAGGTGAACAACATTCTCGGCAGGCCCGGCAATGAAACTGTAACTATTAACGTCTTAACCGATTTCTTCCGACCTTTACCTTTACGACCTTCCAAATAATAAAATCTACTTTTTTATTTCTTAAATAATGTGCTATGAAAGGAAAAAACTTTTTTACACTGCTGGTATTGTCGTTGGTGCTTATTTCCTGTGTAAGCAGTAAGAAATTCAAAAAGTCGCAGGCTGACTATGCAGAGCTGCAAACAAAATATACCCAGCTGCAGGCTGACCTGAGCACTTGCCACAACGACCGCAATGAGCTGAGCAAGCAGCGTGAAAAACTGGAAGAGCAAAATGCGGCGCTGGTGGCTAAAATCGCCGACATGAACAGGCAGATTGATTTTCTGAAAGAGAACAACACTACGGTGCTGAAGCAACTGCAGGACCTGGCGGTGCTTTCCACCTCACAGGCCGAAAGCATCAAGAAGTCGCTGGACAACATCGGCGCCAAGGATGCCTATATCCAGGACCTGCAATCGGCGCTGTCACGCAAAGATTCATTGAACCTGGCGCTGGTGATGAACCTGAAAGGCGCCATCGGCAACCTGGCCGATGAAGACATCAACATCAAGGTGGACAAAGGCGTAGTGTATATTGATATTTCAGACAAGCTGCTTTTTAAAACCGGAAAATATGAAGTGACCCCGCAGGCTAAAACTGTGCTGGGCAAAGTGGCCACCGTGCTGAAAAGCCAACCCGACATTGAATTCATGGTGGAAGGTCATACCGACAATGTACCTTACCGCAGCGGCGTGCTGCTCGACAACTGGGACCTTAGTGTGAAGCGGGCAACATCGGTAGTGCGCATTTTGCAAAGTGAATACGGACTTGACCCGAAAAAAATGGCCGCTGCCGGCCGCGGCGAATACAACCCGCTCACTGATAACAACACGGCAGAAAACCGGCAGGCAAACCGCCGCATAAGAATTGTGATACTGCCGCAGCTCGACCAGTTCTTCAAACTGCTGGAACCGAAAAAGACTTAAGCTGAAAGAAACAGAAATAAGGCGGAAATAATTACTGGTATAAGAATGCGGTGAAAATTTGATTATTCACCGCATTTTTTGCGTAGAAAAAAATTAAAGGACCACGCATTTAATACCCGCAGCATATTTTAAGTAGTTTATTATTTACCGCCCACGTTAACGTAATTTGCACTCCTGATTTTACCCAAAACAAGGACGCTAACTGACATGATGAACTACCTGGAAGGGCTGAACGAGCGGCAACGTGAAGCCGTGCTGCATATGGACGGGCCGCTGATGATTGTAGCCGGCGCCGGCAGCGGCAAAACCCGTGTGCTCACTACCCGTGTGGCTCACCTGATGGCCAATGGCGTGGATGCATTTAATATTCTTGCTCTCACATTTACCAACAAGGCGGCAAAAGAAATGAAGGAAAGAGTGGAGCATATTCTTGGCAACCACGAAGCAAGAAATTTATACATCGGCACTTTTCATTCGGTGTTTGCCCGCATCCTGCGCAGCGAGGCGCCAAAGCTCGGCTACCCGAACAACTTCACAATTTATGATACCGATGATTCGAAGAGTGTGGTGAAGACGGTGGTGAATGAACTGAACCTCGACGATAAACATTATAAACCCTCCACTGTGTACAACCGCATTTCTTCAGCAAAAAATGCACTGGTGGGCCCGGCAGAATATGCCAACGATTATTACATTCAGCAGGAAGATATGCGGGCCAACCGCCCGGCCATTGCGCAGATTTTTGATGCCTACGTAAAACGCTGCTTCAAAAACGGCGCCATGGATTTCGACGACCTGCTGCTGAAATTTTATGAGCTGCTGAAAACTTTTTCCGACAGCCTGAGCAAATACCAGCGTAAATTCAAATACATCCTGATTGACGAATACCAGGATACCAACCCGGCGCAGTACGAAATCGTAAAGCTGCTGGGCGCCATGCATGAAAACGTTTGCGTGGTGGGTGATGATGCGCAGAGCATTTATAGCTTCCGCGGCGCCACCATTCAAAACATCCTGCAGTTTCAGAAAGACTACGATGAAGTGAAAGTGGTAAAGCTGGAACAAAACTACCGCAGCACCCAAAGCATTCTGAACACAGCCAATGAGCTGATAAAAAACAATAAGGGCCAGATACCAAAAGACCTCTGGACAGAAAATGCAGCGGGAGAAAAAATACGGCTGGTGCGGACGATGACTGACAATGACGAGGGAAAATTTGTGGCCGACACCATACAGGAGCAGAAGCTGCGCAATCATTTTTTCAATAAAGACTTTGCCATCCTGTACCGTACCAATGCACAGAGCCGGGCTTTTGAAGAAGCGCTGCGCCGTATGGGTATTCCTTATACCCTTTACGGCGGCATCAGCTTTTACCAGCGCAAAGAGATAAAAGATTATCTCGCCTACCTGCGGGTCATCATCAATCCCAAAGATGAAGAATCGCTGAAGCGCATCATCAATTACCCGGCACGCGGCATAGGTAAAACTTCTGTTGACAAAGCCATTCTTGCCGCCAATGAAAACAACATCAGCATGTGGCAGGTGCTGGAGCAGGCAACGAAATATCACTTTCGGGCCGGCACGCTGGAGGCTATTGAAAACTTTGTAACGATGATTAAAAGTTTTCAGAGCATGCTGCAAAAGCACACCGCTTATGAAGTGGCCTTTCACGTGGGCAAGCAAACCGGTTTTGTAAAAGAGCTGTTTAATGATAAAAGCGCCGAAGGCGTGGCCCGGTATGAAAATATCCAGGAGCTGCTGAACTCGATTAAGGAATGGGTGGAAAGTCCCGATAATGAAGAAGGCGAACTGGTTGATAAGAGTTTGGGAGGTTACTTGCAGCAAATCACTTTGCTCACCGACCAGGACGAAAAAGACCCCAATGCCGATACGGTGAAGGTAATGACGATTCATTCAGCCAAAGGCCTGGAATTCCCGGTGGTGTTTGTGGCCGGGCTGGAAGAAATGCTTTTCCCCAATGCACTCAGCATAAATACCCGGGAGGAGCTGGAAGAAGAGCGCCGGCTGTTTTATGTGGCCATAACAAGAGCCAAGAAAAGATTATGGATCACACTTGCCAACACCCGCTACCGCTTTGGCAGTTTAGTGCAGAATGAACCGAGCCGGTTTATTGATGAATTGCCCGGAGATTTTATTGACAGAAGCTATGCCGGCGGGGGACTGAGAAACCAGGCAGGCCCCGGTTGGGCTTCAGAACCGGCATTTGAAAGAATGAACAGGCCATTTGGCGGTTCGAAGTTTGACATTGGAAGTTCGGGGCCGGGCAACAATAAAAAAGAAAAACCATCCTATTTAACATCCGGCATCAAACCTCAAACCATCGAACATGTTCCTTCAGCTGATTTCAAAGCTAGTGATACAAGCAACCTGCAGGTAGGACAACGGGTGGAGCACCAGAAATTCGGTTTTGGCGAAGTGATAAAAAAAGAAGGAGCGGCACACAATCCCATTGCCACCATCCGGTTTGAAAATAACGGTGAGAAGAAGATAATGCTGAATTATGCAAAGCTCCGGATAGTGGAATAATTGCTTTCAAAATACATGATTGAAACGTTTGATGTCATTGTCATCGGCACCGGCACCATGGGAGCGCCGGCCTGCTATTACCTGGCAAAGCGGGGCTGCCGGGTACTGGGGCTTGAGCAGTTTGACATCACACATGAATTCGGTTCGCATGCCGGGCAAAGCCGCATCATCCGCAAGGCTTATTTTGAACACAGTGATTATGTACCCCTGCTGCAACGGGCCTATGCAAACTGGAAAGCCTTGGAAAACGAAACCGGCCGGCAGCTTTATTTCAAAACCGGCCTGCTGTATGCAGGGCTGCCGCATCATGAAATAATAAAAGGCGTAAAAAAATCCGCTTCACGATTCAACATTGAGCTGGAAACGGTGACGGATGCCGAAAAGATTTTTCCAGAGTTTACCTTCCCTGAAAATTTTGAAGTACTCTTTGAACCCGAAGCGGGTTTTGTGACTCCCGAACAGGCTATCCGGCTTTATGCAAAACAGGCAACAAAACAGGGCGCCGCCATTCATACCAACGAAAAAGTATTGGAGTGGAAAAAAGTCGGGGATGGCATAGAAGTAATAACTGACAAAAAAACTTACCGCTGCGGGAAAATGGTAATTACAGCCGGTGCCTGGGCCGGTAAAATGATACCCGGCCTGGCGGATAAGATAAAAGTAACAAGACAATTCGTGGCCTGGATGGAGCCCCGGAATGAAAATGATTTCGCTATAAACAATTTCCCCTGCTGGCTGATTGCTGATGACCAGCAACCCGGTTGCTATTATGGCTTCCCGGTTTTACCGGAAGAAAAATTTGGCAGGCCGCATGGGTTAAAACTGGCCCATCATTATCCTGCCAGCGCCACCGACCCGGATAACGTAAACAGGCAGATGAATGACAAAGATTTTTTGAATCTTGAATACTGCCTGCAAAAATATTTGCCCGGTGTAAAAGGCAAAATGACTGATTACAAAATTTGTCTTTATGCCAACTCGCCTGATGAGCATTTTATCATTGACAAATTACCGGGCTTTGAAGAACATGTCTGCATTGCCTGCGGCTTCAGCGGGCACGGTTTTAAGTTTGCGTCGGTGGTGGGTGAAATTCTTGCTGATATCATCACAACAGGAAAAACCAGTAACCCCATCGGTTTTCTGAATGCAAACCGCTTTATTTAAAAATTCGTTTCCCGAAGCAGTTGATTTCAGTAAATTCACCCAACAAATCTTTTAACCATGTCATCACGCCGCCGCTTTTTAAAAACAGCTTCACTGGCTGCTGCCGGTTCAGCCCTGGTACCTGCATTCCGCAACAGGACATTTGCTTATGTCAAAAACAAATGGATGCCCAATGAGCAGCTCAACATCGGCGCTATCGGTATTAACGGTATGGGCTGGAGTAATCTTACCGCTGCTTTGAGAATTCCCGGCATCAGCCTTGTTGCCCTTTGTGATGTTGACAAAAATGTGCTTGATAAAAGAATGGCTGAGCTGCCAAAGCTGAACGTTGATGCATCGAAAGTGAAAACATACGGTGATTACAGAAAACTGCTGGAACAAAAAGATATTGATATTGTCATCATCGGCACGCCTGACCACTGGCATGCTTTGCAAATGATTCATGCCTGCGAAGCGGGCAAGCATGTGTACGTGGAGAAACCGGTGGGCAATTCAATTGAAGAATGCCGCGCCATGGTGGCTGCACAAAAGCGGTATAATAAAATTGTACAGGCAGGGCAATGGCAAAGAAGCCAGCAGCATTTCAGGGATGCGGTAGATTTTATCCGCACCGGCCAGCTTGGAAATATCCGCACGGTGAAAGTATGGTGCTACCAGGGCTGGATGAAACCGGCGCCGAAAGTGCCCGACAGCGAGCCGCCAGCCGGTGTTGATTATGACATGTGGCTCGGCCCCGCACCAAAAAGAAAATTTAACAGCAGCCGGTTTCATTTTCACTTTCGCTGGTTTTGGGATTATGCCGGTGGATTGATGACCGACTGGGGTGTGCATTTGATGGACTATGCCGTGTTTGGTATGAATGCCGATGTACCCAAATCCGTTTCAGCACTTGGCGGAAATTTTGCTTATCCTGAACTGAGCCAGGAAACACCGGATACCATGGGCGCCTTGTATGAGTTTGACAAATTCAATCTCATCTGGGATCACGCCATGGGGATTGATAATGGTCTTTTCGGAAAAGATCACGGCATTGCATTCATTGGCAACAACGGTACCCTGGAGCTTGACCGCGGCGGATGGGAGGTGATAGAAGAGAACAGGAGTAAGGATAAGGTTAAAGTTGAGAGAAAGAAACCAACCGACAATGGCCTGCAAAAACACTGGGAAAATTTTGTGGCCGCAATCAAATCGGGCAGGCAGGAAGAGCTGACCTGCCCCATCAGCACCGGTGCACATATTGCCACGGTGTGCCAGCTTGGAAATATTGCCTTCCGCAGCCAGCAAAAAATAGTGTGGGATAAAACAAAGGAAAAAATGACGGATGAAAAACTGAATGCACAGTATATAAATGCACATTATTATAATAACTACACGCTTCCTGAAATATGACCTGATTTCACCCCTATTCACCATAAATGTGTTGTATGCTCAGGCAATAATTGTTTGACCCTCCAGGGAGGCGTCGGTGCTGCATTTCAGCTCCTTTTTTTAATGCTGAACTGTTTTCTTTTCGCAGGTGAAAATATATTGATGGCATCCGGTTAGAATGCTGAAATCCAGTTTCGCTTCTGAGCAAAATGCACAATGAAGATTCAAATGACGGATTCATAATCTGTTTTCCTCATTCGTAAACAGGGCAAGATGGAGCTTGGTATATTTGCACATTAAATTGTGAGTTATGATTAAAACAGGCAACCCGATAATCAGCATTTATACCGAAATGACGCCTAACCCGGAAACGATGAAGTTTGTGGCCAACAAGCTGCTGTACCCCGCCAAAAGCATTGATTTTCCCGACATGGAAAGCGCCAAACCATCGCCGCTGGCTACTGAGCTGTTTGGTTATCCTTTCATCAAAGCGGTGTTTATTGCCAGCAATTTTGTGACGCTGACAAAAACACCCGATACCGACTGGAATGATGTAATACCTGCCATTCGCCAGTTTTTAAAAGAATACCTGGAAGAAGGCAAGGTGGTGATAAACGAAGAGGAAGTGGTAATGGTGAAAAAAGAAAGCAGCAACGAAATAAGCGCCGACGACAACGACGTGGTGAAGCGCATCAAAGAGCTGCTGGAAAATTATGTGAAGCCGGCAGTGGAAATGGACGGTGGCGCCATTCAATTCAAGAGTTATGAAGACGGCGTGGTCAACCTGATGCTGCAGGGTAGCTGCAGCGGATGCCCTTCCAGTATCATTACGCTGAAAGCCGGTATTGAAGGCATGATGAAGCGGATGATACCCGAAGTGAAGGAAGTGGTAGCAGAAGCGGAATAGAACCAGCATTTCAGGGATGATTGAAGAAATTTAGTAAAGCGGACCAGGTGGTTCGCTTTTTTTTACAGAGCTCGACGCTGAACCACTTTATAAAAGGTTTGCGCCGGAGTGCCTCAATCCGTAACTTTCAGAAAACTTAAGGCTATGATTATACTCTACATCATACTTGGCCTCATTGCTGTAGTGCTGCTGGTGGCAGCTCTGATGCCCGGAGTTTATAATATTGAAAAATCTACCATCATTAAAAAGAGTGTGGACTTTGTGATGAACAGGGTGGGCAACCTGAATTTTTACAGCCAATGGAATCCCTGGCAGCAAAGCGACCCTACAGCAAAAGCAACCATCACCGGCATACCAAAATCGCCGGGGCATAAATATGCCTGGGAGGGTAAAAAAGTAGGAGTGGGAAGCCTCACTATCAGCTCGCTTGATGACAAGCATATTCATTTCCTTCTTGAATTTTTAAAACCCTGGAAAAGCAAAGCCAAAGACAACTGGCTTTTTGAAGACTGGGGCGACGGTAGTGAAACCAAAGTAACCTGGCAAAACAGTGGTGAGCTGCCCTGGCCTGTGGCCCGGCTGATGGGACCCATGATAAATAAACAACTCCATCACCAGTTTGAAGTGGGGCTCGGCAACCTGAAAAAAATGTGTGAAGGGGAATAAAAAAAAGTCTCACCCCGCTACTGCGAAATGAGACTTACTAACCCACTTGTTTTTTCAGTAAAAGAATTGCTCACTCACGATTTTTCCGTCTTTCACTTCATAGAGGGCAATCTCTTCCATTTTTACCCGGCCTGCGCCTTTCATCGTGGCTTCCATTCCCATGGCCACCGCAATGTGATTGCCGGCTACAATCGGTTCTCCCACCCA
>CAYUJD010000085.1:0-16218 GCA_964444975.1 uncultured Chitinophaga sp. | reverse complement strand
TATTTAAGCCTGGGAACCCAATATGGTTTATCAAAATCTTGAATAAAAAGACGAATATTATGTTCAGGAGCCGGGATGTAATCTGGTAAGGCTGTTTTATAGTTAGTTACTACAATTTCATTAATCACACCTCTTTTTGCTGCATTTGAATTAATTACTCTTTTTGCAGGTATTCTTACAATATTGAACTCTTCATATAGCCGATCAAAAAAATCATCTTTTTTATCATGATTTTTCGGGTCCGAATTACTTAGCATGACGTATCCGCCTTTTTTATGTATGTATTCAAATAAATTTCTTAGTTCTATTTGTTCTTTATCAGTAAAAACATGCTTATTATACGAAGTGAAATTTGCAGTTTTACTGATAGGTCGATAGGGGGGGTCAAAATAAACAAATGAACTTGTTTTTAGGTCCTTTTTTAGCTGTTTAAAATCAGCCTTCTTTAGTATAGCTAATTCTAAAACTTTAGAAACAGTCAATAAATTGTATTCATCACAGATTGTTGGATTTTCATATTCTCCGGCAGGAGTGTTAAACTCACCTTTTGAATTTACCCGGTAAAGTCCATTAAAGCAGGTTTTGTTTAAAAAAATCGTTTGAGCAGCTCTCGGAATCCACCTCTCTGAATACTTATCATAATCAATATTAAATCTCTGCAGATTATAATTCTCCCTTTGTTCGTAGAAATATTTTTCTCTTTGTTTTTTATTAAGTTTAAAATATGAGCGTTGACAGCGATACAAAAACTCTATTAACTTGGAAACATCTTTTTGAATTACTTGATAGGTTAAAATCAATTCTTCGTTTATATCATACAAAAAAGCACTTTCGATCTCATAGTTTTGAGCAATATCAAAGAACACGGCCCCGCTACCCAAAAAAGGTTCATAATAATTTTTAATCTTTCTACTCTTCAATTCTTGCGGGTATAATTTTTGAAACTTTTGTAGAAGTTGACTTTTTCCTCCTGCCCATTTTAAAAAGGGTTTTGCACCAACATTGTAAGGTTGAAAGAGGTCTTCTACAACACTTAGCATTTCATCTTCAGGCAATGAATATTTTTTTGGCATACTTCAAAAATAAAATAATTCAGGAAATGCCGGCTGTGGTTTCTCATCTCATACTAATGCTTTCTTTTACTCCAGTTGCTGCTCTACATACTCCTCATCTCTTGGCTTCAGGTGGTAGCGCTGAATCATGCGGGCGCAGGTGTTCCAGCGCAGCAGGGCATCATCATTACCGGGCGGCCGCACGGCTTCTGCTTTTTCGTATAGGTCCATGGCATCACGCAGCCATTCATAAACAATAAAGCCGGCATCGGGAATATTTTTTCCCAGCAGCGATTTTCCTTTTCTTTCGCAGATAATGCCGCCGTAGTAATGCCGCTCATAATCGCTTTTCAGGCGGGGCAGCAGTTGCCTGGCTTCATTTACATCAGCCGGCGGAGTGGAGCTGAATTCATCAGTAATGGCCAGCAGCATGATGATAACCGCTTTGCCGTTATCCGGGTCGGCTTCCAGAATATCGAGGCAAATACTTTCGGCCAGCCGCGGCTCATTCAGCAGGCGGTAACGTTCGGCTTTCTCCAGCGCTTCCGGTACACTTTCCTTTGAAATTCTTTTTAACACAAACATATTTTTGATGGTTTTAAATTATTGGTTACAGGTCAGAGCAGTTGGTATAGTCATCGGTAACTGGTTGTTGGTCTAAACTACAAAACCAATGACAGGTTTCCAACCGGCAGCCATTTTCCGGTGCCCGTTTCTTATTTCTTCCCACTCAGCCATCTGAAAAATCTTTTCACCGGGTCATAATACCTGTCGGCCACTCTTTCTTTCAGGGGTATGATGGCATTGTCGGTAATGGTGATTTCTTCCGGACACACATTGGTGCAGCATTTGGTAATGTTGCAGAATCCCACCCCCTGGGTTTTTTTCAAATCCTCTCTCCGGTCTTCGGTATCCAGCGGGTGCATTTCCAGTGCGGCGGTGTAAACAAAAAACCGGGGCCCGGTAAATTCATCGTGCAGGTGATGCTCCCGCAGCACATGGCACACATCCTGGCACAAATAACATTCAATACATTTTCTAAACTCCTGCACCCGGTCAATATCTTCCTGCTTCATCCGCCAGGTGCCATCCGGTGCATCGGGTTTGCGCGGCTTGAAAGGTTTTATTTTTTTCTTCACCTGGAAATTCCACGAAACATCCGTGACCAGGTCTTTAATCACCGGGAAAGTTTTCATCGGCTGAATGGTTACGGGTTTTTCAATCGGCAGGTCGCTCAGCCGTGTCATGCACATTAGCCGGGGCATACCATTGATTTCAGCAGAGCAGGATCCACATTTACCGGCCTTGCAGTTCCACCGTACGGCCAGGTCATTGGCCTGCTTTGCCTGTACCTGGTGTACGGCATCGAGCACTACCATGCCTTCGTCTACTTCGGCGGAAAAGTTCTCATATTTACCGCCCTGGTTGTTTCCACGCCATATTTGAAAATTTATAACAGGCATTTTGAAAGTTGGGTTATTGTCTTTTGTCTATGCTGCCAGTTAGGTCAGTGGTGAATAGGCAATGGTCAAATCTCCAAATCTGCTCATAATACGAATTTGTGGTTTTAGTTTGTAGATTTCACGAGCCGGTATAGTCACTTGAATATGCAAGTTGGCCAGCTTCCAAACAGCTAAAGCCTAAACCGGCAGCTATCACCCCTGCCTTATTCCGGTTATTTGTTTTCTTCAATTATTTTTTTCAAATCCTCTCTTATTTCCGGTAGCGGCTCCTTTCGTATCTGCATACGGCCGTCGGCATCTTTGTATATTACCATATTGAATTTACTGTTTTTTTCGTCCTTCTGCGGGTAATCTTCGCGGAAATGTGCGCCGCGGCTTTCTTTTCTTTCAAGCGCTGCCAACGTGATGGCTTCCGACACGGTGAGCAGGTTGTTCAGGTCCATGGCTGTGTGCCAGCCGCCATTGTATTCACGGTTGCCGGTAACCTTAACCTTTTCAGCACGGATTCGCATCAGTTTTAAATGCTCCACGGCACGCAGCATTTCAGTTTCATTGCGCACAATGCCCACCAGTTGCTGCATCATATCCTGCAAGGCATGCTGCACATCGTAAGGGTTGTCGCCTTTTTCCCGTTCGAAAGGCGCCAGTGCCCAATCAGCTGCACTGGTTATTTGCTGCTCATCCAATGTGCCTTCCTTATTTTCTTTGGCAAACTTTGCTGCATACTCACCGGCTCGTTTTCCAAACACCAGCAGGTCGGAAAGTGAATTGCCGCCGAGACGGTTGGCTCCATGCAAGCCGGCACCGCATTCACCGGCAGCAAACAACCCCGGCAGCGATGACATTTGCGTGTCGGCATCCACCCGAATGCCGCCCATCATGTAGTGCGTGGTGGGGCCCACTTCCATCGGCACTTTGGTGATGTCAATATCAGCCAGTTTTTTAAACTGGTGATACATGCTCGGCAATTTTTTCCTGATGTGCTCTTCTGCATGCGGCAGTTTTTTTCGAATCCATGCAATGTCGAGATATACACCATTGTGCGGACTGCCTCTTCCTTCTTTTATTTCACGCACAATGCAGCGGGCCACATGGTCGCGGGTGAGCAGCTCCGGGGGGCGCCTGGCATTTTTATCACCCTGCGTGTAGCGCCAGCCCTCTTCTTCATTATCGGCCGTTTGATTTTTATATAAATCAGGAATGTCTTTGAACATAAAACGTTCGCCGTTCTTGTTGAGCAGAATGCCGCCTTCGCCGCGTACACCTTCAGTAACGAGGATGCCGCAAACACTCAGCGGCCAAATCATGCCTGTGGGATGAAACTGGAGAAACTCCATATCAATCAGCTCGGCGCCGGCATGATAAGCCAGTGAATGACCATCGCCTGTGTATTCCCAGCTGTTGCTGGTGATTTTGTATGCACGGCCCACACCGCCGGTGGCAAGTACAACAGCTTTTGCTTTAAACACAACAAACCTTCCTCTTTCTCTTTCGTAACCGAAAGCGCCTACTATACGGGTATCATCTTTCAGCAGTGTGATGATAGTACACTCCATGTGTACTTCAATGCCCTGGTGAATGCCGAAGTCCTGCAGCGTTCGTATCATTTCGAGCCCGGTGCGATCGCCCACATGCACCAGCCGCGGATACTTGTGCCCGCCGAAATTGCGTTGCAGAATTCTTCCGTCTTTTGTTCTGTCGAACAAAGCACCCCAGGCTTCCAGTTCTTTTATTCTGTCAGGTGCTTCCTTTGCATGCAACTCGGCCATGCGCCAGTTGTTGAGATATTGACCACCCCGCATGGTGTCGGCAAAATGTACTTTCCAGCTGTCGCGGTCGTCCACATTGCCCATGGCGGCGGCAATGCCGCCTTCGGCCATCACGGTATGTGCTTTGCCCAAAAGTGATTTGCATACCAGTCCCACTTTTACGCCATTGGCCGAAGCTTCAATTGCAGCACGCAGGCCTGCGCCGCCGGCGCCGATGATGAGCACATCGTAGGTGTATGTGTCGTAGTTGGTCATACCCCTAAATCCCCTAAAGGGGGTTTATTTCTTTCAGTAATTGAATTTTTATTTGGTTTAAATTATTCTAACATCTTTCCATACCCCCACCGCACACAACCGTACATAAATATCAGTGAACATCACCCAAAACAAACTCATCCAGGCCCAGAGCATGTGGCGGCGATTGAAACAGCTTACACATTTATATAATGTAAAGCGAACCGGCTTGCCCGACAATCGGTCCATAAATCCGCCGACGAAATGGCGAAGTGAATGACAGCCGAAAGTGTAGCCGGCAAGCAACACCACATTTATTGCAAGCACCAGTGTGCCTATGCCCATACCGAATGATTTTTTTCCTGTGGCTGCATCGGTAAACCACAAAGCCTTCCACACATCAATGGAAAGAAATATGATAAAAAATAAAGCGATGTACATGAAGTAGCGATGCACATTCTGGATAATCAGCGGCAGCGAATTTTCTCCCCAATATTTTTTTCTTGGCTCGCTTACGGTGCAGGAGGGCGGGTCGGCCCAGAAGGCTTTGTAATAGGCGCCGCGGTAATAATAGCAGGTGAGGCGGAACAAGCCCGGTGCCCAAAGAATCAGCAATGCCGGCGACCAGGGCAGCCATGCCGGCCACCAGCCCGGTTTACCGCCAAACCAGCTATGCGATGATTCGCCGAATAGTTCAGGTGAATAAAGCGGTGAAAGATAGGGACCGTAATAATAATTCTTTCCCTGAAGGGCTGCCCATGTGACATAAACAACAAAGGCAGTAAGAGCTATAAAAGTAAAAAGCGGCTTCACCCACCAGGCATCTTTTCTGCCGGTGGCGCCAAAACGATACACGGTTCCCTTCAGGTTTATTTCAGCCATAATCACTTTTTTAAAAAAGAGTCAGCGTGAAATTCCGAAAGCACAAATGTTTTCTATGGGTAAAAGAAAGACCTCTCCCCTAAGATAATTCAAAAGTGAATATGAGCAAGTGAAAAAAGAGGCCGCCTTTTGAGACGACCTCATTTTTATTTGATAAAAAAAGAAAGTTTATTGAATACCCCGGCAACGATATTTGTATTCCAATTTGTATTGGCCGCAGCCGGGCTTGCGGTATTTATATTCAGTCGTTGTTTTCTTTACAGGCTTTTTCAGCCCGATGCTGAAGGGGATTCCCAATTTTACATTCCAGCCCGAAGCATCGGATTGCAGGTGTGTAACGGTGGTTTTGCTTCCCGAAGTGGACGTAATGGTTTGCCTGCTGAGATTGCCGATGCCGTTGAAATAATTGATGCTAATGCTGAAGAGCCGCTGGTTCTTTCTGCCAAATTCAAATCCCATCCCGGTTATCAATGCCGTATTCCAGTTGCCGGCACGGTATTCATACGTAGTCTGGCTGCCCGATGTTTTGGTAATTACATCGGGTTTTACTGAAGGGATAAAACCAACACCGGCCGAAGGCTGCAGTTTCACCCATGTGCCTTTGGTTTTAACGGCTGCTTTTTTTGCAGTGGAAGATTTTCCTGCACAGCGATTGGATGTAGCGGAGTAATTCTTCATACAGTTGCTTCTTGAGAAATAACTGCTGCCATCTTTGCCTGTTGATTTTTGCTTATACGTCCTGCTTCGTGCGGCAGATTGTTTTGATGAAGTAAAATAAATCGGTTTGGTGCTGTATTGGTAACCTCCTTCCAGCCTGAGTTGCATATCGCCACTCACGGCTGTAAACAGGTTCATGCCTTTCTCAGGATCAGAAAAACTATACGACACCACTGACCGGCTGCTGCTGATGGCAAGCCAGGGGCCAAAGCCCTGTTTGAAACGGTAATCGAGCCGCAAACCTACCTGCGGCGAAAACTCACCGCCAAGCGGTGCAAAGGAATTGAGGTTGTTGTACGAGATGGTTGTTCTTGAATTTTCAAAACCTACATGTGGAAGCAGGGTAAGCTTTTGGGCAATCGCTGCACTGCCGAATGCAACAAGCAGGAAGCTGGTTAACGCTGCAGTTCTCATAACAAAAAGTTTTAGTGGAGAGAAGTTAGGAAAATTCTGGCCGGCAAAAAAATTTTATACATAAGCGGCGGCTTGCCGGCAGTCAGCAACGATTGAAGGGAATTTCTTATTTCAGTTTTCTCAGCGCATCACCCAGTTTTCCAATCATCTCATCTATCTCTTCCAATTTACAGGTGCCCACACTCAGCCGGTACCAGGGATTGTTGCGGTTGCTGCCGAATGCATAAAAAGGTACTACGGCAAGTCTTGCTTCATTAAGCATGTAAGCAGTTACATCCGATTGTGTTTCCAGTAATTTCTCCGTTGCTGTTTTTTTTCCCGCCGCATCCACTTTTATGGTCAGGTAAATGGCAGCTTCGGGTGCAATAGCATCCACCGGCAAGCCTTCCTTTTTCAATTTCATAAAGCCGGCGTGAATCAGGCGAAGCCGTTCTTCCAAACCGGCCTTAAAGTTCACCAGGTATTTTTCAATTTCTTTTTTCCTGCAGAAAAATTTAGCCACTGCTTTCTGTTCAGCCATGGGCGCCCAAGCGCCTACATGCCCGAGAATGGATTTCATTTTATTAATCACCGATGCCGGCCCCATGCTCCAGCCTACCCGTACACCGGTGGCAGCAAACACTTTACTGATAGCATCAATAAAAATGGTGTAATGACGCATCCCAGGCCGCAGCGAAACGGGACTGTAATGTTTGATGCTGGCGTAAGTAAGGTGCCAGTACATCTGGTCGAACATGATAAAGAGCTTTTTCTCCTTGTCACTTCGACGGGCATTTTCTTCCAGCACCAGGTCGCAGATAGCTTCCAGTTCTTTTTGGCTGAAGGTAGTGCCTGTAGGATTTTGCGGTGAGCACAAAGAAATCAGCGTCGCTTCTTTTATATGCGGACGCATTTCCTCAGCAGTGGGCATGAAGTTGTTTTCGGCTTTGGTTTCAATCACTACATGATTGCCATCTACAAAATGTGTGTAGTGATTGTTGTTCCAGGAAGGTACCGGGTAAATGATTTTGTCGCCTTTATCGCAGATAGCCCTGAAGCAGGCATAAATGAGCGGCCGGCCGCCGGATGCAACCAGTATTTCACTTAATGGGTAATCAAGCCCTTCCCATTCTTTCATGAAAGAAACAATGGCTTCACGCAAATCAAGATTACCCTCGGCTGCGGGGTAGTTGGTAAAATGAGCACGGTAGGCATTTACTATCTCGTCTTCGAGCTGCTGCGGGATGGGAAAAATGGCGGGGTCAAAATCGCCGACGGTGAAATTATAAATGCGTTCACCATTGCGGATTTTTTCCCTGATTTCACCACCCAGCCTTACGATTTCGGAGCCGATGAGTGTTTCGGATAAATAAGACAGCTTCATTGCCATTTTCTTTACGGCAAAAGTAAACGGAATCGGGTTATTGAAAGCGCCGGTTATAAAATACGAGAACCAGCCGGAGCATAGAAAATCAAAGCGCAGAGTTTTTTTGGCAACTCTGCGCTTCATGTAAATTACAGGTAATGGATACTATTGAATCGGTTTATACTCCTTAAACAAATTTACTTTGGTGCCTTCCACCAGGCTACGGTAATCTTTCCATTTGCTATCAAAGAATTCATTGATTTTCTGAATGGCGTCGCCCACGGCTTTCTCCGCATTGCCAACCAGTATTTCCACCTGCGGACCGGGGGCCACCATCTTGCTGCCGATGGATTGCTGTGCCTGCTGCATCTGGCTCATCACCGTTACCTGGAAAGGATTGCGGGATATTCCCTGCACTTCAGATGTTTTGCCGTTGATGAATTCCCTAATTGCTTTTAGTTCATCCTGCATTTTGGTGGTGGATTTTCTCAGCGTGTCAGCCTCTTTTCCTTCAATGCCGCGCAACTGTGATTGCATTTTGGTGCACACTTCATCTGCTTCAGCCAGGCGATCCATACCTTCTGTAAGTTTCTCAGCCGTTTTTCTCAGGCGGTCGTACATTTTTCGTTGTGCCATTTTTATTTCATTGCGGTTGCCGAGTCGCGGGTCGTCTTTCACCGTCACATAAGTGGAATCTGAATTTCTGGCATAAGTAATCACTACTTTATAAGTGCCGGGTAACACCTGCAATCCTCCCGGCTCGGGTGCTCCGGGTTGCGGTTTAGGTGAACCGGGCTGGCGAACTCCTTTTTCTTCCATGCCCCAGTACTGGCGATTGAATCCGCTGTCAACATTCCAGCGCAGTGTTCTTATCAGTTCATTCTTGTCATTATAAATTCTCACCATGGCGCTGTCGCCCCTGCGGCCGCCGCCGGATCCTCCCTGTCCAAAACCACCACGACCACCGCCCTGCTGCCCCGGGGCAACAGCCGGTTGCGTTTGCGCAGGTACAATTTCCGATGGCTGTGTTCTTGCAGCCGTATCAGGTGTTTTGGGTTTATTTATATAAAAAGAAACTGCTGCGCCACGCCGCCTGTTTTCAGCATCCCATAAGCCCAGCACACTCCATTCATAGCCGGTAGCAGGTTTATATTGTGCCTGTATGCCATCAGGTGCAGGAAATAATGAAACGGTTTTTGTGATAGCCATTCCTTTGTTTGCCGCAATTTTTCTTAATGGACGAATATCATCAAGTACCCATATTGCACGGCCGAATGTTGCAATTACAAGATCAGCTTCTCTTTCCTGGATGGTCATATCATAAGTAGAAACGGAAGGATAACCGTTTTTCCATTGTTCATAGGTGGCGCCGTTATCGAAACTTATCCAAAGACCATGCTCGGTGCCGACAAAGACCAGGTTAGGTTCCGCCGGATCCTGTATCATGCAAAGTGCATAACCGTTTATTTTTTTTTCATCCGCCATTCTTGTCCATGTTTTTCCATAATCGGTGGTGCGGAAAATATAGGGTTTGAAATCGCCGCGGCGATAATCATTAGCCACTACAAATGCCTCGCCTGCATTGTGAGCTGATGCTCGTACCTGCGGTATCCAGCATCCCAAAGGCATACCGGGAATTTTTCCCCGGAAATTCGTCCATGTTTTTCCACCGTCTCTTGTCAGTTGCACATTGCCGTCATCGGTTCCCACCCAAATCACTCCCTGTTCTTTCGGTGAGGGGGCAATGGCAAGAATGGTGCAATGTGTTTCGGCGCCGGTGATATCGAGTGTAAGCCCGCCGGTATTCTGAAAGGCCGCAATCTTCACGGAGTCGTTGGTGGTAAGGTCGGGTGAAATGGTTTCCCAGTTCACACCTTTGTCAGTGCTTTTGTGCAGAAACTGGCTGCCATAATAAATCGTTTTCTTATCAAATGGATCCTGGGCAATGGCTGAGTTCCAGTTCCAGCGAAGTAAAAGTTTGGGATCAAGCGCCGGGGGTTTGATAAACCAGCTTTCGCCGGTTTTCCAGTTTCGCTTTCCTACATTGCCCCCCTGGCTCATGCTGTACACCCAGCTGGCGTCCTCGGCATCGGGCATCACATCAAAACCATCGCCGCCACCCACATTATTCCAGTAATAGTTTCTGATGCCGCCATTGGTCCATGTATAAGCGGGGCCATGCCAGCTTCCGTTATCCTGCATTCCTCCCATTACATTATAGGGCATTTCATTGTCCACGTTTACATGATAAAACTGGCCGACGGGAATTTTTTCATCAAACACCCAGTTCTTGCCACGATCTCTTGAAATACCAATGCCGCCATCGTTGCCTTCAATAATCAGGTTGGGGTCGTTGGGATTTATCCACCAGGCATGGTGATCGGGGTGAATGCCGGAATAAGGAATCAGTGTGGTAAATGTTTTACCCGCATCTTCGCTGAGTGTAATGGTGGAATGAACATCGTAAATGCGGTTTTCATTTTGCGGGTCCACATAAATTTCGTTGTAGTAAAACGGCCGGTCGGTTACCTGTGCAGGATCACTGTTTACCAGTGTCCATTTGAAACCGCCATCATCACTTTTATAAAAACCATTTTTTGTCGCTTCTACTTTTGCATATACACGGCTGGGCATGCTGCGGGCAAAAGCTACACCTATTCTCCCCAGCTGACCATCAGGCAGACCATCGTCTTTAGCCAGCTTCTTCCAGTTTTTTCCTCCGTCAACAGTAATGAATAAACCGCTTCCGGCGCCGCCGCTTTTCAGATTCCATGGCGTTCTTCTGAACTGCCACATGGCTGCAATCAGTTTGTTGGGGTTGGAAGGGTCCATCACCAGGTCGGCGCAACCGGTAGTGTCGTTTGTATAAAGAATTTTTGTCCATGTTTCGCCGCCATCGGTTGTTTTAAATACGCCTCTTTCGGAATGTTCAGCATAAGGATTGCCAATGGCAGCCACATAAACCGTGTTGGGATTAACGGGGTCAATCACCACCCGGTGGATACAAATGGTTTTTTCAAGTCCCATCCGCTTCCATGTTTTGCCGGCATCGAGTGATTTGAAAATGCCGGCGCCGAGATTGAGTGAATTGCGGGGATTACCTTCGCCGGTGCCCACCCACACTACGCTGGGATTGCTTTGCTGAATGGCAATAGCGCCGATGTTTTGCAATGGTTGTTCATCAAAAACAGGCGTCCAGGTGTGGCCGCTGTTTTCCGTTTTCCATACGCCGCCCGAAGCAGCGCCTACATAAATGATATTAGGATTGGTTACCACGGCATCAATAGCCGTAATGCGGCCGCTCATGCCGGCCGGGCCGATGTTGCGGGGCTTCCAGTTCTTGAATTGTTCGAGGCTGATTTTTTGAGCTGCGGCAAGCAGGCAGATCACGGCACTTAAAGCGCCCAGCAGAATAGTCTTTCTCATTATGTGTGTTGTTTTGGAAAATAAACTTACTTAAAAAGCAGAATTAAGGAAAAAAATGGTGGGAAGCGGGGAAGTAATGGTTAAATGGTCATATTGTTAAATTGCCGGATTGTTCAATTACCAGATTGCTGAAATGCGTTGAGCCATCTTGGGGATTTGAACCCCAGACCTGTTGTTTACGAAACAACCGCTCTGACCAGCTGAGCTAAGATGGCTAAGGAGATTGCAAATTTATTAAAAGTAAAACCAGGTTTGTATGAGTTAATTTTATTTAATCCAGTTGATGACTGCTTTATTTACTTCGGCTGAATTGCCGCCGATCATAATATGAAATTCACCCGGCTCCCAGTCATACTCCAGGTTATAATTATAAAATTTCAGGTTGTCGGGTGAAATGCTGAACGTAACCACTTTGGATTCGCCGGCCTTCAGGCTGATTTTCTGAAAACCTTTCAGTTCGCTTAACGGCCTGGTGACACTACCCACCACATCGCGGATATAAAGTTGTACTACTTCTTCGCCATCATATTTCCCGGTATTGGTAACAGTCACTGAAGCCGTGATGGTTTCATTTCCCACCGGGTCGTTTTTGTTTACTGAAATATCGCTATATGAAAATGAAGTATAGCTCAGGCTGTAACCAAAAGGAAACAGCGGTGAATTGGGTGCGTCAAGATAGTTGGATTGAAACTTGGGTGAATTGGGTGCCGAAGGCCGGCCCGTGTTTTTGTGATTGTAATAAATGGGCACCTGGCCAAGGTTTCGTGGGAAAGTCGCGGTCAGTTTTCCTGAAGGATTGTAATTGCCAAGCAATACATCGGCGATAGCATTGCCTGTTTCAATACCTGCATGCCAGGTTACAAGAATGGAGGTGGCCAGTTCATTTTCTTCTGTCAATGCCAGCGGGCGGCCGGTCATTACCACGAGCACCAATGGCTTACCTGTTTTTGCCAAAGCCCGGATGAGTTTTTTCTGGCTTTCAGGAATGGTAATCTCCGTTCTGCTGGCTGCTTCACCGCTCATTTCCGAAGCTTCGCCAACTACAGCTACAACGACATCAGATTTTTTAGCTGCCGATAATGCTTCGTTCAGCATGGCTTCCGGGGTTCGTTTGTCAATGTCAATTCTTGTTCCGAACACATTTATTTTTTTGGCAAATGCCGTGTCGTCGGAAATGTTGGCGCCTTTGGCATAAAGAATTTTTAAACCGCTGCCCGCCGCATTTTTCATTCCTTCCAGTACGGGGATGGACATCTGCGGGTCGCCGCTTACAGCCCAGGTGCCCAGCATATTGCTTTTATCATTGGCCAGCGGGCCGATTAATGCAATGGTGCCGGATTTTTTTAACGGGAGCGTTTGATTGTTGTTCTTCAGTAAAACAAAAGTGCGGGCAGCAATTTCTCTTGCCGCTTTTCTTCTTTCGCTGGTCAGCACTTCTTTCTTTGCTCTCGATTCATCAATGTAGCGGTAGGGATCGTCGAACAAGCCGAGCTTATATTTTGCTTCGAGAACCCGGCGGCAGGCTTCTTCAATCTGCACATGGTTCACTTTTCCTTCAGCCAGTGATTTTTTCAGCGTGGTTAAAAATCCTTCTCCCACCATATCCATATCAAGTCCTGCATTCAATGCCAGCGCCGTTACGGTTTGCAAATCGCCTATGCCGTGATGGGTCATTTCATTTACTGAAGTGTAATCGGAAACCACAAATCCCTGGAAGCCCCATTGTTTGCGCAGTATATCGGTGAGCAGCCATTTGTTTCCCGTAGCAGGAATGCCGTCAATTTCGTTGAAGGAACTCATCACACTGCCTGCGCCGGCTTCTACGGCTGCTTTGTATGGTGGCAAATATTCATTGTACATTCTCACGCGGCTCATGTCGGTAGTGTTGTAATCGCGGCCGGCTTCGGCAGCGCCGTACAATGCAAAATGTTTTACACAAGCCATGAGTGTATTGTTTGCAGCGAGGTCATTGCCCTGGTAACCTTTCACCATAGCCTTAGCCACCTGCGATCCGAGATAGGCATCTTCCCCGGCGCCTTCGGCTATGCGGCCCCAGCGTGGATCGCGGGCTATGTCCACCATGGGTGAAAATGTCCAGCACAAGCCATCGGCTGTGGCTTCAATGGCTGCTTCTCTTGCACTGTGCTCCACCAGCTTCATATCCCAGCTGGCAGCGAGGCCCAGCGGAATGGGTACGGTGGTTTTATAACCATGAATGACATCGGAACCAAAAATCAATGGAATCTTCAGCCTTGATTGTTCAACGGCGAGCTGCTGCGCCTGCTTTATTTTTTCTACACCAATTACTCCAAACAGACCGCCTACTTTTCCTTCCTTTATTTTTTTCTCCACATCGGAGCTCACTACAGAACCCGTAGGTATTCCCCAGCCGGGAGTGAGCAGGTTGAGCTGCCCGATTTTTTCGTCCAGCGTCATTTTCTTCATCAGCTCATCCACAAAGGTCTTCATTTTAATCTCCTGCGGCTGCTGGGCTATGGCGCCAATGGCAATTAACAATGCTAAACTCAAAGTGATTCTATTCATCAGTTATAGGTTTAAGCTTAAAAATATTTTCATAGCCACAGAAACTCTGAAACGCTGAATTCTGTGCTTCACTGCCTCCGTGGCTTTCATTTACATATTTTACTCATTTGACTTCAATGACCTTGCTCCTTTCACTCACACCGTTTTCATTGATGGCTTCGATGCTATAGTAATAAGTTGCCAGCGCATCCATTGATTTCATCCAGTATTCATTGTTGGCATGCACCATGATGCAATTGTACAGTTTTTCAGGATGCGTGCCGTAATAGATATTATAGGCAAAAGCATTGTCCACCGGTTTCCATTTAATAAATGCGCTGCGTTTGTCTTTTTCTGTGCGCAGCACAATAAAGTCCTGCACGGAGTCGGGCTTAGGATCGTTACCATTGCCAAATACCCGCAGCCCGCTGATGGCAAACCTGCCCGTGGGCATGTGAATGTTTTCAAGTTTGATATAGCGGGCCTGTACCGGGTTTTCAAGCTCTATATAATCATGCGGCAGGTCATTCATGTTTTTACTTTTATCCACCAGCACATTCCATTTTTTACCATCAAGCGAATAATAGAGGATGTACTGGTGATACTGGCCGTTCCATTTTCCCAGCCGGTTGCTGTCCACATCCTGGTCGGCATAATTGACTTGAACGGCATTCACTGTTGATACATTTCCCAAATCAGTTTGTATCCATTCGCCTTTATTTGCTGTGGCGGCGCTCCAGTAGGTTTTTGCCAGTTCATCCACGGCATGATTGGGAACATAACCGCCAAACGTGGAGGATACCTGGACAGGTTTGTAATAATTCAACAACATCCAGCCAGGCCTCACCCCCAACCCCTCGCCTGAAGGCGAGGGAAGATATGTTGGGTAATCTCCAAAAGCTGTATTGCACCACATCGCCCCGTCTTTATCAAACCCGGCGGGCCAAAGGCCGAGTCTTCTTTCAAAAGTATTTTTTACCGAAACAACCGTGGTAGCCACATGCCAGTAATTGCCATAGTTGTCCTGGAAGGTTGCGCCATGGCCTGCACCGCGTACAAAACCGCCCAGCTTATAGCTTACCGGGTCAGATTGGGGAGTGAATGGGCCCAACGGATTATCACCCACAATCACCCCATCGGCATAACCACTGAATTCAGTACCCGGGGCGCCGTATTGCAAATAGTATTTGCCGTTGTGTTTTGTCATGTGTGAGCCTTCAATGAAGGGGTCGAGAAAAGTATTATCAAGGTGTTCGCCGAAGCGCTGCCAGCCGAAGCGCCATGGTTCAAGCAGATACATTTCTTTTCTGGTGCCGATAGGTTGCAGTGTTTTTCTGTTCAGTTCGATACCGTACATCGGGTAGCGGTTGCTGCTGCCGTTGTACATGTATAGGCGGCCGTCATCATCGGTGAAGAAAGAAGGATCCCAGCCGCCGATAGCAAATGAATCCACCAGCGGTTTCCATTCGTTTGCTTTCGGGTTGGTGCTCATCCAAATTGTGAATGTGCTGGTATAAGTGGAGCCGAATACAATCATGGTATCGCCGATGATACCGACAGCAGGAGCACAGAGTTCATCATAAGTTCCCTTATTCCACGGACGCAAAAATTTCCGTGAGATAAAATTCCAGTTGAGCAAATTGCTGCTCCACCAGTAGCCCCACTGGTTGGTGCTGAATAAATAATAGTCGCCTTTATAATTTACTATCACCGGGTCGGCCGTGGCGCGGTGCCGGCCCCAGGTAGAAAAATTGGGAATAGGGGTGTAGCCGTAATCAAGATTGATGGGGTTGCAATAAGTTTTTTGCTGTGCATGTAAAAAGTAACTGCTGATAAAAAAGCATAATAGCAGTACTGCAGATGAAAGGATCCCGATTGAAGCGGGACGATGCCTGACCGGAGCTTTCCCGATAGTTATCGGGACTGGTAATACTAAAATCATATTTCGTATTATAAATAAGGCGCAGTAAACCCAAGAGCCAGCATTCCTGTTTTCACTTCCGGGCAGCTGGTAAATAAATTCCACAGCAAGCCGCTGCGGTAGTTTTCAATCATCACGATTACCGGGCCCTGGTCAATGGCAAGGTAAGAATCGGCAAACCATACATCTCTCAGGCTGAAGGCATCTTTAAAACCATACTGTCCCCAAAGCTTATCGCCGAGTACATAATAAAAAAACTTCAATGCCTTCGTGCTTTCAGTCGGCGTATAGGGCAGTGATGAGATGGCAGCTGTCGGCGAAATCACTCCCAATCTATATGCCGCCAGCCTGAAGCCAGATTTGCTGCAACAAACTCTTATTCCGCTTGTAAAAAAAATAAACTACGTAATTAAAAATTAATGTTGCGGGCAGATATGTAGAGATACAGCTTCAGGTTGTTGATTTCATCAAT
>CAYUJD010000084.1:0-16511 GCA_964444975.1 uncultured Chitinophaga sp. | reverse complement strand
TGTGCAAAAACATTTTTAAGGAATAGCAATGCTAAAAAGATAGAAATTGATCTAGAAAAAAAGAACCTCATGGCTAATCACTATTCCTTTTTTACATCTTTAATATTTAATGTCTTTCCTTCTTTTTCGGCTTTTTGAAATGTTTCCAATATTTTCATAGCCATGGCGTTCTGTTTGTTGATTATTTCTGTCAATTGAGCTGCAGTAATATAGGTTGATCCTGAGCAAGGTTTAAAAGGTGTTTGATCTTTTGCGGGCCATTCCAATTCAATCATTTCAAAAGTGGTTTTTTTCATATTGTTGGTACACTTTATCAATAATCCGGGAAGTCCTCTATATTGCAGAGGAGCGACCGCTACTGGTATTGATGGAGCGAACCAGGCCGTATATTGCATTTTGTTATATTTCCCCAAGGCTTTTTGACATAATATGCCATTGATGGTTGCAGTATCATTTAATAACTCCCAGTTCATATATGTAATACTATCCTGAACACAAAATGTTTTTCCATTGTACAGATTGAACCAAGAATGGATAATAATATTATTACCTAATTCCCCATACCACGTTTGCGGAGGGGTTTTAGCAAGATATTCACGTATTTTCTGAATTCTTTCCACATCTTTAAGAGAATCTTCAAGAATTTCGTAATTATTTTTTTTCTGAGAAAGTAACTTATCTATATCCTCGGTCCCAAACTGATAAATATAATTGCTTTTAGTAAACCACATGGTAACTACACTCTGTGAATTTGTGCTACCTTCAAGTTGATATTTAATTTTACCGATTGTTGTGTTCTGCGCTTTTAAATTAAAAAAAGCCACGGATAACAAAAGTAAAAGGTGGTAGTATATAATTTTCATAAAATAGTTTTTAAAAAAAATGTTCCGGGCTTTTGATTTTTCATTTATTACCCCCATCCAAATACTCCATTACAAATAGTAGGGTCAGCACAAGCACTAAAATAGTAAATATTCAGAAGTTCGTTGCTATTGCAATCTGTTGTAATATCAATATATCCACATGTAACTATGATTCCTCCACAATTTGTATAGATTGGAATAAAGGTACTGCAGGGTACGGTAATATCTGCATTTTGCTTCTTTATATAGTTATTAATAGTAATTGGAGAAGAAGCTTGCACTTCAATATTCATAAAAAAAAATGTGCAAAGTACAATACTTGTGATAAATTGTTTTCTCATAATGTTTAAGTTTTTTAGTTAAAAAAATGTCAGCAAGCCCAATTTAAAAAAAAAATGATACTGCCAAAATTGCTTTTATTAATAATAAAGGCATGATTAAGTTATCGATACTTTGTCATGCCAACAGTATGAATGTATCTATTGAAAAATATTTTCAGCCACAGCCACACTTTCGGGCTTGCCCACATCTACCAGCCGGTCGCCGCTGTGGTCATAACCGTATACAGGATGTTCAGCAGCAAGCGCCAGGTAAACATCAATCAGCGAGAATTTTCCTGAAATTTTTTTTTCTTCCATCAGGCGAAAGATATCGTATTCAAAAACCACCACACAGCTATATGCCAGTTCGGAATAGCGGACATGGGGAATGGAGATTCTGCTTTCACCGGTTTTAGTGTTTTTCCAACCGCAGAGCCGGTCGTTTTCATCAAAAAGCAGGTAGCGGCTTGTGATTCGTTCAGTGACGCCGAAAGTAATCAGCGCTTTTTTTTCATTGTGGTAAGCAACGAGGTCTTGAATGTTGAGATCGGTAAGAATGTCGGCATTGCAGGTAATGAATTTTTCGCCGGGAGTAAAAAAGTTTTTTGCTTTCAGCAGCCCGCCGCCGGTTTCCAGCAGTTCATCCCGTTCGTCGCTGATGCGGATATTGCTTCCCCAGCCGTTATTTTTTTGAATAGCCTCCGTCACCTGGTCTGCAAAATGATGAACATTTATGATGACGTCTTTAATGCCGTAGAGCTGCAGGTACTCAACATTTCTTTGCAGCAATGATTTTCCATTTACCAATGCCAGGGCTTTGGGGTGTTTGTCAGTCCAGGGTTTGAAACGGGTGCCGAGCCCGGCGGCGAATATCATTGCTTTCATACACTTAAAATCCTTTTTGTTCACGGATGTCCTGTTCCTTATGTGTGAGTTCAATCTTCACTTTAAACTTATTTCTCAAATGCCTGGCCAGCGCATCGGCGGCATATACGCTACGATGTTGTCCGCCGGTGCAGCCAAAACAGATGACAAGACTTTCAAAATTCCGTTTCAGGTAATCTTCCACGGTGATATCAACAATATCAAACACACTGTTGAGAAATCCGGGCATTTTAGTTTGCTGTTCCAGGAAATCTATCACGGATTTATCCCGGCCGGTCAGCGATTTAAATTCTTCAATCCGGCCCGGATTCAGAATACCCCGGCAATCGAAAACAAAGCCGCCTCCGTGTCCGCTGCTGTCTTCGGGCAAGCCGTTTTTGTACGAAAAACTTTTAATCTTTACCAGCAGTGGTGTTGTTTCATCGGCTTGCATGGGTGTGAACTGCCGGATGATGGAATCCTCCACGCAGATGTCAAGTACTTTTTTAAACTCAGGCAATGCAATGCCGATACTTTGATTGTTGATATACCATTTCAGATTGGTAAGTGCCAGCGGTATGCTGGTGAGAAAATGCGCCTTGCGTTCAAACAAGCCGCGGAAACCATAAGCACCGAGCACCTGCAACAGGCGGATAAGCACATAGCCGTTGTACTGGCTTTTGAAAATCGTCCGGTTGATTTTTGAACCGGTTTCTTTTTCCAGCGCAGCCATGTAATCATTCAGTAATTTTTCTTTCCATTCATCGCTCAGGTTGGCTCTTGCCTGCCACAGCATACTGGCTACATCGTATTGAGGGGCGCCTTTCATACCACCCTGGTAATCGATGAAATGCACCTCCCCCAGGCCCCCTCCAAAAGAGGGGGGGGTGATCATAATATTCCGGCTCTGAAAATCGCGGAACATAAAATATTTGTACTCGGTGCGGGTAAGGTAATTGCTCAATGCTTCAAAGTCGTCAATCAGTTTTTGTTTGTCGTATGGCTTGCGCAGGGCATCGAGAAAATAATATTTGAAATAGAGCAGATCGGCCATGATGGCCTGCTTGCCGAATTCTTTATTGGTAAGACAGCGGTCGTAATCCAGCCCTTCATCACCCCGCACCTGCAAGCAGGCAAGTGTTTCCAGGCTTTTTTTAAAAAGACCATACGCAGCATCGGTATATCCTTCCAGCTCCAGGCGGTCAATAAGCGATACATCGCCAAAATCTTCCTGCAGGTAAAAAAGACGGTCGTCGCTGATGGCATATATATTGGCTACAGGCAATTTCTGCCTGTAAAATTTTTCAGAGAAATAAAAAAACGTTTCGTTCTCTTTTACATTGGCGCCATAAGTGCCGATTACGGAATTGCCATCCGCCTCATGCAAGCGGAAATACCTGCGTTCGCTGCCCGACTGCGGCAGTACATCAATGGAAACCACATCACGGCCACGCCATTTTTTATAGAGGGTATGAATGGAATCAATAATCGCCTGCATGGCGCAAATGTAATGTAAATGAAGCGGCAGCTCCTGAAGGACAACTTCTCCCGGCTTTCTTCTTTTATTTACATTGTTCCTTACTAACGGTCGGACGAGCATTGGTTTTTCATCTATTTTTGCAGGCAGTGAACGTTATGGCTTATACAGCGAAGAACAAAATCAGGATAGTGACTGCGGCTTCATTGTTTGATGGTCATGATGCCGCCATCAACATCATGCGCCGCATTATGCAGGCTATGGGTGCAGAAATCATTCACCTCGGTCACAACCGCTCGGCAAAGGAAATAGTGGAAGCTGCCATTGAAGAAGATGTGCAGGGCATTGCCATCACCAGCTACCAGGGCGGGCATCTTGAGTTTTTCAAATACATCAAAGACTTGCTGGATGAAAACGGCTGCGGGCATATAAAAATTTTCGGCGGCGGCGGCGGCACTATTTTACCGGAAGAAATTGAAGAACTTCATAAATATGGTATCACCAGGATTTATAGCCCGGATGATGGAAGAAAAATGGGACTTGAAGGAATGATTGAAGATGTTTTGCGTTTGTGTGATGAACAACTGAACGGGAAAGGGGATTTTAAAACACCGCTGAAACTGGATGAAGTAAAGGATATAAGAATGATAGCGAGGGAAATAACACGTGCTGAGAATAATGCTTTGGTTCCCCTCTCCGTCAGGAGAGGAGATGGGGGTGAGGCGCAAAAACTCATACCTGTATTGGGAATTACAGGAACCGGCGGTGCAGGCAAAAGCAGTGTGACGGATGAAATAGTAAGAAGATTTTTAAACAATTTTTCCGATAAAACCATTGCTGTTATTTCTGTTGATCCCTCGAAGAAAAAAACCGGTGGCGCATTGCTTGGTGACAGAATCCGGATGAACGCTATTGCTCATCCCCGTGCCTATATGCGCAGCATGGCCACAAGGGATGATAACACCGCCCTGAGCGGAGCCATGAATGAAGCCATTGCCATCTGCAAGTCGGCAGGATTTGATTTTATCATTCTGGAAAGCGCCGGCGTGGGTCAAAGCGACGCCTCCATTATTAATTATTGTGATGTGAGCCTCTATGTGATGACACCGGAGTACGGCGCCGCGTCGCAACTGGAAAAAATAAACATGCTGGACTATGCCGACATTGTCTGCATCAACAAATTTGACAAAGCCGGCGCCCCGGATGCACTGGGCGAAGTAAGAAAGCAATACAAACGCAATCACCGGTTGTTTAATACCAATGATGAAGAACTGCCCGTTATCGGTACGGTAGCCAGCAAATTCAACGATGATGGAGTAAACCGCTTGTTTGAACTGCTGCTGAAAAAAATTGAAGAAAAAACGAACGTCAGATTTGGCAAATTTTATTTTGAGGAAACAGCTAAAGTTTCGCCGGCTATCATTCCGTCAAACCGGGTCAGGTACTTAAGTGAAATAAGTGAGAACAACAGGAATTACGATAAACTGGTGATGGAGCAGGTTGCGATTGCTTCAAAACTTTATCGCCTGCACGGCGCCATGGAAATATTGCAGGATAAGGCCGATACCACTGCAATGGATTTAATCAGGCAGCAGATAAATTATTATACCGAACAGCTCACCCCTGTGGCCAGAAAGCTCATCAATAACTGGCCGGGAAAAATAAAAGCTTACAAGCAGGATTATTATGAGTATAAAGTGCGGGATAATATGATCCGGCTGGAAATGTTTACAAAAAGCATATCAGGAACAAGAATACCCAAGGTTGTTTTACCCAAATACAATGACTGGGGCGACCTGCTGCGCTGGCAGGCGCAGGAAAATGTGCCGGGAAGTTTTCCTTTTACCGCAGGCGTATTTCCGCTGAAGCGGGAAGGCGAAGACCCCACAAGGATGTTTGCCGGCGAAGGGACGCCGGAGCGAACCAATAAACGGTTTCATTATGTTTCCATTGATCAGCCGGCGAAAAGATTGTCCACCGCATTTGATTCTGTAACGCTGTATGGCGAAGACCCCGACCATCGTCCGGATATTTATGGCAAAATCGGCAACAGCGGAGTGAGCATTGCTACTGTGGATGATGCGAAAAAACTCTACAGCGGTTTTGATTTATGTGATCCGAAAACATCAGTGTCAATGACCATCAATGGCCCGGCGCCGGTGATCCTGGCTTTTTTCCTGAATGCCGCCATAGACCAGCAATGTGAAAAATATATTATTGAAAACAACCTGAAAGAAGAAGTTAATAAATTAATTGAAGAAAAATTTTCCGCCGGCGAGTTGCCCTGTTATAACGGGATTGATGGCAAACCAGTAAGACCGGTGAAAGGTGAATTGTTGGGTGCCCTGCCTGCGGGTAACGACGGATTGGGCCTGGGGTTGCTGGGTCTTTCCGGCGCCGATGTGTTGCCGCCGGAAGTTTATGAAAAAATAAAAGCAGACGCATTATCGCAGGTGCGGGGTACCGTACAGGCCGATATATTAAAGGAAGACCAGGCACAGAACACCTGCATTTTCTCCACCGAGTTTGCCCTGAAGCTGATGGGCGATGTGCAGGAATATTTTATCAACAACAGGGTGCGGAATTTTTACAGCGTCAGCATCAGCGGCTATCATATTGCCGAAGCCGGCGCCAACCCGATTTCGCAGCTTGCCTTTACGCTGGCAAATGGATTTACTTATGTTGAATATTACCTGAGCCGCGGCATGCACATTGATGACTTTGCACCCAATCTTTCTTTTTTCTTCAGCAATGGTATGGACCCGGAATACAGTGTGATAGGAAGAGTGGCAAGAAGAATATGGGCCAAGGCAATGAAGTATAAATACAAAGCCAACAAACGCAGCCAGATGCTGAAGTATCATATCCAGACATCGGGCCGCAGCCTGCATGCGCAGGAAATTGATTTCAACGATATCCGCACCACGCTGCAGGCCTTGTATGCCATATACGACAACTGCAATTCGCTTCACACCAATGCCTACGACGAAGCAATAACTACACCGACGGAAGAAAGCGTACGAAGGGCGATGGCCATTCAGTTAATCATCAACCGCGAATTGGGTTCGGCCAAAACAGAAAATTTTATCCAGGGCTCTTTCATCATGGAAGAACTGACCGACCTGGTGGAAGAAGCGGTGCTGGTAGAGTTTGACCGCATCACCGAACGGGGCGGTGTGTTGGGCGCCATGGAGCGGATGTATCAGCGTAATAAAATACAGGAGGAAAGTCTTTATTACGAACATATGAAGCATACCGGTGAATTGCCTATTGTTGGTGTCAACACATTTTTAAATAAACAAGGTTCGCCTACCACCATTCCCGGCGAAGTGATACGGAGTACCAGGGAAGAAAAAGAACATCAGATAAACAACCTGCAGGCTTTCAGGAAACGCCACAAACAGAAATCACCCGCGATGCTGAAGCGGCTGAAGCGGGTGGCCATTCACAACGGCAATCTTTTTGAAGAACTGATGGAAACGGTGAAGTTTTGTTCTTTGGGTGAAATCACTCATGCGCTTTATGAAGTGGGCGGACAGTACCGTAGAAATATGTAAGCGGTGAAAACTGCAAATCGTTTCCTTCTTATTTTTACCGCATGCTGAAAAAATTATTTTTCATCCCGGTGGTCATTATTTTATTTGTTGCCTGCGCCCATAATAAATATGCAGCCACCAACCGGTCGTATAAAAAGCAGGTAAAAAATTTTGCCCGGCTTTTAAAGGAATATCCTTTGCGGGATTCAGCAGGGCTTTCTTTCGCCGGCCAATGGGTGGGCACTACCAACCTGAGCCTGCGGCGGCCAAATTTTGTTATCATTCATCATACTGCACAGAATACCTGCGACCAGACGCTGCGCACTTTTACGCTTCCTCGCACTGCTGTAAGTGCACACTATATCATTTGCCGTGATGGTACCGTGTATCACATGCTCAACGATCTGTTGCGGGCACACCATGCCGGTGTGGGCAAATGGGGAAGCATTACTGACATGAATAGCAGCAGCATAGGGATAGAAATTGACAATAATGGAAGCGAACATTTTTCAGAGCCGCAAATGGGCAGTTTGCTGCAATTGCTCGAACGGTTAAAAAAAGCGTTTAACATTCCGCAGGCAAATTTCATCGGTCACCTCGACTGGGCGCCGGGACGCAAAGTGGACCCCAGCCGGTTTTTTGACTGGAAACTGTTGGCTAAAAAAGGATTTGGTTACTGGTACGATACTACTGCCGTAGAAGTACCGGCTGATTTCAATCACCTGCAGGCTTTGCGCATCATCGGATATAATATTTCAAAACCGGAAATAGCTATTCAGTCTTATAAAATTCACTTTGTGCCACAGGATACAACGAATGTAATTACGGAGGCAGACAAGAAGATTTTGTTTGACCTGGTGAGAAAGTACCAGTAATGCAAATGCGGTACCCGCTTTCAGGGAAACGACACAGCAGGTGAATGGGAATGTTCATAATTGGATGAATCAGTTGCTACCCCGAAAATCAAAAATTTGAGTTTTGATTTTCGGGGTTGTTATTTACCTTTACCCGATGATTAAACGGCACCTGCAATCAAAAATCATAAGGTTACTCCGGCAATTTCCTGCCGTGGCGATACTGGGGCCGCGGCAAGCAGGTAAAACAACCCTGGCAAAACTAATTGCCCGGGACTGGAAAAAAGCTGCACTCTACCTGGATATAGAAAAACCGGCTGACAGAATGCGGCTGAAAGATGCTCATAGCTACCTGGAAAATTATAAAGATCGCTGTGTGATTCTGGATGAAGTGCAGTTGATGCCCGAACTGTTTTCCGAACTAAGACCTTTAATTGATGAATATAGAAAAGCCGGCCGGTTTATTTTATTGGGGTCGGCATCGCCTGCATTGGTAAAAGGTGTTTCAGAATCGTTGACAGGCCGGATTTCATATACCGAGCTGACACCGGTTGGATTAACCGAATTGCCGGCCAGGATTAATCAGCAGGCGCATTGGCTGCGCGGAGGTTTTCCGGAAGCCTTGCAGGCCAAAACAAAAATAAAATTCAATCATTGGATGGCGAGCTATATCCGGGGTTATACAGAAAGGGATCTTGAATTTCTGTTCGGAGTAAATCTTTCATCTGCCACGGTGGGAAAGCTTTGGAGTATGCTTGCACACGCCAATGGTTCCATTTGGAATGCCGAAGTGTTTTCACGATCGTTAGGGGTTACGGCACCCACTGTTTTACGATACCTGGATTACCTGGAAGGAGGGTATTTGGTTCGCAAACTACAACCATGGTATGTGAACGTAAAGAAAAGACTGGTGAAATCACCTAAAGTATATCTGCGTGACAGCGGTATCCTGCATTCTTTGTTAAAGCTGGATTCAATTGATGAAATATTAGGGCACCCCGTGGCCGGTACGTCCTGGGAAGGATATGTGATTGAACAAATCTGGCAGGTTAAATCATTCAATATTGAAATGTTTTTCTACCGGACTCATGATGGCGCCGAATGTGATGTGGTATTGGTAAAAGGAATTACTCCATTAGCCTGTATAGAAATAAAACTCACCAATGCTCCTGTAATTTCAAAGGGTTTTTATACAAGTATAAACGACCTGAACCCCCCGAAAAAGTTTGTTATTACGCCTTCCGGAGCAGACTATACTACCAAAGGCGGCATCATTGTAACCAGTTTATCCGGGTTTCTGACAAAACATCTTGCCACCATCAAATAAAAATTGGTATGGGTGTTACAAAGCAGGATATGTTCCTTCCGTCAGTTTTTCAATTACGGATTCATCATCTGCTTTTTGTCTCCGGATGGTATTTACCGGCCAGGCATCCAGTTTGTTTTCAGGAAATTCAAAGGCAAGAATCTTTTCTGTTTCCTGATCGGTTAAATTTTCATCCAGCCATTTCAGCGCAAGTTCCCTGGAAAGAATAAGCGGCATGCGGTGGCTGTTGGGTCCGGCATTATGAATTCTTGCCATCAGCGGATTGGCAGGCCGGGTAATGACGGTAAACGTACCGATGGCTTCGCCTGTATCGGCGTCGGGCAGAGGAGAGTAGTTGTACAAACCGGCAAAACAAAAGATAGGTTCATCTTTTACTTTGATGAAATAGGGCAGTTTCTTTTTGCCGCCGATGTCGCGGTGCTCATAAAAACCGGTAGTGAAAACAAGGCAGCGGTTGCGGCGGATACGGTGCCATACGGAGCGTTTGTCGTCAACAATTTTTTCGCTGCGGGCATTGGCCATGCTGGTACGGTATTCCTTTATCTTTTCAGGCGTGTTCATGTAGTCGGCTATTACGCCCCATTCGAAGAGTTTTATATTGTAGCCATCTTCATTCACTACCACCGGCCATTTGGTAAACGACTGCGCTACTTTATGATAAGTGGGTTCGAAGTCAAGCGTAGGCGCCGGTTTTATGTTTAAATAATCGCTGATAAGTTTGATGTTGCTGAAAAAACTCATGTCGTAACACATAGGCTAAAGTTTTCGATGTCTTCCAAAAGTACTTCAGTTTGCTGGCCCCGCCATAGCAGGGCGATGAATAGCTCACCGTAGCGTTCTTTCAGCGTCACGTTCAGTTTGTCTTTGGGGGAATAATTCCACCAGGGGAGTTTTTCTTTTACGTAGCGGCTTATTTTCATTTTCAGTACATCATTGGCTTTCCATTTTTTGGGTAAAAGGTTTATATAAATTCTGTATCCCGCCGGTTGCGATGCAGCGGTTTTCAGTTTTTCAAGATGGGCGGTGTTTGCGCTGTCGTACAGGAAACGGTAAGGATCTTTCAGCAGCAGGCGCATGTGGCGTTGGGCTCTTTCCTTATCGGTTTCGTGGTGGGTGTAATGGGTGAAAAGCAGCGGAATGATTTTTTCAGCGGGATGCGATAATCCCCTGGGGTGATGCTGGCGAACAAAGTACATGGGTTGCCGGAGCATGGCTTTCAGCAGAGCAGGTGTTAATATGGCATACGGGTTATACATTTTCAATTTGGATCGTGTTTATAAATGGAGGGATGGTACCGCGTTGCTGAAATATATTCTGCTGCCGAAGGGCTGCGCCGCTTAGCCGGATATCTCCCGCCGCCGGATGGGTTTTTGTGCGTTGGCGGCGGGAATAGGAGGCGGGCGGCGAACCGCAGCTGACAGTAGTAATATCGTTGAAAGCCCCAACCATTTTTTGTTTATTTTATTTCATACAATTCGTCCCAGCGGGTGGTGTAGCGTTTGCTGCGCAGTTCCTGGCGCATTTTCCAGTTGCGCTTCAGCCCGGTGGCGGCGTACTTCACCATATCGTCGCGGTGACTGAAGTTGATGTTGTCGAGTGCTTCCATCAGCTGGCGGCGGCGGTTGGCAGTTTCGTTCAGAAACAGGTTGGCCTGCACCGAACTATCGGGTACAAGACCGCCGAGAATGACGCCGGCCTTTAAATATTTCAGACCGGGCTGGAACAGTTTTTCGGTAAGCGGCAGTGCATAGCGAATGAGCTCGGTGGTGTCGGCCGTTGCTCTCGGAAACGTGGCATACTGGTACCGCGACTGTGGGTTGTACTCATACTTTGCATTGCCGTTGCCGTTGGTGACCACAAATACCTGGATGAGTTTTGCGGCACAGTACTGGCGGCGCAGTTTTTCCGCGGCCCTCGATGTGTAGGTGGCCACGGCTTCTTTGATGTCGCCGAGCTCAAACACGGGCTTGCCGAACATGCGGGTAGTGGCAATCATCTTTTTTACTTCCAGCGGGTCTTTCATGGGTATGCAGGCTATGCCGTTGAGTTCTTTTATCAGCCGCACCCCCACCACACCGCCAAGATGCCTGCGGGCCCATTCTTCGGGCAGCTGGCGCAGTTGCCAGCCATTGTCAATACCAAGATTGTGCAGCTTGAGTGCATACTGGCGGCCCACGCCCCAGATATCGTCAATGCTGGTTTTCTCCAATGCTTCTTTTATTTTTTCTTCGGTGTCGAGCACCAGCACGCCTTGGGTGCCCTGCTTGTCTTTTTTGGAAAGCCTGTTGGCTACTTTCGAAAGCACTTTGCTGGGCGCCACGCCGATGGAAACTTTGATGCCGGTCCACTGCTCGGTGGTTTCTTTTATTTGCTTTGCGACAGGGTATAATTTTTCAGGCGGTATCATGCTTACATCAAGAAAGGCTTCATCCACGGAATATACTTCCACCCGGTATTCGCCCACGAGACAGCGCAGCGTATCCATCACCCGCATGCTGAGATCGCCATATAAATTGTAGTTGCTGGAAAACACGGCCACATTGTTTTTTTCGATGATGTCCCTGTTCTGGTAATACGGCGCCGCCATGCCTATGCCGAGTTTTTTTGCTTCATCGGTGCGGGAAATGATACAGCTGTCGTTGTTGCTGAGTACCACAACGGGTTTGTTCCGGAGCGAAGGCATAAACAATCTTTCGCAGGAACAATAAAAACTGTTGCAGTCAACAATGGCTTTCATACTTCCCCGCACCGGGGAAGAGAGGAGTTGAGTTTTTTCCGCTTGCGAATTCCTATTCCTCATTTTTCTGACTGATTAAAAATTTTATCCCGCCACCGGGTGAATGGAGTAGGTGACCACACCCCAGATTTTAAAATCGCTGAACTCGGCCAGGTTGATGGTTTTGTACCGCGGGTTTTCCGGAATCAGAAATGCCGAGGAAAAATTTTTATGAAACCGCCGCACCAGCAGTTCACCGTTGAGCACCGCTACAATGATTTTCCCGTTGGCCAGTTTCAATGAACGGTCCACAATGAGCACATCGCCATCGAAGATGCCCGCATCCTGCATGGCATCGCCTTTCATTTTAAAAAAATAGGTGGCCGGTTTGTTGCGTACCAGCTGCTCGTTCAGGTCAATGCCCCGCTCGGCATAGTCGTCGGCCGCGGCGCCAAAGCCGGTAGCATTGGCGGTGCGCACCTGCTGCTGGGTAAACTGTTTGCTGCCCCGGTAAGCAGCCCCGAAGAATTCTTCCCCATCCATAACTGAAAAAAATTTTTTCTGACTAAAGGTAGAAAAAATTTTGAAGCAGCTAAATGTTTTAGTAAATTTATACTAAATATTTTTGTAACTAAAAACCTCGTCCGGAGGGAAGGCGGCTGCTGAAATGCCTGGCCAAAGATCCAGGTAAGCTGCGGCCCGGTATTCATTCCTGAAGGAAAACAAACAGAGATGAGGGGAAGGAGGGATTATGCAATTGCAAACTGTAACAACGAGCACCATTCCCGGTTACCGGGTGTATGAGTACCTGCTGGTACTGAGCCCGCATGAAGAACTGCGCCACCGGGTTATTAAAGTGAAAAAGGAGTTTGCTGAAAAATACAAGGCCTCATCCGCAGCGGGCGGCAAGCCCTGGCTGGCCCTGGTGAATTTTCTGCAATACGAACTGATGGAAGAGCGCATCACCGGCCGGCTGAAAGTGATTGCCATGGGTCAGCATCCCATCAAAGTGGAGCTGAAAAACTTTGGCAGCTTTCCTTCGCATACTATTTATATAGCTGCTACGTCGAAAATTCCCATTCAAAAGCTGGTGAAGGAAATAAGACACGAAACCCAGCGGCTGATGAAGCTGAACGAAGACAACAAACCGCATTTTATTCGGGAGCCGCATATTACCATTGCCCGAAAGCTGCTGCCATGGCAATATGAAAAAGGATGGCTGGAATACAGCAACAAGCATTTCAGCGGGAAATTTATTGCAGATGCCATGTTGTTGCTGAAAAGACCGGCAGGGGAAAGAATCTGGCAAATACGGGAGCGGTTTGAATTTCTGAACATGCCGGTTTCCATAAAGCAGGGCGAATTGCTTTTTTAAAATTCTATGGAGAATAAGAGAAAGATGTTGTGAAACAAATAGACGGGAACAGATTTTATTCTCCTTTGCCATTTTTTCAAACGAAAACCAAAAAATATTTTATGTCAGAGAAACTTCAGCAGGATCATTACAAGGTAATGGTGAAGTCGCAAAATGATTCAGTACAATACCTGCAGGGGCGCGGGGCTCAGTTCAATACAAAGAACCGCTTTCTGAAAGATGAAATCACCAAAGAGCATATTGAAGCTATTGATGACTGGACGGAAGAAAATGTGCCGACGCAATATATCGAGCAGGAAAGCAAAACGATAGTTAACAAAGTAGAAAGTCCCGATGTGGGAATGAGCTACAGCATGAATCCGTATGCCGGCTGTGAGCACGGTTGCATTTACTGCTATGCCCGCAATGTGCATGAGTACTGGGGCTACAGCGCCGGGCTGGATTTTGAAAGAAAGATTATTGTGAAAATAAATGCGCCGCAGCTGCTGCGTAAATTCCTGGTGCATCCGGAATGGGATGCCACCCCGATTATGCTGAGCGGTAATACCGACTGCTATCAGCCTGCTGAGCAGCAATACCGGCTGACAAGAAAACTGCTGGAGGTTTGCAATGAATTTAACCAGCCGGTGGGCATTCTTACAAAAAATTCATGGATACTTAGGGACAAAGATGTACTGCAGGAAATGGGTAAAAAGAAAATAGTATCAGCGATGGTTTCCATCACTTCTTTCAATGAAGATTTAAGAAGAGTAATGGAACCAAGAACGACGACTGCAAAGCAAAAACTGAAAGTGATAAATGAACTCAGCAATGCCGGCGTACGCATGGGTATTATGATGGGGCCGATGATACCGGGGCTGAACGAACACGAAATGCAGCGCATCATGAAAGAGGCAAGGGATAACGGGGCCACATTTACAGCTTACACATTTATCCGGCTGAATGGCGCCATCAAGTTTTTATTTCACGACTGGCTGTATAAAAATTTTCCCGACCGGGCCGATAAAGTATGGCACCTGATAGAGCACAGCCACGACGGCAAGGTAAACGACAGCCGCTGGGGTGTACGCATGCATGGCGAAGGTCCGATAGCGCAGATGGTGGCGCAGCAGTATAAAAAATACGGCAGGCTGTATGGCATGAATGCGGAAGAGTGGAGTTTGGACAGGAGTAAGTTCAGAGTGCCGGGAAGGCAGGGGAGGTTGTTTTGATTGCGTTTATTAAATTCGATAAATTTTGATATGGCCAAAAAATTTAATCCGATTATTACAGTTAATAATGATGGTTTAAAATTGCCTGAGCCAGTCGGTTTTTGGTCAGAAAAAAAATACAGTTTGATGGGTGGATATTGTGAGATTTTCAATGCAGGGATAAAAAACAAGTTTAAAAATCGAGTCTATATTGATTTGTTTGCTGGAGCAGGGTATGCTCCAATTAAGGGGAAAAATAAGATTGTAAAATCCTCTTCTTTAATAGCTCTATCAATACCGACTCCATTCACGAAGTATATATTCTGTGAGATGGACAAAGAGAAAATTTCAGCATTGGAGGTAAGGGCTAGAAGAGAATTCCCAAATACAGATATGGTTTTTATCCATGGGGATTCAAATAAGAATGTTGACAAGATAGTGGAGCAAGTTCATAAGCTTGGCATTTCAACGATTTCATTTGCATTTGTTGATCCATTTTCATTGAATTTACATTTTGAAACTATAGAAAAATTATCTAAAGTTGGACGTATAGATTTTTTGATATTATTGGCATTAATGATGAATGCAAATAGGAACATACATAACTTTATTGATGAAGAAAGTAAAGTGATTGATTTATTTATAAAAAAACCAAATTGGCGGGAATCCTTCTTAAAAGGCGAAACTCGGAAAGAAGATTTCATAAAGTTTATCGCAGATATTTATGATCAGAATATGTTGAAGCTGGGATATAAGGTAAAAAACGAAGGATTGAAACCAAAGGTCGATGCAGATGAATACAATTTGTCACTTTACTATCTTGCCTTTTATTCAAAAAGCCCGTTGGGTAACAAGTTCTTTTCAGAAATTCAAAAATATCATATTGATCAACAAACTTTATTCTAAATATTATGGCCCAATCTTCCATCGAATGGACAGAAATGACTTGGAACCCGACAACCGGTTGCAATAAAGTATCAGCTGGCTGTAAATATTGTTACGCTGAAGTAATGGCCCGCCGCTTACAAGCAATGGGAATTGAAAAGTATAAAGATGGGTTTGAATTAAGGTTACATGAAGAGGCTTTAAATATTCCTTTTGATTGGAAAAAACCAAAAGTTGTTTTTGTCAATTCTATGAGTGATCTTTTTCATAAAGATGTTCCGCTCTCTTTTATTCAAAAAGTTTTTGATGTAATGAATGACACACCCATGCATACGTACCAAGTTTTAACCAAGAGAGCAGAACGTTTATATGAGCTGCATGATAAACTGAACTGGACAACAAATATCTGGATGGGTGTTTCGGTTGAAAACGAAAAAGTAAAAGACAGGATTGATTTTTTAAGAGATACAAACGCCAGGGTAAAATTTTTGTCATGTGAACCGCTAATCGGCCCTCTTACCAATTTGAGCCTGGAACATATTCATTGGGTGATAGTGGGCGGTGAAAGCGGAAGAAAGGCGAGACCAATGAAGGAAGCCTGGGTTTGGGATTTACGCCAGCAATGTACCGATCAGGGGGTAGCATTCTTTTTTAAACAGTGGGGTGGAATGAATAAAAAGAAAACCGGCCGTGAACTGGGAGGCAGGACGTATGATGAGATGCCGATGATTCGGCATGTAGTGTAAAGAATTATTTTAAAATTCTTCCTTTAAAATTTTGCCACATCAAAAAAATATTTCAAACTTTGCGTCCTTAAAATTTTAAATGCTGCGCAGGCAACTACATATAGAAACAATGAGATGGTTTAGCCGGAATGACGGTTGTGCCGTATACGGGGCATGTTATGCTGAGGAATAAGTGTAAAAGGAATTCGATATAACACAGTCCCCGGCAGCATCGCCGGGTTTTTTTTTGGACCTGGAAATGGTATTCTGAATGGTGTAACCAGGACAAAAACAAATTTATCATTTATACAAAATACTTTAAAGTGGGTCTTCCTGTAAATTCTAAGAGGGCCATTTGAGTTAAAAATCCAGATGACTT
>CAYUJD010000083.1:0-17201 GCA_964444975.1 uncultured Chitinophaga sp. | reverse complement strand
AACCATTTTCTGTTTTAAATTTCTGCATTCCGTTTATTACATCTTTACGGATTTGCTCAAGAGAGATTTCATCTTGTTGCTTCAGCACATAGGCTGTTCTTACGCCGGCGTTCAACTCCGCTTCAAACCAGAAATTTTCATCAGGCACCGGCCAGCGGTCAGGGATGGTTTTAAAATGTACCGAAGATTTTTCAAAACCCGCTTTACTTAACACGTCTTTACTGGCTTCTTCGCTGCAATAGATGTAGTAATCGGGAGCCTGCGGAAGCATTATTCCCGTTTTTCCGAATCGTTCAATGGCTTCGGTCATAATTTTTGCGCCTTCGCTGATGGCGGGCGGCGCCCAGATGGTATAACCATATTGCCCGCCTTTTTTTAATACCCGGCAGGCTTCTTTCATAGCCGTTTCAGGCGAGGGCAGGTGCAGCAAACCAAAATTCATGAGCACGGCATCAAAACTGTATTCTTCAAAAGGAAGACTCTGGGCATTACCTTCAACAAAATTTATTCCGGGAAAATTCAATCTTGCCTGCCGAATCATCTCCGGCGAAAAATCAAGTCCCGTTGCTATAGCCCCTTTTTCCGCTGCTGCATTTGCCACATAGCCCGGCCCGCAGGCAACATCCAGCACTTTCATGCCTGCTCCAATGCGGGTAGCATTTACCAGCAACGAAATAAACCGGGTGGTAAGTGTCGCCCATGTGTCTTTATAAAAGCCGGCAACCCGTTGCCAGCCTTCATATTCCAGTTGATGAAAATTACCGGTATTCATATTCAGGAAATTTCAATGCTGCAGTTCACCCACGCAGCATCAAACTTCGCATTATATTTTTTGTAAAAATTAATGGCGGGTTCGTTCCACTCCAGCACCTGCCACACGATTCGTTTAAATCCTTTTTCTTTTGCTTCTTCAACCAGGCGGTCAAAAAGCAGTTTGCCGATTCCTTTTCCTCTCGCATTTTCGGTAACAATGATGTCTTCCAGGTACATAGCCTGCCCTTTCCAGGTGGAGTAGCGGATGTAGTATAATGCGAACCCGGGAATGAAGCCATTTTCTTCTGCAACAAGTGCCCACCATACCGGGTTTTTTCCAAAGCCGCTTTCTGTAAAATGCTCCAGCAATACCGTCACTTCATTTGGAGCTTTTTCATAGTCGGCCAGTTCTTTTACCAGTTCCAGTAATCGCGGGCAATCTTCTTTAACTGCTCTGCGGATTTTGATTGACATTTCAAAAAATTTCCAAAAAATGATTAACAATGTTAGTGCGTCAAAATCCCCCTTTAGGGGGTTTGGGCGTATCCCGGTCCTTTTACAAACCTTCCCGGTTTGGCACCGGTATGTTCTCCGTCTTTGAGCACCTGCACGCCGTTTACAAACACATATAACATTCCTTCAGCGTACTGGTGCGGCTTTTCAAACGTGGCATTGTCTTTAATTTTTGCCGCATCGAAAATAACTATATCTGCATAGTTGCCTGTTTTCAGCTCGCCGCGTTTCCGGATTTTCAGGTTGGTCGCCGGCAGCTTGCTGAGTTTACGGATGGCTTCCTGCAGCGTAATGATTTTTTCTTCCCGTACATATTTGCCCAGCAGGCGTGCAAAATTTCCATAAGCCCTCGGGTGCGGATTAAACCGGAGAAAAACGCCTGCAGGCTCATACGAACCTTCATCGCTGCCAAAGCTCACCCACGGAATGGCCACCTGCTTTTTCACATTGTTTTCATCCATTAAAAAATAAATGCACTCCACTCTTGTGCTGTCCTGTACTATCAGGTCCATGGCTGTTTCTTCAGGTGATTTGCCACGCAGTTTTGCAACAGCTGCCAGCGATTTGCCAATGTATTTTTTCAGACTGTCCTGTTTAAAACCAACCACGAGTATATTTTCCGGCAAGCCGACCGCATAATAAAAATTTTCCCATAGATCAGTTTTTGAGTTCATGTCTTTAATGGTTTGCATCCTGATGGCCGGGTTTTGCAGTCTTTCTCTCAGCTTTCCAAAGCCACCGTCCTGCAGCCATGGAGGCATGGTGGCAGTAAGCCCGGTGCCGCCGGCAATGTAAGTGTACATGTCGGCAGTGATGTCCAGTCCTTCCGCTCTGGCTCTTTCCACGCGGCGGATAACACTGTCCATTTTGTACCAGTTGTCTTTTCCTGCAGCTTTCAGGTGATAAATCTCGGCATGAATGTTTGCTTCCTTTGCAATGGTGATAAGTTCTTCCACCGCTTCGTACAGCTTGTTTCCTTCGCTGCGCATGTGGCTGATGTAAGAGCCGCCGTATTTCGATGCTTCTTTGCAGAGTGCTACCAGTTCATTTGTTTTTGCAAAAAAGGCCGGCGGGTAAATAAGCGAAGTGCCTACGCCCAATGCACCTTCTTCCATAGCCTGTCTTACCAGGGCCTTCATGCTGTCGAGCTCGGCTGCAGTGGGGTCGCGGTTGTCTTCGCCAATCACGTTCATGCGGATGGTAGTGGCGCCTGCAAAGGATGCCACATTGCAACTGGTGCCTTTTTTTTCCAGAAAATTTAAATACTCACCCAGCGTATTCCATTCAATGTTGTATTTGATATCGGATTGCGTTTCCTGCTGTTGTTTTTTCAGCTTATCATTCAGCGGGCCCATGCTCCAGCCTTCACCCATCACTTCCAGCGTCACACCCTGGCGGATGTCGCTTTGCGAACGGCCGTCTTCAATTAATGATTCGGTGGCCCAGCTCAGCATATTGATAAATCCCGGGGCTACGGCATAGCCGTTTGCATCAATTTCATTTTTTGCTGTGGCGCCGGATAAATCGCCAATGAAAGCAATGGTGTCACCCTTGATTCCGATATCGCCTTGGTACGGTTCTCCGCCATTGCCATCATAAATCATCCCGCCCCGGATGATGCTGTCGTAGTCGGGTGTTTGTTGGCAGGAAACAAATATTAATAGGGTAAAAATTGCCGGAAAATATTTCATGATTATTTCTTTTTGGTGGCTTTGAATGTGCCGTTGGGCTGTATAAAACTCAATGCTGTTACATCCCCGTTTTCATTTACATCAAACTTAACGCTGTATCCTTTTATTATTTTGAAATTAAATTCATGCGTTTTTGCAGGAACCAATTCGTAATCGGGCTGACCGGTAACCATCACCATTAATGTGCTTTCGCCACGGATATACACTTTCACGATTGTCCCGCTCAAATCATAATCACCGGAATATTTTTCCAGGTCCTTTTTCTGAACCGTGATCGAAGGAGGCATTTTTTCAAACAAAATGTCATTCACTGATGGTTCCAGCTTTATTTCCAGTGAGGTAATATCTCCTTTTGCATCCGTAGTGAAACGGATTTTAGGCGCATCTTTCGGATTGGCGGTTTCATCTGTCTGCCGTATCCTGAACACATCATAATGGTAATGCTCCAGGTAACTCTTTGTTCTCTTACCGGCTTCGTTGTAATCCACCCACGTGGTATCATTTTCCCTGAAGATTTTTATAACACCATACCCTTTGTTTTCAAAGGAGCCGGTATAATCGTTTATGGCGTGTAAATAGTTCGTTCCGGTTTTTCGCTCCAGGCTATCTTTATTCGGGCTTGCTTTTGCAACTGAATCGGCTTTTATTTTATCAGCCAGTTGAGTTTTGCCCCAGGGGCGGTACGACAGTTTCAGCATGCGGTCAGCAATAAAATTGCGGATGCTTGTGGTCGGCGCACTTTGATTGCTGACTACAAAAATCCCCAGGCTGTCCGAAGGGAAAAAACAGGTACTGCTGATGAACCCATCAATACCACCGCCATGCTCCACACGGTAATGACCGCGGTAACTGCTCATTGCCCAGCCAAGCCCGTAACCACTCATATGAACATCCGGATTTTCGGCACCCGGTAAACCGCCGCCCGGCGCTATTTGTGATGTCATGGCCTGTGTTCGGTAACTGGCAGGAATGATTTCTTTGCCATTAAATTTTCCGTCATTAATCCATGTGATGAGCCAGTTGGACATATCCTTTGCGCAGCTGTTGATGGAGCCTGCCGGGCCAATGGCATCAATATTCCTGAATGGAATAGCCTTTATTTTATTATCAGCCGATGAATAAGCCAATGAACGGTCTGCCGATTTTTCCATATCAATTACCGACATATTGGTCAGGTGCATACCAAGCGGGGTTAAAATTCTTTCCTCCAGGTTTTCTTCCCAGCTCCTGCCCGTCAGCTTTTCAATTACCATACCCTGCGCCAAAAACATAAAATTGTTGTACTGGTATTTTTCTCTAAGTTCTGCAGTAGGCTCCAGGTATTGAATCCGCTCCAGCAACTGGCTGCGGTTGGCCACGGAGCCATACCAGCTGAAATCGTGCCGTGGCAACCCGGTGCGGTGGCACATCATGTCACGCAGCGTAGCATACCGGTTGGTATAATCATTCTTAAATTTTAATTCGGGCAAATAATCCCGCACCGGTTTATCGAGGTTGAGCTTTCCTTCTTTTTCCAGCATGCCCAGCATGGCGGCAGTAAATGCTTTGGTGCAGGAGCCGATAGCATACAAAGTATTTTCCGTCACCGGTAATTTTTTTTCATAATCCCGGTATCCAAAACCCCCGGTATAAACGACTTTGTTTTTTTCCACAACCGCAATGGCAACTCCCGGGGCATTCCATTCTTTCAACAGTCGTAAAGCAAATGTGTCAAGCCCCTTCAGTCGGGGATCGGCAGGTGGCTGGGTAAATGACTTTATGCAGAGCAGCAGCAGGCAGGCAAGGAATATTCTTTTCATAAATGCAGTTTTTGATGGAGAAGGAAAATAAAGATAAGAAGTCTTTACATTGAGTATGGAACATTGTCAGAGCATTGAAAATTTCTTTTCATTTTTTAAAATATTCAATGGCTCCCGAACGCCCGGGGCTCACTGTTCAATTTTCAACGAAGCGCCTGCTCAAGGTCATGCAAAATGTCTTCAATATTCTCCAGCCCCACACTCATCCGTATCAGGCCGTCGGTGATGCCATAAATTTTCCGGCTTTCTTTGGGTGTGGCATAGTGTGTCATGGAAGCCGGATGGCAGAGAAGTGTTTCCACGGTGCCGAGTGAAACAGTGCGGATACACATCTGCAGTTTGTTCATAAAATCAATGCCCGCCTGAAGTCCGTTCTTCATTTCAAAACTCAGCATACCGCCGGGGTGCTTCATCTGTTTCTTCGACACGTTATAGTCAGGATGCGATTCCAGGCCGTTGTAATTTACTTTTTCAATGGCAGGGTGTTTTTCAAGAAATTCAGCCACCGCCATTGCATTGCTGCAATGTCTTTGCATGCGCAGCTCCAGGGTTTTTAATCCGAGGTTTAAAAGAAAAGCATCGAAAGGATTGCTGTTGCCTCCAAGTATGCGGTATGTTTTGGTGGAAATGCGGTTCATCAATTCCCCCTCTTTACCCACCAGCACACCACCGATGGCTGTGCCGTGCCCGTTCAGAAATTTGGTGGTGCTGTGAAAAACAAAATCCACTCCGTAGCGGAAAGGCTGCTGCAGGTAAGGTGTGGCAAACGTGTTGTCAACAGCAACAAGAATGTTGCTGGCTTTAGCAAGTTTTGTTAACTCATCAATATCCACACATTTCAAAGTGGGGTTGGCCGGTGTTTCCAGGTACATCAGCTTAATTTCGGGATTGGCTCTTATTACTTCTTCGGCTTTGTTCAGGTCACGCAGGTCAACGATGATGCATTCCACACCAAATTGCGGAAGTATGCGTGTGATGAGTTCTTCCAACCCGCTGTAGAGAGAATAGTGTGAAAGCACTTTATCACCTTTCTTCAGGTTTCCAATCATCAGGGTGGTTAATGCGGCCATACCCGATGAATGAAGCAGGGCTTTCAGCCGGAGTTCATTCCCGGTTTCATCTTTCAGCCCGAAAGCTTCCAGCGCTGCAATTTTGTTTTCGGCTTCGGTAAAATTGGGATTGCCCCAACGGGTATAAATATATCCTTCTTCTTCGCCACTGAACCGCCGCATGCCCTGCTCTGCCTCATCGTACACGAAAGTGGACGAGGCATAAATAGGTGTGACGTGAGCATACAGCGGGTCCTGCCGGTGCCCGGCATGCAGCGCCAATGAGCCAAAGCCATTGAGTGGAAAACTTTTATCCATTTTGAAATTTTGAAATTGGGAAATTTGTTCAATGAACTGTTTCGTAAGAAATTCAATTTTCAAAAGTAGATGATTTCACCTTCACCCGTTAAACCCGGCAACAGTACGCTGCCGGCCAATCGAACCATGAAAGAACTACTTTCACAACTTGCCGCCTATAATATCTGGGCCAATCAGAAACTAACGGATGCCATACTTGCCCTGCCCGAGGAAAAGCAGGCTCAGGAGTTGCCCAGCAGTTTTAAAAGCCTTTATAGCACGCTGCTGCATATGTGGGATGCGGAAAGCATCTGGTGGCAGCGCATGAAGCTGCATGAACACTGCATTGCGCCCAGCGAAAATTTTAAAGGTAATATGAAAGATGTGGTAAACGGCCTGCTGCAGCAAAACCGCCAGTGGCACGACTGGGTGAACAGCGCCACCGAACCCATGCTGGACCATGTGTTTCAGTATTACAATTCGAAGCGGGAATATTTTAAACAGCCCATCTTCCAGATGCTGCTGCATGTATTCAATCACGGCACTTACCACCGCGGCCAGCTGGTGAATCTGCTGCGCCAATTAAGCGTGGAAAAAATCCCACAGACGGATTTTATAGTTTTTTCCAGAACAAAAAAAAGCTGACCAGGGACAGGTTGTGCACATGCTGTTAAAATTTTTATTGAACAGAGCAGTGTGAAATTCCTAAATTGTCAAGAGCCGAAATATGAAAAATGAGGTACTGAAATGGGTACCATCTTTGAAATCAAATTACTCTTAACCTAAACTATTTTTATGAAAAGATGCTGCATGCTTCTGCTGATGGCTGTGGCCATCCCGTTTTTATCTTTTCGTACAAATCAAACTCCTGTTAAGGCTACCCCTCCAACGGTTACCGTGGAGGAAATGGACATTGATACCGATGTCTTCAACGATTGCACCGGCGAATGGGTGCATATAAGCGGCCGGGCACGGGTGGTGATTGTTTCCAACGTAAACAACAACCGCATCACCGGCACCTGGCATACCAACTTGCAGGGTGTGCACGGTGTGGGGCTTAGCAGCGGCACAGCTTATCATGTCAACGGGGTTTCCAATCAGCCGTTTTCTTCACCGCTTACACATGGAGCCAATACCATTTCACTTGTCAGCCGTTTGCAAATGGTGGGTGGCGGCAGCCGGTTTATCATCCGCAGCCATTTTCACGGCACAATGAATGCAGGCGGAACGATAACGGTGCTGATTGACAGGTTTGAAATGACGTGCTGAAAAATTTCTTTATAGAAAGAATTCTCACTTTGGAATGCTTGTAATGTTCAGGGTGTGATTTTTTATGTAAAATAAATACAGCTCTGCTTTTCCTTCATTCCGAAATTTTCGTGCATCAGCTTTCTCCATTAAATGACAGTTATGTAATTGACATCAGGATACCATCTTTTCCCAAAGTGTGTAATGAGAGAATGGATGTAATAAAATCTGAAATCGGCAATCTGAAATCAGAAATTCCCTCAGTACTCCCACTTCACCAGCGTGGCGCCCCAGGTAAAGCCTCCGCCGAAAGCAGCCAGCACTATCAGGTCGCTTTTGTTCAGTTCATGTTTCCAGTCCCATAGACAGAGCGGAATCGTGGCTGCGGTGGTGTTGCCATACCGTTGAATGTTGAGCATTACTTTATCATGGCTCAACCCGATGCGATCGGCTGTAGCATCGATGATGCGTTTGTTGGCCTGGTGAGGCACCAGCCAGGCAATATCGTCGCCGGTGAGTTTGTTTCGCTCCAGCAGCTCAGCCGCTACATCGGCCATGCCTTTTACAGCAAACTTAAAAACCGGCTGGCCGTCCTGGTAGATAAAATGTTCTTTGTTGGTGACAGTTTCTATAGAGGCGGGCTTTAGTGATCCGCCGGCTTTCATATGCAGGTATTTGCCGCCGCTGCCATCGCTTCGCAATATGCTGTCGAGTATACCGTAGCCTTCATAGTTGGGCTCCAGCAGTACGCAGCCGGCGCCATCGCCAAAGAGGATGCAGGTAGTGCGGTCGGTATAATCAACAATGGCGCTCATTTTGTCGGCACCGGCAACAAGTACTTTTTTATACCTGCCGCTTTCAATAAAGGCAGCACCGGTAGTAAGTGCAAATAAAAATCCCGAACAGGCTGCAGCCATATCAAAGCCCATGGCATGTTTAATGCCCAGTTTGTCGCAGGCAATGTTTGCGGTAGAAGGAAAAAACATATCCGGGGTGACGGTGGCCACAATCATGCAATCAATTTCATCCGGCTCAATGCCTCTTTTTTCACAAAGCACTTTAACGGCCGGCACCACCAGGTCGGATGTACCCTTGCCTTCACCCTTCAGAATTCTTCTTTCAGAAATACCCGTCCGGGTTCTTATCCACTCATCAGAGGTTTCCACCATTTTTTCCAAATCAAAATTGGTCAGCTTATCGGGAGGAACATAGCCGCCAACAGCAGTGATGGCTGCAGTAATTTTCTTGGTAGTCATCATTTGTGATAATTAAGGGAACGAAGATAATGGATAGTTTTAAGCCGGAGGCCGGAGGTCGAATGTTGGATGTTGGATTTCGGATGCCGGATGTATACTTATGTGTACATACCAGGAAAGCTCTATTTACTATTAACCACTGTTTCCTGTCTACGATCTATCAACCATAAACTATTGAACCAACCACCCCTTCTACACTTTAGCTGCTTTCCCGTATTTTGCAGCCATGATTGCATTCCTGGAAGGAAAATTTGTACAAAAAAGCCCTGCTGCAGTGCTTGTGGATGTGCAGGGTGTAGGGTATGAAGTGCAAATCAGTTTTAATACGTGGACTAAAATCCAACCGCTGGAAAAAGGCGTATTACATACCTGCCTGCTCATCCGTGAAGACGCACATGTGCTGTATGGCTTTTACGATTTGGCCGAAAAAGAAATGTTTCTGCATTTGATTTCCGTTTCAGGTATTGGTGCAACAACCGCCCGGATGATGTTGTCATACATGAAACCCGAAGAACTGGCAAGGGCTATTACAACAGCCGATGTCAGGTTTCTTGAAAGTGTGAAAGGCATCGGGAAAAAAACCGCAGAAAGACTGGTACTCGAACTGCGGGATAAGCTGGCAAAACAACCTGTCGAATTAAATATTTCTCCTTTGAAACACAATACTTTGCATGCAGATGCGTTAAATGCACTGACGGCCCTCGGAATTGCCCGTAGCGCAGCTGACCAGGCAATTAAAAGGGTCCTCCAATCCGACCCTGCGATTACCTCAATAGAAGACATAATCAAGAAAGCCCTAAAAACTGTATAAGCCTATCGGACTAAATCTACCTAACTAATTCTGTTGAGAAAGTTTTGAGCCCTAAGTTGAGCACCATATTCTGCAGACTGGCAGCAGCCATACTATTTTTTGTTTTTGGCGAAAAGTCAAATGCTTCTCCTTATTATGTAAACAAGACGGGTTATCATATCAGCGACACCAGCAAGCCTGAAGCTAAAGACCGCTACGGCGATCCCTACAATTATCCCAACCGAAATCCCTTTTATTTACAGGATACTTCTTTTATTAAAAGAAATATTGAGTACGACCCCGTAACGAAACAATACTACATCATTGAAAAAATCGGCAGCCGTTACTACCGTACACCAATGACCTTTTCGATGCAGGAGTTTCTTGATCTGAAAGGGAAAGAGGACGAGAAAGAGTATTTCCGCAAAAGAGCCAGCCTGCTTACTAACCTGAACCGCCGGCAGTATAAACCCAAATTCACTTTTGTAAACGACTGGGTGAACCGGATTGTGGGCAACGGAAAAATTGATATCAAACCTACCGGCTACGTGGATATTGGCATGGGCTACCAGGGGCAAAAGGTAAACAACCCTACGCTGCCTGAACGTTCGAGGAATAATGGCGGGCTTGATTTTAATATGAACAGCCAGTTCCAGGTGGATGCCAACATTGGCGATAAATTAAAACTGCCCATCAATTACAATACACTGGCCAATTTCAATTTCGAAAACCAGCTGAAGCTCGATTACCAGGGCAAGGACGATGAAATACTGAAACAGTTCCAGGCAGGCAACACCAATTTTAACTCAAAAGGCACACTGATACCCGGCGCCCAGTCATTGTTTGGAATAAAAACACAACTGCAGTTTGGAAAACTTTTTATTACCACTGTACTGGCCAACCAGCGTTCGCAACGCCAGTCACTGGGTGTGCAGGGTGGTGCCGCCACGCAAAACTTTACGTACAAGGCTGATGAGTATGAAGAAAACCGCCACTTCCTGATGTCGCAGTTTTTCCGAAACAATTATAACAAAGCAATGGAGCGGTTGCCGGTTGTAAATTCATTGGTGCAGATACTGCGTGTTGAAGTGTGGGTGACCAACCGCACCGGCGCCACTACCGATACAAGGGATGTGGTAGCGCTGATGGATCTTGGCGAAGGACAGCCTTACGGCCCCTGGGGTGGATTGGGCAATGTGCCGCCGCGAAATGATGCCAACACACTTTATACCACCATACTGAATACGCCGGCAGCCAGAAGTTCATCGCAGGTGCAGAGTGTGCTTACCGGTATCGGCCTGCAGCCCGTGCAGGATTTTGAAAAAACTTTTGCCCGCAAACTTTCACCATCCGATTATTATTTCAACCCGCAAGTGGGTTTTATTTCGCTCAACCAGCAACTGCAGCCCGATGAAGTGCTGGGCATCGCCTTTCAATATACATACAATGGTAAAGTGTACCAGGTGGGAGAATTTTCTACCGATGTACCGCCCGACTCCACAGGTATCACGCAGCCGGTTATTTTTTTAAAATTATTAAAAGCCACATCGCAGCGCACCAACCTGCCCATCTGGGACCTGATGATGAAAAACGTTTACTCCGTTGGCTTCGGGCAGTTGGAGCGTTCCGATTTTAAACTGGATGTGTTGTATGAGGAGCCAAGCCTGGGTGAAAAAAGATACCTGCCGCCCGATGATGTGAGTGATCCGTACAAAGGGCAACCGCTGATTTCGTTGCTCAACCTCGACCGCCTGAATAACCAGAACGATCCGCAGCCCGATGGTGTGTTTGACTTTGTGGAAGGCTTCACCGTTATTTCATCGCAAAGCCGCATCATCTTCCCGGTACTGGAGCCTTTTGGCCGCGACCTTGAGTATGTGTACAAAGGAGCTGACAGCTTGCTGCAACGGGCCAAATACCTTTTTTACCCGCTCTACGATACCATCAAAGCCATAGCACAAACGTATGCCAACCTGAACCGTTTCAAGTTTGTCGGGAAAAGCAAGTCAGGCCTTGGCGTTTCGGAATACCAGCTTGGGTTTAATATTCCAAAGGGCTCGGTGACTGTAACAGCCGGCGGCCAGATACTGAAAGAAAATATTGATTACGAAATCAACTACGACCTTGGCTCGCTGCGCATCATCAACCAGGCCATCATCAATGCAGGCTTACCGGTAAATGTGCAGTATGAAAACAATGCCACGTTTGGTTTACAGCAGAGAAACTACCTGGCGCTGCGGCTCGATTATCTTGCCAGTAAGAAATTTACATTGGGTGGCACTATTGTGCGCCTGGGTGAAAGACCATTTTTTGTAAAACAGAATTATGGTGACGATCCCATACGCAATACCATGTATGGAGTGGATTTTGATTACAGCAACGAAATTCCCAGGCTGAGCCGCTGGCTCGATAAGCTTCCTTTTTATTCTACCAAAGCCACATCCAGCATCAAAGCTTATGGCGAAGCAGCCTTTTTGAAACCGGGCCACGCCCCGCAGATTGGCAAAGGAAATGAAGGTGTGATTTATATTGACGACTTTGAAGGCACCCGAAGCAGCATCGACCTGCGCTTCCCGCCTATCAGCTGGACGCTTGCATCCACACCGCAAAAATCACCTGACCAGAATAATAATATTCTTTTCCCCGAAGGGGAACTGCATAATAACCTGGAATATGGTTACAACCGTGCCAGGATTGCCTGGTACAATATAGAACAAGTGCTGCAGGAAACGGGCAATCAAAACAACCCGCTGCGTCATAATCTTGCTGAACTTTCAAAACCGGAAACCCGGCAGATTACCAACCGCGAAATTTTTCCCAACCGTACACTTGACTTTGGCCAGGGCATACTTACCACTTTCGACCTCGCATTTTATCCTCGGGAGAAAGGGCCTTACAATTTTGAATACCGCCCAGCCAGGATAAATGCAAACGGAAACCTGCTGAATCCAAAACAGGCCTGGGGCGGTATCATGCGCAATATTGACCAGACCGATTTTGAAACCGGCAATATCGAGTTCATTGAATTCTGGCTGCAGGATCCGTTTATCCGCAAACCGTTCAGCACCGGCGGCGAACTGTATTTTAATCTTGGAAATATTTCAGAAGATATTTTGAAAGACGGCAAACGCCAGTATGAAAATGGATTGCCGACGATTAAAAATCCCAACATCCCGGTTGACAACAACTCGGTGTGGGGCCGGGTGCCATCCAACCCCATACAGGTTACCAATGCTTTCAGCAATGACCCGGATGACCGGCCATTCCAGGATGTGGGTTACGACGGGCTGACCGATTCGTCGGAACAACAAAAATTTTCAACTTACCTGAATAACCTTTCTGCCAACTTTGGAACAACATCTTCAGTTTTTCAAAAAGCATTTGCCGACCCTTCGGCTGATAATTTTAAAAACTACCGCGACCCATCTTACGACCAGGCCAATGCCGGCATTTTGCAACGCTACAGGGAAGTAAACAACCCCCATGGCAACTCCCCGGTATCGGACAACAATTCGCAGTTCATTAATGCCTTTACACTTTACCCCGACCAGGAGGAGCTGAACCGCGACAATACACTTAATGAAGTGGAAGAATATTTTCAATACAGGGTGGAATTGAAACCCAACATGCAGGTTGGTACCAATTATATCACTGATAAAAGATTTGTGGATGTATCCCTTGCCGATGGCAGCTCCAGGACAGAGACCTGGTACCTTTTCCGCATTCCTGTGACGCAGTACCAGGCCAGGGTGGGCAATATTCCCGACTTTAAATCCATCCGTTTCATCCGGATGTTCATGACGGGTTTTGATGATACAGTAGTATGCCGCTTTGGGAAACTGGAACTGGTACGCAACCAGTGGCGCCGCTTTACTTATGAAATTGACAGCACGGGAAATTTTGTAAAACTGCCTGCCAACGACCCGGTGAAAACAGATGTGCTTGCTGTGAACGTGGAGGAGAACGATCAGCGTCAGCCCATTCCTTATGTGCAGCCGCCGGGTATTCAACGGCAAACTCAACTCAGCAATAATAATGTGCCATTGCTTCTGAATGAGCAGTCGCTCAGTTTAAAACTCAGCAGCCTGACGGAATACAGCACAAGGGGTGTGTTTAAAACCATGAACCTCGACCTGCGCCAGTACGGCCGGCTCAACATGTTTATTCATGCCGAAGAAGTGTTGTTCCAGGGTTTCATTAAAGACGGCGACATGAATGCTGTGATACGCATCGGCAATGATTTTGTAAGTAATTATTATGAAATAAAAATTCCATTGAAAATTACTCCGTGGGGCGCCACCGATTCGCTAACCATCTGGCCCGAAGAAAACAATCTTGATTTCGATATACAGGAACTGGTGCGTTTGAAGAACAGGAGAAATAAAGCCGGCGTGCCTCCCTCGGTTTACTACAGTGAATTAATCGGTAATAAGCGGTTTGCCATCATCGGCAATCCCAACCTGGGCGAAGTAAGGGGTATGCTGATGGGAGTAGAGAATAAAAAACCCGAGCCCATTACTGCAGAAGTTTGGTTTAATGAGTTGCGTCTTTCCCGGCTGGATGAAAGCGGCGGCTGGGCAGCCATAGGCCGGCTGGATATTACCGGTGCTGATTTGTTTACCCTGAGTGTGTCTGCATCTGCCCGAAGCACCGGCTTTGGCACACTGGAACAAAGGGTGAATGAACGCAGCCGCGAAGATTTTGCACAGTTTGATATTTCGGCAAATATTGACGCCGGCAAATTACTTCCCCGGAAAGCCGGTATTACTTTGCCGGTCTTCTTTGGTATCAGCCATACCAGCTCCACACCTGAATACGACCCCTATGAGCTGGACACAAAGCTGAAGGATAAGCTGAAAGAAAGCCCGAAAGACAAGCGGGATTCCATTCGCCGCGATGCGGCCGACATCACCACCATCAAAACTGTGACGCTGACCAACGTAAAGAAAAACAAAACCAATACCAAGAAACCGCAGCCCTGGGATATTTCCAATCTCGACTTCAATTATTCGTATACAAAAACAGAAAGGCGCAACCCGCTGATTGATCATGATGATATGAAAAGAACCCGCGGCGCTATCGGATACAATTTTGCCCCGCAGCCGGCCTTTGTGGAGCCATTTAAAAAACTGGTGAAGTCGAATTCAAAATGGCTGTCGTTTATCAAGGATTTTAATTTAAACTATAAACCCTCCCAGGTTTCGTTTAAAGCCGATGTGTTCAGGCAGTTTGGTGCTTTGCAACCGAAAAACGTAGGTGGCGGGCCCTATAAAATTCCAGAGACTTACGACAAATATTTCACCTTCGACCGCTACTACATCGTTCGCTGGGATCTTACCCGCTCCATCAGTCTTGATTTCAATGCCATCAACAATGCAAGAATTGATGAGCCTTTCGGCCGCATTGACACCCGTGAAGAAAAAGATTCCGTACGCAAAAACTTTTTCAAAGGCGGAAGAAACACCCGCTACCACCAGGATGCCACATTCAGCTATAATTTTCCTACCAATAAATTTCCCATACTCGACTGGACCAGCCTGCGGGTCACTTACAAAGCCGGGTACGACTGGATTGGCGCCTCGTTGTTGGGAAGAAGCCTTGGCAATACCATCACAAATGATCAAACAAAAAGCGCTACGGGTGATTTTAATTTTGACCAGCTGTACAACAAATGGAAATTCCTGAGAGCGGTTTATTCTGATGCACCGTCTGCACAACAAAATAAACAGCAAGCCCCCGCACAGGTGACACCTAAAAAACAGGCGAAAACAGATTCGCTTACAAAAAAGCAAATAAGAAAACTAAAAAAGGAGGAAAGAAAAATAAAACGCCAGCAGCGGCGAAACCAGTTGCCGGAAGTGAGCAGTGGTGTTAAGGCAGTGGCAAAGCTGCTGACTTCACTGAAAAGAATCGGGGTGCAGTATTCAGAAAATTCGGGTACAAACCTGCCCGGTTATCTTGACAGCACAAAAGTGCTGGGTCAAAACTGGAAGAGCATGCAGCCGGGATTTGGATTTATACTCGGTAATCAGCCTGACACCAGTTGGATAAATGAAAAAGGACTGAAAGGATTGCTGAGCCACGACCCCATTTTTAATACCCTGATTCAGCAGCGTTACGATCAGCGGCTCAATATTACAGGGCAGGTAACGCCGCTCCGCGATTTTAATATTGATTTGAATCTTGACAAGTCATTTACTAAAAACTACTCAGAGCTTTTCAAAGATACCAGCGGCACAGGCACCGGTCCGCTCACCCGGCTGAATCCGTATGCACTGGGCAGTTTCAGCATCAGTTATATTTCGTTTCAGACCCTGTTTAAAAAATTTGACCCCAATGTGGTTTCCGAAACGTTCAGGCAGTTTGAAGCAAACAGAATTCTGCTTTCTGAAAAGCTGGGCAACCTGAATAAATATAACGGGCCGAACCCCACGCCGGGTGCGGATGGATACTTCCAGGGTTATGGCCGTTATGCGCAGGATGTAATTATTCCTTCGTTTATAGCTGCCTACACCAATAAAGACCCGTTAGGTGTTCCGCTGGTAAAAAATTCGAATCCCAAATTGAGGGCAAACCCGTTCAGCGGTTTGAAAGCGAAACCCAACTGGAATGTTACGTACAGCGGACTCAGCAGGGTGAAGGGACTGGAAAAAATATTCACCAATGTTACCCTGCGCCACGGTTACCGCAGCACATTAAGCATGAACAGTTTCAACTCGGCTCTTTTCTTCCAGGATCCGTTCCGTTATGGATTTCCTTCGTTCATTGATACGTTGACAGGTAATTATGTGCCTTATTTCTTTATTCCGAATTTAACCATCAGCGAGGAATTCAGCCCGCTGTTTTCACTGGATATGACTTTCACCAACCAGCTTACTACAAGAGTGGAATATCGAAAAACCAGACAGCTGAGTTTAAGCCTGGTGGATTACCAGCTTGCTGAGAACCGTTCGACAGAATTAACCATCGGCGCCGACTGGCGCATGAAAGGGGTGCCGCTGATTAAGAAAATCGGCAAGATGAAGCTCGACAATGATATTACTTTCAAGTTTGACTTCAGCATACGTGACGATGCCACGGCCAATTTCAAGCTCGACCAGCTGAGCGCCATCCCTACCGGCGGGCAAAAGGTTATACGCATCAACCCTACCATAGATTATGTGGTGAACAGCCGCATCCGTGCATCACTTTATTTCGAACAAACCCGCAACATTCCCAAAGTGGCCACTACTGCGCCGATAACCAATACAAGGGGAGGATTGAATCTGCGGATTTCGCTGGCGCAATAAGAAAACCTGGATTTCCCGGATTAAAAAGATATTTGAGAAAATTTGGACACGGCACAAGTCATTTAAAATTTATCCTGATTGAAATGAAATATGAAGATGTAACGTATAAGATAATTGCTTGTGCAAGGGAGGTACACAGGAAACTTGGACCGGGCTACCCGGAATATATTTATCACCGGGCAATGGCGGTTTAGTTTAAATTAAGGGGTATTGTCTTTGAGGATGAATATGAAATCAAAATTCATTACAAGGGCGAATATATCGGCTTAAGGCGGGTTGACTTTATGGTAGATAAAATAATCCCTGTTGAAATAAAAGCATTAACAGAATTGACCGATGGGAATATTAACCAGGCAAAAAATTACCTGGAAGCAAGTGGAATAGAAATAGGATTGCTTATAAACTTCGGTGCCCCAAGTCTTCAATTCAAGAGAATGATTAATAACAAAGCTTCACTTTAATAATTTTTTATTTGATCAAGAATCTGAAAAAATCTGTTCGCTCAAGATTCAGATA
>CAYUJD010000082.1:0-17223 GCA_964444975.1 uncultured Chitinophaga sp. | reverse complement strand
GCATTAGCGATATTTGTTGTTTAAAGATTTTATGAGTAAAAAAGAAAGGCTGGTCATCTTCCTGCTGGCGTCTGTTAATTTCACCCATATTCTTGATTTCATGATTATGATGCCGCTGGGCAACTACCTGATGCCTTTCTTTCACATTTCACCAAAACAATTCAGTTTCCTGGTGGGGGCTTACCCTGTCACGGCATTTTTATCGGGGTTTGCCGCTGCGTTTTTTGTGGACCGGTACGACAGGAAAAAAATTTTAATACTGGCTTATATTGGTTTTCTTACCGGCACGCTGGCCTGCGGTTTTGCCCCTACTTACGGTTCACTTTTAGCGGCAAGAATTTTAACGGGACTCTTTGGCGGATTGATCGGCGCCCAGGTGTTATCCATTGTGGCCGATTTGTTCGGCTATGAAAGAAGAGGCGCTGCCATGGGCGCCGTGATGAGTTCGTTTGCCATTGCTTCCACTATCGGTGTTCCCTTCGCCCTGTATCTCTCCAATATTTTCAGCTGGCATGCGCCGTTTATTTTTGTCGGCCTGCTCGGTATTGTAATAGTTGGGCTGGTAATAAAATTTATTCCGGAAATGAAGGAGCATGTGACAGAGAAAGCTGCCGGGGTACACCGTTTCCAGGTATTGCTGAATGTGATGCAAAGCCGTGAACAACGATTGGCACTTTTGTTTTCGGCCCTGATAATGATGGGTCATTTTTTGATTATCCCTTTTATCAATCCTTATCTTGAGTTCAATAAAAATTATTCAAGAGACCTGACGCCGATGATTTACCTGGTGGGCGGCATTGCTTCATTTTTTGCTGCATTCATACTGGGGCGTTTTTCAGATAAAGCAGGAAAGCTGCGTGTGTTCACATGGTCAGTTTTATTTTCATTTGCGATGGTGTGGCTCATCACCAATTTACCCGTGCTTCCTTTTTCCATCGTGCTTGTATTTTTTGCCACCTGGTTTGTGGTAGCTACCGGCCGTGCCGTTACAGCCCAGGCCATGATAAGCAACGTGGTGATAGCAGAACAAAGGGGAAGCTTTATGACCTTCAACAGCAGCGTGCAGCAACTGGGCACTGCATTGGCTTCGTTTCTGGCCGGATTTATAGTTACCAAAGACAACACCGGGAGGCTCCAACGTTATGAGTGGGTTGGTTATCTATCTATTCTTGTTTTATTGCTGGGGCTTTTATTAGGACGTTACCTGTTTTCAGGGATGGATAAAAAAACTGTAGTTATTTCAAAACTTTGAATACGGGGTAGTGCAAATAAGCCGGCTCATACCAGGGTGAGTTTTCATAAACAAAATTCAATTGAGCTCTTGCATTTTTTGCAAAAGATGAATCAGCAGCTCGTTTTTGGTCTAGCTTATTTTTTAAATCAGTGTTGTTTTTCAGATAGTCTGCAGCAATATCTTCAAAAGCATAGCCGGAAAAACCTTCCTTTTGTCCGAGTATTGCATCAAAGAAATTCCAGGCGAAATATGAATCAGCTGCTGTTGGCTCTAATGTTTCAATTAAAAATCGATTGGCCACCTGGTTCATCGGAACATAATAATCGCCTCTTTTAAAGAACATCTTTTTTACAGTCACACTTGTCTTCACATCGCTGTTGATGTGGTGCATTTCATACTGGCGGGGCGCTGTTTTATAATCATCAATGCGGTACACTTCCACTTCGATCGTTGTATCTTTTTTCAGCGGCATCATTTGCACCCTGTTTGCCTTCAGCAAGTCAATCACCCGCCACCAGCCCTGCGGAATGATGTAGGCCTTTGGCTTCTGAATAAAAACCGATGGTTTATATACATTATAAAAAGGAATTTCTTTTTCGTATGGCTTGCTGCGGTCGTAATACAATCTTGGCAGGCCGGAAACATCACTGGGCTTGCGGCCGGCTGTATATCCTTTGTAAATTCTTTTATCAAACTGCGAACGGTCCAGCGCCCAGCTGATGGGAAATTCGGTTTGTGTTTTTACCGACTGCTTTGTCTGTTCCCTCAGATGTTTGATGACGGCGCTGTTTTTAGAAGTAAAATCAATAAAAGATTTCATGAGTTCGTAAGTGGCTTTTACCCGCAGCTCGTACGGTTTCAGCATGTGGGTTTCGGCTACAAATGAAAATGTATGCCAGAGCGCCGCATAGCCGCTGCTGTAGCGGGGACTTTCAAAAAATTCGGGCCATCCGCTATCGGGTGTATCGCCAAAAGAATTTACATAAGGGATCAGATCATACCCTTTTTCTTTCATGCCGGCATAAATGCCGGGCTCAAATTTTCTATTCATAAAATCACCCATTACACCACCCAGCTTGTTGTGTTGGGTGCAGATCAGCGTCATCACGTGCTGGTAGTCGGCGCCGTTGCTTACATGGTTGTCAAGAAAAACATCCGGGCCGGTGAGGTGAAAAATTTCTGCAAATGATTTTGCTTCTTTCGAATCGCATTTGATAAAGTCACGGTTCAGGTCCAGGTTCTGGCTGTTGCCGCGGAATCCGAATTCTTCCGGACCGTTCTGGTCAACCCGGTAGTTGGCGCTGCGGTTCAGGCAACCACCGATATTATAAACCGGGATGATGGCAAGCACTATGTTATCCGGCAACTTTATTTTATTAATAACAATATCTCTTGCCAGCAGCATGCTTGCATCAATGCCATCCGGTTCGCCGGGGTGGATGCCGTTCATGACTAGCATCACTCTTTTGTTGTTTTTCCGGATGTTGTCAAAATTATAATCCCCGTTTTCGGCCACTACTGCAAGATGCAGCGGATAACCGGCGTCGCTCATGCCCATGGTGAGCAGTTTCACTTTGCCGCTTTTTTCATCCAGCTTTTTCCACCAGTCAATGATTTCAAAATAGGTTGGTGTTTGCGTGCCGCCGCTTTGTTCAAACCGGGTGCTGATGGTTTGGGCACAAAGTAAATTGCAGAATAACAGAAACGGGAAAAGTAGTCGAGTGCTCATGTCATTTGTTTAGTGGCTAAAAGTAAAAAAGGCATCCCGGTATGGAATGCCTTTTATAAAAAAAAAATTGCTTTTAAACTATTTCAATGCGTTCACCTTTTTTACCAGACCGCTTTTCAGGTTGGCGGCTTTGTTTTTATGTATCACGCCCCGCCTGGCCAGTTTGTCAATCATGGCGATGGTGGCAGGCAGGTTTTCAACTGCTTCTTTTTTGCTGGTCAAAGCCCGCAGATCGTTGATAGTATTGCGGGTGGTTTTACCATAATAACGGTTTTTTTCGCGGCGTTTGGCCGACTGGCGAACATCTTTTTTTGTTGCTCGGTGATTAGCCATTTACTTTAATTTTTAAGGAGGGCAAAGGTAGGGCGAGGGCATTAAATGGCAAAAAGTAAATTGAGAAAATCAATGCCGGAATTGAAATAGCCGAATAGGATTACCGAACGTTGAACGGAGCGTCGCAACAGGTGATGCTCAGGGATTTGCAGCCGGCAACAAAAAATTACTGCCTTTTTAAATTGGAACAGATTCGGTTTTTTTGGCAGATATTTGCATCCTCACCCCCCAGCCCCCTCTCCTGTACGGAGAGGGGGAAATGAATTGAGAACATTGCAATGAAGGATTTCCAGTATATCACCAGCCAGCATCCGGCATTTGTAGAAAATTTGTACCGGGACTTTGTAAAAAATCCCGAAAGCATAGACCCGGAACTAAGAAAATTTTTTGAAGGATTTGATTTTGCGGTATCCAGTTCGGCGCCGGCAAAAAAGGGGAACGGCTCGCCGGTGGCCGAAGAGGTTGCCATTGGGCCGGAAACTCCGGCAACTATAAACTGGCAGCGGGAGCTGAACGTGTACCGGATGATACTTGGCTACCGCAACAAAGGCCACCTGGTTGCTAAAACCAACCCGATACGGAAACGTAAAGACAGGGGCGCCAATCTCAACATTGAATTTTTCGGATTTACTGAAGCCGACCTGGATGAAACTTTTCATGCAGGCAGTTTAATAGGGCTTGGTACCACTACGTTGCGAAATATTATTGCACACCTGGAGCAATGTTATGCCCGTCATGTGGGCATAGAGTTCAAGTACATCAGCAGCCAGGAAAAGATTGACTGGCTGACCCGTGCCATGGAAAAAGAATTTCATGAGCCGCTGCCGCTGGAAAAGCGCCGCCGCATTCTGGAAAAGCTGAACCAGGGTGTGATATTTGAAAAATTTCTGCATACAAAATACGTGGGGCAAAAGCGGTTCTCGCTGGAAGGCGGCGAAACCACCATTGCAGCCCTTGATGCAATCATTAATACAGCCGCTGCCAACGATGTGCATGAAGTAGTGATAGGTATGGCCCACCGCGGCCGGCTGAATGTGCTGGCCAACATCATGGGCAAAACCTATGAACAAATCTTCAGCGAGTTTGAAGGTACAGCCAAGCTGGACCAGACAATGGGCAGCGGCGATGTGAAGTATCACATGGGTTACGGCAGTGAAGTGCAGACCAGCGACGGCGCCACCATGCACCTGAAGCTGATGCCCAACCCATCGCACCTGGAAGCAGTGAACCCGGTGGTGGTGGGTTTTTCAAGAGCCAAGGCCGATGTGATGTATGAAAGCAGGTACAAAAAAATACTTCCCATACTGATTCATGGTGATGCATCCATTGCCGGGCAGGGCATTGTGTACGAAGTGCTGCAGATGAGTTACCTGCTGGGTTATTACACCGGCGGCACCATTCATTTTATCATCAACAACCAGATTGGCTTTACCACCGATTTTGACGAGGGAAGAAGTTCTGATTACTGCACATCATTGGCGGCGGCCATTCAGGCGCCGGTACTGCATGTGAATGGTGATGACCCCGAGGCAGTGGTGAAATGCGTGGAGTTAGCTACCCGCTTCAGGCAAAAATTTAATTCGGATATTTTTGTTGACATGGTTTGCTACCGCCGTCATGGTCACAATGAAGGCGATGACCCCAAGTTTACACAGCCGCACCTGTATTCGCTTATTGATAAACATCCCAACCCGCGGGAGGTGTATGTAAAACAACTTTTGGAAAATGGTGAAGAAGATGCACAGGCACTGGCCAAAGAGATGGAGAAAAAATTCTGGGCCGACCTGCAGGAGCGGCTGGATGAAGTAAAACAGAATCCTTTGCCATACCATTACCAGCCGCCGGAACTGGAGTGGAAGAAACTGCGCCGTGCTACGCCGGAAGATTTTGATAGTTCTCCCCTTACCGCCATCAGCGAAGAAAATTTTAAAACGGTTTTTGATGCCATCATGATGTCGCCGGCCGGTTTCAAACCGCTGCGCAAAGTAGAAAAGATTATCCAGGACAAGCTGAAGCTTTTTCAGTCGGAAAATAAAATTGACTGGGCTACGGCAGAACTGCTTGCCTACGGGAGCCTGTTGCTTGACGGTAAAGATGTGCGCATGAGCGGGCAGGATGTGCAGCGGGGCACTTTCAGCCACCGCCACGCCGTGCTGCGTGATGAAAGCAATGATAAAACGTACAACCGCTTAAGTGAAATACCGGGCGCCACCGGCAAATTCAGAATTTATAATTCGCTGCTGAGCGAATACGGGGTGCTGGGTTTTGAATACGGGTATGCTTTGGCCAATCCGAATGCGCTTGTATTGTGGGAAGCACAGTTTGGCGATTTCAGCAACGGGGCGCAGACCCTGATTGACCAGTTCATTACTTCCGGCGAGCAAAAGTGGAACCGCATGAACGGCATCGTCATGCTGCTGCCGCATGGCTACGAAGGACAGGGGCCCGAACACAGCAGCGCCAGGCTGGAAAGGTTTTTACAGCTGTGTGCGGAGCTGAATATCGTGGTGACCAACATTACTACGGCGGCTAATTTATTCCATGCACTCCGGCGCCAGCTGGCATGGCCGTTCCGCAAACCGCTGGTTAATTTTTCACCCAAAGCCAATCTTCGTCATCCCGGAACGCATTCAATAAAAGAAGAATTTACCGGCGGAAGCTTCAGGGAAACCATGGATGACCCGTTTATAGCTGCAGCTGCTGCTGTAAAAAAAGTTTTGTTTTGCTCCGGTAAAATTTATTTCGACCTGGCGGAAAAACAGCAAAAGGATAACAGGAAGGATGTGGCCATCATTCGCCTGGAACAATTGTATCCGCTGCCGCTGAAACAGCTGGAAGCGCTTTACTGGAAATACAGCAAGGCGGCCTGGTTCTGGGTACAGGAAGAACCGCTGAATATGGGAGCCGCATCATTCCTGAAGATGAATCTGCAAAGCATTAATTACGGAGTGATAAGCAGGCAACCATCGGCAGCAACGGCCACTGGCTATGCAAAAGTGCATGTGCAGGAGCAGGGCGAAATTATTGAGACGGCATTTAGTATTTAAGTAAAAAGTAAAAAATCAAAATTCAAAAGAAAACCTCAGGACGCTTGTTTTTTATTTTTTACTTTAGAATTTTGATTTCCAAATAAAAGTTACATGATAGACATTAAGGTACCGACGGTTGGGGAATCCATCAGCGAAGTGACATTACTGAAATGGATAAAGAAGGATGGCGACTACGTGGAAAGAGACGAAGTGATTGCCGAGCTGGAAAGCGAGAAAGCCACTTTTGAAGTGAATGCCGAGCAGGCGGGTATTATCAAACTGGCCGCCATCAATGAAGGAGATACCATTAAAATCGGCGATGTGCTGGCTTCAATTGATGAAAAGTCTGCAAAGCCCGCAGCCACCAATGGGAAGCCTGCTGAGGAAAAGAAAAAAGTAAAGGCCGGCGCAAAGGGTGAGATGGCCGCCGAAGAAAAACCGGTAAGCGTAAACCTGCAACCGGTAACAGATATCAAAGCAACTCCCGTTGCTGCAGCAATCATTGCCGACAAAAAGGTGGACCCGAAAAAAATTACTCCCTCGGGGCCTGAAGGAAAAATTGTAAAAGAAGATGTACTGGCTGCTCTGGGCAGTCCGGGCAGGAAACCCGGCGCTGAGCTATTTTCAAGAAACGAACGACCGGAGCGGATGAGCAACCTGCGCAAAACTATCAGCCGCCGGCTGGTGGAGGCCAAAAACACCACCGCCATGCTCACCACCTTCAACGAAGTGAACATGCAGCCGGTGATGGACATCAGGAGTAAGTACAAGGATAGGTTTAAAGAAATGCATGGCGTAAACCTGGGCTTCATGAGCTTTTTTGTAAAGGCCAGTTGTTTTGCATTACAGGAGTGGCACTCGGTGAATGCCTACATTGACGGTGATAATATTGTTTACCATGAGTACTGCGATGTTTCAATTGCCGTTTCCACTCCAAGGGGTTTGACTGTACCGGTAATCAGAAATGCCGAAAGCCTCAGCATGGCGGATATTGAAAAGAAAGTGGTGGAACTGGCCACCAAAGCAAGAGACAGTAAGCTGACAACCGAAGATTTGGCCGGCGGCACCTTTACCATCACCAATGGTGGCGTATTCGGTTCATTGCTCAGCACACCCATCATCAATATTCCCCAAAGCGCCATACTGGGTATGCACAAAATTGAAGAAAGACCCATTGCACTGAACGGCCAGGTAGTGATTAAACCGATGATGTATGTGGCCTTGAGTTATGATCATCGCATTATTGACGGCCGGGAATCGGTGAGTTTTTTGGTAAGGGTTAAAGAACTGCTGGAAAACCCCGAACAGTTGCTGTTTGGGAAAGATCCGGTAAGAACTTTGCTGGAGCTGTAATGTCCCCTGCTGATTAACTTTCAATGTTTAACTACAGCGGTCTGATACGGATCGCTTTTTTCATTTTAAGTTTGCCGGGTGAGCCGTTATCATTCATACCTCAATTCAGCAGCGGAAATTTTAAGGATTTACAAAGGCGATGAGCCCTTTGCATCTTTCCTGAAAAAATATTTTGCAGCCAATAAAAAATACGGCTCAAGGGACAGGAAGCAAATCAGTCATTTGTGTTATTGTTTTTTCCGGCTGGGAAAGGCGGCGGCAGATTTGGCCATGGAAGAAAGGATTTTAATGGGGTTGTTCCTGTGTTCAACTGAGCCGGACGAAATATTACAGCAATTCAGGTCGCTATGGAATGAAAGTACGAATCTTAATGTGGGGAATAAATGTTCAATGCTCAATGCTCCCCCGATAGTAATCGGGGCAATTTTCAATGTTTTTCCCTGGCAATATGAATTGAGCGAGGGGATTGATTACAAAAAATTCTGTGAGTCATTTTTCATCCAGCCGGATTTATTTCTCCGCCTGCGGCCGGGGAAAGAAGAAATTGTAAAAAGAAAACTGCGACAGGCGGGAATTGATTCTAAAACTATTTCTGAAACCTGCCTTGCCCTCCCCAACAATTCGAAAGTTGATTCGGTTATCGAACTGGACAAGGAAGCAGTAATACAGGATTACAATTCTCAAAGAACCGGGGAATTTATTACATCCGAAATCAAAAATCCAAAATCAAAAATCAGCCTCTGGGACTGCTGCGCCGGCAGCGGCGGCAAATCCATCATGGTCTATGACATGAACCCGCACATTGAACTCACAGTTTCAGATGTAAGGGAAAGCATTCTTGTCAATCTTAAAAAAAGATTTAACAAGGCGGGTATAAGAAACTACAAAAGCTTTGTCGCTGATCTGACTCACGACTCACGACTTATGACTCACGACTCCGATATCATCATTGCCGATGTTCCCTGCACAGGCTCCGGCACCTGGAGCCGCACCCCGGAGCAGCTTTATTTTTTCAATGAAAAAAAAATTGGTGAGTTCGCCACTTTGCAAAAAAAAATTGTTTCCCATATCATACCTCATCTTCAGCCCGGCGGCTCGCTTATTTACATTACCTGCTCTGTTTTTAAAAGGGAAAATGAAGAAGTGGTGGATTTTGCCAGGGAGAAATTTTACCTGCAGCTAAACCAAGCGGAACTCTTACAGGGATATGATAAAAAAGCAGATTCGATGTTTGTAGCTGTGCTGGAAAAACCGTTATAACCTGAGCAGTTCGGCCGTAGCCATCAGTGTGTTTTTATTGTAAACATTGATGAAATATTTTCCTTTGGGCAGTTTACCCACCGGCAGCTCAATGGTTACACGTCCCGGGCCTTTCGATTGCTGCAGGCGCATCAGCAGCCTGCCGTTCATATCATAAACGGTGATGGGCATTGAAGACACTGCTTCTGCAGTTTCAATTACCAGTGTGGCAGAATTACCCGCAGAAGGATTGGGCCGCACCGAAACAAAATTTTGATAGTTGCCCGGGTTTACCACGCCGGTAACCACGCAGGGAGAAGCAATAGTAACTGTGGCCGTGTCAAGATAAAGCGCCGTGAAGCCGGCAGCAGAAGTATCAACAATCTGCCGGATACGGTATGAAAAAATTCCCGATGTGCCGGTGGGCAGTGTATTGATAAATTCATAATTGTGGTTTGACAGGATACCTCCTGCCGATGGATTCACCTCAGCAATTTTTATAAACGCTGTATCACCGGGAGCTTTCCGTTCCACTTCATACTTCATGCCGGCTGTGCTTATGTCCTTGCTTGTCCAGTTGATGAATATTCTGCAGCCGTTTTGCGTGGCAGTAGCTGTAGCAAAATCAACAAGCAGCTGGTTGAAAGCCTTTTTCATATCAGGAATGCCGAAGCCGATGCGGTCGTTGGGCGAAGATGAAAGATTGCCGGCTTCACGCAGTGCACGGATGATACGCATATTGTTGAATTCAGGAAAACCTTGCCAGAGCGCAGTGGCAAGCCCGGCCATATTGGGGCAGGCAAAGGAAGTGCCGTTGCTTGTAACAACGGTATTGGCAGTTGATTGCACCATAGCCGAAACACCAATGGAAGCCACATCGGGTTTTACCTGTCCGTCGCTGCTGGGGCCATAACTTGAAAAAGAACCCACCGCGCCGCTGTTATTTACAGCGCCAACGGCCAGCACACTGTCAGCATCGGCAGGTGAAAGAATATAATGCCACGCTGTGTTTCCTTCATTACCGGCTGCCACAACAAACAGGATTCCCTTTTTGGCTGCCAGGTCGGCGCCCACAGCGCTGATGGTACTGTTGCCATTCATATCTGCATACACATAATTGAAAGCGGCATTATCAAATTCAGAATAACCCAATGAAGCGGAAATCACATCAGTGCCGGCGCTGTCAGCTCTTTCCATGCCGCACACCATGTTGAATTCTTCCACCGGGTATTCACTTGAAACATCTTCGGTGCGGTAGAGTAAAAAATTTGCCTTTGGCGCTTTGCCGATAAACACACCCGGCAGGTTGGCGGCCATGGTGGACAGGCATTGCATGCCATGCGGGTGATCGTCGGAAACGGTTGCGTTGTTTGAATAAAAATCCCATGTGTCCAGCACCTGGTTATTGGCAATGATGCTGTCCATGGCATCGAGTGTGGTGTAATTCAGGTAGCCGGCATCGAGCATGGCTATGAGCATGCCCTGGCCACGCAATCCCACATTGTGCAGAAACTGGCCCCTGTGCAGGTTGATTTCATTAAATGAGCCCGTGCCGTAATTAAAAAAGTCAGTTGTTTGTGTGCTTCGTGCAGACGGAATATAAGGCTGTTCGGTTGTTTCAAACTTTCTGCCTGTGCTGGTTGCTCGTGCAGCAATGGCCGACACTGATTGTACAAATGAAAATCCGTTAATCGTGGTTATGGCATTTGCATCCGTTGTTTGAATAGCCACGCTGTTGTGCCATTTTGAAACATTCAGCACTGTCACGTTGGGTACGTTCTTTATCTGGGTAACGTAAGCAGGGGTCACGGGCAAATCAGTACTGTCAAGCGCAATGCCGTATCGCATTCTCCGGTCAATGGCTCTTTGTGATAAATAAGCAGCGGGGTTGGCGAGGGTGAAGGGATTATTGGCTTTGTTTTTCAGCCTTACCATGTAGCGGGTAAACTGGGCATTCGGTTCATGCAGTAAGAAACAAGTTCCGATAAGGATAAAGATTAACCTCTTCATCAGGATTGTTTTGAAGAACCAAAAATACTGATTAAAAGGAGAAAGCTCAGTTGTGATCAATCATCCACATTTTTATACCAAAACCAACTTTATAACCACCGCCGGCGCCGCCGGTATTAGGCTGGTATTCCCAGATGATGTAGTCGCGGCTTACGAGCCCGATGTTCTTTGCATACTGCTCCACAGACAATGTCCGGGCGCCATAGCTGCGGGTATCGGTAACCGGCGCATTCAGCGCTTCATCAATATGAAAAACGGTATATACATCGTTTACAGTCTGGCTGCCGATGGTAATGGAAGGGTCAAACTGATCGTATTCGTAATCCCAGTCGTTCATATAGTCATCGTTGCTGAAGGAATAAAGCGAGGCATAAGGATCGGAAGAAAGATATTTATTTCCCTTCCAGTCCACATTTAATTTCAGCGGCAAATGCAGTTTGATGAAACGGAGATTGTCTTCAATCACTTCCACCTGGTCGGTAAGGGGAGTGATGAAATAGGTTCCGTTCGGCGTCCATGGCTGTGTACCTGCCGAATCACGCAGGTAGCGGAATATGCGGAAGCTTGGCCTGCCCAGGTTGTCAGTCACTTCGGCATCCACCACGTGGCGCACCTGGTATTTATGCACTTCTTCATTTCGGCCGAGATTGGTGAAAACGGTCGAATCAATGCGGTAAGTGATATACTTGCCCACTGCCAGCGGAAGATATTCAGCCAGCGCTTCGGTTTGAAATTCTTCGGTTTCTTTTTTGCAGGAGATAAAAGAAAAAAGCAGCACGACAGCAGTAAAATTCCGTGTAAATTTTTTTAGTCTCATAAGATGATATTCAGCATTCAGAGGTAGCGGATTTCAATAAGAAATTTTAACCAACAATTATTCAAAGCTAAAAACAAAAACCGGGAACTGCAATTTCCCGGTTTGTTAAACGGCTTTTTCTTTTATTTATTGCTTGAAAACCAGAGGTCAGAAGGCAGAAAAAGATAAGATTCACTTATTAAGAAAATATATCCGACATCCGACATCAGTCATCTGACCTCCGACTTCCTTTCTGAATTATCCCTCCCCCAATCACATCGTCGCTTTCATAAAATACGGCGCTTTGCCCGGGTGCAATGCCTTTTACGGGTTCATAAAATTTCACCTTCACCATTCCGTTTTGCGGATAAATATTGGACAGGGCGCCTTTGTCTTTATACCTGATTTTTGTCACCACCTCCATGCCCGGCGTGATGCTGTCATATTTTATAAAATTCAGTTTGCCAACCATCATCTCATTTTGTTCCAGGTCTTCTTCATCGCCCAGCACCACGGTGTTTGTACCGGGGTCAATTTTTGTGACATACACCGGCCGGCCCAGTGCAATGTCCAGTCCTTTTCTTTGCCCCACGGTATAAAACGGAAAGCCCTTGTGCCTGCCAAGAATTTTTCCGTGCTTGTCAACAAAATTTCCTCCGTTCACTCTTTCTTCAAGCCCCTGCACACGGCGCTTCAGGAAACCACGGTAATCGTTGTCGGGCACAAAACAAATCTCGTAGCTCTCGCTTTTTTTAGCCAGCTCGGGATAGCCATAGTCCATGGCCATCTTTCTTATTTCCGTTTTACGGTATGGCGCCAATGGCAACAGCGTTCTGCTGAGCAGGTCCTGCTGCAATCCCCACAGCACATAGCTCTGGTCTTTGGTTTCATCCACTGCTTTGCTCACCACAAATCGTCCGTTGCTGTGACGGTAAATTTTTGCATAATGGCCGGTGGCGATAAAATCGCAGCCGAGTGAATCGGCTCTTTTCAGCAGGGCCCGCCATTTGATATGCGTGTTGCAGAGCACACAGGGATTGGGCGTGCGTCCGGCCAGGTATTCTTCCACAAAATTATCAATCACAAAGTCGCCGAATTCATCGCGGAGATCAAGCACATAGTGTACAAAGCCGTGCTGCACAGCTGCCATTCGTGCATCGTTAAAGGAATCGAGGTTGCAGCAGCCGGTTTCTTTTTTGCCGCCGCCGCTGGCGGAGTAGTCCCATGTTTTCATGGTGATGCCCACCACTTCATAGCCTTCGTCATGAAGCATCAGGGCGGTGATGGTACTGTCAATACCGCCGCTCATAGCCACCAGCACTTTTCCTTTCCGGCTCATCGTTCTGAAAATTTGAAGCGGCAAAAGTACGAATTTCCTGCTGGTGTGTGGTTAAGGGCAGGCAGTAGTTTTTTCAAGGCTGCGTTTTTTATTAAATGACTATTACAATTGAGCAGAGCGGGGTATTCAAATTTTTTCTAAAATAAATTTTCATTTACGCTCAGTACAAATCTGGCTGCTTAAAAGCTACGGGATTTTTTTGGGGCGGGGGCTTACATCCAGTTTTTATATTGGTGACACTCTGCTATAAGTCGTATACTGTTTTAAATCACCGTTTTTGTCAACGTAAATGTAAATTCCGACAATACTTGGCTCGAGAAAATTTATAAAGTACCAATTTTCTTTTTCGAAATTAATCGGGCAAAGCTCCATTTTTTTATGCCCCGTACTCCAGATTATATCCTGGACAGAATCTAATCTGTTTCGTGAAGAAAATCCGTCGTAGTGAGCAATGGGAATATTTACGTTTTCTTCAGACCAACCATAACGTCCGGGTTCATTGAGTTTAATTATTTTAAGGCCTGCCGGGGGTTTCCCCTCTATCTGCTTGATGGAGCAGGTTGTAAGATATACAATGGTGTATTTTATTGGTCTTTGTTCGTTTCCGAATGAATCAACTTCTAGCTTTTCTATGGTTATGGGATTGATTAAATCACGTGAACTACGTATTTCCGTTTTTGTAACGGTAATGTCAGCGGGTGCAAAGGCACTAAAAAAAGCACGGAGAAAGTATAATCCCCCTAAGGTAAGCAATCCTATTACGAATATAGCAGCGAATAAAATATACAGCCTGATTTTTATCTTATTTTTCATAAGTGCTTTTGTTGCATTATTGTGTACACCGATTCCGCATTGGCAATGTGTCGGCATTCATTGCCTGTACCGTCAGGAACCGTTAATGGGTAAAAATACAAATGCTCATTTTTTTTTAACTATTCATGGTATTACAAGAATACTAAGGTTCAACTAACATCATCGAAACAACCCCCTGGGTCACGCCACACGCAGGGCTGGAGCGTGTAGACCCCGGGCGGAAGGAAACCCGATTCCATCCAGCTCAGCCAGATGAATTCCTGTGGTTCAAATTCTGCAGGAATAAAAAATTTCCTTTTTTCCGGAGCGGAGCAGGAAATAAAAAAGCATGCGAATACAACTATAAACCTGTTCATTTGTCAGCTTAATATGTTATATAAAAAACTTGCAATAGCTCTCCATACCGGTGTATCAAACAAGATTATTTCTATCACATTTTCAATAATAAAAAATAAACCGCCGTATAGCAATACGGGATGAATCTTTTTGTTTTTCAGCCAGTCCCATATAAACGCAATAATGATTAAACTGTCGGCCAGTACAATACCAAACCAGATGTCTGGCCGGGTTACAGAAGGAAAATAATGCCGCCAGCGAAACCATGCCGGCCATAACAATACAATTGTTGCAAGTAACATAAATCGTTTATGCGCCTGTGGTTTTTTTCTGAAATAAATAGCCAGCGTTACGAATGATAAAAAAATCAAGGCTGAAGAAAATACACCAGTTATTGTTAAAATAGCGGTTTGACCGAATCCTTCTTTTAATTCTCTTTCTATTTGGTATAAACCGGCTGGTATAATAGTAACTGCAGCACCTATTGCAATAAAAAATCCCCATCGGCCAAGGGTCATATGTGTTTTATAGTTTTTGGTTTTTATAAGCACTGACTGAATGAGAAACAGCAATACCCAGCCAAAGGCAAAAGCACCATGTACATAAATAACAATGGGCCATGATTTTGTGCCTTCTGCAAGCGGGATAAGAAAAGTTCTGGAGAAGCCAATTACAATGGCAATAATACCAGTAATTGCCATCGCGATAAATAAGTTAAACTTTTTTTCAGGCGATATAAACCTTTTTTTCTGATTTTCCATTTAACTAAAAAGCCAATAGCAAAGTGGTTCATCAAAACGCAATACCAATCATGCCAGGTAACAACAATTGCTTGGTTCGTTTAAAAAATAAATATAAGTATTAAAATTTTTTTTCTGAAGAAGTAAAAAGATGTCTACCTAATAAAAGCCCCAGCAATAAAACAAGAATAGATAAATAACCAACCCATTCAATACGATACAACTTACCTGCTTTATCACTAGTAACAATGAATCCTGCTGCAAAGGATGCGAGGCCTGTTCCTAATTGCTGAACACTGCTGTTGAAACTTAAAAAACTTCCCCGTTGTTCAGGCTTTACCACATTGCTGATCATAGCCTGTGCTGTTACAGCACGACCAGTGGCCACCACAAACCATAATGCAAAAAAGAAAAGTACTATTGTAAAAGGAAGGGAAGGTGATGGCAGATTGGTAATGATATAAACCATAATAAAAGAAAAAATAACTGACCATGAGAACACACGAAGTTTCCCTTTTTCATCAGCTAATTTTCCAAGTATAAAAGCAGCCAACAAAGATGACATGCCCCCGAACAAATAAACCATCGGTGTTACATCCCGGGAATACCCTTTATTGAATTCAAGGTAAGGATTGATGAAGGGAATTATGAGAAAATGTCCCATCATTATTAAACCTGAAAATAATAAAGCCAATCGCTGTTCCCTGTTTTCAATTACACTGAGTATCGACTGCAACCGGTGATTATTCTCATTTTTCTCAGTTACATGATCCTTTACACTTGGTATATACTTAGCGACGAGAGGAATAATAATTACGCCAAGAATACCTACAAGAATAAATGGCGCATGCCAGCTGAAAATATTGGACAGCCATAGTGCAAATGGGACACCAATTGTAGAGGCAAAAGCAAAGGAACTCATAGCTGCTCCCATTGCTACCCCTCTTCTTTCATAGCCAAACAGATCAGCGATTATAGACATTACCTGTGCACCGATTAATCCGCCAAATAATCCTGTAAAAATTCTGGCAGCCATCAACATTGGATAGCTGGGCGCAAATCCGCAGGCAACAGTTCCAATGATAAATCCTATAAACGCAAATAACAATACTTTTTTCCTATCCATTCGATCAACAAAAAAAGCGGCAGTAAAGCCGGAGAAAAAAGCAGTAATGGGATATGAAGCAACGAGGAAACTGAATTGCCTGGGAGTAATTTCAAAAAATGGCATCAGGTAATTGCCAAGCGGCATCATAATCATGAAATCAAGGATATGGGCAAAATTGATAGAAGCCAACAGTATGATTATAATAATCTCTTTTCTTGACATTGATTGAAGTTAGAAGCAAATATTGAAAACAAAAAAGCCTTTCAGAAAATCTGAAAGGCTTTTTTAATAAATATGGCAGCTACCTACTCTCCCGTCCCGATAAATATCGGGATGATGCAGTACCATTCGTCCGCCAAGCGGCGGATTAACTTCTCCGTTTTATACCCACATCTTCAAAAAAAAAGAGGCTGCCCCTGTTGAGACAGCCTCAATTAATAAATATGGCAGCTACCTACTCTCCCGCATTGTGGTGCAGTACCATCGGCCATGAGGGACTTAACTTCTCTGTTCGGTATGGGAAGAGGTGAACACCCTCGGAAAAACCACCATAAATCGGCCCCCTCTATCTCCCCCAAAGGGGGAGCGAAGGAATGCTTTTAATAAATTGAACATATTGGAATTGTTAGGCGAATATCGAAAGCCATCCAAAGCCCCTCCTTTGGAGGGGTTTGGGGGGCCAAAAAAATTAAAGCGTACGGGCAATTAGTACTACTCAGCTTTGCTGTTACCAGCTTTACACCTGTAGCCTATCAACGTCATAGTCTTTGACGGCCCTTAAAAGTAGACTCATCTTGAGGTAGGTTTCACGCTTAGATGCTTTCAGCGTTTATCCTGTCCGTACATAGCTACTCGGCACTGCACCTGGCGGCACAACCGATACACCAGCGGTACGTACGACCCGGTCCTCTCGTACTAAGGTCATGTCCTCTCAATCTACTGACGCCCACCACAGATAGGGACCGAACTGTCTTGCGACGTTCTGAACCCAGTTCACGTGCCACTTTAATCGGCGAACAGCCGAACCCTTGGGACCTTCTCCAGCCCCAGGATGTGACGAGCCGACATCGAGGTGCCAAACCTCCCCGTCGATATGAGCTCTTGGGGGAGATCAGCCTGTTATCCCCGGAGTACCTTTTATCCTTTGAGCGACGGCCCTTCCAT
>CAYUJD010000081.1:0-17308 GCA_964444975.1 uncultured Chitinophaga sp. | reverse complement strand
CCTTTGAAATGTCTGGTCATTTTGTTATGTCGGTCGTCTTACCATTGGCTATAACTCTTTAATATACGCTACTCCTGGTATAAATTCTTATTGATAATCATTGTAAATTTATACCAGCCAACTGCGCCAATGCAATTTACAATTTTCATAAAATATTTTCATCCCGGCCTCAGTATCGGGCTTGAAAATGTAAGAACGGCCTGGCTTTTATCGAAAGATTCAGCCCCTGTAAAACTTAAAACAGAAATCCACCAGGGGCTCCTGTCTTACCGGCTCCCTGTTTCCGGAAAAAGAATCAGCTACCGGGCACTTAAAAAAGGGCTGATCAAAAAACAAATGACCATACCCCTGCCGCTACGGTTACTCCCGTTTTGAAGCCGGATATCTTTGCCTTCGTTTCTGTATTTTCACCTATCTAAAAAACAGGGTATGAAAAAACTGCTCCTTGCCTTTTCACTCCCGATGTTTATCGGGATCAGCATTCATTATTCACTCACCGCCCAGGACCTGAGCTATTACCTGCCGGATTCTGTCACCTACAACCCCGTCATTCCCCAACCCAAAGACATCATTTACCACGAAGTGGGAGAGTGGCACATCACCCACGACCGGCTGCTGAATTATATGAAAGCCATTGCAGCGGCAGCGCCTGGCAGGGTGAAGCTGGAGCAGATAGGTTTTACCTATGAAAACCGCCCGCAGGTATTGCTCATCATCACTTCACCCAAAAACCATCAGCGGCTGGAAGAAATACGTCTGCAGCATGTGGCGCTGACCGATCCTTCAAAATCTTCTTCGCTGAATCCCGACTTTGTCGGGATGCCTGCCGTGGTCTGGATCGGCCATTCCATTCACGGCAATGAAGCCAGCGGCGCCAATGCCAGCCTGCTCAGCGCCTATTACCTCGCCGCAGCGCAGGGAAAACAAATTGATGAACTGCTGGACAATGTGGTTGTGCTTTTCGATCCTTCATTCAATCCTGACGGGTTGCAGCGGTTTTCCACCTGGGTAAACCAGCATAAAAGCAAAAACCTTGTCACCGATGCCAACAGCCGGGAGTTTACCGAAGTGTGGCCCGGCGGCCGCTTCAATCACTACTGGTTCGACCTGAACCGCGACTGGCTGCCCGCCGTGCATGTGGAAAGCCAGAACCGCCTGAAATGGTTTCATCTTTGGAAACCAAATATTCTTACCGATCACCATGAGATGGGCAGCAATGCCACTTTCTTTTTTCAGCCGGGTGTGCCAACGAGAGTGAATCCGCTGACGCCGGATATGAACCAGCAGCTTACATCCAGAATCGGGAAGTTTCATGCGGCGTTTCTCGACCGCATCGGTTCGCTTTATTACACCAAAGAGGGTTACGATGATTTTTATTACGGCAAAGGCTCCACCTATCCCGATGTGCAGGGATGCATCGGCATACTGTTCGAGCAGGCAAGCTCAAGAGGGCATGCGCAGCAAACAAGTAACGGGGTGCTGAAGTTTTCTTTTACCATAAAAAATCAGTTTACCGCCACCCTGTCCACACTGGAAGCCGCAAAGGCATTGAGAAAAGAATTGCTGGAATACCAGCGGGATTTTTACCGGCAGTACAGTGCCCGTGCCGCCGCTTACCCGGTGAAGGCTTATGTGTTCGGTGATAAAAATGATAAAGCAAAAACCTTTCTGTTTGCTGAAATGCTCAGGCGCCACCAGGTGGAAATAAATTATTTGCCCGGCAACTGGGCCGACAAAGACCCGATAGCTATCGGGTTTGAAAACGAATCGGCTTTCATGGTTTTGCTCAACCAGCCGCAGCACAGTCTTATCAGGTCCATTTTTGAAAAAACACTTCAGTACAAAGACAGTTTGTTTTACGACATCACGGCATGGACCATGCCGCTGGCTTTTGGCATGCCCTATAAAGAATTAACCGGCGCCATCGCTGCAGGACAAAAAGTGGAAGCGCTGAATTTTCCAAAAGGAGAAGTGGTAGGTAAACGGTCCTCATACGCATATGTACTTGAGTGGGATGAATATTTTGCGCCGGCTGCGGTGTATGAAATGCTCGACGCCGGTCTTATAGTAAAAGTTGCCACCAATATATTTGAAATGAGCGTAACCGGCGGCAACAGAAAATTTGATTACGGCACTGTCGTCATTCCTGTCAAACTGCAGAAAGATGATGAAGAAACGGTGACGGTAAAAATAAATGCGCTGGCAGAAAAATACCGCCTGAAAATTTATGCTGTACCTACAGGCAATGTTGTAAGCGGCAGCGACCTGGGCAGCAACAGGTTTGTGACAATAACCAAACCGGCCATTGCAATGGTAACCGGCCCGGGAGTGAATGCTACTGATGCCGGAGAAATATGGCACCTGCTGGATCAGCGTATGAATATACCGGCCACTCACCTGGAGCCTGCCGTATTCAATCGTGTGGAATTAAATAAATACAACACGATTATTCTTGTTGGCGGCAACTATCCCGACCTGAACAAAGACAAACTGAAAACATGGGTGCAGGCCGGCGGCATCCTGATACTTACTGAAGAAGCCGTGAGCTGGGCTGCGCAAAACGGAATAACCGATGTAAAATTCCGGCGGTTAAAATCGCCGGTAGACAGCACCGATAAACTTGCCTACACCGACCGGCAGGAGATTGACGGCGCCCAGCAGATGAACGGGGCCATCTTTGGCGCCGAAGCCGATCTTACTCATCCGCTGGCCTATGGTTACAACCAGAAAACAGTGAGCCTATTCAAGGCGAACAAGGTGTTTATGGAAAAAAGCAAAAACCCTTACGCCACTCCGTTTTATTACGGCGACCGGCCCCTGCAAAGCGGCTGGGTGAGCAAAGAAAATTATGATGCTGTTAAAAATTCAGCTGCAGTTGTAATAAACACGGTTGGAAACGGAAGGGTCATCAGCATTGCCGACAATCCCAACTTCCGTGCTTTCTGGCTGGGCGGCAGCAAGCTTTTTCTGAATGCAGTTTTCTTTGGAAGAATTATTGATGCGGCAAGCGGAAGGAGCGGGGAATAGTGAGTGGTGATTTGTGAGTGGTGAGTGTGACATCTTGTTGAATAGAGATTGTAAAGTTGAAATGCTTAATTCCTGCCGGTGATAAAGATTTATAGCCCGGCCTCCCTCCAAAAAAGTCCATGTTCCACTTTCCTTCTCCCAATGGAGAAGGTGGCCGAAGGCCGGATGAGGTGCGGGGAGGGATAAGAGGGAGAAGTCAGATAGTTTTTTGTAACTTGTATTCATGTATGTACACGAACCCATAGTGGCGTATGGGAAAAAGAAATTTACCGAACAGGAGTACCTGGAATTTGAAAGGGCATCTGATGAGAAACACGAATATTACCAGGGTGAAATATTCCGCATGCAGGGACATGGCGAATTACTGGCTATGTCCGGCGCAGGCAACAGGCATAATATTATCTTTTCAAATCTGTTTGGTGAATTAATGATTAAGCTGAAGGGAAGAACCTGCCAGCCTTACGGTCCCGATTTGCGGATAAACATTCCTGAAAATACTTTGTATACTTATCCTGATATCTCGGTTTTCTGTAGCGAGTTGCCGCAATTACCTGAAGATATAGACACTGCGGTAAATCCAACTGTACTTATAGAAATTCTTTCGCCTTCGATTAAGGAATATGATCGTGGAGGAAAATTTAAACTGTACCGGGATATTCCGACCCTGAAGGAATACATACTGGTGGATTCAGAGTCAATAAATATAGAAGCCTTCAGGCTTAACAGGGACAAACATTGGGAGCTGGAGGAGTTAAAAACACCGGACGCTTCGTTGAAATTTAAATCGCTGGCTATTGATATACCTTTAAAAGATATTTATCATCGTATCCGTTTTGCCCCCGAAAAATCTTCCTGACGAATATGACTTCGTTTACCTGAAAACTTATCCCCAGCACAAAAATTACCACAAAGTGGTATTGACTTGGCACCCCTTTTACCCTTACCTTGCACATGATAATAATATTTACGTACGTTAAAAACTTGAGCACTATGATTAAGTTACAAGTTATCGGAAACCTCGGCAAAGATTGCGTGGTTAACACAGTCAGCGGAAAAAATGTAATCAACTTTACCGTGGCACACACGGAAAAGTACCGCGATTCGCAAGGTGTGAACCAGGAAAAAACAACCTGGGTGGACTGTGCCTACTGGATTGACAAAACCGGCATCGCACCCTATCTCACTAAGGGACGGCAGGTTTTTGTAGAAGGCAGTCCCGAAGTAAGAACTTTTACCCGGCAGGATGGCAGCAGCGGGGCATCCCTGTCGCTGCGAGTCCGCGAAATACAATTGCTGGGCGGCAAAGGGGAAAACGGCGGCGCTGCACCGGCAGCATCCGCTACCACGGCCGCTTCTGCACCGGCCACATCAGCTTCAGTACCCACGGCAAGCGATGTAACGGAGCCGGTGGATGATCTGCCATTTTAATTCGGCATTCAAAACTGAAAACTTAGTGCCTCCGCTTGCGGGGGCATTTTTATTTTATTGCATTGTCTTAACTTGAACTCATGATTCAAAAAATTCTGTTACTGCTTTCTTTGCTCACATTGCTTTCGGCTTCTCATAAAAAACATCTTACCATTGAAACCGATGTGCTGGTAATAGGCGGCGGTACGGGAGGCACGGCAGCGGCCATTCAATGCTCAAGAATGGGAGTAAAAACCATCCTGGTAGAAGAAACCGCTATGCTGGGTGGCATGCTGACTGCTGCCGGCGTAAGCTGCACCGATGGCAACGATCAGTTTCCCGGCGGTATGTGGGAAGAATTCCGGCAGGCATTGTATACGCATTATGGAAAAAACAAACTGAATACCGGCTGGGTGAGCAATACCTGCTTCGAGCCGCATGTAGGCGACAGCATTTTCAAAGCATGGGCGGCACAGGAGAAAAGTTTGCAGGTACTTTTTTCCCATCGCCTGAAAGCAGTTTTTAAAAACGGTAACCGGGTGACCGGCGCTTCTTTTTATGATAAAAACGGGAATACCATTGATATCAAAGCCGGAATTGTAATTGATGCAACAGAACTGGGCGATGTATTGGATAAAGCAGGCGCAGCGTATGACCTGGGTATGGACGATTCCGAGATAAGCGGCGAAAAAGAAGCGAGAAAAAAAAACAACATCATCCAGGATTTGACCTGGGCAGCTATTTTAAAAGACTATGGCTCCGGAGCCGATAAAACCATTGCCAGGCCCGCCAATTACGACTCCACAAAATATTTCTGTAGCACAGCCGATGCACCATGTAATGGTAAGCCGTATGTCTTCGATACAAAAAAAGTGCTGAATTACGGTAAACTGCCCAACAACAAATACATGCTTAACTGGCCGGCGCATGGAAATGATTTTTATCTGAATGTAGTGGATGAGGAGCCTTTGGCAAGAAATCAGAAGTATGAACTGGCAAAGCAGCACACACTGGGCTTTATTTATTTTTTGCAAACAACTCTTGGCATGAAGCACATTGGCCTGGCCGATGATGAACTGGACGGTGGTATGGCCCTGATTCCTTACAACCGCGAAGGCAGAAGAGTGAGGGGAGTAGTGAGGCTCAACATCAATCATCTCAAGAATCCTTACGATTATAGTTTATTCCGAACCGGCATTGCCGTGGGTGATTACCCCGTGGATCATCACCATGCGCAGTACCCGGGCAGGGTGCCGCAGATTGATTTTCCTTCCATACCTGCATTTAATGTTCCGCTGGGTTGCCTGGTTCCCGAAATAACAGAAGGACTGATTGTTTGCGAAAAAGGAATTTCCGTTACCAATATTGTAAACGGATGCACAAGGCTGCAGCCGGTGGTTTTGCTTACCGGTCAGGCGGCGGGAGTATTGGCGGCTAAAAGCATAAAGGAGAAAAAGAGAGTAAGAGATGTTGGTGTTCGTGATGTGCAGGAGGAATTGTTGAAACGGAAATGTTACCTGGTGCCATTCAGTGATGTAAAACCAACCGACCCGTATTGGGAAGCGATACAAAAAGTGGGCCTGTGCGGGATACTGAAAGGTACAGGCAAACCCGAAGGCTGGGCGAATAAGATGTTTTTTTACCCGGATAGCTTTTTAAAAAAGAAAGAATTGATTGAAGGGCTGAAAGATTACTTCAAAAAACCTTTGACTAATTCTGAATACCCCGATAAGCTGGTTAACTTTTCAACTTTGATTGATGTACTTCAGGTTTATTTTACAAATAATCCCCAGAAAGGGATTTCGAAATTTATTCCACCGTTAATCAAAACAAACAGTCCTGAGGAAATGAAATTTGCATTTAAGGAATTTTCCAAAGAAGTTTTTTATGATGAACCATTGAGCCGAAAAGCAATTGCTGCTTTATTGGATTTTTATTTTAACCCGTTCAGAAGACAGGTTACCCATTCGGGTAGTTATTCCGGCGGTTATTATTTTGATGCCGGTACATTCACTAAAGAACAATAATGCTAAATGCAAAGGCGAAATTTTCCATTCTCCACATTCCATTCTGCATTTTTCGTTTCTTTGCTCAATGCCCGAACAAAAATTTTCCTATCAGCAGCTTTATAATTTTACCCAGGCCATACTGCAGAAAATCGGCTGCAGCGAAGAACATGCAGCTACATCAGCCGGGGTTTTGCTTTCTGCCGACCTGCGGGGTATTGATTCGCATGGCGTGGCCCGGCTCAGCGGTTATGTGCGGCTTTGGGAAGTGAAAAGAGTGAATACAAAACCGGAAATCAAAATTATTCATGAATCTCCATCCACTGCCGTTGTGGATGGCGACAGCGGCCTCGGCCTTGTTGTGGCGCCTTACGCCATGCAGGTGGCCATTGATAAAGCAATGAATGCGGGTACAGGCTGGGTGAGTGTGCAAAACAGCAATCACTTCGGCATTGCAGCTTATCACGCCATGATGGCTTTGCGGCACGATATGATTGGCATTGCCTTTACCAATGCAAGCCCACTGGTGGCGCCGACATTTTCAGTGGAAAGATTACTGGGAACAAACCCGGTTTGTGTTGTGATACCGGCAGGTGAAGAGCCACCCTTTGTTGCCGATATGGCCACCACCACTGCCGCCAATGGCAAACTGGAAATACTGCAACGTAAAAGCGGCGTGGCACCATTGGGCTGGATTCAAACCAGGGATGGAAAACCTTCCACTGATCCGCATGAGCTGAAAGCCGGCGGCGCTTTGTTGCCGCTTGGCGGCGACAGGGAGCATGGTTCAAATAAAGGTTATGCACTCGGCGCCATCGTTGATATTTTTTCAGCCGTATTGAGCGGCGCCAATTATGGTCCCTGGGTGCCGCCCTTTCCTGCTTATGTGCCTATGCCCGATGAACAACCGGGTAAGGGTATTGGTCATTTTTTTGGAGCCATGCGGGTGGATGCCTTTCGTCCGGCCGGTGATTTTAAAAAGCACATGGATAAATGGATTAAAAGATTCCGCAGTGCAAAAACAGTGAAAGGCGAAGAGCGGGTGCTGATACCCGGCGACCCCGAACGGGAAATGGAAACCGAAAGAATGAAAAACGGAATTCCGCTGCTGAAACCGGTAGTGGAGGATTTGAAATTTATGGGGGAAAAGTTTGGAGTAAAGCCCCCTGTCCCCCTAAAGGGGGAACTTAGATAGCAGAATCATCCTTTAATAGGAAGTATATGATTGTAGAAGTAGCATTCAAATAATTGGATACGCACCGGGTGGGTTGGAGTTCAGATTTATAAAAGTTGAAATGAATAATTGATGCCGGATATTGCTGTAAAGCTGGTTCTATCTTTCATGTTGAGGTGGTAATTGAATGGGGAAGTGGGCTGAATACCGTACAAAACGTAAATCTGCCCGCCCGGCTGAACTTCGTTCGGACGGGAGTGCCGCGCCTGCCAAAGTCTTGTACGGCTTGCTTTCGCCGTAGCTTTAGCAAAGGCAAGCGGGCAGGCATAACAGAAGCTCAATTGCAATACAAAAAGCGACAGCCAAATCATATTCATTTTTCTAACAGCAGTTAATGTACTTCGAACTTATCTTTGCGGCTTCAAAAAAATTATCCACTTTAAAATTTCCCCTTTAGGGGCCAGGGGTATGAAAGTATTGAAGTTTGGAGGCACATCTGTTGGTAAGCCTGAGCGTATGTGGCAGGTGGCCGACCTGGTTACAAAAGATAATGTGCCGGTTATTGTGGTGCTGAGTGCTCTTAGCGGCACTACCAATGCGCTGGTGACCATCGGCGATTTTATTGCGAAAGGGGAAAGAGAATCAGCCCGGGAGGAAATAAAAAAACTGGAAGCGCATTACCAGGAGTTTATTTCCCGGCTGGTGAAGAAAGAAGAATCGCTGGCAAAAGCAAAGGCAATTGTGTCGGATCATTTTGAATTTCTGAATATTATTCTGAAAATTTCTTTCAGCGAAGCACTCAATAAAGACATTCTTGCGCAGGGCGAACTGCTTTCCACCAAACTGTTTTGCGTGTACCTTGAAGAAAAAGGAATTGACCACCAGTTATTGCCGGCGCTGGAGTTTATGAGCATTGATCATTATGATGAGCCGCAAATCGGCAGCATAAAAATCAAGCTTTCACAGCTGATGAAGAAATATAAATCGAAAAAACTTTTTATCACGCAGGGCTATATCTGCCGCAATGCAAGGGGCGAAGTGGACAACCTGAAACGCGGCGGCAGCGATTACACAGCATCCTTGATTGCCGCAGCCATCGGCGCCACGATGTGTGAAATATGGACCGACATTGACGGCATGCACAATAACGATCCGCGTATTGTGAAGAAAACCGTGCCGGTGGAGCAACTGGGTTTTGATGAAGCAGCCGAGCTGGCTTATTTCGGCGCCAAAATTCTGCACCCGGCATCCATCTGGCCGGCGCAAACCTACAAAGTGCCGGTGAAGCTGCTGAACACCATGCAGCCCGCTGCAAAAGGAACTACGATTACCGAAAAGGCGGCGTCAGTGGGTGTGAAAGCCGTGGCTGCTAAAGACAATATTACCGCCATCCGCATCAAAAGCAGCCGCATGCTGCTGGCCTACGGATTTCTAAGAAAGATTTTTGAGGTGTTTGAAAAATATCGTACGCCGATTGACATGATTACCACATCAGAGGTGGCCGTTTCACTGACTATTGACAACACGGCTCACCTGAAAGAGATATTGAAGGAACTAGAACCTTTTGGCACTATCGAAGTGGACAAGGACCAGGTGATTATTTCGGTGGTGGGCAATGAAATTTCACAGACAAAAGATATTATTAAAAAGCTGTTTGGTTCCATTATGAATATCCCGGTGCGAATGGTTTCATATGGCGGCAGCCCGCACAATATTTCACTGCTTGTTTCTGCCCGGTACAAAACAAAAATTCTTCAGCAACTCAATAAGGGGATGTTTGGGCTGGATTGAACGGGAGAGGAAAAAAGCCAAAAAAGATCAATTCCCGCTTTTTACTTTTGAATTTCTTCTTCTTCTTCAGCCCTGGTGGTATAGATGGCAATCACTCCGCCACCGCCATTACCGGCAGCGCCGGCAAAAGGCGATTTGATTACTTTCACCATAGCAATATCATTTACAGAAAAGGCATTCAGGAAGGATGCATCTGTTCTTATTTCATCTACATAAATCTGGGCAATAGAGCCCCTGATAACAGGAATTCGTACGCCGGTACGTAAAGTATACACCTGCAAACCGGCCACACGGCCGTCGAGCCAGTCGAGAATATTGAGATAAGCCTGCACGTTTTCATTTTCTACATCAAGTATGGTTCCATCGGCCGATTTAAACAAACCGGTAGCATATTTATTATTGAGAATTTCTTTTGTATTGTCCTGCCCGGTGCCGGTATATTTTTGGGCCGATGCGGCAGAAACCAGGGCTATCACTGCCATAAGTATTACCATCTTTTTCATGACTGTTTCCTCCTTCCTTTTCAAGTTACGAAGTTTTGCTGTTAGCGGTTAGTTAAGAGTTGTGGTCAGCAATCAGATACATGAAGACAGATTTTTGCACAGTAGCAATAAAAAAAGCCCCGCACCTGCAGGGCTTCAGTTTTTTTGCCGTTATTCATCTCACCCGTCAATCCCTGTTAAATTACCAGCATCGCATCGCCATAGCTGAAGAAGCGGTATTTATCCTTAATGGCTTTTTTATAAGCCTCCATGGCCAGGTCATATCCGGCAAAAGCGCAGGTCATTATTAGCAGGCTGGTTTTGGGCAGGTGAAAATTGGTGATGAGCGAATCGGCAATATTGAATTCATACGGCGGGTGAATAAAAGTATTCGTCCAGCCTTCCGAAGGTTTCAGCAGTTTTTGCGCCGTAAACGAACTTTCGATAGCCCGCATGGTGGTGGTGCCTACTGAACAGATACGATGACCGTACTCCCTGGCGCGGTTCACAATCTTGCAGGCAACATCATCTATGCGGTAATATTCAGCATCCATTTTATGCTTGCTCAGGTCTTCCACTTCGATAGGGCGGAAAGTACCCAGCCCCGTGTGCAGTGTTACTTCGGCAAACCGTATTCCCTTTATCTCAAGTCGCTTTATAAGCTCGCGGCTGAAGTGGAGGCCGGCAGTAGGTGCAGCCACGGCGCCTTCATATTTGGCATACACGGTCTGGTAGCGTTCCTTATCTTCTTCATCGGGTTTGCGCTTTATATATTTGGGCAGCGGCGTTTCGCCCAGTTTTTCCAGCATTTCCCGAAACGAATCATCTGAATCTTCCCACAGGAAACGGATAGTGCGGCCGCGGCTGGTAGTATTGTCAATTACTTCGGCCACCAGCTCTTCGTTTTCGCCAAAGTAAAGTTTGTTGCCAACCCGTATTTTACGTGCAGGATCCACTATCACATCCCACAGGCGGTTGGGTTTGTTCAGTTCACGCAGCAGGAAAACTTCAATCTTGGCGCCGGTTTTTTCCTTTCGGCCATACATGCGGGCCGGAAATACTTTTGTGTTATTCACAATAAACACATCCTTGTCATCAAAATAATCAATGATGTCGCGGAAATGTTTGTTTTCAATCAGCCCGGTATGCCGATGCACCACCATCATACGGGCATCTTCACGTTTTTTGGTCGGATGTTGTGCAATAAGATTGAGCGGAAGATCAAAACGGAATTGCGATAGCTTCATGGGCGTATTTTATTTTTTTATTTTCAGGCTGATGTGCTTCAGCTAATTTATCATTACGTACCGGCAGCAACCAGGCAGGTAAATGATAACTCCATCAGCATACTGTTTATTGGACTTCTTATTTAAGTATTAAAAAATTCACTGGTGACTTGTCCGGGCAGCAGTTACGTGGGTGGGGGTTTGTTATGAATCCCAACCGGCCTTACGGCGCCGGGCAGGGTCACTCAGTTTTTAAAGTGGGCAAAGGTAAGGCATTTGTATTCTTCCACAGATAATATTTTTCACAATCTTTCTCATGGCTCCAGGCGGGCTCCCCCTGTTTTTTTCATTTTTTGAAAATTGATACTTGTACAGCCGATGCTAACCCTCAGCCGCTCTGCCCGGTTTTGTTTAATTTTATGCCTTCGGGCCAATTCAGCATCTTCATGAATAACAAATACGGAAAGCACAACTACTTTATGAAGCGGCACCTCATCCTCCTCATCACAATTATTTTTTGTTTTTCACTTTATGGCCAGCCAAAAGACAAGGGAAAAAAATATCCCAGTGTATTCTGGGAAATTACCGGCAACGGGCTTAAAAAACCTTCCTATCTCTTTGGCACCATGCATGTAAGCAGCAAAATCGCTTTTCATCTTTCCGATTCATTTTACATGGCTGTAAAAAACGCTGATGTGGTGGCGCTGGAAACAAATCCTGAAACATGGCAGGAGGATATGAATAAATACGAATTGCCGGAAACCATGTATGGGTATGACAGGGACAACCGCTATTTATTCGACACGCCGCAGGAATATCTTCATAAATCTACTTTGGCTTTTGGTAAATATGAGAAGAAACTTGAAATAGCATTGTTTAGCCGGCCCCAGGTGATTAACAACCTGCTTTACCGCAGCCTGTCAGACTATACCAGCGATTTTGAAGAAGACACTTACCTTGATTTATATATTTACCAAACCGGCAAAAAAATGGGCAAGCAGGTGGCCGGTGTGGAAAACTATGCAGAAAGCATGCGGCTGATGGCTGAAGCTTTCCGCGATGCAGCCAAAGACAAAAACCGCAAAGAAAGAAGTTTTGATTTTGACGAAGACTATTCTCCCGCAAAACTGCAGGATGCGTACCGCAGCGGCAATCTCGATCAGCTCGATTCCATCAACCGGCTGCTGAGCCAATCCGATGCTTTTGATGAAAAATTTCTTTACCGCCGTAATGAAATTCAGGCCAACTCGATTGATTCCATTTTAAAACGTTCCAGTCTTTTTGTTGGGGTAGGCGCTGCCCACCTGCCCGGCCCAAGAGGAGTGATTGAACTGCTCCGTAAAAAAGGATATAAACTCCGCCCTATATTTATGAACTCCCGCGACAGCCGGCACAAAGATGACGTGGAGAAAATACGAGTACCGGTCAGTTTTGCTGCTTATACTTCGGATGATGGTTTTTTTAAAGTGGATATCCCGGGAAAATTATACCGCTTCGAAGAATCCATCATGGACCAGCAGCAGTACGCCGATATGGCCAACGGCAGCTTTTACATGATTACCCGTGTAAAAACCAACGGCCTTTACTGGGGACATGATGTGAATACCGTGGCCAAAAAAATTGACAGCCTGCTGTACGAAAATGTGCCGGGAAAAATTTTGAGTAAAACAGAATTCACCCGGAATGGGTACCGCGGTGTAGATATTACCAACCGCACCCGGCGCGGCGATTTTCAGCGCTACCAGATTTTTATCACACCGTTTGAAGTGCTTTTTTTTAAAATGAGCGGCAATGGTGATTATGTTAAAAATGGCGAAGAGACAAAGAAATTTTTTGGCAGCATACAGCTGCGTGAAATGAAAAACGGCGGCTGGAAAAAATTTACGCCGGCATGGGGCGGCTTCTCGGTTGACTTGCCGCAACCCCCTTTTGAAACCATTGGCAGCTGTGTGCAGTTTGATGCTGAGGATAAATCCACCGGTACGCATTATTCCGTGGTAAGAACCGATATTCATAATTATGAATTTGCCGAAGAAGATACTTTTGACCTCACCCTGATGGATGAAAGTTTCGCTTCTTCTGAGTTTATTGATAAAACGATCAGCCGCCGGCAACATGTATATAAAGGCCGCCCGGCGCTGGATTGCCATTATCGCCATAAAAACGGCTCTTTCATTTTTAACCGGTACATCATCAAAGGGCCGCATTATTACATGCTGTCAGCACATGGTAAAAACGAAAACCCGGCCTATGAACAGTTTCTGAACTCATTTGAGTTTGTGCCATATACCTACAAAGAAATAAAACAACGTAAGGACAGCTCAATGCATTTTTCCGTGGCTACCAGCTGGTGGCCCGAAGAAAAAAAGGAAAAAATTGAACTGCCCGACCAGTATTTGCCTGATGAGGAGGAGGAGGATGGGGAAGAAGGATATGATTTTGGCTTTTTTGAAAAAGAAGATTATAAAACCCGGATCATCAAAAATGACACTACCGGCGAAGCCGTGTTTGTGAGCTTTATGAAATCGCCGGATTATTATTATATCAAAGACAGTTCCTTGCTGGATGAGGATAATGAAAAAGTATTCGTGGGCAACGACTCCACCTGGATTATACGCCACAGGAAAAAAAACGACCTGCCCGGCGGAATGAAACTTTACGAGCTGCTTCTTTCTGATACCGGCAGCAGCAGAGCCTTCCGCACCAAGACCTGGTATAAAGACGGAATCGGTTTTGCCCTGGTTACCCAGGTGGATACCACAGAAGAATACAGCTCTTTTATCCAATCGTTTTTTGACAACTTTACCCCGGCCGATACGCTGGCAGGCGTCAATCCTTTTGAAAAAAAATCGTCAAAATTCTTCAGCGATTTTTACAGCAGCGACAGTGTGCTCCGCAACAAGGCCATCCGTTCGGTCAGCTATGTTGAGTTCGATTCCACCGATTTGCCCATGCTTGCCCGGGCCATCCATTCGTTCCGGTGGAGCGATAAAAATTATCTTAACCGCAAAAACAGTTTTATCCGCATGCTGGCGTCCATACAAACTAAAGAAAGCGCCGACCTGTTACAATCCATTTATTATGCTGCCGGCGATACGGTGCAACTGCAGCAAACCGCACTGGAAACACTGGTGAAACAGCGTAACCAGTATGCGTATAATTTATTCCGCAACATCATCACTACCGAACCCCCGGTGCTGGATAAACCGGATGCTGCAAACTATTCTTATTTAAGAAACGAAATAAAATTTGGCAAAATCGCCAGCAACGGGCCCGGCATCAGCAATAACGATTTTATGGATGAGCTCTATGATTCACTGCCGCTGACCCGCACTATTTTACCCGGCCTGCTGTCATTGATGAACCTTGATGATTACAAATGGCCTGTGATGCGGCTGCTGCGCACCATGGTTGACAGCAACCTGGTAAGCGCAAAAGATTATGAAATGTATTTCAGCAAATTCCTGATTGAAGCAAAACAGGAACTGAAAAAGCAGGCCATGGAAGAAAAGAAAACAGCCATTGAAAAGGCAGAGGAGGAAAAGAAAGAATTCAAACCGGTTTACAGTTATCTCAGCAGGAGTAATGACGACCGGGGAAATGAAGAGTTGAGTGTGTATGCCACCCTGCTGCTCCCTTTCAGCACATCCCATACCACCGTTGTTGATAATTTTATCAGTCAACTGCTTGCTTCCGGCGACAAGCGGCTGAAGTATAATACCTTTTACCTGCTGCTTCGCAATAAAAAATCTGTTCCGGACAGCCTGCTCGTTTATTTTGCCGGGCTTGATGATTACCGGTATGAACTGTACCACGATTTGTGCAGGCTGAAAATGCAGGAAAAATTTCCCGTGGCATTTAATAACCACCGCGACCTTGCAAAAAGCAAACTGCTTAATTCATCTTATTACTTAAAACCTGACTCAGTTGTTTTCCTCGACAGCCTGACGGTGGATTATCAAGGTAAAACAGGCTGGGTTTATTTTTTCCGGTATAAACAAAAAAAGGACGACAACTACTGGAAACTGGCCAGTGTTGGCTTGATACCAAAAGACCCCGATCAATTTATTTTTGAGGATGAAAACGAAGCAGATGATGCCTACTCCGTGTTACCAGGCTGGCATTTTTCTTACACCACCCGCACTGGCGGATTTACTGAATTCACTGATTTAAAAATAAAAGAGGATAATCCGCTGGCTGACCAGCTGAACGGGCAGCTGAAAAAACTTCTTTATTCCAAACGGAAAAGCGCTAAAATGTTTTATACTGACCGTCCTGATGCGGAGGAGCGGCATCTTGACTGAGCAGTTATTTATTCACCACTTTTATGGCAAGCTTTTTCGGCGGCTTCGGATAATAAGCAAGGCAAACGGAACAACCTGTGGCTGGCGATGGGTCAAGGCTGAAATAAAATTCATCTCCTTCATTAATGGTTGGCGGGAAGGTGCACACGCTGCCAAGGGCAAAAACATTGTTATAGGTTTTACCCGTCACTTCATCCTTCCACTCTTTCACCACCAGCGATGTGTCCAGGTTTCCTTCCAGCAGTTTGATGGTATAATTCATACAAATACCTTTTATTTCAAGCCGGCCTTTGTAAATGTTGTTTGGTTTTCCGCTGCCGCAATTGCGTGAAGAAAAAACAAGCAGCGCAATGAAGGGGATGCAGAAAAGTATTTTCATGGCAAAAAATTAAAAGCGAAGATGGCGTACGGTCATGCCGTTGTTGATAAGCTGCTTCAGCGATTCGATGCCGATTTTCAGGTGCGTTTCCACATACTTGGCCGTCACCCGCCTGTCGCTGGCTTCGGTTTTCACACCTTCGGGTATCATGGGCTGGTCGCTTACCAGCAGCAATGCACCGGTGGGGATTTTATTGTAAAAACCAACGGTGAAGATGGTGGCGGTTTCCATATCTATGGCATAAGCCCGTATGTCCTGCAGGTATTGCTTAAATTTTTCATCATGCTCCCACACACGGCGGTTGGTGGTGTACACGGTACCTGTCCAGTAGTCAACACCAAAATCGCGGATGGTGGTGCTTACGGCTTTTTGCAGGGCAAATGCCGGCAGCGCAGGCACTTCACCAGGAAAATAATCGTTGCTGGTTCCTTCGCCGCGGATGGCGGCAATGGGTAAAATAAGATCGCCAAGCTTGTTTCTTTTTTTCAGCCCGCCGCATTTGCCGAGAAATAATACCGCCTTGGGTTCAATGGCAGCAAGAAGGTCCATCACTGTAGCAGCCGTGGGGCTGCCCATGCCGAAATTGATGATAGAAATATCGCCTTTGGTGGCGCATTGCATAGGCTTGCCTTTGCCCACCACTCTTACTTTGTTCCAGCGGGCAAAAAAGTTTACATAGTTGCTGAAATTGGTAAGTAGAATGTATTTGCCAAATTTTTCCAGTTTTTCGCCTGTGTAGCGGGGCAGCCAGTTCTGAACGATTTCTTCCTTGGTCTTCATTCTGCTAATTTAATCAATTACATTTGACCGGTGATAAAAGTGAATTATCCCGAACCGGTATTTCGTTTCCGGAAGGAAGATGACAGGGAATTCATCTTCGATTTTATCCGCCGGCAATGGCTGCAGCTGAACGAAGAAGAATGGGTGCGGCAGAATTTCATCCAGTACCTGGTGCAGGAAATGAAATACCCGGCAGAACTGATTGCGGTGGAAAAAGAAATACCATTGGGTGAATTAAAAAAGCGGTTTGATATTCTCGTGTTCGATCGCCAGCATCAGCCATGGATGCTTATTGAGTGCAAAGCCCCGGACATAGAGCTGGATGAAAAAGTTTTTCAGCAGCTGCTGCGGTATCATATTTCTGTGCCGGCCCCGTTTCTTGTTATTACCAACGGGCATTTTACTTACGGCTGGGAAAAAGCGGGAGGGGAGCTGAAAGAAATGGACAGTTTGCCGTGTTTCGTGTAATGCAGGAATGAATGGTGAATCAGGCTCTGGAATAAAGGTTCTTGATTTTGGGTTTAATATTAGATTCTGAAGTGGGGAATCTTGAATTACCTGCACATTCATAATTTTCTTAGCTTGCACAGCAACTCAATTTATTTATGAATCAATTCATTTAGCTATACCTGGATAGAGTGGCACAATAATTCCGTTTCATCTCCACCCTTATCAACGACTTTCTAAATCTTAATAAGCATCAAAGCATTACTTAAGTACCTCTTTTATTTA
>CAYUJD010000080.1:5901-17442 GCA_964444975.1 uncultured Chitinophaga sp. | reverse complement strand
TTTATTTAATAAAACGCCTTAGAAAAGAAAGTATCAATGATCCGTCAAAAGCTGCAGTTTTGGTTTTCAATGATTCTCTGCAGCACGTCGGTAGCATCTTTCCAGACCACGAAGCATGGGCCAGAATGTCATTCCCATATAAGAATGGGATAATATTGTTTAGTTCTAATACACATAAGGCATATTATTATGTTTTTAAGTAGAAATACATTAGTGTTTATCGTTTGGGCATTTTTTTCTTTTATGTGCAGAGGGTCCAAAAAAGTGATCACTGAAAATGTAAATATTAATAAAAAAGAACTTGACTCAGTGATGAGTATCCATGGTGAAAAAATCGCCATTTTATCCTGCCTTCGATGTCATTGTTTTGTTGAAGATTTTAATCTCAGATATTATAAGTCAGGTAAGAAGCCAGAAGGTTATATACTTCTTACAGACACGACTTGCAATAAATTACTATTTTCGGCAACTCATATTTCTAATGATATTATTGAAAGAATCAGTGAGGATATTTATAACCTAACCTTATTAAAAAAATCAGGCGCTCATATAAAAATCAAAATTGTTTCGGTTGAAGATAGCAGGAATGCTGATAAGGTTGCAGAATCATTTTTTAAACCGAATTAAATTCATTTACAACCTGAAAACAAAACCGGTGCATCGAAGCAAGAAAACGATGCACGGCCTCCATTGTCTTTACATCTTCAATTACCAGGATAAACAGCCGGCCGCTTTGTTTCAGCTTTGCTTTGTTGGTTCCCGTTTGTATAAACGAGAGTACCTGCTGAAAGGTTTGCGATTCAAAATAAGGCGAGTCGGGACGGTTGATAAAATAGCAGCGCAGCGTTTCATCCTTCAGGCTCATTTTTTCAAAACCAAGCGCCACGGCCAGCTTTCGGCAGCGCACCGTAATGAATAAATCATCCACTTGCTGTGGCAAGGGACCAAAACGATCTTTCATTTCTGCCGCCATGGTCTGCAGTTCTTCTTCCGTTTCGCAGCTGTCGAGACGCTGGTAAAGCGACAAGCGTTCCGTGATGCTTTCCACATAATCGTCGGGAATCAGGATTTCAAGATCGGTATCAATGGTGCAGTCCTGCACAAAATCGTCCTGGCGTGAAATTTCTTCTTTGAACAATTCTTTGAATTCGCTTCGCTTCAGTTCGCGGATGGCTTCATCGAGGATTTTCTGGTACATCTCAAAACCGATCTCCGCCATAAAACCGCTTTGCTCGCCGCCCAGTAAATTTCCGGCGCCGCGGATGTCGAGGTCACGCATGGCAATCTGGAAACCGCTGCCCAGCTCGCTGTGCTGCTCCAGTGTCTGCAATCTTTTCCTTGAATCATCGGGCAATGTGCTCAGCGGTGGCGACAACAAATAGCAGAATGCCTTTTTATTGCTGCGTCCTACCCTGCCCCGAAGCTGGTGCAGATCGCTGAGACCAAAATGGTGGGCATTGTTTACAATAATGCTGTTCACGTTCGGAATGTCCACGCCGCTTTCCACTATGTTGGTGCACACCAGCACATCGTACTTTTTATCTATGAAATCAAGAATATGTTTTTCCAGTTCGTGGCCTTCCATTTGCCCGTGGGCAATACCGATACTTAAATCGGGGCAAAGTCCGCGGATGATTTCTGCCATTTCGGCCAGGCCCTGCACCCGGTTGTAAATAAAAAACACCTGGCCGCCACGTTCCGTTTCATAATAAATGGCCTCCCGAATCAGGTCTTCGTTGTATACAGCCACTTCGGTTTGTATCGGCTGACGGTTGGGCGGCGGCGTGTTGATGATGCTCAGGTCTCTTGCGCCCATCAGCGAAAACTGCAGTGTGCGGGGAATAGGTGTGGCAGTAAGGGTAAGACAATCCACCGTGGTGCGAATGGTTTTTATTTTCTCTTTGTGCGCCACGCCGAATTTCTGTTCTTCATCCACAATCAGCAGGCCGAGGTCTTTGTACTTTACATCCTTGCCCAGCAGGGCATGGGTGCCAATGATGATTTCAATTTTTCCTTCTTCCAGCTTCTTCAGTGTCTCCTTTCGCTGCTTTGCCGATTTAAAACGATTGATATAATCCACCGTCACCGGGAAATCTTTCAGCCGGTCGCTGAAAGTCTGGTAATGCTGAAATGCAAGAATAGTAGTGGGCACCAGCACAGCAGCCTGTTTGCCTTCCACACAGGTTTTGAATGCGGCACGGATGGCAATTTCAGTTTTTCCAAAACCCACATCACCGCAAACGAGACGATCCATCGGCGATGGTGATTCCATATCTTTTTTTACATCCGCGGTTGCTTTGCTCTGGTCAGGCGTATCCTCATAAATAAAAGATGCCTCCAGCTCGGTTTGCAGGTAAGTGTCCGGCGTATGCTGAAAGCCCTGCTGTGCTTTTCGTTTTGCATACAGCTTGATTAAATCGAATGCGATTTCCTTAACCTTTGCCTTCGTTTTATCCTTCAGTTTGTTCCATGCATCGCTGCCAAGCTTGTTAATCTTCGGCACGGTTCCTTCCTTACCGGTGTACTTGGCTATTTTGTGCAGGCTGTTGATGTTGACGTAAAGAATATCGCTGTCTTTATAAATCAGCCGCACGGCTTCCTGCAGGCGGCCGTTTACTTCAATCTTCTGCAGACCGCTGAATACCCCGACCCCATGATCAATATGCGTGACAAAATCGCCCGGCTCCAGTTCCCGAAGCGTACGCAGCGTGAGCGCCTTGTTTTTATTGTAAGCTTGTTTTACCCGGTATTTATGATAGCGCTGAAAAACTTCATGATCGGTATAGCAAACAATTTTCAGGTCTTCATCAATAAACCCTTCGTGAATGGCAACGGTGACGGGATTAAAAATGATTTCTGCTTCCAGGTCTTCAAAAATGCTGCGGAGCCGCTCGAGTTGTTTGGGGTTTTCGGCAAAAATGTACAGCCGGAATCCTTTCCTTTCCCAGGTAAGCAGGTCATCAATCAGCAAATCAAACCGGCGGTTGAAGGCCGGCTGCCTGCAGGTATTGAAATGAATGAGTAATGAGTGATGAGTAATGAGTAAATGATCTACCGAAGTTTCGGGAGACCGGTGTGTGCTTATATTTCCAGCGTGAAGACGTCGCTGATTACTGCCGAAATAAACACAGGTACGTTTTTCAACCTGTTTTTCAAAATCAGCAGCGGAAATAAAGTCATCGGCCCTAAACAGCGCATCATCGTTTTGTTCTGCCCTTTCAGTTTTGTTTGCCAGAAAATAATGGAGCTCTTCTTCGCTGTCTTTCAGTCTTTCAATTACCAGTTCCTCATCCTGCATCCAGATGATTGTGTTGCGTGGTAAAAAATCAAGCAACGGAATTTTCTCCCTGTTCTGAAACTGTGTTTCGATATTGGGGATAATACTTACCTGCAGCAGTTTTCTTTCGCTCAGCTGTGTTTCCGGGTCAATGATGCGGATGGAATCCACATCGTTGCCGAAAAGTTCGATCCGGTAAGGCTTATCGTTTCCGAAAGAATAAATATCGAGAATGCCGCCACGGATGGCAAACTGGCCGGGTTCATACACAAAATCGGTTTTTTCAAAACCAAAACTATCGAGCTTCAGCAGCAGTGCACCTGTATCCAGCGTATCGCCGTTTTTTATAAAAATGATATTGGAAGACAGTATATCGGGCACCACCACTTTTTCAAACAGCGCTTCGGGATACGTGATGAAGATTTTGCGCCTCAACTCCCCTGCTCCATAAATGGAGAAGGGGCCGGGGGATGAGGTAGCAATCTTTGTCAGCGCCTCGGTGCGTAGCATCACGTGGCTGCTGTTCAGCTGGCTGAAATTTTTTCTTTGGCGGAAGGAGGAAGGAAAATAAAACAGATCAAGCGCCCCGGTCAGGTTTTCCAGGGTGTTGTGAAAATAAGCGGCATCTTCCGCATCATTTAATACGATAAGGTGATTAAACTGTGCGCATGCTTCATGTTCAAAAATGGCGGCGGCGATGAATTCAGGCGAACTACCCTGCAGATTTTCGAGCCTGATTTTCAGGCCTGATGTTTCAGAATTGGCAAAAGAAAGCTTGTCCGCCAGTTGAAAAAGACGGGGGGAGTTTTTGTATACATCCAGCAAAGCCTGTACACTCATCGGCCCGGTAAAAATACAAAACGGATTTTTCTTCCCGGAAATATCCTGGCGCAGAAGAAAAATTTTATTCAGACTTTAAACCAAAAGAAAGAACTTGCGAAATTCAGCATCAATCCCTGCAGTAATCCGGAATCGTATATTTAAGTAAATTGCCATGTTTAAAAAACTACTCATGAAAATCAGAATGGTTATTGCAGCGCTGCTGGTTTTTCTTGCCGCATGGGTTTTTCCACTGTTATTGCAAAAAAAAGAACCCAATATGCCGGCTGTAGCTGAATTAATTTTACCTGCCGGCGAAAAACAAGCCGCTTATCACTACCTGCGCTGGAAATACGAGGCCGATATGATAAAAGACCCGGTAACCGGCCAGGTACCATTCGGAATGCGTGAGCAGGAAATTGAATTTTCTAAAACAATACCCGTTCGCAATATTTCACCAGGTATGGCAAGAACCGCAGTGCAGAATACATACATCCCTGCGGGGCCCAATAACCAGGGTGGCCGCACCAGGGCACTTGCTTATGATGTGCGATATAATGGAAGCACCAACCGGGTAATTATTGCCGGCAGCGTGAGCGGAGGCATTTTCCGCTCGGCCGATGGCGGCGCCACCTGGATAAGAGTGACACCGCAAAACGAAGTACATAACGTGGCCTGGGTAGCGCAAGATCCCAGGCCCGGCAACCAGGATACATGGTATGCCGGCGGCGGTGAATATGTAGGCAGCTCAACCGATGCTACCGGTGCCGGTTATCTTTCACATGGATTATTTAAATCCACCGACAATGGAATTAGCTGGACAAGACTTCCGCTAAACAACATTACCGACTGGGACGGCGACCCGATCGCCTCCGGTGTGGCCGAAAGATTTGATCACCCGTTTGATTATGTTCATAAGATCGCCATCAATCCCGTAAATGGCCATGTGTATGTGGCAGCTCATCGCCGGATTATTCGTTCTATTAATGGTGGCACTACTTTTCAAACTGTATTCGGCAGCGATTCTACAGCATTTGCTGCTACGGGCCAGTGTGATGTGGTTATTTCTGCTACGGGGAAAGTATATGTGGCCATGACAGGCGCCGCTACCGATTTTGCTTTAAGGGGAGTGTGGCGGTCTGCAACAGGGGACCTAAACTCTTTCACCAGGTTAGCCGGGGGCTCCACACTGGGTGTTGACTCTGTAAGCGAATGGCGGGGCAATTCCTATAGTTATGAACAGATAGGAACGGGCAGATTTTATGATACCCGCCGAATATTAATGGCATTAGCGCCTTCCAACGAAAACATCCTTTATGTACTGTATGAAAACGGTCTTTCCAATGCAAGCCCTGATTTTAATAAAGAAGCAGACTTATTTAAGCTCGATATGAGTGCCGGGTTCAATTGGACTAATCTTTCAGCTAATCTGCCTGACTTTCCTGCTGGCAATCATGAAGCAACCGATCCCTTTGCAATACAAACAGGCTATGACATGTTTATAACCGTAAAACCAAACGACCCGAATTTTGTGTTGCTTGGCGGCACCAGCCTGTATCGCTCCACCAATGGATTTGCATCCACAGCCGCCACTTCGTGGATCGGGGGTTATGGCAATACGTTACCAACACTAAGTTTTTATGCAAACAGCCATCCGGATATTCATAATTTGGTTTTCAATCCTTCTAATTCCAACGAAGTAATCTGTGCCAATGACGGAGGCATACAGGTGACCAGCGATATTACTGCTTCGGGATCCACTGTATCATGGACCAACCTGAATAATTATCAAACACTCCAATATTACAGAGTTACAATTGATCCTGAAACGAGTGCCAATAACTTTGCCGGCGGCGCACAGGACAATGGCACGCAGTTCAGGGATAAAACAGGACTGGCAGGCACAGCAGCAGCAGACAGCAACAATCATCGCCGCCTAATAGGTGGTGATGGCGCTTCGGTGGGTATTTCAAAACGAAACGGCTCTACGCAATATTTATATGGTGGTATCCAGCTTGGCGGCATCCGGCGCGGACAATTACAATCTTCTTTTTCAACGACCGACATTCGCCCTTCAGGATTGACTCCATCTTTTTCAGGCTCGACTACGGAGTTTGGCGAATTTGTAACCAATTTCAAATTGAACCCCGACAATACCGAGGATCTGTTTTATGTAAACTTCAACCGGCTGTTTCGCACCACTTCTGCTTCCACTGTCACCTCATCCACCTGGACTGAACTCACCGGGGTGGGTAATGCTGTGAATGTAAGCAACGGCACCAATATTGGCATCCGTGCCATCGCTTTCAGCCGCGGAAACTATGGCAGCAGCCATGCTATGTATTTCGGAACAACAGACGGCAGAATTTTCCGGCTTGACGATCCACGCAATGCCGGCATACTGGCAGCGCCGGTTGAAATCACACCTGCTGCAGCCGTGGCTAATATTTCCGGGCTTAATGTGCAGGATATTGCCGTCAACCCCAATAATGATAATGAAATTCTTGTCGTCATCACCAATTACGGCAGAACCAATCAAACAACAGGAGCTTTTAATAATGTAGTTAACATTTTATGGACCAACAACGCCAAAAGCGCCACACCAACATGGAAAACTGCCGAAGGAAATCTTGCCGGCACCAGCACCTCCGGGTTTATTTCGGCCCGCAGTTGTATGATTACCGTGAAAAAAGATGCTTCGAATAATGCCGTTACAGAATATTATGTGGGCACATCGGCTGGCTTGTTTGCAGTAGAAAACCTGGGCACTACCCTGGCAGCAAACGGAAATCCCACCTGGCAGAGAGAAGCGGTGTCAACCCTCAATTTTGCCGTCATTAATTCACTTGCCTACCGGCCTGTTGATAACGTATTGCTGGTGGGCACTCACGGTAACGGTCTTTATTATACCCAAATCGGTACACCCAACCTGGTTACAGGGGTGAATGACCCGGTGCTGAACGATAAAAATTTTATCCGTCTGGTTTTTCCAACCGTGTCAGAATCCATTGTTCAGTTCAGAACAGGCAACAAACCGGATGTGAGGAAAATATCATTACAGGTATTTAATATGCAGGGCCAGGAAATTTACCGCCGCGAAGCCGGCTACCAGGACGGTAGCATTGATATCAGCCACCTGCCCAAAGGGGCCTATGTGCTGAGCATTTACAGCGATAACAGGAAATACCGGCATATCCAGAAACTTATCCGGTAATGGTTCCGATTTTGCACGGCGTCTTTTCTTAACAGTTTCTTTGCTTCATAGAAAATCACACCGGCATCATTATTATATGAGGACCCACTTTACAATACCCGGTTGTTTCATCTGCATGGTTTTACTTGCAGGATTCAGCATAATAAAATGGCCGGTGAAAAAAATTCATGCTTATAAACAGGCAAGCATTCCCGGCACTCTCCCGGTATTGGCTGATGAAACCGGGAATAAACAAAGAGAAGAACGAAAACAAACCTATAATTACTGGTTTTATATTGAGCTGCTAAAAAACGATTCGATTAATATTGATGGGCTGTGGATTGCCGGCCGGCGATGTGAATTGAAAACGGAAACAGTGACCACATTACCGGTAAAAAAAATAATTTATACCGGGTCCATGGTAAATGATACCATCACCCTGGCGCCGGCCACACAAAATAAGGTGCTGCTGGTTTATCCGTCCGGCATGTCAAAAGACTCAGTCATTACCTCGCGGTACCTGAAAAAGCTTGCTGCCACCTTTGAGCTGGTGATAGCCTATACATGGAAAAAGAAAAAATATTATGCAGGGATAAAAAAAGTAAAAGAGCTTCCGCCCGATGTGCATCCCTGAAAATTATTTGCCGCTACAGGATTTTTTTTTATTTTTAAAAGTTCGATTGCTTGCCATCAGGCAAAAGGCGGTTTCCCGGTAACAACCGGGAGGCCGTTTTTTTATTTGCTTTTTAAAGAAAATTTTTTCGCATCCTGTATTTGACCTTAGTTTAGCATCCTGAAGAAATATTTTTTGTATGGCTTTGCAACCCTGGCTAAAAGGAAAAGTAATCCGTATTGAAGATTCAGCACCTAATACCCGCAGTTTTTTCATTGAAATTCCCGAACTGGAGCAATTTGATTTTAAACCCGGGCAGTTTGTAACGCTGGATCTGCCCATTCATGAAAAGCCCAATAAACGGCTAAGAAGTTATTCGATTGCCAGCTGGCCCGATGGCACCAATGTGTTTGAACTGGTGATTGTGCTGGTGGAAGACGGGCTGGGCACTCCTTATTTATTTAACCAGGTAGATGTTGGCAGCGAACTCACCCTGCGTGGACCGCTGGGTGTATTTACTTTAAAGGAGGAATATCTTCAGAAAGATTTGTTTATGATATGCACCGGCACAGGTGTGGCTCCTTTCCGTAGCATGGTGCATTATTTAAAAATCCACCACATACCCCACGGCAATATTTATCTCATTTTCGGTACCCGTACACAAAAAGACATACTTTATTATGATGAACTGAAAAATATCCAGCTCGAAAACTATCATTATATCCCCACTTTATCAAGGGAAAAATGGGAGGGCCGGTCCGGTTATGTGCATGCCATCTACGAAGAACTCTGCGCCGGCCGGCAGCCGGCATCCTTTCTTATTTGCGGCTGGAAAAACATGATTGACGAAGCCAAGCACAGAATCCAGGCAATGGGTTATGAAAGAAAATCAATACACCAGGAATTGTATGGATAGAAATCATGTACCGGGATGATTTCTTTCATGTCGGTATTTCATCCGACCTTTGCTATATTCGTGAAATTCTATGGGAGCAGTTTCGCTGATTGTGTTAATAATTGCGGCAGTTGCCTTTTCGGGCATTGCTATCCTCATCTCCAAAATAGTTTTAAAAGCAACGAAGAATCAGCAGAAAGGCGAGCCTTACGAGTGCGGAATACCTACAAGAGGGCCAAGCTGGATCCAGTTCAATGTGGGTTATTATTTGTTTGCACTGATTTTTTTGATTTTTGATGTCGAGTTGATTTTTTTATACCCGTGGGCCGTGGTGGTAAAGAGTATTGGATGGATAGCGTTGGTAGAAATCGTGATATTCTTTTTCATCCTGTTCATGGGATTTTTATATGCGCATAAAAAAGGGGCGTTGAAGTGGCAGTAACAGCCCACCCAAACCCTCCCAAAGGGAGGGCTCGGCAACGCACAAGCCCAGCAGCCCCTCTGAATCTTCCCCAAGCGGGAACATGAGCAAACACACAAAACCAAAGTGTCAAAGTAATTAAATGTTCAGAGATGCTACCATAATCAGTGATGCTTCTCAAATCCCCCCTTCGGGGGGTTGGGGGGCCGAACATTCCGGTGTGCCGGCGTTTCCCGGGCAAGTACATTCTACCCCTACTGGCGGTGTGCTGATGAGCAAACTGGATGATATGATCAATTGGGCCAGAAGCAATTCACTGTGGCCATTAGTCTTCGGCACCAGTTGCTGTGCCATAGAAATGATGAGCGCTGCTTCTGCTAAATACGACTGGAGCCGCTTTGGATTTGAAGTGGCAAGAGCCACGCCGCGGCAAGCGGATGTCATCATCATCGCAGGCACGATTGTAAATAAAATGGCGCCGGTGCTGAAACGACTGTACGACCAGATGGCCGATCCGAAATATGTGATTGCGATGGGCGCCTGCGCTACCAGCGGCGGGCCGTTTTTTTATAACACTTATTCAGTGGTAAAAGGCGCCGACCATGTGATTCCCGTGGATGTGTATGTGGCCGGTTGTCCGCCGCGGCCCGAAGCGCTGATACATTCTTTAATGACCTTGCAGCAAAAAATAAGAAGCGGGTTGACGAGGGAACAAATAAGGAACGAAATGAAAGCAGCCTCATAAAAAAATGAATAAAGAAGAGCTGAAAATAAAACTTACAGAACTGTTATCATCCGCATCCTTTGATGAAGGGGGTGAATATTTAAATATAATTATCTCGAGTGAAAATTTTCTTTCCGCTGCCAAAACGCTCCGCAAACATCCGGAAATGAATTTTGATTATCTCTTTTGCCAAACCTGTGTTGACTGGAAAACACAGCTTATGATGGTGTACCACCTGGAATCAACCCAATATCGTCACCAGGTGGTGGTGAAGGTGCTGCTTGACAGAAACAAACCTGAAACAGAAACCGTATCGCATATCTGGAAAACGGCAGAATTTCATGAGCGGGAAGTGTATGAAATGTTTGGCGTGAATTTTCTCCATCATCCTGATTTGCGTTTGCTTATTTTGCCCGACGGATGGGAAGGAAAGAATCCGATGCGGAAAGATTTTGAAGACCCGGTGAATATGATAAAACTGTAACCTCCCAAGCCCCCTAAAGGGGTTTGCCGGTACACATGGCCCACTTATTCGACGACCCGAATGTTTAGAGAAACTACTATATTGAATGAGGCTTCTGAAATTCCCCTTTTAGGGGGTGAGGGGGTGGATATGGTCATCAACGTGGGCCCGCAGCACCCGAGTACGCATGGGGTGCTGCACCTGGTGATTACGCTAAATGGTGAAACGATTAAAAAAGTGGAACCGCACCTCGGCTATATTCACCGCTCGATAGAAAAAATGTGCGAGAGCCTTACGTTCCGGCAGTTCATTTACGTGACCAGCAAGATGGATTATCTTTCTTCACACATCAACAACCACGGCTGCTGCCTGTGTGTGGAGAAAGGATTGCAGATTGAAGTGCCGCCAAGAGCACAAGTTATCAGGGTATTGATGGATGAATTGACCCGTCTTGCATCGCATCAATTGTGGTGGGGTGCGGCGGCAATGGATATTGGCGCTCTCACTCCTTTTTTTCTTGCTTTCCGCGAAAGAGAAATGATTAACGACATCTTTGAAGAAACCTGCGGCACACGACTTACCATGAACTATATGGTACCCGGCGGTGTAATGGCCGACCTTCATCCGGATTTTCAAAGAATAGTGAAAGCGTTCATTATTCATTTCAAAAAGAAAATAGATGAATACGATGAACTGCTCACCGGCAATGTGATTTTTCAGAACCGGGTGAAAGGCATAGGTTATTTGTCAAAAGAAGATGCCATTTCGTACGGCTGCACTGGGCCCACAGCAAGAGGCAGCGGTGTGAGCTGCGACATCAGGAAACTGTATCCCTACGAAGTGTACAGCAAGCTGCAGTTTGAAGAATGTATTGAAACCGGGGGCGATTGTCTTGCACGATATCGTGTTCGTATGCAAGAAATGAGGCAATCGCTTTCCATCGTAGAGCAGTTAATTGACAATATTCCCGAAGGCGATTATGTGGCCAAAACAAAAGCTGTGCTGAAGTTGCCGAAGGGAGAATTTTATTCACGGGTGGAAACAGCAAGGGGCGAGTTTGGAGTGTATATCGTAAGCGAAGGCGGCACTACGCCGTACCGCATCAAGTTCCGTTCGCCGGGCTTCAGCAACCTGAG
>CAYUJD010000080.1:0-5801 GCA_964444975.1 uncultured Chitinophaga sp. | reverse complement strand
GCGGCACTACGCCGTACCGCATCAAGTTCCGTTCGCCGGGCTTCAGCAACCTGAGCGCACTGGACACCATGGCCCGCGGCGGCAAAATTGGCGACCTGGTGGCGATAATGGCGATGATTGATTTGGTGATACCGGATATTGACAGGTAACCCCTGTCTCCGCCGCGGCAGAGGAACTTAGATTAGACAGTTCTTTGGGAATTAAAAATTTCCTTACCCCAAATGTTAGCAGCCCCGGGTGAAATCCGGTGTACGAAATGAAAGCGGAGAAAAAAAACCGGAGGGGTTCAATAAAGGATGGGAGAGGCAAGAGAATGGAAAATGAATGTTCAATTGATGTTGATTAAAGATTCCTGGCTGATGTGGTAGTTGATTAGCTCATTAAAGAGTTGCATTTACGTCCCTTCTCGTAAGGAAATGGGATAAGAGGGATGAGGCGAATTGCCGAATAGAATTACCGGACGTACAAGAGTGCGACGCAACGAAAGCCCCATCAGGGAACCGAAAGCTGACTAACAAAAAACTAAAAACGATAACCCATAAACAAACAACTTGCCTTCATTCGAGACCATAGCAAACAATATTCACCAATGGCTGAATGACTCCTTCAGCGCACCATGGCCCATGCTGATTGAGTTTGTGATTGCAGGAGTGCTCATCATCGGGCTGTTTGCCATGCTGGGGCTGGTGCTCATCATGATGGAGCGCAAAGTGTCGGCGTGGATGCAACTGCGCCTCGGGCCCAACCGGGTAGGGCCGGGCGGCATGTTTCAAACTGTGGCCGACACACTGAAGCTGATGGTGAAAGAAGGCATGACGCCGGAAGGCGCCGATAAATTTCTGTTCAACCTGGCGCCGTTTATTGTAATGATTATTGCGATGGTAGTGATGGCGCCGCTGATGTTTGCAAAAGGATTACAAATCTGGGATATCAATATCGGTGTGCTGTTTATTGCTGCGGTGTCGTCAGTGTCAGTCATCGGCATACTGATGGCCGGCTGGGCCAGCAACAATAAATATTCATTGCTCGGCGCCATGCGCAGCGGCGCACAGATTGTGAGTTATGAGCTCTCGGCCGGTTTTTCTATCCTGGCCATCGTGATACTTGCCGGCGACTTGCGGCTGTCAACCATCATCAGTTCGCAGGCCGACGGCTGGTGGATTTTCAAAGGGCACCTGCCGGTGTGGATTGCCTTTATCATTTTCATGATTGCGGTAACAGCCGAAACCAACCGTGCCCCGTTTGACCTGGCCGAAGCAGAGTCGGAACTCACGGCCGGTTTTCATACAGAATATTCGGGAATGAAGTTCGCACTGTTCTTTCTTGCCGAATACGCCAACATATTTATTGTATGCGCCATCGGCGCCACACTGTTTCTCGGCGGATGGCAGCCGTTGCATTTCGGCACCGGTACACGGTTCAATGAAATCATGGATTACATTCCGTCGAGCGCCTGGTTCTTTGGCAAAACATTCTTTTTGATTTTTGTCATCATGTGGTTTCGCTGGACCTTCCCGCGGCTGCGCATTGACCAGTTGCTGAACCTGGAATGGAAATACCTGTTGCCGATAAGCATGGTGAATTTATTATTGGTAACACTGGTGGCAATCATGGGGTGGCATTTGTAACCCCCCCCCAAACCCCCTAAAGGGGGCTTGCCAATACACAAAGCCTGCTTATTGAAAAAAAGCTGATTGGTTTTAAAAAGTTCTTTTGATTGAAATTTTATTTTGGTGTGTCGGCTGAAGTTCCCTGATTGAGCTTCTGTTGCGTCGCACTCTTGTGCTGCACAATTCTATTCGTCTTTTCATTTAATGAAAAAGACAATATAAATAAATGAGCGAAAGAATAAATCATAGTGAATCTTCCTCCACTCCTCCTTCAGGGGGATTGACGAGTTATATCAAAGACGTTTGGCGTGGTTTCACCTCGCTCCTCACCGGCATGAAGGTAACAGGCAGTTATGCTCTGCGCCACCGCAAAACAAAAATCACCGAGGAGTACCCCGATAACCGCGATACGCTGGTATTGCCCGAACGGTTCCGCGGCGAAGTAGTGATGCCGCATGATGAAAAAAACGAGCATGCCTGCACCGGCTGCACGGCCTGCGAGCTGGCCTGCCCCAACGGCAGCATCAAAATCATCACCAGATTTGACATTACCCCCGACGGCAAAAAGAAAAAAGCGATTGACAAATTTGTATATCACCTGGAGCTCTGTACGTTTTGCAACCTGTGCATCGAAGCCTGCCCAACCAATGCAATCAAGATGGCGCAGACTTTTGAACACAGTGTAACCGACAGAAGCCAGCTGACGAAAATTTTGAATAAGCCGGGAAGTAAAATAAGGGAAGGGGTGGAATAACCCCAACCCCCTAAAGGAGGCTTCCCGACGCACAAGGGCAGCTTATTTGAAAATACAATTTGAAACAGGGGTGTTTGATAAAGTTGAAAAGAACAAAGAATGCTGAAATGCATAATTGCGAAAGCCAAAATAATAAACTAAAACCCGGCCTCTCCTCTCCGCCGGTGGCGGAGAGGAGACCGGGAGCTGAGGTATGACCGCATCACAAATCATATTCTACATCATCGCTGCCTTTATTTTAGGTACAGCTGTACTTTCCGTCACTACAAGAAAGATTTTCCGTTCGGCCATCTGGCTGTTGTTTTCATTGATCGGCATAGCGGCCCTGTTTTTCTGGATGGAAGTGGAATTCATCGCTGCCGTGCAGATAGTGGTGTATGTAGGCGGCATTGTGGTGCTGATTATTTTTTCCATTTTTCTTACGCAGCAATCAGCCAAGGAAATGCCCAAAGCGCCGATCACAAGAACCGTCGCTTCCATCCTTGCTGTGCTGTTTGGTTTTGCACTTACTTATTTACTGATTTATGAATATGGTTTCAAGGCCGGCGACAAACCTTTTAGCTGGAGTGTACACAAAATCGGCAGCCGGATGCTGGAGACAGGGGAGCATGGTTTTGCCCTGCCCTTTGAAGTAGTAAGCATACTGTTGCTGGCGGCCATGGTAGGTTGTATTGTGATTGCGCTTAAAGCCCCCACAGCTTCATCAAAGGGAAAAGCAGAAAATTCCGGATCATCTGAGTTAGAAAATATAAAAGAAAAGGAATTAGTGGAATAATATGGGAAATATACCAATATCACACATCCTGTTTGTAAGCACGGCGCTGTTCTTCATCGGCATGTACGGCCTGTTTACCCGCCGCAACATGATTACGATGCTGATGGCCATTGAACTTATCCTGAACAGCGTGAACATCAACTTTGTGGTGTTCAACAAATACCTGTACCCCGAAAAACTTGACGGCATCTTTTTCACCATATTCATCATTACGATTGCGGCGGCAGAAGCAGCAGTGGCCATTGCGATAATCATCAATCTTTACCGCAGTCACCGTTCGATTGATGTGGAGACTGCAGAAGAGATGAAGTGGTAACCCCCAAACCCCCTAAAGGAGTTTGCCGGAGTGCACGGCCGGTTTTTGTAGAGGCTAATGAAAAGTGAAGCAGCTGGTAAATGATGATTAAAATTGTGAGTTTGGGTCTCCCTTCCCATCCTGAGCCTGGCGAAGGAAAGAAGGGACCGGCAGCTAACGCCTGAAGCATTAAGCATTGACCATTTAAAAATTAACATGACCTATTCGTCTTACATCACCCTTATTCCCCTGCTGCCCCTCGCAGCCTTTGTGCTGCTGGGTTTGTTTGGCAGAAGATATTTGAAAAAATCTTCCGGTCTTATCGGAACCGGCTTTTTACTTGTATCCACTGTACTGGCATTTTATACAGCTTATAACTATTTCTTTGTTGATGGCAGAACCGGCGATACCTATCAAACCATCACGGCTGTAAAATATACCTGGCTTTCATTTTCTGAAAGCGTTAGCATTGATATGGGCATCATCCTCGACCCGATATCGGTGATGATGCTGGTGGTGGTCACTTTTGTTTCGTTGATGGTGCATATTTACAGCCTGGGTTATATGAAAGGTGAAGAAAGATTCCCAACTTATTTCTCTTTTCTTGCCCTTTTCACTTTTTCTATGCTCGGTCTTGTCATTTCATCCAATCTTTTCCAGATTTATATTTTCTGGGAACTGGTGGGTGTGTCTTCGTTCCTGCTGATTGGCTATTACTACGACAAACCATCTGCAGTTGCAGCTTCCAAAAAAGCTTTTGTCGTTACCCGTTTTGCCGACCTCGGTTTTCTTGTCGGCATCCTGGTTCTTGCATTTTATGGCGGCACTCTTGATTTTAATACGCTGATAGAACGGCTGACTACACAACAATCACCGCAGTTTCTTGCTGTCACTACTGCATCATTTGCTGGTGTCAGTGCACTCACCTGGGGACTGACGCTGGTGTTCATGGGCGGCGCCGGCAAATCGGCCATGTTTCCCCTGCACATCTGGCTGCCCGATGCCATGGAAGGCCCCACTCCCGTTTCAGCATTAATACACGCAGCAACAATGGTGGTAGCCGGAGTGTATCTTGTCGCAAGATTGTTTCCCCTGTTTACTCTCACACAGGCGGCATTGAGCATTGTGACATTTGCAGGAATTATTTCCGCCTTTCTTGCAGCCATCATTGCCTGTACGCAAACGGACATCAAAAGAGTGCTTGCCTATTCTACGATGTCGCAGATTGGATACATGATGTTTGCGCTCGGCGTATCGGGCTATGGTGGTGAAAGCGGGTTGGGTTATACTGCTTCCATGTTTCATCTTTTCACTCACGCATTTTTCAAGTCATTATTGTTCCTCGGGGCCGGCGTAGTCATTCATTTTATTCACAGCAATGAAATGAAGGATATGGGCGGACTGAGAATATATTTGCCGGTTGCCAATTGGACATTTCTGATTGCTTGTTTGGCTATTGCTGGTGTTCCCCCATTCGCAGGCTTCTTCAGCAAGGAAGAAATTTTATTGGCTGCATGGCATTCCAATAAATTGGTTTATGCTGTGGCTTTGTTCACTTCGGGTCTTACCGCATTTTATATGTTCCGGTTATACTTCTCTATTTTCCGGAGGGACAAAAGCCCCTCTCCTTTGGAGAGGGGTTGGGGTGAGGTCCCCCATCACAAAACTCCGTTCGCCATGAAAATGCCGTTGATAATTCTTGCCGCTTGTTCGTTGTTTGCCGGCCTTATTCCGTTTGGTGAATATATTTCATCAGATAAAAAAATTCTTGAATCCCATTTTGATATTACGTTTTCCATTGCCCCGGTTACTATTGGTGTTGCCGGTATTTTGATTGCCGCATGGATGTATTTCAATGAAAGCAACCGGCCGCAAAAGGTATCACAATCACTGGGCGGATTGTACAAAGCGGCATACAGGAAATTTTATGTGGATGAAATTTATCTCTTCATCACCAAAAAAATAATTTTCAACCTCATCGGCCGGCCGGCAGCGTGGATTGACCGGAACATGGTGGACGGGCTGATGAACGGAATGGCCAATGCTACGGCAACCGTTGCAGGATGGGTTAAAGGAATACAGTCTGGCAAAGTGCAGAGTTATGCCATTTATTTTTTCGGTGGAGTGGTGGCGCTGGCGGTGGTGTTTTTGTATTTGTGGAAATAGTAAGAAAAAAAATGAACTATATAGACACAATAGAAACATAGGTTCATATAGATCTTCCTATGTTGTTCTATGTTCCTGTGATTCTATGTGGTGAAAATTGATGAAGTGAATTATAAAAGATAAACGGAGCGTCGCAAGGGACGCTAAATAGAAGTGATATGAATCGCAAGATACAGACAGGCGAATAAAAGTAAAAAAGAA